>NZ_JADPMR010000001.1:2469591-3086989 GCF_015686695.1 Vibrio nitrifigilis | reverse complement strand
GCCCGGAATGTCACTTGGGTAAAGACGTATTTGTTGAATACAAGGTTAAGGAGACTGCGATGCAAGCACCAATCGTCATTATTGGTAGTGGTTTTGCTGCTTACCAGTTAGTTAAAACTGTGCGTCGAATGGACGCACATATCCCGATTCAAGTATTTACTGCCGATGACGGAGCGGAATACAACAAACCAGACTTGAGTCATGTGTTCAGTAAAAAACAAACAGCTCTTGATTTAGTCGTGAAATACGGTGAAGAGTTCGCCCAAGAGCAGAATATTGAGCTGTTTGCCAACACTTTAATCGAAAATGTGGATACACGGGCGCAGCAAGTGATGGCAAATGGTCGTTCTTATGAGTATTCAAAATTAGTGTTTGCGACAGGAGCAAAAGCGTTTGTACCCCTATGTCGGGTAATGCAAGTAATGAAGTTATTACGCTGAATTCATTACAAGAGTATCAATTAGCACAAGTAAAACTTAGCAGCGCGAAACGCGTATTAGTTGTAGGAGGTGGTTTGATCGGTGTGAGTATTGCCATGGATCTGGCAAGTGCGGGTAAAGCAGTGACGGTTGTTGAAGCCAAACCCGCACCTGTTAGCTAATCTCATCCCCGAATTCATTGCGTTACCACTAGAAAATCAGCTTAACAACTAGCAAGGGCATTCAACTTGGCGCTGGTAATAGTGTCGCCGAGTTGAACTGTTCAGAGAACTCGTACGTTGCTACATTGACTAGTGGTCAAGTGATTGAATCAGACGTAGTGATATCTGCTGACCGGCTTACGTACACATACCCAGTTAGCTATAGAGTCGGGAATTGAAGTAAACAAGGGGCATCGCT
Organism: Vibrio nitrifigilis; assembly: GCF_015686695.1. Taxonomy (NCBI): domain Bacteria; kingdom Pseudomonadati; phylum Pseudomonadota; class Gammaproteobacteria; order Vibrionales; family Vibrionaceae; genus Vibrio; species Vibrio nitrifigilis. Next base: position 3,086,150 of record NZ_JADPMR010000001.1, on the reverse strand, counting down.
GTTGATGCTCATCTACAGACTTCAGGTTGCCAATGTTACGCACTAGCGGCGATTGCGCTGAAATTCAGGGACGCCTGATTGCCTTATCTTCAGCACGATCGTGTTAAGCGCCAATGTTCTGGGGCAAGCAGCTATTAGGTCAAGATGCACAATTAGCACTTCCGCCTACGATGATAAAAGTGAAAACACCAAGTTATCCCATTCAGCTTGCGGGCAACTTTGACAATATTGTGCTGTGGAATGTACAGTTTTCTCAGTACCTGGCATTGTGGCAAAAGCGGAAAATGAACGTAATCAAATGGCGGGTTTTATCGTAGCTGGCGAAACAAATCACTCAAGCATTTTCACTGCTTCGTGAGTTGTCTCAAACGACCAATAAAGCCCAGATGCTATAAGTATTAAACTGAATACGATTTAAATCAGAGAGGATATAACTATGTCACATCTACGTATTCCAAAAATTGGACGATTCAACAGCTCAACCCCTTTTTTCACTAAAGAGAATGTCCCTCAGGCACTACTTAATCATCGACAATACAGCTAAAGGTGTATTTGGTCAGTTATGTGTGATGGAAGGTCAGGTGACTTACTACGGCTTTGCTGATGAAAACACACCACTGAACCAGAAGCGGTCGTGGTTATTAACGCAGGACAATTTGCGACCAGCCCACCACAATATTGGCATCGAATTGAACTCAGTGATGATGCGCAGTTCAACATCAATTTCTGGTCAGAATCGAGTCAAAAACATCAACCCATGTATCACTCAAAATCTTAGTGATTATTGCCGGTTGAGCCTGACAACTAACATAACCCTATCTGTGTTTTGAAACTTACGACAACATGTTGATTACGCAATGTTGTGCTTGGAATCAGTCTCGCTCTGACAAAAACAGAGTGATTTATTTCTACTTTAGGAACAGAGCAATTTTGATCATTTAATTAATCGAATGTGTATAAGGAAAATGGCTAAAAGCATATTTATTCATTTTGAAAAATATGCTTTATCCTGTTCTAAAAGTTTGACACTGGTTGGCTGAATGATTTTGGGGCAAAAAACGTTTCAGCCAGACCCAACTGAAACGAAAGTGGACAATTTTGTTTTAGCGCAAGACCAACGCCCTGTTAAGGGGTGAGCAACGCGTTATGCTGATTATGTTTACTTAAGTCCCAACCTAAGAAGCATAGGTTTCCACACCGTTTCATCATAGGGAATACCGCTAGAGAAACAACATGCTTTAGCCAAATCCGCCCTAGTTGATTCTTTCGAAAAGATGAAACGCTCTTTTTCTGCACTTAGTTTTTTAAGATGGAAGATTACCTGAGTTACATCAACTAGAAGAAGTCCTGTGTAAAAACTTATATTTTTCGAGCAGTCTCGTTCTTCAGAATTATCCATTGTGTGACTATTCAACATCCAAGAATCTTCATATTTGCCGCGCTTTTCGTTGTTTTTCACAAGGCTTGTGATTACCGGTCGTAGGCGAACTATCAGTTTCCTTTGTGCTGGAGTTACGACCTTGTCAGTGCTCGCAAGTTCGATTACAAGTGCATCAATTAATGAAAGATCCAAAAATGGCAAGCCTGAATATTGCTCCCTTAATGGCTCTTGGTATTCAACTACCTAAGGTGGGGAACCAATTTTCGAGCGTCTCTGATAGATACTCAAACTCATTGTAGAAAGCTGATTCTAATCTTTTTGTTCTTTGTTTATTGTTCTTATCGGTAAATAGGTAGCTAACGAGAGCACCTACTACAGCACCAATTAGTGCGCTAACTACAGCAATAAACCATTCCATTTATCAAATTCCCATAAGCTTATAAGCAGCATAAAAGTTCTTAGGTGGAAAGTGTCCATGTGACATTGTCCGCCTAATCTCACTCCCAGTTTACCAACTAATCTTCAATCCTATGATTTATAGATAGAAAGATCAGTTTTTAATAATTCATCGTGACAAAATACCGATAATGTCTTGGTTAACAACTAAAAAGACGACATTGACGATAATTATGCAATTATACAAAAAATATAGTCATTGCTAAGTTTGGATATTGATAAAGAAAATTGAGTGGATCTGATATTTCGTAAACAGAAATGGGGCATAAACGTGACAGACCAAGCTATGCCACAACCTAGCCCTTTCAATTTATGCTTTCAAGTTATGTACGTTTGTTGAGTCTTTGCGTGTTTTGGTTTTGTAGCGGTGCAACTCCCAAGTCATCTGAGCGACTTTATCCGCCATTTCCTTCAGCTCACCTTTGAACTGCTCGTTCTCAGCTCGAAGCTTTTCGTTTTTATCCAAAATCTCTTGGTACTTATCCTTTGAAACTTTTGCTTTAGCTTTATTAGCTTCAGCCTTTACAACCCCTACATTAGTTGGGTCGGTGGCGTACTTCTCTTTTTCCGCCAACACTTTCTCAAGCAGAACAATATGATTCTTCAATGAACCATTAGAAACTCCGGCTCGCCTTTCAACAGCATAAGGGGCTGATTTTTTTGCCCTCTTTCAAAAGAGCCTTAAATGCATTCTCTAGTTTTGTTGCAACCGTCGCCATTACAGAGCCTCCACTCGATATTTTTCAAATTGAATGTTGTGGTCAGCCATCACTTTTTCGGCTGTTCGAATATCACTTAATTGTGTAGCTAGTGAGCTACGATTGAACATCCCCATTTCTTTCATTTTTTCTATTTTTTCAACACACCTATCTCGCCTTATCACCCAGTTCTCCGCTTCAGCTTTGTTTACGTTAAGGTTCTCACAATCCCTACCTACGCATTTAGATGGCTCAAACAAATGTCCCATGCTACATGACACACCAGAAAAACAAGTGCCGAACCCTGTAGATTTGTTTGCACCTTTTGTGTCTTCAACCAACTGATTAAACCTAGCATCACCCACTACTATAGACTCACCGCTCATGGACATCATGAAACCGCCAGATTGTTCTTCGGGATGCTCAATCATATCCTTAAGATACTCAGCGTGAGACTCTATTTCTTGCTTTTGGATCTGCTCTTTAATTTGGGCTGGGTTTTGAATACCAAGTAGAGTTAATACCTCAGAATGACTCGCATAAATAGCCGTCATTGAAAGGTGTATATGCTTAAATTGATGCTTCAACGAGGCTAGTGAAACCAATCCATGACCAACCACAAAATGAGCAAATGTCCGTCTTAACGAGTGGGTACTAAAGCGCCAGTACAGCTCTCCACGCTCATTTTTCTGTATCGGGTTAAACTTCTCGTGAACGATGGGATTTAACAGGTTAAAAACCTCATCCATCTCTTCTGGAAGGTAACGAATATCGATATGAAGGCTGTAAAAATAGAATAGCTTACGTAAGTTCTGAGTATAGAGTTGAATATCTTTTAACTGACGATTAATAATATCGCCTGTCCATCCACTTCCTTGACCTTTGAATGAAAAGCGTGGGGATAGATGAATATCACCGGAGATGGAGCGATACTTATCATTTAACACTGTTAATATTAATAACGCTTTCTCACAGATTGGCGCACACGCCCATGTATCCTCACGACTTAGCTTTTCCAACTTATCCGTCCAAGAGCGCATTGTGCAAAACTTCACCCCATCAATGTCAATCTCTTTGTATGAGTCACCATCAATCTGGGTTAATTCACTCACCCTCATTCCAGTGAATGCCGAACAAGCGCCAAAACACGCCCCTTCAATCATTCTAAAAGCACCTGTGGCTTGATTTTCAGTCATCCCTTTTGATTGGGCATACGCTTTTACATCTAACAAGACATTATCTTTTTTATAGACATCGATAACGCCTCTATGGGCCTTATTGCGATAGGTAGACTCAACCTCGAACTTAGCTTTATCTCGATAGTCATCAAGCACCTCTTGAGGGGAAATGCCTTTGTTTTTTGCTTTTTTCTCAACCTCAATATCGAGAATAAGTTCCTGATATAGAGTCTCGATTTCTTGTTCGATATCATTTTCAGACAGTAATGAACGATACTTTGCTTCCACATCCGCTTCGAGGGTACGCCCGCCTATGAAATCTCGGTAGGCAGACTCCACATCCTGAATTAAACGGCAAAGATATTGCTCATAAATAACAGGGATGACTGTAGGATAATTCCCTTTACCATAAGCGGCATATTTCTTGGCAACCTTTCTTGCGCTCTCGCCTTCTTGGTAGGGGATTTTAAACCTAGCGTTCTCAGGGAAGTGTAGGTTAACCTGTGTGAGTACATTGAGAGCGTCCAGTTTTTTGATAATACTTTCTTCACTCCCCCCACGTAGTGACTCTTTGAATTGCGAAAATACAATGTCATTTGAAATATAAGAAAAAGCGTTGATAGACGTATTAGCAAACACTCTCAGTAGTACGTCAACCCTTGTCTGTATATCCTTAATCTGCCCTACCTTCCTAAAGGTTTTCCCCTCAATACTCAGCAAAGTTTTTTTACCCCCCCATATCAACCAATAAATTCTCTGCTTAAACTCTAATAACAGTTTAGGGTTATGCTTTTGAGCTCGGAACGTTAGAGTGTAGGTCGATTTTTTTTCTTTCTTGGTGTTGAACAGGTCATTAAAATCCCAAACATCATCCTCAAAGTAAGAGGCAGGACTGCCGTCCCGCTTTACGCTGACTACAGTTCTCTCTGTCGGTACGGGGTAAACTTCATTGTTAGGCAAAGCGTATTTTTCAAACAGCGCGTGGGCATGGCTAATGCTGAACATACTTACCCCTTAAAAATATCTTGAATAGAATCTTCATCCCACAGAGGGTGGCAACCTTGCCGCTCTAGGTATTTTTCCGCTGCCTTGAGGTTTCTTTTCTTGAAGCGTTTCTTTATATCCCGAATCGCTGACTTCACCTCGCTGAAATTCTTGATGAAGTGGTCAAGGCTTTTATGGGCTACTACCGCCTCATTGAGACGAAACTCAAACGACAGCAAACGCCAAATGTCATGAACCTCATCAACAACAGCAAAATTTCGGCATATGAAGCACTTGATAACATAACCACAAGCGGTATTTTTCACATCGTCATCATCTAACAATCCCGTTTCTAGATTGCTTTTTTGGAACTCACGTTTTTGCGGAACATCTTCACCTTTACATACCCCTCCGTTAGCAATATCGTCCACAGGTACGCTAGAAGACGCTCTAAGCACATCGACTTCTTCGCTAGACAGAACTTCACAATGCTGTGCTTTCGTTGTGGCTATTGCTGCTGTAACACCTCCTGTTGGGTTACAACCCAAGGCAAAGAGTGTGGCAGTTCCAAAAGCCAATTCACGATGTGCGACTGCTTTTGAGTTCTTGCTGTAATCTGAATTATTCCATGTACTTTCAGATAAGTTACGACTGCTCTCCATCGCCTCTTGTCGCCCGAGCTTTTCCTCTGCGTACTGCTTAATGGATGACTTCAAACGCTCACAGGTTAAGGAAAAATCTGGATTTGCCGCTTTCATTGTTTGCAGTAAAACGGAGCGTCTCATTAGACTTGCAATGTAGATATGGAGATTTTCAGCCCTTGGCTTCTTACCATCGCGTCGTCTAAAGAGATAATGCTTATCCAGCCCCACATAAACAGCGTTCAGCTTCGACAACTCGAAGTGTTCTTCAAAAAAGGTTTTAGACACCGCCCTTGGGGTAAATGAACGAGACTCTTCTTTGTAGCCACGGGTTTTCAAGCCTTTTACCGAAATTCGCTTGCCGCCTGCCTTATCAACACTCCAACCATCTTCCACGACAAAGGTATTCAGCGCCTCTGTTTGTCCCGCTGCGGTGTAATACACATAGAGGAACACCGCATTGTAGATAAGACGATTAAATACAATTGTTCGCTTACCTTCGCTGATAGCCTCATTCAAATACTCTTTGTAGAGCAACTTTCTATCCGACAATAGCGCACGAGCGATACGTTTTAACTCTTTCTTGTTGTAGTTATTGGAATCTAACGATGCACTCACGGTATCAAGGTTTCGAGCCGCTTTAGGAATTTGACCAAAACCAAACTTCTTTAGGATTGAGTTAAAGCTTGAAGCTCGCCATCCCAAAGTGCTGGCTTTTATCGGCTTGCCATGCAGTCCGACACCTGTTGTTCTTTGAGACAGCCATGAAGCCTGAATATAGTTCACACACGTTTCTGCTGAGAACTCAGCCTTGTTCGCCTTCTGTTGGGATTGGCTGTTGAAGTTATGCTTTAAAATATCACCAATAAACTTAAAGTTAGTTACCTTAGTCGCCTCTGCCCAACCTGATTGTTCAAACTTAGAAATCAGCAGAGAAACATGCCCCTTAGTGCTATATTGCAGCCAATCTTTGAAGTCACATGTGTAGTTCACTCCAGAACCTGCTACCCAGATATATTTCCATTGATGAATTTTGGACAGTGGGTTGTCTGATTGCATTTCATCGTTCGGAATAGAGCGATAGGTACGAACATTATCAGGCTTATCTGAGTCAAAGTTCTCCGTCATATGATGTGTTCCTCTTCCAATAATGCCATCATTAACTCAGGCACTTGGTTCTTGGTTGGGTTGCCTTCCCAATGCGTTAAATAACGCATGGTCACAGATAAGTCCTTATGTCCAAGTTCATCTTTCAGTAGTTTCAGTGCCTGTGTCGTGCTCAATTCAGGTATATTGAGCAAGAGGTCGAGCTTATTAGCCGCATAGGTCGCTCTCGTATCATGGAAATCGTGGTCGAAGTGAGGGTTACAGTTTTCCTTAATCGCATTTCTTAACCGCCCCCAAAGCGTATCAATGGAATTTGACCGTTGCCCCTGTTCTTTGAAACGATTCCCTTCCTTTGTGATAAATACGGGCGCATCTTCATCACCTGTATTGAAAAAGTAGAGCCGTTTACGCTCCTTGTACCGCTCACTTTCACAGTATTGAGTTACTTGCTCCATTAACCAAATAGGCATCGAAATCGTGCGGTCTTTACTGTATTTGGTATAACAACCATGAGAAGGGCCAATATTGATATCTGTGTAAGTTTTACCCTTAAAGCCCTCGGGAACTTTGAAGTGGCGAGGTTTTATATCAGCAACCTCAATCGCTCTTAGACCAGAATTAATTGCAGTCGCTACCAACAACCGAAACTCGCCTGAAATTCCTGCTCGATGCCAGTTATCTCGAATATGCTTGATGTCCAAGTCATTCATAGGGGTAAGGTCGGTCTCTTGCTTAGGACTCTTAATGGTGATGTCCGTCAGCATTTGACCGTATTTATTATGACCATGCACCTCAAATGGAAGATTTTCCACATAACCGTGGCGCAAGCAAAATAAATAGAATCTTCGAATAACAGATAAAGTCGATGCCCCAACACTTCGGCGCATGTTTCCTTTAGCAATCTGTTTATCTAAATAGTTTCTGAAGAGATAAATGGGATAACGCTCAAGCTCTTTATTTTCATCATTCCAATTGAGGTTGTTCTTCCCTAAAAAACGAAAAAAGCGAAGCAGAGCATACGAAGTTGGCTTCGTATCTTTAACCCCTTCGACAATGCGACGACTCATAATAAACGCATTGGCATAGAACTCTGGCTCACCGCAAGAGGAAAACAACAGATTAATGCCGTCAAAGCGCATAGGTTTATTCACAGTGAAGTCTAATGAGTCCGGTGAAGCACCTAACTCAATATCACCAATTTCTATTGATCTACTTGTTGCTACAAGGTGGTAAAAGTGTTCCATACAATACCCAATCAAATAATCTAAATTAAAGTTAGACTATCAATCTAAGTTAATCAAATAAAAACATAGATACTGTTACCTATATCAAACAACTATTTAGATATGTTGGCTGTAAAAAAAGCCATGCACTGTCTGCATGGCTTTTTCTATCTTTGCTATGGGCTTAACCAATCATAGCAAGATACGTAATACTAAAAAGAACTACGCTTTTTTATTTTGATCCCAAATACCTTCTTCAAGCTGTGCTTTTAGCTCTGGGTAATCGTTCACATCGAAAGTAGGCAATTTACCTGCTTTTAACTGCTGGTTGTAATCTTTGGTCAGCTTAACCACGATTCCGGACAACAATATAATCGCAACTAAGTTAACAATCGCCATTAGTCCCATAGAAACATCAGCCATTGACCATACCGTTGGTAAGTTCGCCAATGAACCAAACATAACCATACCTAGAAAGATGATACGGAACAGAATCAATCCTTTCTTATTACGTTGCTCTAAGAAGATAAGGTTCGTTTCAGCATATGAGTAGTTTGCAATAATTGAAGTAAAGGCAAAGAAGAAGATAGCCAATGCGATAAAGGTTCCGCCCCAGCCACCGACTTGTGCACTTAATGCGCGTTGAGTCAGTTCAATACCTGTGATTTCGCTGTGTGGCACATACTCACCAGACATCAAGATAATCGCCACTGTTGCTGAACAGATAACGATAGTATCGGTAAATACACCAAGCATCTGTACATAACCTTGGGAGGCCGGGTGTGGAGGGTAAGGTGTTGCTGTTGCCGCCGCGTTTGGCGCAGAACCCATACCACCTTCGTTTGAGAACAAACCACGTTTTACACCGTTGATCATTGCTTGAGCAATGGCGTACCCCACACCACCAGCGGCAGCTTGTTGGAAACCAAAAGCACTCTTAATGATCAGAGCAACAATGTCTGGTAATTTCTCAATGTTAGAGAACATCACAAACAGAGCGATAGCTAAATAAGCCAGCGCCATGAATGGAACGATAATCTCTGCTGTGCGAGCAATTTTACGAATACCGCCAAAGATAACGAACCCCGCTAGGATAACGATACCGATACCGATGAACTTCTCATCAATATGGAATGCAGTGTGAATCGCATTGGTAATAGAGTTTGCTTGAACTGCGTTGAAAACAAGACCAAATGCGATCAGTAGAAAGATAGAGAAGATAACCCCCATCCAACGCATACCTAAGCCTTTTTCCATATAGTAAGCAGGACCGCCACGGAATGCGCCTGACTTATCGCGAGTTTTGTATAACTGAGCAAGCGTACTTTCAGCATATGCCGTAGCCATGCCCAGCATTGCAGTTACCCACATCCAAAAAATAGCACCAGGGCCACCTGCAGTTAATGCAACGGCAACGCCAGCCATATTACCAGTACCGACACGTGCAGCTAGGCTTGTACAAAGCGCTTGAAAAGATGAGATGCCTGAGCTGTCGTCTTTGCGGCTGTTCTTCAATACAGAGAACATGTGCCCAAAATGGCGAACTTGGATAAAACCAAGACGTATGGTGAAATAAATACCAACACCAACAAGTAAATATACAAGAATCGACCCCCAAAGCAGGTCGTTCAATAAATTAATTAAATCTGTCACAAGGAACCTCTCGTAGAGTTTTGACTAGTGCTCCGATGTAAAAAATCTGAGCATATCAAACGTACTTCGCACAAGGCGATTGTAGGAAGTTAAGCACGTACGTTTAGTTGTCCTAAGGCAGATGAATCCTTTCATTAATATCCAGCACATAGATTGACGGCGGGATAATGCAGACTCGAAGCGAAAAAATCAATAGCAAATCATATGCATAAAAATGTTATTTTTTACTATATAATCACCTAATATTAACAGTTCATTAGTCATTAGACGCACAAATAAGAAACATAAACCCACAAAACACGCAACATACTAGTATAAAATATCACCACATAGAGTAATCCATTACAAATGAATCTCATCCTTTGAGAATCAAGGCTGTTACACTGAAAATGGATAATTTTTTAGATAAAAAATTTAAAAAAAGCGCGTTTGAACAAAAAACAAACAGTAATAAAAATTAGCTCTATTTTCTCAACAGTAATTTAACAAGCAGTTTTTTATCATTTAATCGTTTGCGTTATTTGATTGATGATTTTTTAACCACCACTAAAGTGGTAAAAATGTGAATCTGACTCCAAATAACAAAAAACTTTAATTATAGCGTAACAAATGAGAAACAAATCATAGATACGCTCGCTGTTGCGTGGTAAATAAATCCACTCAAGGATTGAAGTACTTTGGCATTTATTAATGAACAACCACTCAGATGAGGCTTGCTTATGGATGATATGCATTTAGTGGAACTGTTAGAAAACGAAATTAATAAAATTCGCGCTGCCCGTGCAGCCAAACCGGGTAAAAGAATGTGGAGAGAAATCGAAGCGCTAAGGGACAAACGACAGCTAGAGAGGGAACTAATGGAAATGGATGCCTGCTTAGATATTAGTGACATTCAACAAATTTAGAATTAGTAAAAAAGAGGCATCCAAGTGATGCCTCTTTTATTTACGATGACTTAAATTAATGGTACTCAAGATCAGTGGCTCTGACTAACTGGGCTATCTGTTTATAACGGTCTGCGATCGTCTCACCAAACACAGGATCCGATTCATTTTGACTCCACATCGATTCAACAGCCTGCCAATCTTCTGCTGAAAAGGTTTGATTAATCTTTGGTAGCACCGATTGTTCTTCTAAATCCAGATGCTGTTTCTGAGCCACAATAAACCCTTCTAATTGTTTGAGAAAAACATCTTGAGGCACAATCGCATCTTGAAGGATCATCTCAACTAAATTAAGAAACTCGTGAGTTTTCTCGGCTAAAGAGAGATGCTCTTTCTCCAAATTCGCCATGTTTTCATCTACACCGTATTTATCAATGTAATAACGATAAATAATGTCCTCTTTAGGGTGGTGTATTGCTTCTGAATGCGTCGCTAAGTAATCAACGATCTCTTTTACCAAACTATAGCTAATTCCTTGCTCTGCTCGTAACTCTTCAAATTTATGGCGTAGAATAGCGAGTAATCGAACCATATAACCATGTTCACGTCTAATCCGCTCAATCATCATAGTGCCGCTCCTTATATGCCCAAATGACCTCATAGGGGAAACAACCTGCATACCGCTATAACTTAATTATCACTACAACTAATAGAAGTGTAACCTCTGTTAGGCAATGTCACTTGGGTATATATCTACTTTAAGTGTATAAAACTCACTTTGTAGACACTTTGACTACGGTCGAATATTTAATATCAACCATAATCATTATCCCCAAGTAACCTCAAGACGCTGTTTCAGCGAGGATGTATTCGCTCTTAGGCAAGACACTGATTTGAAGGCATAGTGATACTATGTTGAAAGTAACACGGATTAGTTAAGTCTCAATCGCTAACTAAATAGTTGGCGGGGTATGTTCTAGCTGCCAATCAATAGGCGACTTACCTTGCTGCTCAAGCAGTTGATTAGCCTGTGAGAAATGGTGGCAACCAAAGAACCCGCGATGAGCAGAAAGAGGCGAAGGGTGAGGTGCTTTTAGTACATAATGGCGATGAGTATCAATCATGCTGCCTTTTTTCTGTGCATGAGCCCCCCATAATAGAAACACAATGCCCTCTCCATGTTGATTTAAGGCATCAATCACTCTATCTGTAAAACGTTCCCATCCTGTCTTAGAGTGCGAGTGCGCCTTCCCTTGTTCAACAGTGAGAACAGTGTTAAGCATCAGCACTCCCTGTTTCGCCCAACTCTCTAAATAGCCGTGAGAAGGGATTTGAAACCCTGGGATATCTTGAGCTAACTCTTTATAAATATTGACTAATGAAGGTGGTGTTTTAACACCAGGAAGAACAGAAAAACATAGGCCATGTGCTTGGTTTGGACCATGGTATGGGTCTTGGCCGAGCATCACGACTTTAACTTGATTAAATTCGGTAAAGCGAAAGGCATTAAAGACATCATGCGTGGATGGGTAAATAACTTTTCCAGCTTGACGTTCTGAATCTACAAATTGCAGGGTTTGACGGAAATAATCTTGCTCTTTTTCGGCACCAATCACGTCATGCCAGGTCAATGACTGAGTCATAAAAGATCCTTAATTCTCAACTAATCAGGGTATTGTATACCTAATTGAGGTCAAGATGCAGAAAGCAATCTCTTAATAACTCAGTCTATTCCATAGCGCATTATTTAGATGCACGCTGAGGTGATCGATGATGCCCTTGCCCATTCACATGACGATTGGGTACAAGCATACGATGAGCATAACTCTGTGGGCGAGAAGCCATCATTCTTGGTGTGGTATGTGACATTGTGAATTCCTCCATTACAACTACGTCATAATAACTTATGAAAAAAAGATGCCACATTGAACGATCATCACAAAAAAATTACGCCTCTTGGTGAAAACGACGTAATGTTGCAATTTCTTGGTGCCAAATATCGGGATTGATTGTTTCTAAAATCAGAGGGATATGATCAAAACGAGGATCCTTAGCGATATATTCAAAACAAGACCAGCCAATGGTTCCTTCCCCTAAAGAGTGATGGCGGTCAACGCGACTACCGCATTCATTTTTTGAATCATTAATATGCATTGCCCTTAAATAGTGCATCCCTACCACTTTATCAAACTCTGCAAACGTTGCTTCGCAAGCTTCGGTTGAGGTTAAATCGTATCCAGCCGCAAAGGTATGGCAAGTATCAATACATACTCCAACTCGAGATTTATCTTTTACTTGTTCAATAATTTCAGCAAGATGCTCAAACCTCCAACCTAAATTACTTCCCTGCCCCGCGGTGTTTTCTATCACAGCGATAACATTGGGCACCGCTTCGTGAGCTAAATTGATTGATTCAGCTATCTTACTCAGACACTCAGATTCAGATATCTGTTTTAAATGACTTCCAGGATGGAAATTCAATAGCTTAAGTCCAAGTTCGTGGCAACGTTCCATCTCATCGATAAACGCTGCGCGCGATTTTGCGAGCTTTTCGTCGTCAGGTGCACCTAAATTGATCAGGTATGAGTCATGCGGCAAGATTTGATCAGCAGAGTAGCCTAAAGCGACACATAAACGCTTAAAGTTTGCCACCACTTTATCATCCAGCGGTTTGGCAACCCACTGCCGTTGATTTTTGGTGAACAAGGCAAAAGCATTGGCACCGATTTCCTTAGCTCGTTTAGGTGCCTGATCCACCCCACCCGCAGCCGAGACATGTGCTCCGATGAATTTCTTGTTAAATGCCAAGTTAGAATTTGTCATTAAATCACTTTTCACTTTCAGTTTTACACTCTAACAGATTGATATTATGCAAAGTGAGCATATTAAAAAACATAAAATGTAGTAAATTTACAACATTTAACCAATACAACTATTTTTTAATTCATCAAATATACTGTTAGTTCGTTATTTTTATTAATCTTATTGATTCAAATCAAGAAAATAACCTCTAAAAAAACATGGATAATTGTTGTTATTTGACTTAAATCAATACTATAATTGTGGTCATTAGGTATACAATACCAAGCTCGACAAAAGAATTGAAATTTAACACCAACAAACACCACATTAAGTGGTTTAGGAGATTGTGATGATCCAAGGTATTCAAATTACTAAAGCAGCTAACGACGCACTACTAAACTCTATTTGGTTGATCAACAACGAAACTAACGAAGCTCGTTGTGTTGCTGCATTAAATGGTTTCGAAGCGGATCAAGTTGTTCCTGTTAGCGATCTAGGTGAATACGAAGGCCGTGAAGTTGCAGTTAAAGCCGCTCCACTTGTTGAAGGTGGCCAACACCTAAACGTTAACGTTTTACACCGTGAAACTCTACTAGACGCTATCGATCACCCAGAAAAATACCCTCAATTAACTATCCGAGTATCTGGTTACGCAGTGCGTTTTAACTCATTGACTCCAGAACAACAACGTGATGTTATCTCACGTACTTTCACTGAATCTATGTAATATAGCGTCAGTCAATCGGGATAGTTTATCCGGTTACAAATAAAAAAGCGGTGCCCTAGGGCATCGCTTTTCATTTGTATAGACAATAAAAGTTGTATCGAAGATAAAGGCGGCGCAAGCACCGCCCTATAACCATTAAGCTTGCTGTACTTTAATCAGTAACTCACGCAATTTCGCAAAATCGTTGTCAAAGTTTAGAGACAATAGATCCATCGCAGCATGCTTCGCTAAAGGTGCAGGAAGTTCGATATCAGAACCTAAGATATCATCGACAACTTCTTTAAATTTAGCTGGGTGAGCAGTACACAAGAACAGACCTGTTTCGTCTGCTTGACGCTGCTCTTCTAATACGCGATAAGCAATGGAACCATGTGGTTCGCATAAGTAACCTAACTCATTCAGGTCGCATACTGATTCAGCAGCTTGTGCATCCTCAACCACAGCACCTTTACCTAATGTTTCCAATCCCCATCCTTGAACTTTGCATAGTTCTTCAATACGCGGCCAGTTATTAGGTTGGCTCACGTCCATTGCGTTAGATGTGGTTGCAACAGTTGGTTTTGGCTCCCACTTACCTGTTTGAAGATAACGAGGCACAGTATCATTCGCGTTGGTCGCCGCGATAAAACGCTTAACTGGTAGACCAAGCGCTTTCGCCAATAGGCCTGCGGTTAAGTTACCAAAGTTACCGCTTGGCACTGAGATTACTAGATTTTCACGCTCAGCTTTGCTCATTTGAGCAGCCGCTTCAAAGTAATAACAGATCTGTGCCATTAAACGGCTAATATTAATTGAGTTAGCCGAGTTTAGACCGACTTGCTCACGCAATTCAGCATCATCAAATGCGTGTTTAACTAAAGTTTGGCAAGCATCAAAGTCTGCGTTAACCGCGACTGTGTGAATATTTTTACCGAGAGTACAGAATAACTTTTCTTGTAGAGGGCTAATTTTGCCTTTCGGGTACAAAATCACGACGTTGATATTTTCCATACCATAGAAAGCATGCGCGACTGCAGCACCTGTATCACCAGACGTTGCCGTCAAAATAGTGATTTTGCCACCATCAGAAACAGCAGCTAGTGATTGAGCCATAAAACGGCCACCAAAGTCTTTAAACGCTAACGTCGGGCCATGGAATAACTCTAACGCATAAACTCCATCTTTAACCTGTTTAATTGGCGCTGGGAATTGAAAAGCGTTGTTTACTAATTCATAAACCTTTTCTGCGGGTAGTTCATCACCAATTAATGCAGATAAAATTTTTGCACTGCGTGGCACAAAGTCTTCAGCTAATAAAGCATCGATATCATCGAACTTCGGTAACTCAGATGGAAAAAATAGACCTTGGTTTCGACCTAACCCTTGGCGTACGGCTTGACCAAAGGAAACTTGTTCATCATTTTCTTTTATATTGTAAAGCTTCATAGCTCACTTCCTGTCACTTTCGAACCTTGTTTGTCTAAACGACAAATATGCACAAAACCTTCTTCATTTTGTACGTAGTTTTGTTCAAGCCAACGTGCAACACGTTCGGCAACTTCTTTTTCTTTACATACACTAAACAGCGTAGGGCCACTACCAGAAATACCGGTTGCTAACGCACCTGCTGATAATGCATATTTTCTTGCTTGTGCAAAACCTGGCAGTAGTTTTTCACGATAGGGTTCAGCCACGACATCTTTGATCATTTTGGCAGCTAAATCACCTTGCCCACTATGACAAGCATGGACGAAACCTGCAAGATAACGACCGTGGGCAATAATGTCTTGGCGGCGATATTGAGCAGGTAGAATGGCGCGAGCTTCTGCTGTAGAGACTTTGATCCCGGGATAAGCCATCACCCAAAACCAATCATCAAAACAAGGGATTTCTTGGCTAATAATATCCAGCTCTTCCACCATCAATTGAACACCGCCCAAATAACAAGGAGCAACATTATCGTAGTGGACACCACCAGAGATTTTACCTTCCATCTCACCCATTAAGGCTAAAAGTTCTGTCTCATTTAATGGCTGACCGTGAAAACGGTTTAGCGCATCAAGAGCAGCAACGATTGAACAAGCACTAGAGCCCAAACCTGAACCGATTGGCATGTTCTTCTCTAATGTCATCGCCACATTTTTTAGCGGTAACTGTTTTTTCGCTAACTCACGCCCGAACACCTGCCAACAATCGTAAACGATGTTCTCTTTAGGTTCTGATGGCAACTTAGACACAAAGTGCCCCGCAGTTGCCAAGCTGAACGGTTGGTCGCCTAGTTTTACTTCTACTCTATCACCAAGCAGTGTGCCATCAATTGGAGACACAGCCGCCCCCAACACGTCAAAACCGACGCTGACATTACCAATAGAAGCTGGGGCGTAAACGACAACGCCCATGTCATCAGAACTCATGTGGATTAAACCCCTAATTTCCAGCCTAGTGTTCGCATCACGTCAGAGAAGACACCAGCAGCTGTTACTTCAGTACCGGCACCATATCCGCGCAGCACTAATGGAATTGGTTGGTAATAACGACTATAGAATGCCAGTGCGTTTTCACCCTCTTTTACTTTGTACATTGGATCATTTTCATCGACCATCGCGATACGCACTCGACATTGGCCATCAGCAATCTCACCAACGTAACGTAACACTTTGCCTTGAGCAGACGCTTCATTAAACAGCTGAGTAAAGTATTCATCAGCTTGAGGCAGACGCTCGATAAACTCAGCAACACTGCCACTATCATCAAAGCCTGGTGGTAGTGCTTGTTCAACTTTTACATCACTAAGCTCTAACTTCATGCCACTTTCACGAGCAAGAATAAGCAGTTTACGCGCAACATCCATCCCGGAAAGGTCATCACGAGGATCAGGTTCCGTAAACCCTTTTTCCTTTGCAAGTAGTGTTGCTTGGCTCAATGTTAATCCTTCGTCTAACTTACCAAAAATAAAGGATAAAGACCCTGAAAGAATACCATTAAATTGTTCTAACTCATCCCCAGCAGCAATAAGGTTCTGTAAGTTCTCAATGACAGGTAAGCCAGCCCCAACTGTTGTTTCATACATTAACTTACGGCGAGAGTGACGCGCCACTTCACGCAACTGCTGATAGTAAGCCATGCTAGCGGTATTTGCCTTTTTGTTGGGAGTCACAACATGGAAACCCGCCGCTAAGAAATCAGCGTATTGTTTAGCAATCTCGTCACTAGAAGTACAATCCACCAGCACTGGGTTGATAATATGGTTACGTTGAACCAATGCAATCAAACGAGCAAGACTGAACTCTTCCGTCACGCTATCCATGCGATCCCGCCAATTATCGAGTGGTAACCCCTCACTATCGAGCAACAAGCCTTTACTGTTAGCTAAACCGCACACTCGTAAAATGGTCCCTTTCGTCGCCAATTTTTCCTGCTGACGATGAATTTGATCGACCAATTCGCCACCGACACCGCCAACACCGACAACAAAAACATCGAGGTAATGCTTAGAATTGAAGAAGTTTTCGTGACAAGTCTTAATCGCCTCTGAAATTTTTCCTTCAGGAATAACCGCAGAGATTGCTCGTTCGGAAGAGCCTTGAGCAATAGCAATGATATTAACGTGAACTTCAGCTAACGAAGTAAAGAATTGGGAAGCGATTCCGCAAGAAGTACGCATACCATCACCCACTAAACTGATGATAGCTAAGTCATCCATAAACTCGACCGGTTCTAATAGACCATCTTTCAGCTCCAATTCAAACTCATCAGAGAGAGCCAATTGTGCTTGAGCTTTATTATCAGCTTCAATACAAAAGCTGATGCTGTATTCAGAAGAAGATTGCGTAATCAGTACAATCGACACCCCATGGGAAGACATAGTGCCGAAAACACGGCTAGCCATGCCCACCATTCCTTTCATACCAGGGCCTGAAACATTTACCATGGTTAAATTACTTAACGTGGTAATGCCTTTAATTTCTAGCTCATCTTCGCCTGTATCTTGACCGATTAATGTGCCTGCACCTTGAGGATTAAAACTGTTTTTAATGAGGCAAGGAATTTGGAACTGGGCAATAGGAGCAATCGTCTTAGGGTGCATAACCGAAGCGCCAAAGTAAGAGAGTTCCATCGCTTCTTGATAACTAAGCGATTTCAATAAGCGGGCGTCTTTCACTAAGCGAGGGTCACAGTTGTAGACGCCATCAACGTCGGTCCAGATTTCACAACAATCGGCACGTAAACACGCCGCTAACACAGCAGCAGAATAATCCGAACCATTGCGGCCTAAACAGACTAGCTCACCTTTTTTATTACCCGCAGTAAAACCAGGCATGATATGCACATGATCATCAGCTAATGGATGTTGACGGAAATTGTTGGTTGACGCTTCCACATCAACCATGGCTTCCAGGTATTCCCCTTGCGCACTCAGATATTTCACAGGGTCAATCAGATCAGCTTTTAGCCCTTTAGCTTCCATCACAGCTTTCATAAGCTGAATAGAAACTCGTTCCCCTTTACTAATAATGCGAGCATTAACATTATCAGGACACATACTAAGCAGCGTAATACCATGTACAAATTCACGTAATTTGGACATAGACTGACGAACCTGCTTATCAAATTCATTACCTTCTATGTTTGGCAATACGGCTTTAATGTCGTTAAACAGAGTATGAAATGCTGTTTCGAGCTGTTCTACTTGTAATTCAGCTTCACCGTGGCGCATTGCACTTTCAATAATGGCAACAAGCTTGTTTGTTGTTTTTCCTGGTGCCGACAGCACTACAGCCACTTCTTCTTGCTTGGCATTATTGGCGATGATGTCAGCCGCTCTTAGAAAACGATCTGCATCCGCTAACGATGAGCCTCCAAACTTTAATACTCGCATCCCTTCCCTCCGAGAAGATAAAAATAGGTATAAAAAAAGGCCTGTATCGTTGGGATACAGGCCTTTTTTTGTGAAATTTTACGCTCAGCAGCCTGCCCCAACATGCGTAATGTCGGTAATAATAATGGTGGTGGTCATTACTACTTGGCTGATGGATAACATTGTCGTTCTTGCGTATTTATGTGTTTGCGTGACCATACGTTTACCTTATTTCACTATCAGCCGTCAATTAAAAATTGATTTTTTTTCTTCTTACTTGGCATATGCACTTAAAATGATAGCAATACCTATATAATCCGACAAAAAATACCATTATGGCAATATATTATCCGTTTTTACCCGCTGCGCTTATCGAACAATAAATAAGCAAAATGTCGTATCTATGCTTTACTTATAACCAGACAAGGTAGTTTAAAATGACACTAGTTTCATTTGATTGGATTGTTATTTAATCAATATTTAGGATTCATTCAGGGAGGACGTTATGGTGAAATTACGGCTTATCGTATGTTCCATACTATTGGTGCCTTCCGTCTGTCTAGCTGCAGATTTTTTACCATTAGATAGCGTAACCTCACCTGCCACTTCACTATTTTTTTCAAGTGAGCAAAACGGCAGTCAAGTAGACAGTTGGACATTGAACAGCGGCTATCGATATTCCATTGATCCAAACTGGCATATCTTTGTTGGTACGCGATTAGACAGTCACCCCACGCAAATAAGTAACGGCGTAATGAGTGGTATAAGCTACCAATATAATGATAAATTGCTGCTCAGCAGCACCTTACACTCTGTCGTCAATACCTATTCTTCAGGAGTGGCTGCTCATGACGACAACAGTGATGACTTATCCGCAGAGTTATCGAGCCAATACAGATTTAATGATCAACTAGACATGCATGCCACGCTTGGTTACCAAGGGTGGCAGCAAGATGTTCAGGTAGGGATAGGATTTCGTTTTTAATCGAAAGTCAGATCTAATTCGGTTGGAGATACCAACATACCGTTCCAATCTGAATAAATATAATCACCAGGTAAGATGATTTGATTCATCATGGTCAGTTTAACGTTGATCTCACCAGCATTACGCTTTTCTGTTTTTATCGGGCAAGTACCTAATGCTTTAATCCCTAAATCCATTTCAGACATGGCAACGACATCTCTTACCGCGCCATAGATAATGACCCCTTCCCAATCGTTTTCAATCGCTGAAATAGCAATTTGATCGCCCATTAAAGCGCGTTGACACGACCCATGACCATCAACAACCAGCACTTTTCCTTTACCATTTTGTGCCAAGACTTCTTTTACTTTGGAATTATCATGGTAGCAACGTACCGTTACAACCTCCCCCCAAAAACAGAAGCGTTGCCCAAAATTTTGTAACGGAAGATCCAGCAAACTGACTTGCGAACCATATTTATCACTAATATCTGGCGTTAAATCTCTCATCGTTCCTCCATGATTTTTATGTCTCCAATTCGCAAAGTGCGTCTTGGCGATACCTAAACGTGATCGAATTTATATCCCAGAAAATACGGACATTAACAAAGATAGACTCTTTGTAGATTTGATACTCGATTAGAACTCAAGGCTAGATACTTACCAGAGGTGGCCTAGGTATCGGGTGTTGAATCCAAATTATTTCAAGGTATTCTTCATTATCCTCAGAAATCGTTTGGTAACTTATTTTAATTTTTCTTCTAATGACCCTAATTGTACGACGTGTGAATCGACACAAGAGTACAAATAAAGTGCACCATTTCTAACAAAATAAATGGCGTTTTGTTTAAAAGTGAGAGCTAGGTCTAATGCTGCTTCAAGTGGCATTGCAACCGCAAAACTCTCTTCGAACCATTGAAAATCTGGGTCGCCAACCACAACACTTACCCAATCATAATCGTTTAGTTTGAGCTGTAAACGATGATTGTTTAAGCAATTCTCATTATGTGACAACCTTTCGCTTCCGGGGTTCCAAGCTGTGATCACAGCATAACATTCAGCATTAATTAACGCTTTGAAGTCAAACCTTACTGATGAATAAGCTTGCCAAAGATGTGAATTAATTTGCATAAACACTCCTGAGTCACATCAATTTACATTTGATTACGACTGTTAATAACGCTTACATTACAACTCTTGATGTAAATCAACAAAGTGCTTGGAATTAACATTTGGTCGTTGTTAGCATGCTGTTAACATTATAGAATCCGCTTCATAGACTAGTGGAACCAGTAACTAAGAGGAGACTTTAGTAATCATTAATGTCTAAGGATGGCGGGCAATTACAACTAGTATTTCGTTAAAAATACATAGCTTTATGATCAACATAACATTACATGTATGTTATATTTTTGCCTAGTATGAGTTCTATTAGCACAGTTTTTTCACAATTTTAGGTAACGCCAATGCAAACCCCGCAGATTCTTATTGTTGAAGACGAGCAGGTGACTCGTAACACTCTAAAGAGTATTTTTGAAGCAGAGGGATACGCTGTTTTTGAGGCAAGTAACGGTGAAGACATGCACAGCGTATTGTCTGAACAACCGATCAACCTGGTCATTATGGATATTAATCTACCAGGTAAAAACGGCCTTCTGCTCGCGCGTGAATTACGCGAACAAGCTAACGTAGCTCTTATGTTCTTAACTGGTCGCGATAATGAAGTGGATAAAATTCTAGGGCTAGAAATTGGTGCGGATGATTACATTACCAAACCATTTAACCCACGAGAATTGACCATTCGTGCTCGTAACCTACTCAGTCGTTCAATGAACGCTAATGCGTCACAAGAAGAAAAACGCTCTGTTGAAAAATACGAATTCAATGGTTGGGTTCTTGATATCAACAGCCGTTCTTTGGTTAGTCCAAGTGGTGATGGCTATAAGCTTCCTCGTTCTGAATTCCGTGCCTTGCTTCACTTCTGTGAAAACCCGGGCAAAATTCAAACTCGTGCCGATTTATTGAAGAAAATGACCGGTCGTGAGCTTAAACCACATGATCGTACGGTTGACGTTACCATTCGTCGTATTCGTAAACACTTTGAATCTGTTTCAGGTACACCTGAAATTATTGCAACGATTCACGGTGAAGGCTACCGCTTCTGTGGTGACTTAGAAAACAACTAAGTAAAGTAACTCGCAAAAATATTGCAGAGTGTACGATGGATTAAAAAGCCCCAGCTCAAACTGAACTGGGGCTTTATTTTTACATCAGTGAATACGATTATCTTCTGAAGAAGAGATTAGTATACTTTGTCAATCGAGACATTGTGCTCAACTAACCATGCATTTTTTCCATCATTAGATAATTCAAGTGCCACTGAAACAGGTTTATCAACGTTCACTTCAATGGATGACTGAAATACGACTTCCCAAACATCTTCACTTTGAGTACGTAGCTCAACATTATCACCATCAATGGTCCAGACTTGATCCCCTTGCTTAATCACTAATTGATTTACGTTGAGATCAGCCGGCAGTTCACCCGATGTTTCTAGTGTTAATGTGCCATTTAGGCTCTGAGTCTCTGCGCCCTGTACTTTAGGCAGTTGATCAGTCCAAAGGTTACTTTTGAGTTGAATATCGATTTGCGCCAATACTGCTAAACTACCTTGCTTCCAATTTACATTGGGAGAAAAAGCACAGGCGGTCAAAGCTGACATCAAAGCGATGAGTACGAATTTTTTCATATTACTTCCTTTGCGCTAACCACTGTTTAAGAACTTGAATATCCGATTGATATTCATTTTTAATTTCATCCACCCAATCGGTGATATTTTCCCACCAAGCGGGAGCGTCCGGTGTTTGTGCTTTCTGCGCAATACCTTGGATACGTTTTAGACCAATCGAACCTGCAGCCCCTTTAATCTTGTGAGCTTCAGAGGCAATACCTGCCTGATCTTTGGCCACCATATTCGAATCTAACACTTCAATATACGATGGCATCATTTGTTCAAATAGCTCAATACTGTCGACCACAGGCTGCGCACCAACAATGCTGACATATGACTCTAACATATCCACATCCAGAAGCCTTAAATAAACTTCATCTGTCATATTGGATTGGCTCGGGGCTTGTTCTATTGCCGGTTCATTCACTTGCTCATCGCTTCCTGTCATTTTCGCAATCACCTCTTGAACAGCAGAAACCGATAACGGTTTACTGATCGCATCGTCCATCCCTTTTTCTCGGTATTCATTTTTATTTTTCAGCACATTGGCAGTTAGCGCGACCAAAGGAGGTAAATCGCTATATTGTTTACGCAGTAACTGAGCAATATCGAATCCGGTCATATCGGGGAGTTGAATATCTAAGAACACCAAATCGTATAGTTCAGGAACAAACTTTTCGAGCGCCTCTGTACCTGTCATTGCCACCGTGACCGTATGACCTAAACTCTCTAATAAAGATCGAGCAACGGTTACGTTCAACTCAATATCCTCAACCATAAAGATATTTAGCGCTCTTTGGTTATGATATTGAGGCTCGTTAATAGCAGCATCTTCAACTAGCGGAACATGAATAGTGATGGTAAAGGTACTACCGTAACCTTCTTCACTACTGACCATGATATCCCCATCCATCAAATTAATTAACTGGCGAGATACCGACAAACCAATACCCGTTCCAACGGCATGTAAATTATCTTTACCGGATTTAACTTGATAATACATAGCAAAAATCTTATCAATTTCAGATTCCGGAATCCCTATCCCAGTATCTTCAATGTCCATGGTAATTTCGGCTTTACTACCATCATCTATCGTTTCAGAGCTCACCGTCATAACGACACCGCCTTCTTTAGTGAACTTCATCGCATTACTAATGACATTCCACAAAACTTGACGTAAACGAGTCGCATCCACCTCAATAATTTTAGGTAAATCAGTCAAACGTTCCAGATCAAATCGTAACCCTTTTTGTTCCGCCATTAACGCAGAAAGGCTTTCTAACTCAACAACGAACTCTTCAAAATCGAGTGGTGCCGGAAGGAGTTCTAATTTACGGCGGTCAAATTTATCCATATCAATAATATCGTTAAAGATATTACCGAGCGTGACAGCACTGACATTGATAGTTTGCATCTGTTTACGCTGTTCTTGAGTTAATGTCGTATCCAGCAGCATACGGCTCAAACCAACGATACCATTAAGTGGTGTGCGTAATTCATGACTGATAGTGGAAATAAAAGTGGTTTTATCTCGGCTGGCCTTTTCTAAGGATTCTTCATGACGTTTACGTTCAGTAATATCACGCCCAAATCCCACCAAACCTAAATGATCGCCTTCTTTGCTGTAAAAAGGCACTTTGCGTAATTCAAAATAGCTCTTACGACCATCTGGATACTCTAACCACTGTTCATACGTAAGAGGGCTATCGTTAGTAAAAACTTCTTGGTCTGTTTCTACAATTGATTGGGCAATCTCTTTGCGGTACACATCCCAAGGCGTTAAGCCCACTAATTCATGTTCGCTGCGCCCAGTGAGTTCTTCCATCGCACGGTTACAACCAGAAAAGACGCCATTAGCATTACGATAATAGATAAGGTCTGGAGATGCATCGATGAAAGAACGAAGTAACGCCGTTCTTTCTGCCAATTCAAGTTGCGTTTTTTCCCGCTGACGAACTTCCGCTTCTAAATCGATCATCGCCATTTCGCGAGCTTCTTCCGCTTTAATCCGCTCTTCGATTTCTTGGTTCAGTTTAACGATATTTTGCTGAAGCTTTTGATTAAGCACTTGGTCGCGGGCTCGCATATCTTTGAGCTTTGAAACCAATTTAGATAAACGTTGGCGTGACTCTTCTAGCTGATCAACCACGACAGAAAGAAAGTACACCGCCCACGGAGTAATAAGTAAACCAAAGAAGACCGAGCGCACGATATCGATATCGTCCACATGACCTTTTAAGGCGAGAGTTATACCAACCTGCACCACCACAGCTAAAGCAACCAGTGCTAGTGCTAATAATATAGAGAAACGCAATATGCCCAGCTTTACCAGCAAATCAACATAGTACTGGGCAAGGTTCTTCATCGGTTTCATTCAAGACTCCATAGGAATGAATTAGAGGCAGTTGACCTTAGCGCTAGTCTAGCGTGTTTCACCCCTATTCGTCAGTTTTATCAAACACAAACAGTTGAAATAAACCAAATATCATCAAGCAACTAGAAGAGGAAAATATAATTATGTTAATTAAGATCGAACCTAGATCACGTATTTTAACCATTAGATCGTTTCATTAAAAAATGAGCTATTTTTTTAAAATGTGAATTAGTTGCTAAATGACCTCATTGTTATTATTCGCGCCATGGAAAGCTCACAACATAGTGAGTACAAAACCGGAGACACTCCCATGACACGTGAAACAGTGATTAACGATTCTGTACAAGAAGCGATTGACCTAATTCAACAAGCTAAACAAGCACAACTTGTGCTAAAAACTTTCTCTCAAGAAAAAATCGATGCCATTGTAAAAAGCATGGCTGATGCGGCACTACGTGAAAGCATCCGTTTAGCCACTATGGCTGCAGAAGAAACTGGCTTCGGTAATGCTGCAGACAAAGTCGTTAAAAATGAATTTGCAAGTAAACAGCTTCTTGAGCACATAAAAGATCAAAAAACAGTCGGTATTTTAAGTACTGATCCTGTAACACGCACTATGGATGTCGCGGTTCCAATGGGGGTTTTAGCAGCGTTAGTACCTTCAACAAACCCAACATCTACTACTATCTATAAAGCGATTGTAGCGATTAAATCAGGTAATGGTATCGTTGTTTCTCCACACCCAACGGCACTAAAATCTATCACTGAAACTGCAAAAGTTGTTTACGAAGCAGCACTAGCAGCAGGCGCTCCAGCAGGCATCATTGGTTGCATTAGCAAACCCTCTCTTGAAGCAACTCAAGAGCTAATGAAAAACCACGATACTGCTCTTATCCTTGCAACTGGTGGCGAAGCAATGGTTCGCGCAGCATACAGTTCAGGTAACCCTGCAATCGGTGTTGGTCCAGGTAACTCACCGGCTTACATTGAAAAATCAGCCAACGTAACTAAAGCAGTAGAAAAAATCTTCCTAAGTAAAACATTCGACAACGGTGTTATCTGTGCCTCAGAACAATCTATCGTTGTAGAAAAATCAATGGAAGAGCGCGTACGCACTGAAGTTGTGAAAAATGGTGGTTACTTCCTAACTGCAGAAGAATCAGAAAAATTAGGCAAATTCATTCTTCGTGAAAATGGAACAATGAACCCACAAATCGTTGGTAAAACAGCGCAATACGTGGCAGATCTTGCTGGCCTAACTATTCCAGAAAACACTCGTATTTTGCTATCTGAGCAAAACACAGTCAGCAAGACTAACCCATATTCTCGTGAAAAACTGACTGCTATCCTTGCGTTCTACGTAGAAGAAGACAACCAAGCAGCTATCAACCGTTGTGCAGAACTTCTAGAAAATGAAGGCGCTGGCCATACTGCTTCTATTCACTCAAACAATCAGAGCGTTATTCAAGCGTTTTCACTACGCATGCCTGTTTCTCGTTGTCTTGTAAATACGCCAAGCGCTCTAGGCGGCATCGGCGCGACTACAGACCTAACTCCAGCATTGACTCTAGGCTGTGGCGCTGTTGGCGGTAGCTCAGTATCTGACAACGTGGGCCCTGAACACCTATTTAACGTTAAGAAAGTGGTATACCACTTCAATGAAGAACTAGAAGAAGTTGCTTAAGCATTGAGTGAGTGAGAGACCGAGACAACCCCAAGCTATCGGTCCCTTTACCTCTTCTATCTTCATGTCACCAATAGAAGAGGTATCACTCTTTGTCACTAAGCCAGCCCAACAAGTATTTCTACCTTTTCTTGTTGGGCTATTTCTTAATCTTTCTCATTTCGTTACTGGTCACAAAGTTAATAAATAGCTACTTTCTTTTCTATCGCTATCTTACTTATTTATATGAAGAAAATAAAAACCACTCACTGTGTAAGCGTTTTGATTCATATAGTGGATAACGTCACCCTCCATTATAATCTGCCGTAATTAGTCTATCCGTTCATTGCGAGGTGCTTTGTGTATAAAATTCATAATTTTAACAAGGTAGCAGAAACCGAGTACGCCTTTGCAACTGATAGTTTAAACCTGCTCTATTACGATTTACCAAAACACTATAACGATGAATATCGCTCGTATGATGCACCACGCTTATGCACCATTATCGATGGTGCAAAAACGGTCAGTATCAATCAATCTGAGCAATTCGTTTACAATCGTGACCAATTCATATTATTACCACCACACTCGAATGTGTATATGTCGATGTCCGAATACACGCGTGCATTAGTATATGAATTTAGCGATCAGCTTATTAACGATGTCAATCAGAAGGTATCGTCTCAATTGGAGATTGAACCATCAAAAAACATCACTTACTCCACTTTCTTCCTTGATTCGATCTCTCATCGCTTGTCTGCCTTACAAGGTCGAATGCAAGAAATCATGGCTGAACGAGATCTTAATATGAAGTTTCTCGTCGACATCACCTGCCAAGAGTTGGTTTATGAATTAATGAAAATTCAGGGGTGTCACGAAATCATTCAACACCACCAGCATCACCCAATCAATAAAGCGATTCGGCTGATGAACTCTACCCAAGGCAACTACATGTCTATCTCTGATATTGCAGAAGAGGTTGATATGTCGATCTCCAATTTCAGTCAGAAATTTAAATTAATCACCAATCAATGCCCCAAAGACTACTTCACACGCTTACGGTTACAGAAGTCACGTCAATACCTACGCCACTTATCTGTTACAGATACAGCCTATGAAGTTGGCTACGATAATATTTCCTATTACATACGCCAATTTAAAAAGGAATATGGTCTAACTCCAAAGCAATACCAATTAATGGAAGTGCGTTGATCTACCTACGTAAAAAGACTCTATCTTTCAATCAGTACCTTGCCTAAGAAAGAAGGCATTACCGAAAGAATATTGAGATGACTGAGGTAAAACTCTGATTCATTTAAATGACAAATAGAGAGGCAGATCTAAGTTACTCGAATATGAAACCGGTACCATCGTATTTTTTATAATGAAGAGATGTACTGAGATATGACAGCCCGCCAAGATATGCTGGCAGGAGAACGTTACCCTATCAACGATCCTGAACTGGTTAAAATTCGAAATATTACTCGCAATCTCGTAGCAAAATACAACGAAATTGAACGTGAGAATGTAGAAGCCCAACAAGATCTACTCAAACAAATGTTTGGTTCTCTTGGAGAAGATGTCCATATTGAAAAACGTTTAAATGTCGATTACGGCATGAACACCACGATTGGAAATCATGTTTTTATTAACTTTAATTTCACTCTGCTAGACCCCGCACCGGTGACGATTGGTGATCATGTCTTCATTGGTCCAAATGTCCAGCTTTATACTGCTCATCACCCGTTGGATGCAGAAACGCGTAATCAACACATTGGATGGGCTGAGCCGATTACAATCGAATCCAATGTCTGGATGGGTGGAGGTGTGATCGTATTACCTGGAGTCACTATCGGTGAAGGGGCTGTTGTTGGTGCAGGAAGCGTAGTAACTAAAGATGTGCCACCATATCATTTAGTTGCGGGCAATCCAGCTCGCGTCATGCGCCAATTAGATCAATAAAGTGAATGACAGCTGTATATATGCGGCTGTCTATTTATCTAAAAGACTGTCCAATTAAAGAACCTTGTGGCCCGAGTTTATCTAGGACCTTACCAATTTCCGTCATTGCTAGCCAGCGGTTTTCACACCATAACGGAGCTAATAAGGTAGGACGCCGAGCCGCAGACGAAACGCGATGATAAACGATATTCGACGGCGTACGACGAATCATTTCGCAAGCAATATCAACATATTCAGGCAGTGAGATAGCCGCTAATCGCCCCGATTGCCACGCTTTAGCCATGGTACTTCCTGTGACAATATGCAAATTATGAAGCTTGATCCCATCAGTCTCTATAGTTAAAACTTTATCTAAAGTCTCAAGGTTATCGGCTTTTGTTTCTCTCGGTAACCCAACGATTAAGTGCGTGCATACTTTAATACCTAAGCGACGCGCCTTCGGCACAATATCGGCATATTCAGCAAAACCGTGACCACGATTAATACGCTTTAAGGTTTGGTCATTGGCGGTTTGCAGCCCGAGTTCTAACCATACCTCATAACCTTGAGCGACATAATCAGCAAGTAAAGTTAATACCGCATCAGGCACGCAATCAGGCCGAGTTCCTACACATAGCCCAACAATATCAGCCTGATGTAATGCTTGCTCATACATATTTTTTAATAACTGAACTTCAGCATAAGTGCTGGTATAGGCTTGAAAATAAGCGAGATACTTTTTGGCTCGGGAGATTTCTTGAGCTCGATGAGTAAGCTGCTGCGGGATAGATTCAACTTGCGTGTTTTCATCCACAAAAGAGGCGACATTACAAAAAGTGCAACCACCACGGCCAATCGTTCCGTCACGATTGGGGCAGCTAAATCCACCGTGTAAAGTCAGTTTATGAACCTTTTCTCCATAACGTCTTTGTAAATCCTGACCAATTGTATTGACTAATTCATGGAGCTGCATTGATTTTCCTACTCACCTCACCTTAACTAAGAGATGCAGTTTAGGTCAGTGTGACATGTGAGTTGCTAATCGAAATCAATAAATCTTAGTCTTTTGTATCATCAATAGCGCTATATTCTTAATGAACAAGGTAATTAACTAGCCTCTGTGTTTAGATTGAACTAATTTAGAACATTAATCCATAATTAAATTAAAAGTTAGTTATTTACACTATATATCATCTCTGTCACATAATAAGTTTCTCCTCAGCAAATAACTTACCTCACCACTCGCTAACATTCGATAATCTCATTTTCTCATGTAATGAGAGAAAAATGTTAAATCTTTGCGGCAAGGAGAAAGATAACACATTGATATATAGATGATTATATTTGTATTTAATAGTAAATCTCATCTACGAACGATTTTTCACCAGTAACTTGACCTTTTGTACAATAAGCTATAGGTTGTGAGCTCAGTGAAAAATTTTAGACAGAGCTCTTTTACAGTTTTAATCATATTTTAAATATAAACATTCATATAAGTATAATTTACAAGAATATCTAGTCATTTACTGTCTGGAAGACAGAACAAAGGCAAGAAGGGAGAATTGCAATGGCTCTATATGATCCAAGTTTTGAACGAGATAACTGCGGATTCGGGTTAATTGCCCATATGGAAGGGCAAGCAAGTCATAAGCTTGTTCGAACCGCTATTTCAGCTCTTGATCGTATGACACACCGTGGCGGTATTGCTGCTGATGGTAAAACCGGTGACGGGTGTGGCCTACTATTACAAAAACCTGACTCATACATGCGTTTAATCGCTGATGAGCAGAACTGGAAGCTTGGAAAACAATATGCTATCGGCATGATTTTCCTCAGCCAGGATCCTATCAAAGCACAAACAGCTCGCGATATTATCAACAAAGAACTTGCGCAAGAAACTTTAACTGTTGCAGGTTGGCGTACTGTGCCAACAAATGCAAAAGTCCTAGGTCCTATCGCAAGCAGCTCTTTGCCTGATATTCAGCAAGTCTTTGTTTCTGCACCTGCTGGCTGGCAAGCTCGAGATATTGAGCGTCGTTTATACATCGCTCGCCGTCGTATCGAAAAACAAATTACGGAAGATGACGATTTTTATATCTGTTCATTGTCCACTCAGGTGATCGTCTACAAAGGCCTATGTATGCCTGCAGACCTTCCCCGCTTCTATAAAGATTTGGCTGATTTACGTATGGAATCTGCCATCTGTCTATTCCACCAGCGTTTCTCGACCAACACCCAACCTCGTTGGCCGTTAGCTCAACCATTCCGTTATCTTGCCCACAACGGTGAGATCAATACCATTCAAGGTAACCGAGAATGGGCGCGCGCTCGTGGCTACAAATTCTCATCACCATTACTGCCCGATTTGCAAAGTGCCGCACCGTTTGTCAACGAAACAGGCTCAGACTCATCTAGCCTAGACAATATGCTGGAATTGCTTCTACAAGGCGGTATGGACCTGTTCCGTGCAATGCGTATGCTAGTGCCGCCAGCTTGGCAGCACCACCCAGACATGGATGAAGATTTACGCGCCTTTTATGATTTCAACTCAAAGCATATGGAACCATGGGATGGCCCTGCTGGTATCGTCTTATCTGATGGCCGTTTTGCTGCCTGTAACTTAGACCGTAACGGCCTACGTCCTGCGCGCTATGTGATCACTAAAGATAAGTTAATTACACTGGCTTCCGAAATCGGCATTTGGGATTACGCACCAGATGAAGTGGCTGAAAAAGGCCGTGTTGGTCCAGGTGAACTGCTCGTTATCGACACGAAAGAAGCTAAAATCTGGCAATCCAGCGAGATCGATAACGACCTAAAAGTGCGTCACCCATACAAAGAATGGTTAAGCCGTTGTGTCTACCCACTAACACCATTCTCTGATTTACCGGACGATAAAGTGGGTCAACGTGAATTTGAACCCGATCTGCTGAAAACGTACCAAAAGCAATTCGCGATGAGTAATGAAGAAATCGATCAGATTCTTCGTGTTCTTGGCGACATGGGACAAGAAGCGGTCGGCTCTATGGGTGATGACACCCCAATGGCCGTTTTGTCTTCAAAAGAACGGTTAGTCACGGATTATTTCCGTCAAAAATTCGCTCAGGTCACTAACCCACCGATTGACCCATTACGTGAAAAACACGTGATGTCTCTTGCCACTTGTATCGGCCAAGAAATGAACGTGTTCAATGAAACCGACGGACACGCTTACCGAGTGACATTTGATTCGCCAGTGCTGCTTTACTCAGACATGCAGCAACTACTGACACTCAATGATGAACACTACCGCAATACCATTCTCGACATCAATTTTGATCCTGAAGAGAAAGATTTAAAACAGGCGGTTTTAGATCTTTGTGATGAAGCTGAGCAATTAGTTCGCGATGGTACAGTACTACTGGTACTCTCTGATCGCGCACTCACCAAAGGCAAACTGCCAATTCCAGCAGCTATGGCTGTCGGTGCGATTCAAACTCGCTTAGTGAAAACACAATTGCGTTGTGATGCCAACATTATTGTTGAAACCGCTGCGGCTCGTGACCCACACCAATTTGCCGTTTTAATCGGCTTTGGTGCTACTGCGATTTATCCTTACCTCGCCTATGAAACACTAGGCAAGTTGGTTGACGATGGTGCGATAGAGAAAGACTACCGTACCGTCATGCAAAACTACCAATACGGCATCAACAAAGGTCTGTATAAGATCATGTCGAAAATGGGGATTTCAACTGTAGCGTCTTACCGTTGTTCACAACTGTTTGAAGCCGTTGGTTTGAATTCTGAACTTGTTGAGCTGTGCTTTAAAGGTGTGGTTACTCGTATTCAAGGTGCAAACTTTGCTGATTTCCAACAAGATTTGTACAACTTGTCTCGTAAAGCATGGACCAAACGTAAGTCAATTGAGCACGGAGGTTTACTGAAATATGTTCACGGCGGTGAATACCACGCATTTAACCCAGATGTCGTGCAAACATTGCAAAAAGCGGTTAAATCAGGTGAACAATCGGATTACAAAACCTTCTCTGCCCAAGTCAACAATCGCCCAGTGGCAACACTGCGTGACTTGATGAAGCTGAAAAAATCTGACCAATCTATTCCACTAGAAAAAGTAGAGCCGACAACTGGCCTATTTAAACGGTTTGACTCGGCGGCAATGTCGATTGGTGCATTAAGCCCTGAAGCTCACGAAGCACTTGCAACAGCGATGAACCGCCTTGGCGGCTTCTCAAACTCTGGTGAAGGTGGTGAAGATCCACGTCGTTTTGGCACTGAACGTAACTCTCGTATCAAGCAAGTTGCATCAGGTCGTTTCGGGGTGACACCACATTACCTAACGAATGCAGATGTCATTCAAATTAAAGTTGCTCAAGGTGCAAAACCGGGTGAAGGTGGTCAGCTACCAGGCCATAAAGTGACTGCAGAAATAGCTAAACTGCGTCACTCGGTGCAAGGGGTTACCCTAATTTCTCCACCACCGCACCACGATATTTACTCTATCGAAGATTTGGCTCAGCTCATTTTCGATTTAAAACAAGTTAACCCAGATGCTCTCGTGTCGGTAAAACTCGTTTCTGAACCAGGCGTAGGGACTATCGCAACAGGTGTTGCTAAAGCCTATGCAGACCTTATCACTATCTCAGGTTATGACGGTGGTACGGCAGCAAGTCCATTAACTTCCGTGAAATATGCGGGTTGCCCTTGGGAACTTGGCCTAGCTGAAACTCAGCAAGCTCTTGTTGCTAATGGTCTTCGTCATAAAATTCGCTTGCAAGTCGATGGCGGTTTAAAAACAGGGTTAGATGTCATTAAAGGTGCCATTTTAGGTGCTGAAAGCTTCGGTTTCGGTACTGCACCAATGGTTTCGATGGGATGTAAATTCCTTCGTATCTGTCACCTAAACAACTGTGCAACAGGTGTAGCGACACAAGATGAAACACTGCGTAAAGAGTACTTCAAAGGCCTACCTGAAATGGTGATGCACTATTTCACTGGTCTTGCAGAAGAAGTACGAGGATATCTTGCTGAACTGGGTGTAGAGAAATTGACAGACCTTATTGGTCGTACCGATTTACTGGAAACTATCGAAGGTTTAACAGCGAAACAGAGCAAACTAGATTTATCTAACATCTTAGAAAAACCAGTTTCTCCAGAAGATTTTCCATTCTACTGCACTGAACCAAACACACCGTTTGATAACGGTGAGCTAAACCAACGCATTGTTAAAGATGCGATAGCAGCAGTGGAAAGAGAAGAATCTCAAGAGCTTTACTACAGCGTTATTAACACCGACCGTTCAATTGGTGCTCGCCTATCAGGTGAAATTGCTAAACGATACGGTAACCAAGGTCTAGCAGGCTCACCGACTCGAATTATTCTTGAAGGTACTGCGGGGCAATCATTTGGTGTTTGGAATGCAGGTGGTGTTGAGCTTATTTTAACTGGCGATGCAAACGACTATGTGGGTAAAGGTATGGCTGGCGGTAAGCTGGTTGTAAAACCTCACCAAGGTACAGCATTCGCTTGTAATGAAGCAACGATTATTGGTAACACCTGTTTATATGGTGCGACGGGCGGTAAGCTCTTTGCGGCAGGTAAAGCAGGTGAACGTTTTGGTGTTCGTAACTCTGGCACTATTGCGGTTATCGAAGGCGCGGGTGATAACGCTTGTGAATATATGACAGGCGGTATTGTAGCAATTCTAGGGGCAACAGGTGTTAACTTTGGCGCAGGTATGACAGGCGGATTCGCTTATGTACTTGACCAAAATGGCGACTTCCAAGGTCGTGTTAACGAAGAGTCTGTTGAAGCACTGTCTTTAGAAGACCTATACATTCACCAAGAACATCTACGTGGTCTGATTGCAGAGCACTTAGAAGAGACAGGTTCGGTTTACGCTGAATCTATCTTAGCGAACTTTGATGAATGGATTCCTAAGTTCTATTTAGTGAAACCGCAGGCCGCGGATCTTCAGACTCTATTGGGTCACCAAAGCCGTAGTGCAGCTGAACTTCGCGTTCAGGCACAGTAATTGGAAGGAGCCAAAAACAATGAGCCAGAATGTTTACCAGTTTATTGATGTAAACCGTGTTGACCCGGCTAAAAAGCCACTCAACATTCGTAAAATCGAGTTCGTAGAAATCTACGAACCCTTTACTAAACAACAAGCGACCGCACAAGCGGATCGCTGTTTAGACTGTGGTAACCCATACTGTGAATGGAAATGTCCTGTACATAACTACATTCCTCAATGGTTGAAACTTGCCAACGAAGGTCGAATCCTAGAAGCGGTTGAGCTTTCTCATCAAACAAACAGCTTGCCAGAGGTATGCGGCCGTGTATGCCCACAAGATCGTTTGTGTGAAGGTTCTTGTACCCTGAGTGAAGATTTCGGTGCTGTGACTATTGGTAATATTGAAAAATACATCACCGATAAAGCTTTTGAGATGGGATGGAAACCTGACATGTCTAGTGTGACATGGACAGATAAAAAAGTTGCCATTATCGGAGCTGGGCCTGCTGGTCTTGCTGCCGCAGATATTTTAATTCGTAACGGTGTAAAACCTGTTGTGTTTGATCGCTACCCTGAAGTTGGCGGTCTCCTCACGTTTGGTATTCCTTCGTTCAAATTAGAAAAATCGGTCATGGAAAACCGCCGCCGTATCTTTACTGAAATGGGCGTTGAATTCCGCTTGAACACAGAAGTGGGCAAAGATGTACAAATGCAAGATCTGATCGATGAATACGATGCCGTATTCCTTGGTGTAGGGACTTACAAGTACATGCGTGCAGGTTTAGAAAATGAAGATGCATCAGGTGTTTACGATGCCCTTCCTTTCCTTATTTCTAACACTTACAAAGTGATGGAAATAGGGAACAACGAACCTTTCATCGATATGGCTGGTAAAAAAGTGGTCGTTCTTGGTGGTGGTGATACCGCGATGGACTGTGTACGGACTTCCATTCGTCAAAATGCCCAACAAGTCATTTGTGCTTACCGCCGCGATGAAGCCAACATGCCAGGCTCTCGTAAAGAAGTAAAAAATGCGCGTGAGGAAGGCGTTGAATTTATGTTTAACGTTCAACCACTTGCTCTCGAAGTTGATGGTCAAGGTAACGTCACGGGCGTGAAAGTGGTCAAAACAGCGCTAGGTGAACCTGATGCAGCTGGCCGCCGCCGTCCAGAACCAGTACCAGGTAGTGAGCATGTTCTTGCCGCTGATGCTGTGATCATGGCCTTTGGTTTCCAACCTCATCAAATGACTTGGTTAGAACCTTATGGCGTAGAACTTGATGATCGTGGCCGAATTAAAGCGCCAAGTGAACAAGAGTTCCAATACCAAACGTCGAACGCAAAAATATTTGCAGGCGGTGATGCAGTTCGAGGCTCTGATTTGGTCGTCACAGCGATTGATGAAGGTCGAAAAGCTGCAAATGGCATCCTAGATTTCCTCGATATTTAGTGTTTTAGCGCACATAAATCATAATTTATTAAAGGATTCATAGTGATATGGATCCTTTTTTTTATATCTGAGCCTATAATCGCAGCAATTGTTTATTTTTTGTGTGCCAGTCCAAAGAGTTAGCACAAAGGATTGGTATCGATAGTTTGATTAAGCACCCGAGGTGCAGTCATGATTCATCGTATTACACTCATTATTTGCTGTTTAATGCTAGGAGCATGCAGTCAAGGAATCGCGCCAGCGAAAGACCGTACTGATATTCCCTGTAGCCAAAAAGCCAGCTGCGTTTCCACATCAGACAGCCGAGAAGATTTTTATCTTGCGCCCTATATTTTGCGACCCGGTGTGACATTAGACCAAGTCAAACGAGTAGTGCTGACCCTTCCCGGAACAAAAATAGCGGATAGAGACAAAGACTCTCAGTATTTACGAGTTGAATGCACCTCAAAAATACTCCGTATAGTTGATGACTTGGAGTTAAAGTTAACGGATTTTCAATTAGTCGTACGCTCTCAATCTCGTGCAGATTATCCCGATTTTGGCGCCAACAGACGTCGAGCTGAAACGCTACGTGACAAATTGGATTTAGCGGGACTTTTAGACGAGCCCTAAGTTAAACGTATCGATTCAAATAGAAAGGTCGTGTTAAACTATATTTATATTTGAATTTAATGAGTGGAGAGTGGCGGCAACTTAACGATAAGTTGTGCTCTCAACATGATTTCCAACCGATAGAGATTATCCATGAAAATTGGCATCATTGGCGCGATGGAGCAAGAAGTCGCAATCCTTAAAAACGCAATGCAAAACGCTGAGCAAGTAAACAAAGCGGGCTGCACATACTACTGTGGTCAAATCAATGGCGCAGAAGTTGTACTTCTTCAATCAGGGATTGGTAAAGTATCTGCTGCTGTCGGCACTGCCATTTTACTTAGTGATTACCAACCGGATGTCGTGATTAACACTGGCTCTGCGGGCGGCTTTGATACTTCCCTAACAATGGGTGATGTAGTCATTTCAAGTGAAGTTCGTCACCATGATGCAGACGTAACGGCTTTCGGTTACGAGATGGGGCAAATGGCAGGCCAACCTGCAGCATTTATGGCTGATGAAAACCTTATGTCAGTGGCAGAAAAAGCCCTTGGTACAACGGATAAACACGCAGTACGTGGCTTGATCTGTACTGGTGATGCCTTTATTTGTAAGTCAGAGCAACAAGAATACATCCGTAAGCACTTCCCATCAGTGGTTGCTGTTGAAATGGAAGCGTCCGCGATCGCCCAAACTTGTCACCAATTTAATGTGCCATTTGTCGTTGTTCGCGCTATTTCTGATGTTGCGGATAAAGAGTCACCAATGTCATTTGATGAATTCTTACCACTTGCAGCACAAAGCTCTTCAGAAATGGTTCTGAAGATGATCGAACTATTAAAATAAGTGCAGGCTAAATGGACGAATTTTTTCATTCTGTCTATACCAATGGTGCGCTCTTAGCCTTATGGGGCGCACTACTATTTCATTTAATCATCCCCATTCCTCATAGTGCTCACCCTGTTACCTTATGGCATAAGTTTGCAGAGCTATTAGCTGACAAGGTCAACCGTAATAATACATATCAACAAAGTTATATATCCGGCACACTCGCTTGGTTATTTATGTTGTTACCAACATTAGCGGTATTGATTGCATTAAAAATGTTAGTTTGGCAACCCGCTCTATTTGAACTTGCACTGTTATTGCTCGCAATTGATTGGCGCACACAAGAGGGATTAACCAAACACATTTCACTCGCCCTAGCCGAACAAGACAAGGTGGCAGCAAGGGATAAACTCTCGGTTTATGTCAATCGTGATACTTCACGTCTATCCGCTCTTGGCCTAGGAAAAGCTACCGCCGAAACTCTAATCATGGGCTTTGGACGTAATGTCATTGCCGTATTATTTTGGTATGGGATTTTTGGCGGGATTGGGGCTCTCACCTACCGACTATTAGCCGAACTGGCTCGCGCTTGGTCACCAACACGGGATAATTATTCCCCGTTTGGTTTCCCTGTTGTTCGAGTTGTCGCGGTTTTAGATGTTATCCCTCTGCGTTTATTTAGCTTATTGCTACTCGTTGGAAAGCAGAGCGGATATGTATGGCAAAAAATGCGCGAACAAGCACCGACATGGCCGCTTCCAGGGCCAGCATGGCTGCTCTGCGTCGTTGGTAACAAACTCCAGTTGGCACTTGGCGGTCCCGCTATTTACGGTAAAAAGAAAGCTGTGCGTAGTAAAATTGGTGGACGAATCGCTCCTGCCGCGCTTCATCTTTCCCAAATTCAAAGCCTGCTTGCTTGGCGATCATTTATCTGGATTCTGCTAGAAAGCCTGCTCATGCTTGCTATCTACCACGGAGTATAATTTCTTGTTGTTTATTCGCCTATTTATGTCTTATGGCGCAATATGTTTAACCGCATTATTGTTTATTGCCAGCTCTGCTGTTTATGCCTCTACCCCGCAAAGAATCATTAGCTTATCACCTCATGCTACAGAGCTAGCCTTTGCTGCTGGACTAGGAGATAAGCTGATTGCTGTTAGTGACTACAGCGATTATCCCCCCGCAGCGCAAAAGCTGGAAAAGATTGCGAACTACAAAGGCATCAATGTCGATAGGATCGTAGCGCTACAACCCGATCTCATTATTACTTGGCCAGAAGGCAATCCGGTACGAGAGATCAATAAATTAAAGCAGATGGGCTTTCATCTCTACGCATCCCATGTCCAAACACTGGCAGATATCAGCAAAAATCTTATCGATTTAAGCCAGTTTGCAACTAATCCCAGTATTGGCCAACAAGCAGCTAAAACATTTAACTCACAACTGAAAGCACTCAAGCAACGTTATAGTCATCAAACACCCGTTCGTTATTTTTATCAGCTCAGTCAAAAACCGATTATTACTGTGGCTCAAGATAACTGGCCGAGTGAAGTCTTCTCTTTTTGTGGCGGTAAAAATGTATTTGGTGACAGCCCCAGTCCCTATCCGCAAGTTGGTATAGAACAGGTCGTCCTCGCCCAACCCGATGTTATTTTCACCTCAGAACATGCGATGACTGACGGTTCAATGTGGCAAGAATGGAAAAATGAAATTCCAGCTGTCGGTCATCATCGGGTTTGGTCGCTTCATTCTGACTGGCTTAATCGCCCAACTCCGCGCACCTTACGCGCGATTAAAGAAGTCTGCCAATATTTCGCTCAAGCACGAGAAAATCTGACCAGA
The DNA here is from genome assembly GCF_015686695.1 of Vibrio nitrifigilis. Classification (NCBI taxonomy): domain Bacteria; kingdom Pseudomonadati; phylum Pseudomonadota; class Gammaproteobacteria; order Vibrionales; family Vibrionaceae; genus Vibrio; species Vibrio nitrifigilis. Next base: position 3,047,183 of record NZ_JADPMR010000001.1, on the reverse strand, counting down.
AAATAGTAGCCGATCGCCCACTAAATCTCGTACAATCCGTGGCCGATTGACTTCCCTAAATGACAAGAGCGCGATTAACGGTGGATATTTCATTACTCTACTCTATTGACCTATTTGGTACGGCGATATTTGCCGTTTCTGGTGTCCTACTTGCTGGTCGCTTACGTATGGATCCATTTGGGGTAATCGTTCTCGCCAGTGTTACTGCGATTGGCGGCGGTACTATTCGTGATATGGCCTTGGGCGCAACCCCTGTCTTTTGGATTCGTAACACCAGCTACCTGTGGGTTATTCTAATCACTTGTATTATTACTATGTTGATCGTTCGACGCCCTAAAAGAGTAGCTTGGTGGATTCTGCCTGTCTGCGATGCTATTGGGCTTGCTGTTTTTGTCGGTATTGGTGTCGAAAAAGCCATGAGTTATCAAAGTTCACCGCTCGTTGCAATTATTATGGGCGTTCTAACTGGCTGTGGCGGTGGTATCATTCGTGATGTGCTGGCGAGAGAAATCCCAATGGTGTTGCGTAGTGAAGTTTACGCAACAGCTTGTATTATAGGCGGTGTATTTCACACCTCTGCGCTCGCATTAGGCTATTCATCCGAAACTGCCCTTTTATCTGGTATATCGTCGACACTTATTATTCGGTTAGGCGCTATTCGCTGGCATTTATCACTACCAATCTTTGCTCTACAACGTTAATAACCTATACCCAAATGCTCGCAAAATGCAGAATTCAGAGCTTGATCAACGAACCTAGATCAAGCTCAATCAAGGTAGGAATGCTCATTCTCTTTCAATGTGGAGTGACTGGAGCTTCATGCCCAAATACGAATACATTCTCGCTGAAACAGCCTCTTGAGGTTAGTCGGGTATAGAATAAGAAAACTCGGTAAAATCAGTTAACAGCAGTTGAAACCATTTGTAATATTCGCTGTTAATGAATAAATATCACTGTTGCTTTTCACCACTTAGGTGTAGCCTTAATGACATGGTCTGAAGCACAGACTCAATCAACAACTGACGGTGTTCACCGTTTATTTATATATCAAAGTTAATCAAAAGAGATACGATTGTTATGCAAGGGATTCTATCCATCCAATCACATGTGAGTTATGGCCATGCAGGGAATAGCAGCGCTGTTTTTCCAATGCAACGAATGGGGTTTGAAGTCTGGCCAATCCATACTGTCCAATTTTCTAATCATACTCATTACACACAAGGATGGACTGGACATGCCTTTACTGCTGACGATATTGCTGAAGTCGTTCGTGGTTTGGCTAACCTTGATGTATTAACCGAATGCCAAGCTGTGGTTACAGGTTACCAAGGGACTGCAGAGCAATGTTCTGTCGTCGCCGATACAGTAGCGAAAGTAAAACAAGCCAACCCAAATGCTCTTTATGTCTGTGACCCGGTTATGAGTAATCCTGAGAAAGGATGTATTGTGGCACCGGGGATCACTGAACAATTGATTAATACCTTGATTCCAATTGCTGATGTCATTGTGCCAAACCAGTTCGAGCTTTCACAAATTGCGAATATGGAAATTAATAGCTTAGAAGATGCCGTCAAAGCTTGTCATAAGGCGCTGACTAAAGGACCTAAACTTATCATTGCTAAACATCTACATGGTATCGATAAACAGAATTTCAATATGATGCTAGCCACCAAAGATGGCGTCTATTTGGCAAAACGCCCTCTTTATCAGATTTGTAAAGAGCCCATCGGTGTAGGCGATTTAATCACATCAATCTTTACTGCAGGTTTACTAAAAGGCTGGTCTCCACTACAAGCATTCCAACACTGCCATGATGCAGTGCATGGCGTTCTAAAAACAACCTTTAAAAGCGGAGAATGGGAATTGCAAACGATTGCAGCACAAGATGAACTCATCAATCCTAGTGAACACTTCCCGGCAGAATTAGTCGAACAACATTCCGAAAGTTACGCGTAATCTATCATAATGCTTAATTATCCCATCGAGCCTCGCTATTTACGCGGGGCTTTTTATCGCTCTCCAAACTCTATTTGATCATATCAACCAAGATATTGATCACAATTCCATCTGACCAAGCCACTTAAATAAAGTTTTTTATTTACTTATATAGCTCCACGTGACTATATAAACAAAAAACTTTATTTAAGTGGAGAAATGTTATATGCCAAGCTATGTTGAACACACCAATGTCACTGTAAAAAATATCGATGAAGCTATTGAGTTTATTCAATTGGCATTACCTGATTTTAAAGTACGTCATCAAGGAGAAAATGGTTACCGCTGGGCACATATCGGAACACAGGATAGCTACATTGCATTACAGGAAATGACCGATAAAGAAAATAGCAATCGCACACCATATAACGATGTGGGTATTAATCATATTGGAATAGTCGTAGACGATGCCCTTGCTGTAGAGCAAAGACTATTAGATGCGGGTTACCGACTTAATGAAATTAATGAAAACAGCCAATATAGAAAACGAGTCTACTTTTTTGATAACAGCGGGATCGAATGGGAATTTATCCAATATTTTTCAGCTGATAATGCGCTAAAAAATCACTACCCATCTTAAGACTAATTTGCTTAAATGAGGCCGTCAGCAGTATGAGAAAGCGCAATGTTATTGGAAGGATTAGAAACATTACTGGTACTTAGTAAAGAAAAAACCATGAGCCGAACTGGGGCATTACTATATATCAGCCAATCCGCTGTCAGTAAGCGCATCGCCAACCTAGAACAAAAGTTAGGTAAAAAACTTATCGTTCCAGCCGGGCGCCATATTAAGCTCACCGCTGATGCCGAACAGTTAATTGCGAATATCGAACCAACATTTAATGAACTACGCGGATTGATGTTTGATCAACAAACTCTTGAGGATCACACCCCGATCAGGCTCGACTGTTCTGAAACATTGGTTGCAGGTTATATTAATCAAGTAATTGGTGAATATAGAAAACTCGATCCTCACTTTACGATCACGACCAACCACACTCCGCGAATTATTGATAATGTAAAATCAGGACGAGCAACCATTGGTTTTTGTGCTGGGCATTTATCAGCAAACCATGGTTTACTGGCTTTTCACCTCTGTGACGAGCCTTTCTTGATCGTCAGTCATCAACCTTTAACCACACTCCCTAGTGAATTGATCACCAATGACCTAGTGAATACGGCCAATACATATCAAAGTTCCATATTGGCAAAGCTGGGAATTCACCCAATGATGCAAATGGACTCTTACACAGCAGCGGCGCAATTAGCTCTTGGGGATACCGCTCCAGCCCTTGTTCCTCTCTCAGTGGTACAAACGTTACGCATCGATGCCAAATACTGTTTTGATTTTCCGCAATTAGCGCAATTAACTCGCCCGATACACATTTGTGTTCGAGCGAATACTTACCGTTCAACACGTGTTAAAAGATGGATTGAAACCATTGCTGGTACTGTTCCAACAGCAACTTTAACGCCATAATTAGACACATGATAATCACCAATGGACGAATCCACTTTTGTCCTTTGGCGATAACGACCTTCGCCCCTAATCGCCCACCTAAGAACTGTCCAACAGCCATCACCAAACCGATTTTCCATATTGGCAAACCAGCAATTAAGAAAAAAGTTAGCGCTGCAATATTAGAGGTAAAATTTAAAACTTTCGCCCGCGCTGTGGCTTGCACCAGATTACAATGCCCCAATAAGATAAAGCATACGGCAAAAATTGAGCCTGTTCCTGGCCCAAAAAATCCATCATAAAAACCAATGCAAGTTCCCACAGTAAGGGCAAACCACAAAGGGTTTAGTGGTTGTTTACTGCTATCTCTGCGCGTTTGTGGCGCTAATAAAAAATACAAAGATATGGAAATGAGTAAGCCAGGAATAAGCGTGGTCAGTACTGAGGCATCAATGCGCTGGACTAACTCGGCCCCCGTTGCTGCCCCAATGTAAGTGCAAACAATCGCAAGCCCCATTTCTTTTAGTTTGACGTGCCCATTACGGATAAAATATAGCGAAGCAGAAAAACTACCAAATGAACTTTGTAATTTATTCGTTGCCAGCGCTTGAGCTGGAGAGACACCAGCAGCAAGCAAAGCAGGTAAAGTAATTAACCCTCCACCACCAGCCATCGCATCGATAAACCCCGCGGCACCTGCAACAAAAAACAACATCGTAAGTACTTGTAACGAAACGTCCATTAACCCTCTGAAGATACAACTAACAAAAGGCGCAAATTATCACTGTCATTAATCAATAAACAGCGAAAGTGGCGACACTGATCTATTCCAATTTTTCATTATTTAACTAGGTTCTAAAATAATCGAATATTTGGTTATAATCAGCAAAATAGCAATAAAAAAGCCCACCATAAGGTGGGCTAAATTAAGTTCAATGCTTGACTAACTAGTTAGTATCATGCCTGATTTTCGCGAACTAATGCGTGCAGCTCTTGTACTGAACGAACTGCTGCTTTTGCGTCTGCAGTGTGTGCCATACAGGTTGCAAATGCCGCGTTAAGAGTCGTAGTGTAGTTCACTTTTTCAAGCAAAGCACCACGGCGAAGTACTTTTGAATCTTCAATCGCTTGACGACCAGCTGCCGTATTTACAATGTAGGTATACTCATTGTTCTTGATACGGTCAAGAATGTGAGGGCGACCTTCATGTACTTTGTTAACAAGACGAGGGTTAATACCAGCTTCGCCAAGAATAACAGCTGTACCGTGAGTGGCATCAAGTTTGTAACCAAGCTTAACGAGCTTAGATGCAAGGTCTACAACACGCTCTTTATCACCATCACGAACAGAAAGAAGCGCACGCCCCGCTTCTGGGTAGTAACTACCACAAGCCATTTCTGCTTTTGCGAAGGCTTCAGCGAATGTTTCACCAATCCCCATAACTTCACCCGTTGAGCGCATTTCAGGGCCTAACAGTGGGTCAACGCCAGGGAATTTGTTAAATGGCAGAACCACTTCTTTCACTGCGTAGTAAGGTGGGATAATTTCTTTCGTGTAACCTTGTTGTTCAAGTGTTTGACCAACCATGACACGAGCAGCAATTTTCGCTAACTGAGCACCCGTTGCTTTTGATACGAATGGAACCGTACGTGCAGCACGAGGGTTCACTTCAATCAGATAGATTTCGTTATCTTTAACTGCAAACTGAGTATTCATTAGACCGCGAACGCCAAGTTCAAATGCCAGTTTTTCAACTTCTTCACGCATTTTATCTTGAATTTCATGGCTTAGCGTGTAAGCAGGAAGCGAACATGCAGAGTCACCAGAGTGAACACCCGCTTGTTCAATATGCTCCATGATACCACCGATAAGCACACGCTCACCGTCACAGATAGCATCGATATCCACTTCCGTTGCATCATCTAGGAAACGATCAAGAAGGACTGGTGATTCATTAGAAACACTTACCGCTTCATTGAAGTAACGACGCAGGTCTGCTTCATCGTATACGATTTCCATTGCACGGCCACCCAATACATATGAAGGACGAACCACTAATGGGTAACCAATCTCTCTTGCTTTTTCTACTGCTTGATCAATCGCTGTAACCGTTGCGTTTTCAGGCTGTTTCAAACCTAGACGTTGAACAGCGTGTTGGAAACGTTCGCGATCTTCAGCACGGTCGATAGCATCTGGGCTAGTACCGATAATTGGCACACCAAATGCTTCAAGTTCACGAGCCAATTTCAGAGGAGTTTGACCACCGTATTGAACAATCACACCTTTTGGTTTTTCAACACGTACAATTGAAAGAACATCTTCCAGAGTAACGGGCTCGAAGTACAGGCGATCTGATGTATCGTAGTCAGTTGATACTGTTTCTGGGTTACAGTTCACCATGATGGTTTCGTAACCGTCTTCACGCAGTGCTAGTGAAGCGTGTACACAACAGTAATCAAATTCGATACCTTGACCGATACGGTTTGGACCACCACCCAGAACCATTATTTTCTCACGATCAGTTGGGTTTGCTTCACACTCTTCATCGTAAGATGAGTACATGTAAGCAGTATCTGATGCAAATTCAGCCGCACAAGTATCCACGCGTTTGTATACAGGGTGAATATTGTATTGGTCACGTACTCGACGAATTTCTTTTTCAGCTACGCCAAGCAGTTTAGATAAGCGAGCATCGGCAAAACCTTTACGCTTAACACGACGCAGTACATCTTCAGTTAAACCAGCAAAACCACCCGCTTTAATATCAGCTTCTAGTTGAATTAGCTCTTCAATTTGAACCAAGAACCAGCGGTCAATGTTAGTTAGATTGAAGATGCCATCAACAGACATACCTGCACGGAATGCATCAGCAATATACCAGATACGCTGAGCGCCAGCTTCTTTTAGCTCATAACGAATCTTAGTTAATGCATCAGGCGCTTCAAGATCAACCATACTATCGAAACCAGTCGCGCCTACTTCAAGGCCGCGAAGTGCTTTTTGCAGTGATTCTTGTTGGTTACGACCAATCGCCATCACCTCACCCACTGATTTCATCTGAGTGGTGAGACGGTCGTTAGAGCCATTAAATTTCTCGAAGTTAAAACGAGGAATCTTAGTAACAACGTAGTCGATAGTAGGTTCGAATGATGCTGGGGTAGCGCCACCAGTGATGTCGTTCATTAGCTCGTCTAGGGTGTAGCCGATCGCCAATTTTGCTGCCACTTTTGCAATAGGGAAACCTGTTGCTTTCGATGCAAGTGCAGAAGAACGAGATACACGAGGGTTCATCTCGATGATAACCATGCGGCCATCTTTCGGGTTGATACCAAACTGAACGTTTGAACCACCTGTTTCAACACCAATTTCACGCAATACCGCTAGAGAAGCGTTACGCATTAATTGGTATTCTTTATCTGTAAGCGTTTGCGCAGGAGCCACTGTGATTGAGTCACCAGTGTGGATTCCCATTGCGTCAAAGTTTTCGATAGAACATACGATGATACAGTTGTCGTTTTTGTCACGAACCACTTCCATCTCGTACTCTTTCCAACCGATAAGTGATTCATCGATTAATAGCTCATTGGTTGGAGATAGGTCTAAACCTCGACGACAGATATCGTCAAACTCTTCTTTATTGTATGCGATACCACCACCAGTACCACCCATGGTAAATGAAGGGCGGATGATACAAGGAAAGCCAACCATCTCTAGGACTTTGTAGGCTTCTTCCATGCTTTTTGCAGTATCAGCACGAGGACATTCAAGACCAATCGACTTCATCGCTTTATCAAAACGAGAACGGTCTTCCGCTTTATCAATCGCGTCAGCAGTTGCACCAATCATCTCGACATTGAATTCAGCCAATACACCGTATTTTTCTAAATCCAAAGCACAGTTCAGTGCTGTTTGACCACCCATGGTTGGCAGAATGGCATCAGGGCGTTCTTTCTCAATAATTTTGCGCACAACTTCCCAGTTGATTGGCTCGATATAAGTCGCATCAGCCATCTCTGGGTCAGTCATGATAGTTGCAGGGTTTGAGTTCACAAGGATAACTCGATAACCCTCTTCGCGCAGCGCTTTACAAGCTTGAGCACCTGAGTAGTCAAACTCACAAGCCTGACCGATAACAATAGGACCAGCACCTAAGATTAGAATGCTCTTTATGTCAGTACGTTTTGGCATTGTTTACTACTCCAAATTAAGCGCGGTGTTGTTGAATCAAATCGATAAAGTGGTCAAATAATGGCGCAGCATCATGTGGACCAGGGCTCGCTTCTGGGTGACCCTGGAAACTAAATGCTGGCTTATCTGTACGATGAATACCTTGTAGAGAACCATCAAACAGCGATTTATGAGTCGCACGTAGATTGTCAGGTAACGTCGCTTCATCAGCAGCAAAACCATGGTTCTGCGAAGTAATCATCACTACATCACGATCTAAGTCTTTTACTGGGTGGTTAGCACCGTGGTGACCAAACTTCATTTTGATAGTTTTAGCGCCAGACGCCAAAGCCAAGATTTGGTGACCTAAACAGATACCAAATACTGGAATACCTTTATCTAAGAAAGTCTTAGTCGCTTCAATCGCGTAAGTACATGGTTCTGGGTCACCAGGGCCATTTGATAAGAAAATACCGTCAGGATTCAACGCTAACACTTCTTCTGCTGAAGTTTCAGCAGGAACAACCGTTAGTCGACAGCCTCGGTCAACAAGCATACGTAAGATGTTACGTTTTGCTCCAAAGTCATAAGCAACAACATGATAAGGTAATTCACTATCATCTTTTGCTTGTGGTAAACCATTCTCTAGTGACCAAGAGCCTTGTTTCCAAGGGTAAGCTTCTTTTGTGGTTACTACTTTCGCTAAATCCATGCCTTTTAGGCCTGGGAATTCTTTTGCCTTAGTTAGAGCTAAAGCTTCATCCAAGTTATCACCAGCAACGATACAACCGATCTGAGCACCTTTTTCACGTAATAGACGAGTCAACTTACGTGTGTCGATATCAGCAATACCAACAATATTGTTATCTTTAAGGTAATCAGAAAGGGATTTTTCGCTGCGGAAGTTAGAAGCAATAAGAGGGAGATCGCGGATCACAAGGCCTTGAGCATGAATCGCAGTGGATTCTTCATCTTCGGTATTGGTACCGGTATTGCCAATGTGAGGATAAGTAAGAGTAACGATTTGTTGAGAATAGGAAGGATCAGTGAGGATTTCTTGATACCCCGTCATCGAGGTATTAAAAACGACTTCACCAACGGATGAACCATCTGCGCCGATGGACACTCCGCGGAACACTGTCCCATCTTCTAGGACTAACAGTGCTGATTTACTCAAGACAACCTCCAGAATAAAAATGCAAAAAATTTAAATTAAACTTCACATTTGCCTTCCATTTCGCGATTTAAAATTGCTTTTGGGTCTTACAGACAAATTGGCGGTATTCTAATTAGCACAACGAAACCTGTCAATATTGAGTAAAAAATAAAATGAATATTTCTTGGTTTATTTAAAGATTTTGCGTAAAAAAGGTGAAAACGATGCTTTTTCTATTATCCCTTTCTAATGTGAATGAGATATGACTAAAAAACCACCACCACATACTCCCCAGAGAACGATAGCGAATTTACCCACATAAGCAAACGATATCACCACAAACTTAATAATAAAAAATAGGAACTAGAAACAAAAAAGCATTCATAAGCGACAAAAAACACAATTAAATGCACCAGAAATTGCTTTTTTAGACCAGTTATTTTTTCTAATAAAAAAACGAGTAATGGATAGATAAAAAAAAGCGCCACCCTTAGGTGACGCATAATTATGTATTTTACAAACTATTCAGTTCAAGAACTTCGGTCATCGTATAAAAGCCTGCTGGTTTGTCCGCTAACCAGATAGCTGCACGCACAGCACCATTAGCAAATGTCATACGATCGGTCGCCTTATGAGTAATCTCTACACGCTCACCGATATCAGCAAACATCGCAGTATGTTCACCAACAATGTCACCCGCTCGAATTGTCGCAAAACCAATTTCGTCACGAGTACGTTCACCCGTAATACCTTCACGAGCATAAACAGCAACATCACTGAGCTTATTGCCCATCGCTCCTGCAATAGCCTCACCCATACCGATAGCAGTACCAGATGGTGCATCGACTTTATGACGGTGATGCGCTTCAACAATTTCGATATCGCAGTAATCACCCATCACTTTCGCCGCTTTTTCAAGCAGTTTAAAAACAAGGTTTACTCCAACACTGTAGTTGGGAGCCATTACGATAGATATTTCTTTCGCTGCTTCGTCGATTAAAGTACGTTCTTCATCACTAAAACCAGTAGTACCAATGACCAGTTTTTTATTATATTTCTTACAAAGCTCAATGTTTGCCAGAGTACTTTTAGGTGCTGTGAAATCAATAATTACATCAAATTGTTCGATGGACTGCTCTAAATTATCGACGAGTGATACATCCAAACGGCTTTCACCACACAGTTCACCAATATCAACTCCAACTAAAGAAGACTCAGGGCGCTCTGAACCAGCACCAACACTTGAGTTAGGGTTGTGATTTGCCGCTTTTACAAGATTTCTTCCCATTCGACCAGCAGCGCCAGCAATTGCAATTCTTACCATTGCATTATTCTCCATTCTCTTAAACCGGCTTAATATTGTTTGCTCGGTGTTCCAACTGTATCTATCTAAACTACCAACTATCCGAATGTCTTGCTAGCACTTAGCAAAACTCTTTCATCACTTGCTCTAAAACTGGCACATTCGCTTCAGGAAAAGTGTAATCAGATAACGATTCGACTGCGACCCAAAGGCCTTCCTGCCCTTCTTTTCCATAAGGCTCATGATTAAAAGCAGTAATTGTTTGAAAATCAAATTTGAGTGACTTCTCAGGATAATCAAACTCTAACTGTTGGAAAGACTGTTGCGCTGTGACTTCAATGCCAATCTCTTCAAACAATTCTCGACTCATTGCTACTTCAACAGATTCACCCGCTTCCACTTTTCCACCAGGAAACTCCCAAAAGCCACCTTTATGTTTATCACTTGGACGCTTGGTAATAAATACATGTGTTTGGGCTGGGTTTAAAATAATACCAGCAACAATATGCGTGCGTTTCATATTCTTCCTTCGACTCATTGAAGCGTAAAACTCATCTGGGACGTCATTTTATCTAAAAAAAGAGTCGCCTTAGCGACTCTTTTTTATTTATCAATAGGATCAGTGAGTGATTCTACCGTGACAATGTTTGTATTTTTTACCACTACCGCATGGGCATGGATCATTACGGCCAACTTTTGGATAATCACGAGTGATCGGTTGTCCATCATTCACATTATCTTGCTCGCTCATTTCACCATTATGTTCTTTAGCCAAACGAGCAGCTTCTTCTGCCTGAGCAATACGCTGAGCTTCCATTCGTTCGACTTCTTCTTGTTGTTGAACTCGAACTTTAGACAGCACCATAATGACATCCGCTTTCAACGCATCAAGCAGACCTTCAAACAGTTCAAACGATTCACGTTTGTACTCTTGTTTTGGATCTTTTTGAGCATAACCACGTAGATGGATACCTTGACGCAAATGATCCATCGCAGCCAAGTGCTCTTTCCACAATGTATCCAGTGTTTGCAACATGACTGATTTTTCGAAGTTGCGCATCACTTCAGAGCCAACCGCTTCTTCTTTTTCACCGTAGACACGAACCGCTTCTTCTACAACACGTTCACGTAGCGTTTCTTCATGAAGACTATCGTCTTCGTCTAACCATTTCTGAATCGGAAGTTCTAGATCAAAGTCGTTTTTCAAGCGTTCTTCTAGACCAGAAATATCCCACATATCTTCCAAACTTTGTGGCGGAATAAATTGGTCAATAACAGCGTGCAGTACGTCTTCACGATGTTGATTAAGCATTTCACTAATATCATCAGTGCCAAGTAAAGCATCGCGTAGTTCGTAAACCACTTTACGTTGATCATTAGCGACATCATCGTATTCAAGTAATTGTTTACGAATGTCGAAGTTACGACCTTCTACTTTACGCTGAGCTTTTTCAATGGAGCGCGATAGCATTTTACTTTCAATCGCTTCACCTTCTTCCATACCGCTCTGAATTAGGCTGGCCATACGGTCAGAGGTAAAGATACGTAATAAAGTATCTTCCATCGATAAGTAGAAACGAGTTGAACCTGGGTCACCTTGACGGCCAGAACGACCACGCAACTGGTTATCGATACGACGAGATTCGTGACGTTCAGTACCAATGATATGTAAACCACCCGCTTCTAGTACTTTCTCGTGAATTTCTTTCCATTCCGCTTTGATCTTGTCGATCTGCTCTTGAGTCGGCTCATCCAGAGTTTCAACTTTAGATTGCCAGCTACCACCCAATACAATATCGGTACCACGACCTGCCATGTTAGTTGCAATAGTCACAACACCAGGCATACCAGCACTTGCTACAATTTCCGCTTCTTTTTCATGGAATTTAGCGTTCAGTACATTGTGTTTAATCTTAGCTTTCTTCAATGCGTTTGATAACAGCTCTGATTTTTCAATCGAAACCGTACCAACCAAAACAGGTTGACCTTTCTCAACACATTTCTGAATATCTTGAATGATTGCAGCAAATTTTTCCGCTTCAGTACGATAAACCATATCAGGCATATCAATACGACGGATTGGGCGGTTAGTCGGAATAACCACGGTTTCTAAACCGTAAATTTGTTGGAACTCAAATGCTTCAGTATCAGCAGTACCGGTCATACCTGACAGTTTTTCATACAAACGGAAATAGTTCTGGAACGTAATAGATGCCAGAGTCTGGTTCTCGTTTTGAATTTTTACGCCTTCTTTTGCTTCTACCGCTTGGTGTAAACCATCAGACCAACGACGACCTTCCATCGTACGGCCTGTATGTTCATCAACGATAACCACTTCGCCTTTTTCATTTACGATGTAGTCAACGTCACGTTCGAACAATACGTGAGCACGCAGCGCTGCATTCACGTGGTGTAGCAGACTGATATTGGTCGGAGAATATAGCGTATCGCCTTCTTCCATTAGACCGTTAGTGACAAGTAATTCTTCAACGTACTCTTGACCCGTTTCAGTCAAGTAAACTTGCTTAGATTTCTCATCAACGGTGTAGTGGCCATCACCACGGTATTCTTCTGAGTCTTCTTGATCTTGTAATTTCAGGTATGGAATCAGGGTATTGATGCGCGCATACAGCTCTGAACTGTCTTCAGCAGGACCCGAAATAATAAGAGGAGTTCGCGCTTCATCAATTAATATTGAGTCAACTTCATCGACAATGGCAAAGAAGCGCTCACCTTGAACACGGTCTTCAACACGAAATGCCATGTTGTCACGCAAATAGTCGAAACCAAATTCGTTATTTGTTCCGTAAAGAATATCCGCTTTATACGCTTGTTGTTTCTCATGAGGCGGCATGTTTGGCACGTTAACACCAACGGTCATACCTAGGAATTCGAATAAAGGACGGTTAGTTTCCGCATCACGTTTAGCCAAGTAATCATTGACTGTAACGATATGAACCCCTTTCTGAGGAAGAGCATTAAGATAGGCAGGCAATGTCGCGGTAAGGGTTTTACCTTCACCAGTGCGCATTTCAGCGATTTCACCGCTATTTAGCACCATTCCACCAATAAGCTGTACGTCAAAGTGACGCATACCATAAATACGTTTAGAGGCTTCACGAACAGTTGCAAATGCTTCAGGAAGAAGTTGGTCTAGAGTTTCACCTTGCTCTAGACGTTGGCGAAATTCTGCAGTTTTTGCTTTTAATTCTTCATCGGAGTAAGCTTCAAAAGCTGGCTCGTAGTTATTGATTTCTTTAACAATCTTTCTCAAGCTACGCAATGTACGATCATTACGACTGCCAATTACCTTTGTCAGTAACTTAGTTATCATTTCTTGTGGATCTCTCTGTAATTAGATCGTCATCGATCGACTTCTTAATGCCTTTAGTCTCTTTCTGTTATCAACTAAGGATACTGAGATAAGTCATATGTCTTGATATATGGTGATGACAATGTTCATTTTCAAGGCATTTAGATATAAGTAGCGCCTAGTTTAAGGAATTTTTGTCCCTACGACCAACAACAATCCTCTGTGTTTCGATCTTACTTGGGAATTTGTGTACTTAACCTAAGGTTTTTCACTTGATCTATCAATAGTTGAGCAGTTTGAATGCCGTATAAATGAGCAAAAAACGCACATATCGGCAAGTAATGTTTGGACAAGACTCATTATTGTTATTTGACGATATTTTCGACTAAAACTTTGCCATCAACAAATGACTAGCCTCACGGCTATTAGACATGCGATCATAGGCTATGTTTATATAATAAAGACGACCATCATAGGATTATCCCAATGAGAGATCATAGACCGACCGCAACAACTGAGTTAGTTGATGGGTCTCGCTTTAAAAAACTACAAGAACACGCAGGTGAGATCTTAATGATCAACCAAGCACTAAAAAAGATCTTGCCGAGAGGGACAGAAGATCATATTCGTGCGGCAAATATTCGCCATGGTCAACTGGTGATCGAAGCAGCCAGTGCTGGGTTAAAAATGAAGATCGAACGTGATCGATTAAATATCCTAAATCAATTGCGAAATCATGGATTTGCTAAATTAATTTCAATTGAAATACGCATAAACCCAGCGATTTACCGAATTAAGAACAATGACGTTGAAACGCAAAAAGAGGCAAAGTCACGCCCCCCAATTTCGGAAGATGCCGCTGGATATTTATTGGCAGTGGCTGAACATGCTCCAGACAAAATCCAGAAGCGACTCCAGCGACTTGCCGATATGGCAAAGAAGAGATAAAAATCTTAGGATCAAAAAAGCCAGACTTACGTCTGGCTTTTCAAATAATTCTTTCAGTTAAAACAGATAAAAGCGTTTAATCCAACCGTTTAAATCTATTTCAATTATGCTAGTACAGTATTAGGTTCAGCAAACATTACCGGAGAACCAACTTCTTCTTCGAATGTTGCCCATTCCCAAGCTTCTTGATTTGCTAACAATGCACGCAATAGTTGGTTATTCAAACCATGACCTGATTTAAAGGCACGGAATTCCCCAACAATTGGGTGACCGCACATATATAAATCGCCAATTGCATCCAATACTTTGTGCGTAACAAATTCACTGTCAAAGCGCAGACCATCTTCATTCAAGATTCGGTAATCATCAAGAACGATTGCACAGTCAAAGCTACCACCTAAACATAAATTCTGTGATTGAAGGTACTCAATATCACGCATAAAACCAAAGGTACGTGCACGAGAAATGTCTTTCACAAAACCTTGAGAAGAAAAATCAAACACCATGTGCTGCCCATCACTATCGATAGCAGGGTGATTAAATTCAATCTCGAAATCCATTTTGAAACCATTGTGGGGAAGAATTTCTACCCACTTATCACCATCTTCGATACGAACTGGTTTCTTAACACGGATGAAACGTTTTGGCGCATTGAGTTCTTCTACACCCGCTTGTTGTAGAAGGAACACAAATGGACTCGCGCTGCCATCCATGATTGGGATTTCTGGTGCATCAACTTCAACAATCAGGTTGTCAATTCCCATCCCAGACAATGCTGAACTTAAGTGTTCAACCGTGGAGATGCGCACACCTTCATCGTTCACTAGTGCTGTACACAGCATAGTATCGCGAACGTCTTCAGGATTAGCAGGAAAATCAACTGGTGGATTCAAGTCGGTACGACGGTAGATAATCCCAGTATTTGCAGCAGCAGGGCGAAGAGTTAATGTGACTTTACGACCAGAGTGTAATCCCACCCCAGTTGTTTTCACTATTTCTTTCAGAGTACGTTGTCTGATCATCTACTTGCCTCAAATTAGTGCCACAAAGCTCGACTCATAGGTGAGCCGAGCGACATCCTACCAGAATTTTGAACAGTGTCAAATTGTGGCGATTATTTAATCAGCCTGACGACGTAGGAATGCTGGAATATCCAAGTACCCACTTTCTTTCTCTGGTTTTGGAGCTGTGCTCTGATTACCAGAAGAAGCGTTTGCAGTCGAAGCCGGAGTTTCCGTTTTCTCTTGCACAGGCTGTGCCACTTTTTCTTCCACTTTCGCAGCCACTTGTTGCTGTGGTTGTGCTGGAGCAGAAGCTTTTGCTTTGCCACCAGCGACTAGTGTGATGTCAGGGCGTTTTTCAGTGCCGATGCCGGTTGCCACAACAGTAACTCGGATTTCATCAGCCATATCTGGGTCAAGTGAAGTACCGATAACCACAGTTGCGTTATCTGATGCGAAAGCTTTAACGGTGTTACCCACTGTTTCAAACTCATCTAGACGCATATCCAAACCAGCAGTAATGTTAACCAGAACACCACGAGCGCCAGCCAAATCGATATCTTCTAGAAGTGGACTGGAAATTGCCATTTCCGCCGCTTCTTCCGCACGATCTTCACCATTTGCTACACCGCTACCCATCATCGCGTGACCCATTTCTGACATCACAGTACGAACGTCAGCAAAGTCGACGTTAATCATACCCGGACGAGTAATCAGCTCAGCAATACCCTGTACTGCATTTTTCAGTACATCGTTCGCGCTAGCAAAAGCTTCAAGTAGTGTAATGCCACGACCTAACACTTTTAGCAATTTTTCGTTAGGAATAGTAATCAAAGAGTCAACATGCTTAGAAAGCTCTTCAATTCCTTGCTCCGCGAAAGATAAGCGTTTCTTACCTTCAAAGCTAAATGGTTTAGTCACAACAGCGACAGTTAATACACCTAGGTCTTTAGCAACTTCAGCGATCACTGGAGCAGCACCAGTACCTGTACCACCGCCCATACCAGCTGCGATAAATACCATATCGGCACCAGTTAGAACTTCTTTAATGCGATCTTTATCTTCGAGAGCTGCATCACGTCCAACTTGAGGGTTTGCACCCGCACCCAAACCTTTTGTGATGTCGCCACCAATTTGAATGACAGTGCTAACGCTGGCCTTGCGAAGTGCTTGTGCATCTGTATTGATACTGATGAATTCCACGCCTTCGATGGACTCACGCACCATGTGTTCTACGGCATTACCGCCGCCACCACCAACCCCAACGACTTTAATTACAGCATCGTCAGACATTTCCATCATCGGTTCAAACATGTGTTATCTCCGTTTTTCCTGCAACTCAGGTTAAAACTCTTTTTGTATCCAATTACGCAAGCGACTGAAGAGGCTTGAAGACGGAATCTGGCGTTTAGGCTCCTGATAATCCGTCTCATCACTCATCTGCACATCTCTTGCATAATGAAGTAAACCCACTGCCGTAGAATGATACGGCTCTTTAACGTAATCAGTAAGGCCACTCACTTCGAGTGGTTTGCCTACTCTTACTTGATTGCGGAATACGCGTTCCGCACACTCAACTAATCCTTCGATTTGCGCAGCACCGCCAGTCAAAACAATCCCTGCAGCAAGGTGATGCTTTATACCATCCTTACGCAATTGTTCTTGCACCGAATCAATCGTCTGATTAACCATACCCATTAATTCAGTGTAGCGAGGCTCAATCACTTCCGACAAGGTTTGTCTTTGTAAACTTCTTGATGGGCGACCACCGACACTCGGAACGTTCACCGTATCATCTTTACTAACCAGTTCACTTAAAGCACAGCCATATTTGACTTTGATTTCTTCCGCGTCACTGACCGGAGTACCAAAGGCAAATGCGATATCACTAGTGACGGCATTACCTGCATACGAAAACACTTCTGTATGTCGCAATGCTCCACCGGTCCAAACTGCGATATCCATGGTGCCCGCGCCAATATCAACCACGCACACACCTAGCTCACGCTCATCTTCGGTGATAACAGCATTACTTGCTGCTAAACCTGAATATACTAATTGTTCAACTTTTAACCCGCAACGCTCAACAGCTTTAATGATGTTTCTTGCCATATCATTATGACAAGTGATCAGGTGCACACTCACTTCCATGCGTACTCCTGATAAGCCTAGCGGATTTTTAATTCCTTCTTGGTAATCAATCGTAAATTCTTGCGGAATGACATGCAAAATTCGCTGCTCTTCACCAATTTTAATTGATTTAGCGGTATGAATAGCACGATCCATGTCGTCTTGGGTCACCTCTTCGTCAGAAATGGCCCCCATACCTTTTTCAATACGACTTGCAATATGCTTGCCAGAAATCGAAAGAAAAACATTACTAATTTGGCATTCCGCCATTAATTCAGCTTGATCGATAGCTCTTTGTACCGATTTTACGACCGACTCCAAATCATTGACACCGCCCTTATCCATTCCACGTGAAGGACTCGTACCCGCACCAATGATATTAATCTGACCATCAGGAAGCACTTCTCCTACCAACGCAGATACGGTGGCAGTACCAATGTCCAAACCAACAATGAGGTTGTCTTCGGCAGTTTTAGTCATCAGCCTTCTCTTGTGTTAACTCTTGCTCAGGAATCCAGCCTACAGCGGCTCCTGTATCATAGCGTAGGTCTATATAACTGATACGCTCAACGCTATCGCCTAATTTTTTGTACAGTAAAAAGAATCGTTGAATACGTTCGTCTAACGATTCTTTACCCAATTCTAAACGAATGCCGTTATCTAAAATAATTTGCCATGCGCGGCGTTCATTAAGCAGCAATGAAGATATGTGTAAACCTAATTGCTTAAATTCTGGATTATATTTCTGCCATACTTTTAGAACCTCAGGAGCGGTCCCTTTAGGTCCATACAGCTTAACGTGCTCATCTTTGACTAAGGAAACGTCACCGTGAAACACTTTTCCTTTACCATTTAGTAAAGCGTTACCGTTCCAGAAAGCGGTAACATGATATTCGGTCAGAAAGACTTTGATCGTATCGGGCCACTGCTTGCGAATAGAAGCATGTTCCACCCAAGGGATGCTTTCGACGCTTTTCTGTAAGTCATCAATATTCTGCGACATAAAAGTGCCAATATGATCTAACTGTCCGAAAGCGTGCTGTACGTCTTGTGGAGTCACGTACTTTAAATCACCTTGCAATACGATTTTTGAGAGAGGAAGACGTTGATCATCCCACATCCAACTGACCGTTGAGTACAACAAAATGCCAATCAACAGTAATACCGCGAGTAAAAACAGTCCGCCAGGGGCGTGACGTCTCATAAGCGGAGAACTGGATAGTCGACGGCCTTTGGCTAAAGCTTGATATATCAAAGTCCGATTATCCTGTTAACGACTGGCAATTTAATTCCCTATTTTTAATTGTAATAGAGGTAAAATCATTAGCTGTAACTTTCGGATTATACTGAGGTCATTAAAAGTATCAAACACTGTTATAAAGAAATCTGCGATTGATACAAAGATGAGCAGCAAATAAACCGAAACCATATAACTTATCTTAGTTTTGTTGCATCTTTTCGATGTTTAATTGCAATGCAGCTAATTGTTTAGCTACTTTGCCTATATCCCCAGCCCCTTGAGTCAATACTAAGTCACCATCTTGTAATACATTTGCTAATACCGACGGTAAAGTATGGCTATCTGGAACAAAAATGGGGTCAACTTTACCTCGACTGCGAATCGTCCGACATAAAGAGCGCCCATCAGCACCTGATATTGGTTTTTCGCCTGCTGGGTATACATCCAACATAAGTAGCACGTCAACTTGTTCTAAAACGTTAGCAAAATCATCATATAAATCGCGAGTTCGTGTATAACGATGCGGCTGAAAGATCATCACTAGACGTTTATCAGGCCATCCATTACGTGCTGCCTTAATAGTCACACCAACTTCTGTTGGGTGATGTCCATAGTCATCAACTAGCATAGCTTTACCATGGCCAGTTTCAAACTCTCCAAGCTGATCGAAACGTCGCCCGGTGCCCTGTGTGCTTTCCATGGCGCGAAGAATGGCTTCATCACTAATATCATCTTCGGTTGCCACTGCAATGGCAGCAGACGCATTAAGTGCATTATGACGTCCAGGGATATTTAAGGTTATATCTAAGTTATCACGTCCTTGACGTACCACTGTAAATTTACCTTGTTGACCTTCTTGACGATAGTTTTCAATCCTAACATCAGCATCTTCCGAAAATCCATAGGTAATCACTTGGCGGCTGACTCGTGGAATTAACTCGCGCACAACAGGATCGTCAATGCACATCATAGCTTGACCATAAAAAGGTAAGTTATGAAGAAAATCCACAAAGGTTTGCTTCAAGGTTTCAAAATTACCACCATATGTATCCATATGATCAGCTTCGATGTTAGTTACAATTGTCACCATAGGCTGTAGGTACAAAAATGACGCATCGCTTTCATCAGCTTCAGCAATCAGGATTCGACTTGAACCTAAACGCGCATTTGTACCTGCACTTTTCACCAAACCACCGTTAACAAAGGTAGGATCTAAGCCAGCTTCATTATAAATTTGAGTGACAAGTGCTGTTGTGGTGGTTTTACCATGTGTTCCGGCTACAGCAATACCATGGCGATAACGCATTAATTCAGCCAACATTTCAGCACGACGTACTACTGGAATACGTTTTTCACGAGCCGCGGATACTTCCGGGTTGCTCTCATTAATCGCAGTAGAGACCACAACAACACTCGCCTGATCAATGTTTTCAGCCGCATGACCAATATGGATGTAAGCGCCTTTTTCAGTTAGACGCTGCGTCACCGCATTCTCAGCAATATCAGACCCCGTAATCTGGTAACCTTCATTAAGAAGAACCTCGGCGATACCGCTCATTCCTGCGCCACCAATACCAACAAAGTGAATGCATTTAACACGACGCATTTCAGGGATGATTGCTCTAATCTGAGCTAAGTCTGGAGTATGTTTAACTGTCATGAATTTTTTCTCAATTGTCACTTAGTGCGATGATGGCATCTGCCACAACTTTATCCGCATCAATTTTTGCCGCTTGACGAGCTTTAATCGCCATAGATTTAAGTGCGCTGCGATCGAGCTTTTGAATCGCGCTTGCCATTTTTTCAGCACTTAAATCAGGCTGTTCGATCATCAGTGCAGCACCGGATTCCACTAAGTGATCGGCATTTAATGCCTGCTGTCTGTCTTTGTGCATGAAGGGAACAAAAATAGCCCCCACCCCTGCAGCTGATACTTCAGATACGGTCAAAGCGCCTGAGCGACAAACTAACACGTCAGCCCAAGCATACTCGCTTGCCACATCATCGATAAATTCGGTCACACTGGCGTTCTTGACCCCTAGTGTTTGGTAGCCTTGTTCAACACTTGGTTGATTATTTTTACCAGCTTGGTGGCGAATTTCATAACCATCGCCTAGCAACGCCATGACCTCTGGCATCGTTTGATTCAAGATGCGAGCACCTTGGCTGCCCCCCATCACTAAAATGCGAATAGGACCATTTCTATCGGCAAAACGTTCCTCTGGAGAAGCAATAGACACAACATCACTGCGCACTGGGTTACCCACGACAGGGACGTTAGGAAATGCTCCTTTGAATGCCTGAAACACTTTGGTAGCAACCTTAGCCAACCATTTGTTAGTCAGGCCTGCAACTGCGTTCTGTTCATGCAACACAACTGGAATACCCATTAACCATGCAGCAATACCGCCGGGACCGCTCACATAGCCACCCATGCCAAGCACTGCGTCAGGCTGCCAGCGTTTCATATGGGCGCGAGCTTGACGTACTGCATTCACAATTTGAAATGGTGCTTTTAGTAAGCGCAGGAATCCTTGACCGCGTAATCCTTTCACGCGAATAAAATCAATGTCAATTCCGTGCTTTGGTACTAAGTCTGCTTCCATACGATCAGCAGTACCTAACCAACGGATTTCCCAACCTTGGTCTTGTAATTGTTTAGCAACCGCTAGCCCCGGGAAAACATGTCCTCCCGTCCCACCAGCCATTACCATTAAACGTTTATTTTTCTTCATCTATCGTTGTTTCTTCTACTTTTTGGAGACTTTGCAAACGACATTCGTAGTCGATACGCAATAGAATCGATACCGCCACAGACATGATAATCAAACTTGAACCACCATAACTGATCAAGGGCAAGGTTAAACCTTTGGTTGGCACTATACCGGCTGCTGCACCCACGTTAACCAGTGTCTGGAACGCAAACCAGATACCAATCCCAAATGCTAAATAGCCGCCAAAATCTTGTTTGTGTTCAAAGGCTTTTTTACCAATGAAAATCGCTTTAAGCACCAAACTAAAAATCAGCATAAGTACTAAAACTACGCCGACAAAACCGAGTTCTTCACCTAACACTGCGAACACAAAATCGGTGTGAGCTTCTGGTAAATACTCTAATTTTTGTACTGAATTTCCTAACCCTTGGCCAAACCACTCACCACGACCAAACGCCATAAGTGACTGAGTTAACTGATAGCCACTACCAAATGGATCTTCCCAAGGGTCCCAAAACGACGTCACACGGCGAATACGGTACGGCTCTGCTGCAATGAGAGCCACAACAGCTAAAATACCCGCCACCATTAACGAGATAAACTGAGTCAGTTTAGCTCCAGCAATGAATAACATACCAAATAGCGTTACGAGCATGACGACCACAGTACCTAAATCCGGCTGTCCTAATAGCAACACCGCAAGTGTGCCAAACACCATAATTGGCTTCATAAAGCCGCCAAAGAAGGTTTCACGAACTTCGTCCTGTTTTCGGACTAAATAGCCCGCCATGAACAGGAATAGTGATAGCTTCGCCACCTCAGCAGGCTGCAAGTTAAATAAGCCTAAAGGAATCCAACGTGAAGCGCCATTTACCGAGTGTCCCGCAACCAATACCACCACTAATAAAAAGAATGAAACTGCCAACATCGCTGAGCTGTATTTCATCCACTTAGCCATTGGTATCTGCAGCACGACGGATGATGTAATTATGGATAACAGCAAAAACAGTGCATGCCGAAACATAAAATGGAACGGCTGATGAGTCAGGCGTGAGCTGATCGGAAACGATGCGGATGTTACCATCACTAAGCCAATCAGCATTAGCCCTAATGCTATCCAGACCAATTGACGATCAAACAGCGCTTCTGGAGATGGCGTTTTTAGCCAATGCCAAAATTTGTTCCACGGTTTGGATAACACCAAGACACTTACCTTTTATTACGCATACTGCTCTGCAAGTGAAGCAAAAACCTCACCTCGATGCATGAAGCTATTAAACTGATCAAAACTCGCACAGGCTGGAGACAGCAACACCATATCTCCAGATTTTAGTTCTGGACGTATCGCTTTAATGATGACTTCCATGGATTCGAATGATTTAGCTGAAGGATGCAAAGACATAAATTGCTCACCATCTCGACCAAAACAGCATAGTTGCAGCGGAAGAGCGGCTAATGCAGGTTTTAGAGGTGAAAAATCCGCCCCTTTACCAACCCCACCCACTAACAAGTACAGCTTGCCTTTAAGTTGTAATCCAGACAGTGCTGCCAACGTGCTAGCTACATTTGTCGCTTTCGAATCGTTAACCCATTTTATACCCTGATTATCCGCAACCACTTGGCATCGATGTGTCAGTCCAGTGTAAGACTTCAGTGTCTCTAACGCGGGGGTATAATCGATGTGAGCTGCATCAAGTAATGCTAATACGGTAAGAACATTTGCCACATTATGGCGTCCAACTAAGCTTAGCTCAGAAATGGCCACTACAGGGTGGCCTTTTGCCATTAGCCACATATGTCCATCTTTGAGTTCTTCACCATAATTAGCTGGGTTATCGAGACCAAAGGAAAGAACATCAGCAATAGAAGATTCAGGAAATGTTTGCGGATCATCGGCATTCACCACCGCAATTTTGGCATGATCAAAGATACGTAATTTAGCAGCACGATACGCTTGCAGACTGCTGTTGTATCTGTCCATATGATCTTCAGATAAATTCAGGAACGCGGCAGCGACAAGCTCTAAAGATGAGGTTGTTTCTAATTGAAAGCTTGATAACTCAAGCACATAGAGTTCAGCATCTTGCTCAAGTAAATCCAATGCTGCCACACCGATATTGCCACCTATCGCAGTCTTTATGCCACTGGCATTGGCCATCACGCCCGTTAAATCCGTCACAGTACTTTTACCATTTGATCCGGTAATAGCTATCACGGGTTTATTAACATGCCAAGCAAACAGTTCAATATCGCCAACAACAGGAATGCCAGCTTGTAATACTTGCTGAATTTCATGGGTAGCAAGCGCAATACCAGGATTCGTAACCACGAGATCGGCAGACAATAGCCATTCGAGATTCCAACTCCCATGGTGCAGAGGAATATGGTCATCAAGTCTATCGATACCAGGCGGTGTTTCACGCGTATCGATTACCTTCACCGTCACTTCCGGATGATATTTTGAGAGGTAATTAACGACTGAGAGCCCGGTCATACCGAGCCCTACGACCACAACATGCTGAATGCCTTGCCAACGGTCCATTTTATTTTCTTGCTCCTCGAACGGATTAACGTACTTTCAAAGTCGCTAAACCAATCAAAACTAAAACGATTGAAATAATCCAGAATCGCACAATAACGCGAGGCTCTGGCCAGCCTTTAAGTTCATAGTGATGGTGGATTGGCGCCATACGGAAAATACGCTGACCTCGAAGTTTGTATGAACCTACCTGTAAAATCACAGACAAGGTTTCCATCACAAACACACCGCCCATAATAACCAAGACGAATTCTTGGCGAACTAAAACAGCGATGATACCAAGAGCACCACCTAGCGCTAATGAGCCAACATCGCCCATAAACACCTGAGCTGGGTAAGTGTTAAACCATAAAAAGCCTAACCCAGCTCCGACAATCGCAGTACAAACCACTACGAGTTCAGAAGCATTAGGTACATAAGGAATATGAAGGTAATTAGCAAAGTTCACATTGCCGGTAGCCCAAGCAATAACAGCAAAGCCGGCAGAGACTAATACCGTCGGCATAATGGCTAAACCATCTAGCCCATCAGTCAAGTTCACCGCATTACTCGTCCCTACAATGACAAAGTAAGTGAGTACGATGTACATTAAACCAAGCTGTGGCATAACTTCTTTGAAAAATGGCACCACCAATTGAGTCGCTGACGTGTCATGACCATAGGCATAAAGTGCAAATGCCACCACAAGCGCGATTGATGATTGCCAAAAATATTTCCAGCGCGCGATCAAACCATCGGTATTTTTGCGCACGACCTTACGATAATCGTCGACAAAACCGACCGCCCCATAGCCGAGTAATACTGCCAGTACCGCCCATACATAA
Organism: Vibrio nitrifigilis; assembly: GCF_015686695.1. NCBI lineage: Bacteria > Pseudomonadati > Pseudomonadota > Gammaproteobacteria > Vibrionales > Vibrionaceae > Vibrio > Vibrio nitrifigilis. Next base: position 3,022,394 of record NZ_JADPMR010000001.1, on the reverse strand, counting down.
GGGTTAGATAAATCAGTCCACAACAGAACAGTAATGGTAATGGCAGCAAGAATCATGATACCGCCCATTGTTGGCGTACCACGTTTACTAAAATGGGACTCAGGCCCGTCGTTACGAACGACCTGACCAATCTGTAATAACTGTAACCGCTTAATTAAACGAGGCCCCATCCACAAAGAGAGAGACAAGGCAGTCAAAATACTTACTATCGCCCGAAAAGATAGGTATTCAAACAAACGGAAAAAAGAAAAATATGGCTGGAGTAACTCCGAAAGCCAAATAATCATCAGAATATCTCCTTAAGCGCAGCAACAACTTTTCCCATACTTGAGCTCAAGGCACCCTTGATCAATAAGGTATGAGTTTGATCGTTGTATTTTTCGAGTTGCTGCTTGATGTATAAAATCATATCTTCATGAGTGTCAAAATGTTTACCCTGGCAAACGTCACTGATCACTCTTGTATCCTGACCATAGGTCAAGACATGCTCAAACTTGAATGGTGCAGCATGTTCACCGACTTGACGATGAAGTGCAAGACTTTCCTCACCTAATTCCGCCATATTGCCTAAAATTAACCAGCGCATAGATGGGAAACCACCCAACAAATCTACGGCCGCTTTCATTGCAGGAACGCTGGCGTTATAGCTGTCATCAATCAACTTAATTTTGTCAGTTAACATTGATACCGCGACACGCCCTTTTACTGGCGTAATGTTGGCAAGACCAGTCACGACATTTTCAATGCTTGCGCCCATCTCAGTCGCTAAAATGGTAGCAGCTAATGCATTCGCGACATTATGTTTACCTATAATGCCAAGTGTGACAGGTACTTGCTGCTTTGGAGTAACCAGAGTAAAGCTAGCTCTTCCATCTTCATTAAGCCTGATATTTTGAGCGTAAAAGTCAGCATTGTGATCGGTAATGGAAAAAGTTTTTACTTTTTTATTGGCCAGCGTCGCTTTCCATCGATCACCACCATTGCTATCTAGGTTCACAACAGCACAGCTCCCGGCTTTTAACCCAGAGTAGATCTCACCTTTGGCTTGCTTCACCCCATCAATCGAGCCGAAACCTTCAAGATGAGCAGCGGCAACGTTGTTAACCAACGCAATATCAGGTTGAACAAGTGACACCGTATATTGAATCTCTCCAATATGGTTCGCGCCAAGTTCGATCACTGCGTAGTCATCTTCAGGGGTGGAGCGCAGTAAGGTTAAAGGCACGCCAATATCATTATTAAAATTCCCGGACGTAAATAGCACTTTCCCTTTTTCAGACAAAATACTTGCGACCATCTCTTTAACAGTTGTTTTCCCACAACTCCCAGTAATTGCAATCGTTGGGGTTGCACATTGTTGATGTACATAAGCCCCTAGCTGACCTAACGCTTGTTTAGTGTCAGTCACTAACACCTGTGGAAGTGACGATGCCACTTTTCTTGACACCAATAAAGCTGCAGCACCATTCTCTTGAGCCTGAGCAACAAAGTCATGCGCGTCAAAACGTTCACCCACTAATGCGATAAATAACGACTGACCTTCAATATAACGAGTATCCGTCGATACCGTTTTAATTTCGCAGTCTTGACCAATTAATTCACCATTTAATTCTGCAGCGATGGTACTTAATGTCATCGTTATCATGCGGTTAACTCCAACAAGGTTTGTGCCGATTCACGGTCAGAATAATGTATCGTTCTGTCCGCTAAAATTTGGTAATCCTCATGGCCCTTACCCGCCACAAGAATAATGTCGTCTTTGGTTGAATGAGAAAGTGCTAGTGCTATGGCTTTGAAACGATCATGTTCAACCAAAACATGCTCTGGATGAGCCAGACCTGCTTGCATATCTTGAATGATTTGCTCAGGAGATTCGCTGCGCGGGTTATCATCAGTAAGCACGACGCTATCGGCATACTGCTCCGCAATTTGAGCCATCATCGGGCGCTTACCTGAATCACGGTCACCACCGCAACCCACGATAGAAAAAAGTTTACCTTTGCAATGCACACGCAGTGCCTGTAACGCTTTTTCTAGTGCATCTGGAGTATGGGCATAATCGACCACCACTTTTGCCTTGGCAGGGTGTTGAAATAGCTCCATGCGTCCAATGACAGGTTGTAATTTCGGAGCCGTACTCAATAATTGCTGAGCAGAAAAACCCAATGAAAGCAAACATGTATAGGCGAGTAAGACATTAGAAGCATTAAACTCGCCAATCAAAGGCACCGTCAGTGTTCCTTGGCCCCAAGTACCTTCAACCTGCATACTAATACCACTATCAACATACTCAACTTGAGTTGCCCAAACGAATTTGTCAGTTGCAGGTTTTTGATACAATGACACACCAATGGCATTCGGTATTTCATTAAGCCACTGGTGACCAATTGCATCATCGCTATTAATAATGGCCGCTTCACAGTGATGCTCGGTAAAGAGTGATTGCTTGGCTTTAGCGTAAGCTTCCATCGTGCCATGATAATCAAGATGGTCACGACTTAAATTGGTGAATACACTCGCAGCAAAAGGCAACACTCTAACGCGCCCTTGAACTAAACCATGTGACGAGACCTCTAGTGCTGTATATTCAGCGCCTTGCTGTGCGAGTTCAAATAGTTGCTCTTGAATGTCTAACGCACTACCTGTGGTATTCTTCGCCGTTTTCAGAGAGTCAAGAAATCCATTACCGGTGGTTCCCATCACAGCCGCTTTTTTACCCACGAGTGTTAACCATTGGGCAATAAGCTGCGTTATCGTTGTTTTGCCGTTAGTTCCTGTTACTGCAATGGGTTTGTTATGATGTTCACCGTATAAACGCGCCCCTAGTTCGGACAGATGCTCATTAAGATGCTCAACATATATCACCGGAGTTTGGTTGTGCTCTGTGACAAAACCGTGAGGGTGAATGTCGTCGTCTGCTTGAGCAATAACAGCATTGGCTCCTTGATTCACCGCAGTGTCGATAAACTGACGACCATCGACGGAGTGACCAATGACAGCGACAAAAGTGTCGCCGGGTTGGACTTGGCGACTGTCTAAATGTAATGCTGTCACCTGAACTTGAGTGGCAGTAGACGGTTCCATGACTAGCCATGGAGATAAAAGACTCGAAAGCGCTTTCCCCGTGTTTCTCATAATATCCACACTTATCTATTTTTGATCGTCTGTAACTTTGTTCTCATCTGGTGCGATATTTAAAATCTGCAGCGCACCTTTCATTATCTCGCCGAAGACGGGACCAGCAACCGCACCACCATAATAAGAATCCCCTTGCGGTTCATTAACCATCACCACTAAAGATAATCGTGGATTGCTCACTGGCGCGACCCCTGCGGTATAGGCAAAATATTCGTCACTATAGCCACCAGCAATCGCTTTACGCGAGGTCCCGGTTTTGGCCGCAATACGATATCCCGGCACAGCGGCTTTAACAGCAGTACCACCTGGTTGGGTAACCGTTTCCAACATATCCAAGACTTCACGAACATATTTAGGATCAGCAACTTGATGTTCTAAATTGGCTTGGCGATGCCCTTCAATTAAATGTAATGGCTGATATTTACCCATATTTCCCAATGTCGCATAAGCATGAGCTAATTGAATAGGAGTAATCGCCAATCCATAACCAAACGCAATGGTGGCTCTTTCAAAATCAGACCAACGTGTACGGGTTGGGAAAATCCCCGTACTTTCACCGGGTAGGTTTAGACCTGACGTTTCCCCCAATCCTACTGAGTTATACATGCCTAATAACGCTTCAATTGGCATACGCAGTGATAGTTTAGACACCCCGACGTTACTCGATTTTTTCAAGATCATTTGCAGCGATGCTTTACCGCCAACAATACGATCCGAATCTCGAACACGAGCGCCACCTATACGCATAGTACCGTTACCTACATCAATAATGGTGTGTTCATCCGCAACTCCGTTTTCGAGAGCAGCGAGTACAACAAAAGGTTTCACTGTCGAGCCTGGTTCAAAAGCATCGGTAATCACCCGGTTACGCATTTTATAACTTTGGTAATCAGCGCGGTTGTTCGGGTTATAAGATGGGGCATTTACCATCGCCAGCACTTCGCCGGTTTTGACGTCCACCATCACCGCTGATGCAGAGGTCGCTCGATAATCAGCCATGGCCTGTTTCACCGCTCGAAAAGCAATGGCTTGAATTCGCTGGTCGATAGTCAATGTTAGGGGTTTACCTGCTTCACTTTTCTCCAGTGAAATATTTTCAACAACATGTCCGTAACGGTCTTTACGAATAATCCGTTTACCGGCTTCTCCAGTGAGCCATTTATCGTAACTGCGCTCAACCCCTTCTAAACCATGCCCATCAATACCGGTAACTCCTACCGTATGAGCACTCACTTCCCCAGCGGGATAATAACGTCTCGACTCGGCTTTTAGACCAACCCCAGGGAGCTTTAACTGGCGAATATAATTGGCCATTGCCGCATTTACTTGACGCTGCAAATAGATAAATTGACGAGGTTCGTCCTTATCATTTTTACTATTTCGAATTTTGTTGATTAACCCTTCACGGTCAAGATTAAGCACATCAGCGAGCGCATACCAACGATCTTTATCCTTTAGAGCCCCTTTTTTCATTATGATGGCAGGGTTAGCCCATACAGCGTCAACCGGGACAGAAACTGCTAATGCTTCACCATTACGATCAGAAATAATGCCACGGGCTGAGTGAATCGTTTTAGCGCGAACAGTACGTAAATCACTTTGATGAATTAAATTATCGGGTTCGATAATCTGAATATAGGCGGCTCTCCCCACCAAAGTGGCAAAAGCGAGAAAGATAAAAAATAAGATAAGATAAAAACGCCATCGAATAAAAATGGCAGATTGCTGAGATGACGTTTTCTTTGCGGGTGCTGACTGAGCCTTCTTCGATTTAGACGGTTTCTTCATTTGATATTAATCACTACTTCTTTGTCTGCATCCGGACGTTTCATGTCCAGCTGATTTTGGGCGATGTCTTGCACACGACTATGTTCCGCTAGTGCAGTTTCTTCAATGATTAAGTTGCGCCACTCATTATCGAGTCGAAGTCGTTCACTCTGCACTCGGTCTAAACGAGAAACCGCTTGGCGAGTATCATGTGTTGTTAAAACTACTCCCATGGCACTGGCAAATATCAGAACCAATATAATGAGAGGCACTCGACCGACTGTCAGCAAATCGATCAAAATTAATTTTGCAAGATTAGGAGTAGTTTGAGACATAATTACCGTTTATTTTCGCAATCTACAGTTTTTCCGCAATCCTTAATACAGAACTACGAGAACGAGGATTCACTTCCACTTCAGATTCACTAGGTTTAATCGCTTTACCAACCGTTTTAAGGTTAGCACTTCCAAGCGCTTTAATTTGGTCTTCCGTCATTGGGATACCATGAGGCACTTGCGGCCCTTTACTCTCTTTACGCATAAAACGTTTCACCATACGGTCTTCCAGAGAGTGGAAGCTGATTACCGACAAACGTCCTTCTTTCGCTAGCACGTTCATTGCACCGTTAAGAGCTTTATCAATTTCTTCAAGTTCACTATTGATATAGATACGAAACGCTTGGAATGAGCGAGTGGCTGGATGTTTCTTCTCTTTGAAGCTTTTTGGGGCTGCATCAGAGATCAATTTGGCTAACTGACTAGTACGAGTCAATGGTTCATTTTCTTCATTTTCTCTATAAGCCACAATCGCCTTCGCAATACGACGAGCATGCTTATCTTCGCCAAACTCGCGAATTACCCACGTGATATCATCTAAATCAGCATTCACTAACCATTCTGATACAGGGATACCTGATGTTGGATCCATGCGCATATCCAGTGGGCCATCTTTCATAAAGCTAAACCCACGTTCTGCATCATCAAGTTGAGGTGACGACACACCTAAATCAAACAGTACGCCATCAACTTCTCCGACTAAATCGTAACGCTCTGCGTATTCAGCAATACCTGAAAACGGGCCATGTACGATAGTAAAGCGCGGATCATCAATTTTTTGCGCCTCGGCAATTGCTTGCGGATCACGGTCGATACTAAACAGACGACCATTTGGCCCAAGCTTAGATAAAATTGTCCGACTATGACCACCGCGACCAAAAGTACCATCAATATAGGTACCGTCTGGCTTAATGGCCAAACCATCGATGGATTCATGCAAAAGCACAGAAATATGTTGGAATGATTCAGTCATAATATTCTCATTTCGCCTAACGGCTTGTGTCTGTTTAGTGTACTGATTTCCGACACTGCTGCTAACCATTAACTTATCTAAGACGTGACATTACGCTAAGTTTAAAGCTTTTAGCATCGGCTGAGTCAATATAAAGCAAAAAACCCATCATAACTCGAGAGCTATGATGGGTTTAGAATAGGTGGAGTCGGCATCATAAGCCGGGTTCTGTTCCGCTTGCGCGGCGGTAGCCATTCGTCTAGGCCAGCAATCACTCACTGGCTCAAGCAACCTACCCGCTTCCTAACGCGAGCAACGCTATGTGGAAGCCTATTTGGTCTTGCTCCGGGTGGAGTTTACCTTGCTACGAACTGTTACCAGTCGCACGGTGCGCTCTTACCGCACCCTTTCACCCTTACCTGTGCCCGAAGGCCATCGGCGGTTTTCTCTCTGCTGCACTTGTCGTAGGCTTGCGCCCCCCAGGCGTTACCTGGCACCCTGCTCTATGGAGCCCGGACTTTCCTCCCCTTCATCAGTCTCCCTAACACGAGGTTAAGGGACGTCAATGAAGCAGCGACTACCCAGCCAACTCCGAGCGCGAATAATATAGTTAACCACTCGCACTGTCTAGGAAGAATCACCATTCAAGCTTAAATAGGCTTCAACCGGTCAAACTTCCAGCAACTCCACATCTATCTCGGTCTTAATCGAGATTCTCTAAACCCCATTTGTATAGAGCATTTTTTTTCAAATTGTATATTTCTGCCGTCATGGCTGCTGCTTTTTTCAAAGGTAACTCTTTAGTTAAAATACCTAAGGTTCGCAACGCTTCTTCAGGAAGCTCACTATGACTTTCTTCACGGTGACCATGAATCAGAATAACCATTTCACCGCGCTTACGGTTATTATCCTCTTCAACCCATTCAACCAATTCACCTAAAGGTAACCCTTGGATAGTCTCGAATGTTTTGGTGAGTTCACGGGCGAGCACCACTTCACGTTCTGGACCTAAAATTTCCAGCATGTCTTTTAATGATTCACTAATTCGGTGTGGCGACTCGTAAAAAATACACGTACGCTCTACCTTAGCGATTTCAAGTAATTTGTCTTTACGACCTTTACTTTTCGCAGGGAAAAACCCTTCAAAACTAAAACGATCTGAAGGTAAACCTGACGCACTTAGCGCAGTGATCACAGCACAGGCACCAGGAAGTGGCGTAACTTTAACACCCGCCTGACGACATTGACTAACCAAGTGATACCCTGGATCACTGATAAGCGGCGTACCCGCATCGGATACCAATGCGATGGATTGCCCTGCTAATAATTTCTCAACTAATGCTTGAGCTTTTTGCTGTTCATTGTGATCATGCAAAGCGAACGTCTTAGTTTGAATATTGAAGTGAGAGAGTAACTTGCCAGTATGGCGTGTATCTTCAGCGGCGATGATATCAACAGTTGAAAGTACATCTAGGGCTCTTTGGGTGATATCTCCCAGATTCCCGATTGGCGTCGGAACTATGTATAACGTCGGGACGTCCAAGGTTTTGCTATCTGTCATTTGTTTACCATCACTTCAACGATTAATATAGAGACAATTTTACACGGATTAACTTAAGAACTCATGGCTATGAAAAACCATCAGAGACGCAGTGTACCACGCTTACTCACTCCTGTTGCATTAGCAATTGCGTTGGCGGCGTGTTCGTCTAAACCTTCAGCACCTGATTATGTTGATATCACTAGTGAACCAAGTGAGACTGCGCAAATCTACATCATGCAAGCGGATACCACTCAAGGTAGTTTGCAAAATGATTTGTTAATCATGGCGATGAAAGCTTCGATCGCAGCAAACAACACCGAACAAGCAGAGTTAATCAGTAAACGACTATCCAAACAAAAACTGAGTAATAAACAAACTGCTGAGTGGCAACTCAATAAAGCACAGTTGCTGACTAACGTTGAGCAGTATGACAAAGCAATGCAACAGCTTGATTTCAAACCATACTGGAAGTTAGCCGATCAACAATGGAAAGAGTACCATCAGCTAAAAGCTGATATTTATACCTCATTAGATAAACCATTTGACTCTAGTCGAGAGCTGGTCGCCCTTTATCAATACACAATGCAAAATCAATGGGGCGCGATTTCCGATCAAATATGGAACAACCTTAGCCATTACAACAGTCACTCCATTACCGATCTCACCACAACTCCAGACGAAGACGTTTTAGATGGCTGGCTTCAATTAGCCATTTATATGAAAACGCTAGGCAGCGATCTACCTCAGTTGCAAAACACGCTGAAGAACTGGTTAAGAGAAAATCCCAACCACCCTGCGGCATTAAACACGCCGCAAGATGTGCAGGATATTTTGGCAATGAACATCTCGAAACCAAACAATACTGCGTTGCTGTTACCGCTAACGGGCAAATATGCTCGTCAGGCACAGTTAATTCGCGACGGGTTTATTATGTCAATGATGAACGATCAAACTCGTCTGCCTAGTGCAAAATTAACGGTGATTGATACCAATGCTGAATCGCTAGAAAAAATTGAGCAGACACTGGAACAAAAGCACATTGATTTTGTGGTTGGTCCGCTAGAAAAAGACAAAGTGGAAGCGCTGCAAAAAGTTCAAGAAGACAGTGATAATCCAATCAAAACCTTGTCACTCAATATTCCAGAAACCGTTGAAAGCGGTTATCAAACTTGTTATCTCACTCTTTCTCCAGAACAAGAGGTAGCACAAGCAGCCAAACACCTCTTTAGCGAAGGATATCAATACCCTCTTATTCTTGCTCCAGAAGGCAGCTATGGTGAACGTGTTGTAGAAGCATTCAACGAAGAGTGGCGTAAATACAGCAAGAATAAAGTCGCAGTGAGCCTTTTCAGCAACAAACGAACTTTACAGCGTAATATTAATTCCGTCTTCGGTTTGCAAGATAGCCAACAAAATATTGCTCAGATGGAAGAGTTAACAGGGATGAAGTTAAAAAGCCAACCGCGCAGTCGCCGTGATATCGACGCAGTCTACATCGTAGCAAACAGCGCAGAGCTAACCTTGATCAAACCGTTTATCGAAGTGGCGATCAACCCAGATACTCAACCACCACGCCTGTTTTCGAACTCGACCAGTAATGGTGGTGGTCGTCAATATGAAGATTTAACTGGAGTCACTTACAGTGATATTCCATTACTGGTTCACCCAAGTAACTCCATCAGTAATCAGATGGAACGTTTATGGCCAAATGATACCAATGGTGAACGTCGCCTACAGGCTCTTGGCATGGACGCGTACCGTTTGATGAACGAACTGCCACAGATGAAAGTAGTGCAAGGATACACAATCAATGGCGAAACCGGTGTGTTAAGCATTGATGATTCTTGTGTTGTGCAGCGTGAAATTAGCTGGACGAAACACTGATATATGGGGCTATTTAACCGGAGAAAAACCGGTAGCCATTATGAGCAATTGGCGGCAAACTATTTAAGTCGCCAAGGCTTAACCCTTATTGAAAAAAACTTCACTATTCGTGGTGGAGAAATAGATTTAATCATGCAAGATGGCCTGAGCCAAACATTAGTGTTTGTTGAGGTGAAATACCGACAAAACCAACGCCATGGCCATGCAGCAGAAACAGTAACACGTAGCAAACAGCGTCACCTTATCAGAACAGCTACGTTGTGGATGAAAAAACAACACCTTAATATAGATGCGACAGATTTCCGTTTTGATGTGGTTGCGATCCACGATAGTGGCCACCATATAGAATGGATAAAAAACGCAATAACCGAAGGATAATCGATGCTAGATAGCATTAAAGATAGTTTTACTGAAAGTATTCAAATTCAAATTGCAGCGGCAGAAGCACTTCCTGATGCCATTATGCATGCAGCACAAGCCATGGTAGCCACTCTGCTTAATGGTAATAAAATTCTCTGCTGTGGTAACGGTGGATCATCGGCCAATGCGCAACAGTTTACTTCTTGTCTACTTAACCGTTTTGAAACTGAGCGCCCTAGCCTACCCGCTTTAGCAATGGCTTCTGATACTACAACTCTCACTGCAGTAGCGAATGATTACGCTTATCAAGAAGTGTTTTCTAAGCAAGTACGAGCGTTGGGCCAACCTGGAGATATTCTATTAGCTATCTCTACCAGTGGTAACAGCCAAAACATCATAAAAGCGATGGAAGCGGCGGTAACTCGCGATATGACCATTATCGCACTAACTGGCAAAGATGGCGGTGAAATGGCAGGATTACTCGGTGAAAACGATGTGGAAATTCGTATTCCATCTCAACGTACTGCTCGTATTCACGAAGTGCAAATGCTGACTCTGCACTGTTTGTGTGACTTAATCGATCAGGTACTTTTCCCTGCTCACGAAGATTGATGTTATGAAAAAAATGCTCCGACTTCTTTTTGCTTGCTCTATTTTGCTGTCCCTTTCTGGATGTGCTGGTATTTTTATCGCAGGCGCTGCAACCACAGCTAACCTGGTCACAGATCCTCGCTCGACCCAGCAAATCTGGGATGATAATCATCTTGAATTGCAAATTGGTGGACTCGCGCATAAAGCCCCATATAAAAACCAGCTTCGCGTGACAGCCGTTTCTTATCAAGGCAAGGTAGTATTGATAGGCCAAGCGATACAACCAAACGTCATGGAAAAGTTCGTCAATGACGTACATCAGCTCAAAGGAGTGAGAGAGTTACATAACCGCATTCAGGTCAAACCGCTTCTTGGCATTGCAGCAGTGAGCGAGGATAGCTGGATCACGACCAAAGTAAAATCTGCTTTGCTAACAAATTCCGACTTAAATGGCGTAAAAGTCACAGTAGAAACTGACGATAACGTTGTGTATCTATTTGGTTATATTACGCATGAAAAAGCCGACATTGCTACAGAAGTCACTCGTAATATCTCTGGTGTTAAACAGGTAATTCGTGCATTCAACTATGCCGATTAACTCCTATCGTGAACCAATAAAAAAAGCAGCGTAAACGCTGCTTTTTATTTATCTAGCTGCCAAAACTGGAGTTATTTAACCACGCGTAAGCTTGGTCGACCTTTTGGACGTGGCGGCTCATCATCAGGATCTGATGAACCATCTTCATTAGAGTCTTCGGAGTCAGGCATAGTGTCAGAAACAAGAGAAATACTCTCTTCACTGTTTGCTTCGTCCTGCTCTAATTCATCCATCGCTTCTAATTGTTCCATATACGCGGGCTCAGGCTCAAACATAGTACCAGCACCATTCTCTCTGGCATAAATAGCTTGAACTGCATATAGCGGTACAATCACCACGTGAGGACGCCCACCAAAGCGAGCGTTAAACGTCACTTCATCGTTACCAAGTTGCAAGTTACCAACAGCACGAGGGGCAACATTAAGAATAATCTGCCCATCTTGCACGTATTCCAGGGGAACCTGAACTCCATTTAGCGTTGCATCAACAACCAAATGTGGTGTTAAATCATTTTCCAGTAGCCAATCGTAAAATGCACGAAGCATAAAAGGACGGCGTGGGGTCATTTGCTCGATATCCATTAGGCAACCATTAACGAGACAGACGCATCTCGCGTTCTGCTTCAGTTAAAGAAGCTAAGAATGAATCACGTTCAAAAACACGGTTCATGTAAACTTTCAGTTCTTTAGAACCAGGACCAACAAGTTCGATACCTAATACAGGTAAACGCCATAATAGAGGAGCTAGATAGCAGTCAATCAAGCTGAACTCTTCGCTCATGAAGTACTCGAATTCAGCAAACACAGGACCTAAGGTTAGTAAGTCAGTGCGTAAGCGGTTACGAGCATTTTCAGCCTCTTCTGCAGAACCATTAACAATTTTGTCTGCTAGTGAATACCAGTTACGTTCGATACGGTAAATCATCAAACGGCTGTTACCACGAGCAACAGGGTATACCGGCATCAATGGTGGATGCGGGAATCGTTCATCAAGGTATTCCATGATGATTTTTGAATCGTATAAAGCCAGTTCGCGATCTACTAGAGTAGGCACGGATTTATAAGGGTTTAGCTCAACGAGATCCGCTGGCAGGTTATTTTCGTCAACCAACTCAACTTCAACACTGACGCCTTTCTCAGCCAGCACGATGCGAACCTGATGGCTATACATATCAGAGGCACTTGAAAACAGTGTCATCACAGAACGTTTATTGGCAGCTACAGCCATGGAGCCCTCCAGCACACTTAAACAAACAAAAGTCGGCGAAAACACCTGCTTTCACCGAATATTCAAAAATTAGAATTTAGCACGGCATAATAGCACATTTAGTGTGCATCACGCCAATACTCTTTCTTAAGCAACCAAGCTAGCATGGTAAATAGTGACAAAAAGCCTAAAACCCACCAGCCTATATTGTACCGTTGCTCTGCTGAAGGGTCAGCGGTGTAATTAAGATAGTTAACGAGATCGCGGACAAACTGATCATACTGCTTAGGATTTAGAACGCCCGCCCCTGACACCTTTACCCCGAGAAGCAGATTCGTCGATGATTTTGAGTATATGGCTTGAGTGGGCCCCTGTAATCCTTGTAATACATTCGGCATAGAAACATTAGGCACGAGCCAATTATTAACACCTAATGGTTGAGTAGGATCGGTATAAAAGGCATGTAAATAGGTATATAACCAGTCGGGTGAATACTGCTTAGTGATATAGGTTAAATCAGGTGCCGGTCTCCCTAGCCACTGTTTCATATTCTCATTTGAAAAAGCAGCATTCATTGGCATCGTCCAATGGGTATTTGGGGTAATCATGATATCCCTTTGTAACTCACCGTGTGATAGCTGCAGCCCTTTCGCGACTTGCTTATAGTGTTGATATTGCAAACTATGGCAACTCAAACAGTAACGTGAATACGCTTTAGCTCCCCTGACTAAAGAAGCATGATCGCTAGGATCAATATTAGCGCTAGATAAAGTGAGTGTTTGTCCTTGAGCCAAGACCGACGCATTCATAAAAATCAACACAATAGCTACTATTAGTGTCGCTCTCATTTAACCTCCAATCCGGCTAGGAACTGGCTTGGTTCTCTCGTGCTTACTGTAGTAATAGAGCAAGACAAAAAACATGAAATAACCTAAGGCAAATAACCGGGCCAAAAGGATATTCATCGATGTGACAGGTTGCCCCCCCAGAATACCTAGTGCAATAAAACAGACGCTAAACTGAACAATATTCCACCAATGAAAACGGCTTCGATAGCGAATAGAACGAACGCGACAGCGGTCAATCCATGGCAGAAAGAACACAACCAACACAGCACTAGCCATCGCGATAATCCCTAAAAGCTTATCAGGCACCGCGCGAAGGATGGCGTAATATGGAGTAAAGTACCACAGGGGAGCAATATGAGACGGAGTTTGCAGCGGATCAGCAGGAAAATAATTCGCCGATTCAAGAAAATAGCCATGTAAGCTGGGATCAAAAAACAGTACCGTGCAAAAGAGTAGCAGGAACAGCCCCACACCGACTAAATCCTTCACTACTCCATAAGGGTAGAATGGGACAGAATCAACAATATCATGTTCCTTGGTATAGGCTGAATGATATAAAAAAGGCGAACGCTGCTCTGGGGTAACACTCCCTTTAGGTAATTTCGTATCAATACCATCAGGGTTATTCGACCCCACTTGATGCAAAGCGACAATATGCAAATAAATAAGAAACAATAAAGCTAATGGCAATCCGATCACATGCAAAGCGAAGAAACGATTTAGGGTAAATCCCGATACAACAAAATCCCCTCTAACCCACTCAGCGACTGTATCACCAACATAGGGGATAGCACCGAATAATGATGTAATAACTTGAGCGCCCCAATATGACATTTGCCCCCAAGGTAATAAATACCCCATAAAGGCTTCACCCATTAACACCACAAAGCTAACCATACCGATCAACCAAACAAGTTCACGAGGTCGTTGATATGAACCGTAAATCAAACCTCGGAACATATGTAAATACATCACGATAAACAGAGCAGAAGCCCCAACAACATGGAGATAGCGAATTAACCATCCATAATCGACATTGCGCATAATATAAGCCACTGAATCAAACGCATGCTCAGCGCTCGGCTGATAATTCATTGCAAGCCAAATACCAGTGACAACTTGAATGACCAACACTAACAACGATAGCGAGCCAAAAACCCACCAGCCATTAATATTTTTCGGGATGGGATAACCAGAGAGGTGGCGACGAAAAGCATCCATCACAGGCAAACGAGATTCTAACCAAGCCAATAAAGACTTCATGATTCACTCCCCTGCTCATCTTTACCAATCAATAATTTATTGTCATTGATATACATATGCTTAGGAATCAACAAATTGAGCGGAGCAGGACCGCCAGAAAATACTCTTCCTGCCATATCAAAGCTTGAACCATGACAAGGACAAAAGAATCCAGCTTTAACCCCTTCGATATGAGAAGTGAGTGAATGTGGTAAATAATTAGGGGAACACCCTAGATGAGTACAGACACCAACAGAAACAAAAATATCAGGACGAATGGATCGAAAAGGAGATTGGATATAGCGGGGTTGTTGAGGTTCCTGGGAATTAGGATCTAACAATTGATCCGTTTGATTCTTTAAAGCTTGTAATATTGTCTGAGTTCGGCGAACTATCCACACAGGTTTGCCTTGCCAACGCACAGTCACAAGCTGCCCCGGAGCTAATTTACTGACATCAACTTCTACTGGAGCAGCGGCTACCTCAGCCTGATAGCTGGGACGCCACGCGCGAATAAACGGAATGGTGGCTGTCGCTATTCCAACCCCACCTACGACAGCAGTTGTCACTGTTAAGAAACGACGTCGGGTCATAGAGTGCTCTGGATTGCTCATTAATAACTCATTCCTAAATGGTGTAATTCTGCGGCAGAATTCACATGAATAACGTATTTTCAATCAGTTAATTTATACGCAAATTGAGAAAGAGGTAAAGGAGTTAAATCAATAAAGAGAGGATGAAAACAGTCAATGGATAAAATAACCGCCAAAAAAACAAAAAGCCCGGCATAAGCCGAGCTTTTGAACCACAATCCAGAAATTCTGAACGATGACCTTTTCGTAAGAAAAGATTAACGTTTTGAGAACTGTGGACGACGACGTGCTTTACGTAGACCAACTTTCTTACGTTCAACGCGACGTGCGTCACGAGTAACGTATCCAGCTGCGCGTAGAGCAGGACGTAGAGACTCATCGTATTCCATAAGTGCGCGAGTGATACCGTGACGGATAGCACCTGCTTGACCAGAAATACCACCACCAGAAACAGTGATGTAAAGGTCTAGTTTGTCAGTCATTTCAACTAGTTCTAGTGGTTGTTGAACAACCATACGAGCTGTTGGACGACCGAAGTATTCATCAAGGCTACGCTTGTTGATTACGATGTTGCCGCTGCCTGGTTTAATGAAAACACGTGCAGCTGAGCTTTTGCGACGGCCAGTGCCGTAGTATTGATTCTCTGCCATTTTCGAAATCCCCAATTAGATGTCTAGTACTTTTGGTTGTTGAGCAGCATGGTTGTGCTCAGCGCCCGCGTAAACTTTCAGTTTACGGTACATAGCACGGCCTAGAGGACCACGTGGAAGCATGCCTTTAACCGCTGTTTCAATTACCATTTCAGGCTTACGATCAATCAGTTTTTCAAAAGTGATTGATTTTAGGCCACCAGGAAATTCTGAGTGACGGTAGTACACTTTGTTTTTAGCTTTGTTACCAGTTACAGTAACTTTCTCAGCGTTGATAACGATGATGTAATCACCAGCGTCAGCGTGAGGAGTGTACTCAGGTTTGTGTTTGCCACGTAGGCGAGATGCAATTTCAGTTGCAAGACGGCCAAGAGTTTTACCTTCTGCGTCTACAACATACCAGTCGCGTTTTACAGTTTCTGGTTTAGCAACGAAAGTTTTCATGCTAATAATAACCCGTTAATTTAAATTTACACATCAAGGAGCAAAATGCTCCCACTGTCTAAGAGCCCAGTCATCACCCCTTCGAGTGGATGGCACTCTCGGTCCCCAAAAGGACCTGCAGTAACGGTGGGTCGCAGGATTATAGAGAAGAGCGAGGAAAAAATCACCTCTTTTTCATAAAAAAACTGGATTTTTTGAGAAAAAATAGCCTTGCTGCCAGACAGCGCAATAAACACTGTATTTATGCAACCCTGCTATAAACCTTGACTAAATCAAGTGATCACGTGCGAGATATTCCTGACTCTGCATCTCTATCAACCGTGAACGACACCGTTGGAATTCAAACTCCAACAGGCCGTGAGTATACAGTGCTTCTAACTCAACTTCAGCAGAAATAATCAGTTTAACGTGCCTTTCGTAGAATTCATCGACAAGTGCGATAAAACGTCGTGCTGCATCATCGTTACTTTCCCCCATTTGCCTTACATCAGCCAAAATCACCGTATGATATAGGCGAGACATTTCAATATAGTCATTCTGACTCCGTGCGGTTTGACATAACTGCGCAAACGTCGCGAACAAGACCCCATCGTAAGTACTCGTCACATCGATCTGACGGTGATTAATTTCTATTTGCTGCTGATGGGGTTTATCTAAGCCAGTAAACTGTTGGTAATAATGTTGAAGGGAAGCGTTAGCTTGGTCATCTAGTGGTGAATGGTAAATCTCAGCTTGTGTCAAAGTCCGCAGTCGATAATCCACACCACCATCAACATTTAATATATGGCAATTTGCTTCAATCAAAGCGATAGCAGGTAAAAACCGCGCACGCTGCAATCCATTACGGTATAGATCTTTGGGTGGAATGTTGGAGGTAGCGACCAGAATGACATGACGCTCAAATAGAGCCTGAAACAAAGTACCTAAAATCATCGCATCAGTGATATCTGAAACAAAAAATTCATCAAAGCAAATAACTTTTGTTTCCGCTGCTAGCTTATCAGCCACTATGTCTAGGGGATCACTCACGTCATGCAATAAGCTTAATTCATTATGAACCCGTAACATGAACCGGTGAAAATGGCTGCGCATTTTGTGTTTGATTGGTAAAGCGTCATAGAAGGTATCCATAAGGTAGGTTTTGCCTCGTCCTACGCCCCCCCAAAAATACAAACCTTTTGGCGCCGGTTGAGAAGGTACTTTTTTACCAAATAACTTTTGCCACATAGTCGGCTTAACATCGGGTTTTTGATCAAATTCGACTAATTGATGATAAAGCGTATCTAATGCATTAACAGCCAATGCTTGCGCGTCATCTCGCTTGAATTCTTCCTGGGTTAAATCCTGTTCATATCGTTGCTTTGGAGTCATTACTGTCTAATCTCTATAAAAGAGGGAAAAACTGACGCACAGCGCACATGCTTTTTGCTTTATCCCAACCATGAACTCATAGTAACATGGGACATGGACATGTGTAACCGAGTGGTGAAAAACATGTTAAATAACAACTATAAGGAGCTGTTATGCCTTGGATATATGCTATTGTAGGACTGCTGGTAGGTATCGTAGTCGGTATTATCATCGCGCGCCTAACTACACCTCAGTATAAATCTCAGAAGTCCCTACACAAAGAGCTTCAGAGCACCAAATTCGAGCTAGATCAGCTACGCCATGGACTTGCTGACCACTTCGTACATTCAGCAGAAATGCTAGATACTCTGGGCAAAGAATACACTAAGCTTTACCAACACATGGCACAAAGTTCTTCTGATTTATTGCCTAACCTACCAGAGCAAGACAACCCTTTCGAAAAAGCGCTTGCCCAACACTCTCAAAATAAATCTGAATTAGATGGTGAATCAGAAGAAAGCTTGCCACCAAAGGATTACGCCTCTGGTGCAACTGGATTATTACGTGATGAAGAGAAAGAATTTCTTGATTCTTCAGAGGTAATTAATGGCAAAGCCAGTTAAATGTAAAAATTGTAACTGAACTTTACAAAGGTTTTTGAGTCATAAACCTCATCGAGCCTGTTGAATTTTTTCGTTTGGCACAAATATTCGACAATACAGGTGTGTATCTTTGAGGAGTCTATGATGAAAAAACCTTTGCTTGTTTTAACCGCTCTATCTTTAAGCTTAAGTTCCATCATTACCCCACTACCGGCATCCGCCGCTCTTCCACTAGCAGTACAAGGAGAGCAAGTACCTAGTTTAGCGCCCATGCTAGAAAAGGTGACGCCAGCAGTGGTTAGTATCGCAGTAGAAGGAACTCAAGTCTCTCGACAACACATTCCAGAGCAATTCCGTTTCTTTTTCGGTCCAGATTTTCCAACCGAACAACTTCAAAAACGTCCATTTAAAGGACTAGGTTCCGGCGTTATTATCAATGCTGATAAAGGCTACGTCGTCACTAACTATCACGTAATTAAAGGGGCTGATTCAATAAAAGTTCAGCTTCATGACGGACGTGAATATGATGCAAAACTGGTCGGCGGTGACAAAATGTCAGATATTGCCTTGCTCCAGTTAAAAGATGCAAAACACCTTACTCAGATTAAGATTGCTGACTCAGATAAACTTCGTGTTGGTGATTTTGCTGTTGCTATCGGTAACCCATTCGGCTTAGGCCAAACAGTAACCTCCGGTATTATTTCAGCTTTAGGCCGTAGTGGTTTGAACATTGAGAATTTTGAAAACTTCATTCAAACCGATGCTGCAATCAATAGCGGTAACTCAGGCGGCGCATTAGTTAACCTTAATGGTGACCTTATTGGTATCAATACCGCCATTTTAGGTCCTAACGGTGGTAACGTCGGCATTGGCTTCTCTATCCCATCAAACATGATGAAGAACTTAACCGATCAGATTTTGAAATACGGCGAAGTAAAACGCGGCATGTTAGGTGTTCAAGGCGGCGAAGTGAATTCAGAACTTGCTGATGCTCTGGGACTAGATTCCAGCAAAGGGGCATTTGTCAGCCAAGTTATCCCAGACACAGCCGCTGATAAAGCAGGTTTGAAAGCAGGTGATGTCATTGTGTCGGTTAACGATAAACACATTGATTCATTTGCAGAACTAAGAGCTAAAGTCGCAACCCTGGGTGCTGGTAAGAAAATTACCCTTGGTGTGATTCGAGATGGGGATAAGAAAACCTTCGACGTCACGCTGGGTGAACAAACGCAAACTAAAACTCAAGCGGCAGATCTACACGAAGGTCTCGCTGGTGCAGAGTTTAGTAACACCACCAGCAGCGATGCAATTCAAGGGGTGAAAGTGACTTCTGTTGCTAAAGACTCACCTGCAGAGCAGTATCAATTACAAGAAGGCGACATCATTATTGGTGTTAACCGTCAACGTATTAAGAATCTAGCTGATTTACGCAAAGTTCTTGAGAAAAAACCAGGCGTACTGGCCCTCAATATCCAACGAGGCGATCGCTCTATCTATCTTGTTATTCGTTAATTAACACACTGATACTAAAAGAAATAGTCGAGGGTATGGTGAATTCACCATACCCTTTTTATTTGTTAAATAAAAACGTGAACACATTTTCCACGTAATGGAATGAAAACCTAGTAGCGATAGAATAGCAATTCAGCATACAATATCAGATTCTAGTCGTTCTTTATCTATCTTGATTTTGTATTTTTGGGGACTTTATGCTGAAATTTTGGCTTCGCTCAGTGGGTATTGGTATCGTAGCTGCAATTGCAGTGATCTTAACCGTACCATCACTCAGAGCGCATATTATGCCGAAAGGTAAAGCCGACCCAGCAACGGCTTCCACGGTACAGCTTTCTTTTAATCAAGCCGTTCATCGTGCCGCTCCTGCCGTGGTCAATATTTATAGTCGCCAATACGATCGAAATAATCACCAAAAGCTTTCTACAGAAGGATTAGGCTCTGGCGTTATAGTCAGTAAAAAGGGCTATATCATCACCAACTACCACGTTATTGCAGAAGCCGACCAGATCATTGTCGCTTTGCAAGATGGTCGGATTGCAGCCGCACAACTGGTTGGTAAAGATAAACGTACGGATTTAGCAGTACTTCGTATTGAAGGAGATAATCTCCCAGTTATTCCTCTTAACCCTAACTATAAGCCGAGTGTTGGCGATGTAGTGTTAGCGATAGGCAACCCATATAACCTTGGTCAAACGACAACGTTTGGTATTATTTCAGCTACAGGCCGCTCTTCAATTAGTCAAGGACGTCGTCAAGCATTTATCCAAACGGATGCGGCGATTAACGCGGGTAATTCGGGAGGAGCATTAGTCAATTCTCGAGGTGAATTAGTGGGTATCAATACCGCCTCATATCAGCAGTCTAATGATATCGAAAGCTACGGAATTTCTTTTGCTATTCCATTTACACTTGCTAATACCATCATGCAAAAAATCATTGCCGATGGCCGTGTTATTCGGGGATATATTGGTGTCGATGGCGAAGACATGAATGCGTTAACAGCGCGTCGGCTTAACGGAGAACATATCGGTGGTATTCTCGTTGTTGGTGTTGATCCACATGGTCCAGCTCATGATGCAGGCTTCCAGTTGAACGATATTATTATCAAAATTGATGGTAAAAAAATTGCCGGAAGACAAAGTGTTATGGAAACGGTGACCAACTTACGCCCAGGTACGAAGGTGCAAGTGACATTACTACGTAAAGGTAAAGAAATCACCGTTCCTGTAACCATTGCAGAAGACACTCACGACTAATTATTCTTATTTAAGCATAGAAACGATTCTTTTAATGGCTTCCTTTCAGGAGTATACAGTAAGAAACATGTCTATTTGCGTGTGAGTGAGTGACAAGCCTTTACTGGCAATGCTTCTTTTGGGTCTATAAAGCGTACATACTATGTATAATGGTGTGTACGCTTTTTTATCCCTGAAGGCTTAGCAAGGTGATGGTCTCACTGCGTGAAGACCATCACCTTGCCAAAAGGGTATTTAAGGGAATGATGGTAAAGTAAAATAATAAAGCCACTCCTGACGCTCGCACAGCTCACTACTCGCTAGGCATTTATGATTTTTCTTGACCATCCGCTGAAACACGTTTTTGGACAGAAATGTTTTAGCATAGTTGCTCGAAATGCGCATTTCAGATTAGGAAAAGTACATTGATGTGTGCCTTATTCGTTTGTTATGTATCATCTCTCCGCGATTCAATTAGGGGCTGAATCAATGAGCTTCTAATCCTAATGAGCTTTTGCAAAGTATTTTGTATTAAAGCATCATTCTCATTTGTCTTTTCTAGCTCAGACCTACCATTATTTGACAAATAATCAGCACACTTTAAATATGTTTCGTTCCATGATGAGAGGGTGTTGTTTGGTTGCCAACCGATACAACCTATAAATTCTTCATGTAACTTATAAGATTGCTGGGATACACCGTACTGAAAGAACGGCCACATATAAATAAAACACTCAATTTCATCTTGTAAAACAGCTGCCCACACTGCCATTTCTTTACCTTGAAGTGCTTTTTGAATTTTCGGATCAAATAGCTCCTTTTGGCAATGATAAACTGCGTTTCTACATCTACGGAGGAGATCAACGTTCTCAGCATATAGTTCTAATAAAGCGTTCACTCGCTTATCGTCAATTTTAAAGTCCTTCCACCCTTCGATCACAACATAAAGAGCTGCGAGCCAGTGTGCTAGCCTTGCTATCGATTCACTATCAGGAGTTTCCCAATTCAAGCTTGCTTTGCATGTTTGCTCTTGGAGCCTTGCCTAATGAGCATACTGCCCGAGAACCATTATGTTTTTAAATTCTTTTTCTAGAACCAAATTTGCTATCCTGATAAATAAACCCATGCTAACCGTAAAATTAGGGAGCGTATCGAGTAATTTTCCCCGTAAAACAATTTGTTAGTATTCTACATATCTGCCTTCCAAATTTGATAGATGGATTTACGACGATTAAAGGCCTCAGCGCCACCCTCCATTACTTTTACGATCTTTTGTTGAGACACTTTGTTATCAATAGATCCAATATGCAGTTCAATTTTGTTTTCACTTAACTCACATGAAACAAGCTGATCAGAATCACCTAATACTGGAAAATTAGCATTATGAGTAGCAAATATAAACTGTTGATTAGGCTTCAACTTTCTAACAAGCTTTACAACATCTTCATAAATTGTCTGATTATCAAGATCGTCTTCTGGCTGATCAATAAGGAGTATATCATTCTCATTCTGACTCAATATGAACAACATCATAGCAGAAGCACGCTGCCCTAATGAATGCGAACGAAGGGCTTTTCCTCTATAAGTAACATCATATTTGTTTGGTATTTGGCACGTAAGTAGATCTTTTAAACACTCAAGAAATTTAGTTTTAAATTCACCGCTTTTACTTCTAGCTTCAGTTTTTGCATTATCTATATCCTTATAAACCTCACCAAAGTCAGAATATTTTTCAGATATGGACTCGTATGTATCCCTTCGAATATTATGGCCTCTCAAGTGTTCTTCAAGCTTTGTTGAAAAGTAACACTTATCACCTTTGAATATAGAATTTATGGTCAGGGAGTCTTGAGCCTCATTTATCCTGCTAAGTGCGTTCTCTATTACCTTAAACTCTTTATACCAAGCGATATTTAGCTCACTGATTTCTGTCAGCAAAAGGCATTTCTTATCCTCTAAAGTACCTGTTCTTTTTTGTAGTTCACTAATACTAGTTTCTAACTCTGATTTCTTGTTTGAAAGATCTAGATATTCATCTGGTTTAACAGAGTGCACGCCCTGATCTTCTAGTTCTTTCACCAAACCCCTTTCGATTTCTGCAAATTCCTCTTTCAAGCCATCCTTTTCTTTCTCTAGCAGGTCTTTGTCGTTGGAAATTTCAGTCAATTTAGCTTCAATTTTTTTAAAACTTGGCGAAGCATCATGCACAACCGTCTTCAATTGGGAAATTTTTTTAAAAAGCTCATCTATCTTGGGTTGGTTAGTTTCAGATTTTTTCTCTTGAATTTCATCTAAAGCATTCAGAAGTTCATTCCGTGCTTCTATTAACGAGTCTATCTTTTCCGAAATAGCTTTCTCTATCTCACCGAAGTATTGCGAGTCATTGTCATAATCAACTTGTTTAGTAAGCTTTTCTTTAATTCCATACTTATCCAATTGTTCTAGCTTAAATTTTACTGTCCCCAGCTCATTCATGTCCTTATCTAGCTGTTCTGCATCTTCTTCAATTGCAGATAGGCTTTTAATGCAGTTGGTTACGTTAGTCTGCTTTTGAGCTATACGTTTTCTGACATCAACCAATTCATCGCGTACTATTTTTTCGACTAAATCGTGTCCAAAACCATCACCAGCTGATGCCAAGTCTTTTTGACCGAAATAAAGAGGATTATTGATAATAGCTCCCAATATTTTTATGTCTTGAATATGATTTCCATTTTGAAAAACATCTGGCGTGTTGTTTAGTATTCTAGATATTTCATAAGTTTCCCCATGTTTATCAACTGCTTCTATCGTTATTTTACCACCACTTTTTAATACATGTGGAAGAAGCGATTCTTTATACTTTTTATCTTGGGGCGTATCTCCCATTGGTATATCAAGACCATAGCGTAAGCTTTCTAAAATTGAAGATTTACCACTACCACGAATACCAATTAGGCAATTTAAACTCGATGAAAGCGGAATTTTAACTCCATCTAATAAACCTCCATCGTAACGAACACTCTTAATGTAGGAGTGCCTAATTTCTTTATCTCCAAAAGAAACTCGATATGTATGATCTGAAAGAGCATATCTAACCGCATCAAAAGAAAAGTCACCTATATTTATATAACAGGTTTTACCTCTTCCAATTTCATCTATTTTTTTTGGATCAGATCCCTCTAGCTCTGCAGGATATGACTCCCCCCACCATAAGGAAACCTTTTTTTTATTAACCTTATTTGGATTATCAATCGTTCTGACTTTTTGGAAACCTTTGCAGTATTTTTTAACTAGAGGTTCTCTAGCTATTTCCTGCATTTTTCCACCTGCAACCTCGTTCCAAATACCGCTTGGTGCTTCAACATGCGCAAATATAATGAAGAAACTTTTGTTATAACTTTCAAGTATCTTAAGTGTGGCTACTAAATCATCGTTAGATCGAGCATTTTCTTGCTCATATTGAGATGGGGTTCTTCCTGAGAATGTAACATTAAGAAAATTATTAATATAATCTTGTCCTTCTGAAATCCACTCTTCAGAAAATACGACAAGAACATGGATTCCATTTGCACCATCATTTACTGAAAGCTCAACGCCCGGGAGAAGGCCAATATTTAATTTTTTTGCTTTCCTTTTTAATGCCTTAAACTCATCCAAAACAAACTTATTGTGATTCGTTATTACTCCAAGTTTAATTCCCTCTGAATGTAATTTTTTGATATAGTCCCTA
The DNA here is from genome assembly GCF_015686695.1 of Vibrio nitrifigilis. NCBI lineage: Bacteria > Pseudomonadati > Pseudomonadota > Gammaproteobacteria > Vibrionales > Vibrionaceae > Vibrio > Vibrio nitrifigilis. Next base: position 2,997,829 of record NZ_JADPMR010000001.1, on the reverse strand, counting down.
ACAAAGGAATTATCTTCTCCATTATATTTAAACTCTTTATCTGCATTTGTATGAAGATGAAAGTCAGCCCTTACCCATGCATTTCCGTTCACAAAAGCGTTTGTTTCTACATCTTCCATAATCATTCCTATTACTTTCAATAAACCTTATTAGATTGAGGGGTTCTTGGACACTAACGCTTTGTAACCAGCATTCTCCCGTGTTTGTATTCCGTCTATGTTGCGGTCATTCACTATGAAACTCAATTTTTATCAACTAGTTGTGTGAATCGAAAGAGAATTTCGTGATAGAACTAAGGAAAGTTTCCGCATAAGCCCCCAAACACGTATTACATTAATTTGGTCTATTGCGATGTTATATAGATGATCAGTTCGTTGGGCCAAAGAAGTTTTGGGGCATTTTCGTGCCAGCTAAGATCAAGCTGACACGTTGATGGACAGAAATAAGGTAGAACTATTGCTCTAACTCACTTCTGTCAGATTAGGAAAAGTATGTTGGTGCCGTGGACCGTTTGTTATGTATATTTCCCTTAGTCTGCATATATGAAATTCAAATCAGCCTTGGAAAAGTCACTCTGGGGTATTTTGCTAGAAATAAACAAGAAGAATGTCTGTGTTCTTTCAGGGTAAACTACAATAAGCTCTTTATTTTCTGAGGCTTCTAAAACAATATAGTTGATCGTGCCAGCAAACTCATTCAGAGCTGCATGTTTAACACCGTAACCCTGTATTCTTCCACAGTTCACACTTGGCCGCTTGTTATCCACCCTAACTGAGTCAGGATGGTTAACTACAAGTATCAAAACTCACTTAACTTGGTCCAGTATTGATGGTGCAGATCACTTTAAAATAGTCCTTTTGAGTGCACATTAAAAACTGGTGACATACCAAAACCACTTTGATGGAACATTACATATGCGACAAATACTAATGCGGTTCCAGAAATTAACCTAACAGCAGGTGCTATCCAAGGATGACTATGATGCTCATCACGCATATATTTTTGCATAATTTTACGGCCAGACACTGTCAGTAGTGCGATTGTGGATGTTGTACATGCTGTGCCTAAAGCCATGAGTAAGGCACTAAAAATACCAATCCAATATTGATGGGCTAACTCTGCAAAAAATAGCACCAAGATAGCCCCAGTGCATGGGCGAACACCAATGCTCATGATGATCGCGACATATTCTTTCATCGAAGTGGCTTGATTGAGTTCATCTGGTGTAGCTGTGTGTTTGTGACCACAGCTACATAAACCATTTTCATCGACATGATGATGTTCATGGGGGGGGGCATTATGTGAATGAGCACCACCACGATGTTGCCAAAAGTATTTTGCTCCTTGAATGAAAATAACGATTCCAATAATCAACACACCAAGGTAACTGACATTAAATATTTCCCCAACGAAGTGGTTTACATGGCGCATAGTGAGATGCATGACAAACAAAAATATTGATACAATAGCAATTGCTACAATGGCTTGGACAAAAGCAGATACAACGGTGATCACTAGCCCAGTATTAATTTTTGTTGGATTGGTTGACAGATAAGAACTGACTATGAGTTTTCCGTGACCAGGACCAATTGAGTGGAAAATGCCATATAAAAAACTAATTTCAATCAAGGAATACATCGCTTGATGGCTTTGTACAGACGAGTATATCAGTTGGCTTAATTCATCGACGGTATTGCGTTGCCAATGAATACTAAACATTAAAATTTGTGGCCAAAGTTGATAAAGTAAATGCAATATAACGATAAGTGTCACTGACACAACACATAGTGTTACAACCCTAGCAGGGGTTAGGTAACGTTTTTTTGTTTGAGGGTCAACGTGGTGGGCATGATGGGTAGAGGACATGGAACTGCTCCTTAATATTAGTGGGAAGGGTGACAAGTGGTCAACAAAAATTGGCTACTGTTTTAGAGTTTTCCCAATACAATCGTTCTAATTGATTGGGTGTTAAGCCACCATTGTACTGAAGGTGAATTTCGTCAATCATACGGCGCAATTCAACCTCTTCAGCAGAGAGTCCGATAGGCTGCTAGTAAACGGTAGTTGGATGGATTTATCCAACGAATGCTTTCGCTGTGCCCGGTCTAACGACCGAGCACTTTGGCCAAAAAATCATGGCTGCATTTTCAACCAGCTCCTTCTCCATGTTGAGATTTTGTTAGGGTGTAGGTTGTACTTCTGCGCTAACTCAGCGACAGTTTTATCCCCTTTAGCGGCGGCCAGTGCCATCTTAGCTTTAAATTCAGGAGAGTGGTCTCTAGGTTGTCTAGTCATAATCTGCTCCAGTAATTCTGGGTACTATCAAAACAGATCAATCACTTAAAGTCATGTCCGAAATTCGGGGGTCAGTTCTTTCCAGGTTCTGCAAACTTAGCTAACTGAAACTATGCGTTTTTCAGCCAATGCCATCGCAATATTTGCTTTGCAATAGGCACTCTCATTTATAAAATGAGGGTAAATGTCACTGTTCCCTTCCCAATGCACGTCATAGCCAACAAAAGTAGCCAACAGTGGTTCACCACTTCTCACCACTTCAAAGTCCCTTCCACAAATTATTGGATGGACTGTTGCCTGACGCATACCATTATCATCAACAGGAATATTTACTTCTTCTGTAAAGTAAAATGCACTGTAATCATTCAGTATACCCACTTGGTTCAGATTGTGTTTTTCAATATAGTCAAGTACAACTGTCAGCATCTTTTTCATCAGTTCTAACGTACTGTATTTGAGAGCACCGTGGGCTTGGCTACCCACTTCTATCATGATGTCATACTGTCCTGCTGTGCAAAGATAAGGTTGAGCTGACCATGGTTTTTTATCTTCAAAGAGAATATTTGATTCAGGCATTCGATGCTTAACGTATGCGCCCATATTTTGATAGAAGCTATCGTTAGAAAGCAGGATTAATGTCGCTCCCATATTACTGGTCGTGTTGTGCAAATCAATAATAAGCTGATTACTATTATGTGCATACTTTTCAATAAATTGCCGGGCTAATACAGCCTCATGCAAACTATCGACACTTTTATCACCAATATTTGAAAACTCACTATTTAAGTCTGTTTCAACATAACGGATAGACTGCTTGATGGCTTATGGATTCGCAATCACTGGGGATGTGGAAAATGTTGACCGTCTAACATCATAAAATCCGTCTTTTATGAGTTTATGTACATAAATACCAGAGAGTTCGTTACCATGAGTTCCAACTGCAAGCACAACGCTGTTAAATTTATTCATTTTATTTAGTTTCCTAGAGAGAGCACACACAAAATCATTACTTACTGTCCACTCGCCTTTCTTGTCCGACCATCTCAGTAAAGACATTCGATATAGCCAATATTCATTAATCTAAGCCTGTTGAACCTAGTCAGGAATTACTTAATATCCATTTTGTTAACATGGTTGCTACCATCTTTATTGATATATTATAACATAACATATTTGGTGCCAAATAAGGATATAAAAATGCTGGAAGAAGCCAATAGTAAACTCCCTGTGACGGTGCTATCTGGATTTGTGGGCGCAGGAAAAACGACCGTACTCAGTCACATTCTCAACAACCGCCAGGGGCGTAAAGTTGTTGTCATCGTTAACGATATGAGAGAAATAAATATTGACAGCGAGATCGTTGAAAAAGAAGTTTCCCTCAACCGTAGTGAAAAAAAACTGTTTTCCATGAACAGTGGCTATATCTGCTGTACCCTGCGCGAAGATTTACTGGATGAAGTCAGCAGATTAGCTAAAGAAAAACGCTTTGATTACCTGGTCATTGAATCTACGGGAGTTTCTGAACCAATGCCGGTAGCAGAAACCTTTACCTTCGCAGATGATGAAGGCATTTCTCTCTCGGATATTGACCGCATTGTTACTAAGGTCACTGTGGTAGATGCCTATAACTTTATGCGTGACCAAGAACTATACGAAGAGGACTGGGGAACACTGCCTGATCCGTTCCCGATCTGGCAGTAAGGCTTATCATCATGCAAACAACAATCATCAAAAATGCTCAAATGATCAATGAGGGCACTCGTTTTCAAGGCGATATGAAAATTAAAGGTCCATTTATCGACCAGATTGCCACCAGTATCAACGCTGGGTATGCCGATCATATCATTGATGCCAAAGGTCAATGGCTCCTTCCGGGCATGATTGACGATCGTGATCCTGGCATGTGTGAAAAAGGTACGATAGCCAGTGAATCCCGGGCAGCCGTAGCCGGAGGGATCACCAGCTATATGGAGATGCCTAACGTCAGTCCGCCGACGACTTCATTTCGAGCACTTGAACAGAAATATGCCATCGCGCAGCAAAATTCGATGGCCAACTATTCCTTTTACCTCGGCGCAACTGAAAACAATCTGGAGCAAATCAAATCCCTGCCACCACGACTGGTATGCGGTGTTAAAGTCTTTATGGGGGCTTCAGCCGGAGATCTACTGGTCGAACATCCGGCGGTTATCGAGGCTATTTTTCGTGACAGCCCGGTTCTGGTCGCCACACATTGTGAAAGTACACCTGAACTTCTTCGTTTACTTGATGATGCTGCGAAAGGAGATGCAATCATCATTGAACAGATAGATAGGCTTTCTCGTCTGGATGAAAAAAGCTGGTTCACATTAAAAGAAATGCTGCACGAAAAAGAACTCAAAGTGATCAGCCTAGATTTGCCAACCAGTCATATTGCATTTTCTCCCCAAATCACCGATGAATTTACCGGATCGATGATCAAAGCGATAAATAGCATGATGATGGATATGCTAGCTGCTATCGCAGAAAAGATTACCAAGATCGCCGCCGTCGTCAGGCTGAAGGAATAAAGAAAGCCAAAAAGGAAGGGAAATACAGAGGACGACAAGCCGATTCCGATCTACACGAAAAAATCTATCAGTTACGAGTTATCAATAAGTTGAGTATCAGTGATACCGCCAAACTTACCAATGTTTCAGATCGTACAGTAATTCACGTGGCTAAGAAGTTAGCAAGTGAGCGTTCAGCGGGGTAAGAAGCTTAGCGTACGTTTTCGTTCCATTGGGCTTCAGACCCCAATAATGAGTGTCACTAATTAGGGGGCGGTTACATTATATTCAATAATAAAACTAATGAATAAAGTTATCAGTGTTTATGACAATTTGAATTTTGTCCGTAAATTTTATATCACTTGAATATATGCTAATCGTAAACAAATCATTCATTACAAATAGGTTTCATTGATTTTCTGGCTGAAGATATGGCGTTATCATCAGATTGGCAGTTAAATAGAATTTCGAATCTGAAATTGTCCTGCAGTACAACCAAATTGTTGTTTAAAAGCTTCATTAAATGCAGATAAGGAATCGTAGCCACATTGATAGGCAATGAGAGTAACTGGTTCTGATTTTTGTAATAAAGACAATGCATGAATTAATCTTACCCGCTGCCTCCATCGTTGAAAGGTCATTCCGGTTTGGCTCATGAATAATCGACTAATGCTTCGACCTGTCAGCCCAACTCGTTTCCCCCATTCATTAATATTTAAACGAGTTGATGGTTGTTTTTGTAACAATTCACATATTTGAGCCAAGCGTTTATCGGTAGGGTATGGTAATTCCAGCTCTAAGGTTGAAAGTGATTCCAACTGATCAATGATAACTTGAGCCAATCTCTCCTGTTTTGAGTCTTTATCGTAATATGGCGAATGGTTACAAAAGTGAATGATTAATTCTCTAACTAAAGGTGTTATTTCACATACTAAAGGACTCTGCCATATGGAATTTTTTAATTTATTGTCAGCAATGTACAGACTGCGCATTTCAACCGCATCATCTGAAATTACTTGATGTTGAGTATTAGTGGGGATCCAGATGCCAAAGTTCGGAGGAGAAACATAATACGAAGTCATCGTTTTGACTTTTAATACGCCTGATGCAGCATAAGATAATTGCCCCCAGGTATGCTGATGCCATTCTGTTATGGTTCCATTTTTTCCCCAATTTTCAGGACGAGCCCAAACTGGCCGTGGTAGCGTTTCCAGATTTGGAATTGCGCGTTTTTGTCTTTTATCCGTCATTTATTGTCTCACAACCGTTAGCGCGACATTTCTTGTCAATATACATTAATTGAAAATTTATGTATATGATCAGATTTATCAATGTTAGCAAGATTAAGACAAGAATGGTTCTTATTCGGGATGGTTTGCGCAATCGTAGTTTCTTCCGTGTTGCCAAATTTGGGTAAGAGTGATGGGTGGCTGCATTTAGATCAATTGACTCAATTTGGAATTGCATTAATTTTTTTTCTACATGGCATTAATCTATCTCCCCAAAAAATGAGAGAAGGAATGAGTAACTGGCGGTTGCATTTGCTCATCCAGGTAACAACATTTGCCATTTACCCATTAATATGGGTTGTATTTTCTCATGGATTTAATTTACTTTTTCCACCGGCTTTGGCATTAGGTTTTTGTTATTTATTTGCACTGCCTAGTACCGTCTCATCATCCGTGGCTATGACGAGTTTAGCAAAAGGTAATGTTCCAGGAGCTATTTTTAATGCTTCTTTCTCAAGTGTACTCGGTGTTATTTTAACACCACTGATTATTGAACAATTTTCGACATTTTCAGGCCAATCCATACCGATCACTAACACTATAATATCAGTAACAAAAATAATATTAATTCCAATGATTATGGGACAATTAAGCCGTCCTTTGTTGTTGCCGATATTAAAGCATTATAGCAATATTACTAATAAAGTCGATAAATGGGTCATTATATCAATCGTTCTCAATGCTTTTAGTGATTCAGTGATTGAACAAATCTGGTCGGGTTTTTCTATAAAACAGTTATTTCTAAGTATTGTAATTTGCTTAATCGTTCTTTATTCTATCACTCATTTTATAAAAATAATGGCACATATTTTTAAATTTCAGATTGATGATGAAATTGCTTCAGTATTTTGCGGAACCAAAAAGACTCTCGCTGCAGGTATTCCTATGGCAAAAATAATTTTTATCGCTAATCCGAATTTGGGCATGATTCTATTACCGATAATGCTATATCATCCCATTCAATTGTTTTACTGTGCAGTCATAGCAAATAAATATGAGAAAAGAAACTCACTTCAGACAAAGCCAGCTAATATCAAATGAGTAAAATTATCCACATGATAGAAAATTTTAAATATAATATCGTTATTTCTTTGACTTTTTTATTGATACTTACCTTATTGTCATTTTATCTTTATCCCGTAGAACTTTCATCTTCACATGAAGTTGCAATAGGATTATTGTGGAGGACTATTTCCGAAACGGCATCAAGTAAAGGTGCTATTCTGACATTACTTATATTTATAGTTTTTTGTTTTCGGAAAAAGGATAAAAGTTGGGAGAAAATAATTAATTCGATGATCCAATTGTTCATATTGCTCGTAATAAGCCTGGGTTTAAAAACGGGGATAAAACAACTGACACACAGTCCGAGACCCTACACTAAATTTATGGTTCAATCTTCGGTTATATCTTCTGTTAATGAATTTTACAGCTTAAATCATACAGATAAAATAAAAAAAATATCGCAGATGAATGATATAGTTTCAGATAGTCGACTTTCTAATTGGCGGCAGGAAATGAATTATTCATTTCCTTCGGGACATACAGTTTTCGTGACATTATGCTTACTATTTTTCGGTCGTATTTTATTGGAATCAAAAAAGTATATTCTTTTTAGTCTGCTACTTATTTGGAGTTGCAGTGTAGCTTGCTCGAGACTTTGGTTGGGAATGCATCGTCCAGCAGACCTGTATGGTGCAGTATTATTAGAAAATTTAATATTTATACTTGTACCTGATCAGTACCGTATAACCCAGTGGCTCATTAGAATTATAAAACTATAACTTAGAATCATTGCATGAATATAAAATTAGCGCTCTGCAATTTTATAGGGTGTTTTAATAGGCGAATTTGCATCTATAATTCGATGTATGTCTCATCTTTTGCCGTTTTTCATGCAAATAACTATAGACTCCCGATTTCAGATAATAAGTGCGACATTCATGGAACGGTGTAGAAGAGGAAGCCAACTGCTGAAAGTGGTACGCTCTTCTCGCCAAAGAAACAAGCAGTACTACCATGAATTATAAGCAGTACTACCATGAATTATAAGCAGTTGACCGAGGGCAGAAGATACCAGATTTCTGCTCTTTTGGAACGGGGAATTTCGGTTTCTGAAATAGCTAAAACTGTTCAATGCCATCGCTCTACGGTATATCGGGAACTTAAACGCGGCCGTAAGGGGCGTCATTATTGCCCAAACGAAGCTCAGGTGTTATCAATCCAAAAACGAACATAAACGCGTAAATACCGTATACCTCAGGAGCGTGTTGATTTTATCCGCTTCCTTTTAGAAGCGGATTGGAGTCCAGAGCAGATTTCCAGTGTATTAACTAAAGCCGGTGCCGCTGTTAGCCATGAGTGGATCTACCGATTTGTTGCTCAGGATAAATGCTTGGGTGGTCAGTTATATCGGCACTTGAGGCAAGGACACAAGCGGTACCGTCGCGGTAAAAAAGAGAAAGCGCCAGCAATCAAAAATGCGGTTTCGATTGATGATAGACCAAGAATCGTTGACAGTAAGGAGCGATTTGGTGATTGGGAAATCGACACCGTATTAGGCAAGCACGGCACTGGAGCTATGGTGACGATTTTAGAGCGTAAAACACGCTTTTACGTAGTAAAGAAAGTGCCATCCAAGTCAGCGGATGATGTCACCAAAGCAACAATAGAGCTACTCATGCCTTATAAGGCGCATGTGCATACTATCACGGCAGATAACGGGAGAGAGTTTGCAGGTCATGAAACCATCGCAAAGGAGTTGGAGGCAGATGTGTATTTTGCCCACCCTTATAGCTCTTGGGAGCGTGGAGCCAATGAGAATGCTAACGGTCTTTTAAGGCAATACGTGAAAAAAGGCACCGACCTAACAACGGTAACGGACAGCGATATTGAATTCGCTCTAACGCGGATAAATTATAGACCAAGAAAGTGTTTAGACTTCAAGCAGCCAGCGATTGTATTTAAAGAAATGACGTTAGCTGCTTGATATTGGCGAGTGTCGCACTTCGCAGTTGAATTCGGGCTATTTTGAAATGACATTTCCCCATCACTGAACTGTACCTGTAAAACTGAACATGTCATTAAACAAATTTTGACATACTTAAAGTTATTCAATAATTGCTAAATTAGCAAGATTGCTATCGCAAAAATATCCATAGATGTGTTGACTGAATGATGTAACACGCCTTTACCTCATCCCTTTTCGGCCTAAGATTTAGGACACGTTTCTCTTTTCACTAATTGACCTACTTTTTCTAATGTGAGCTCCATATTTGGGGAAAATTTCGCTTGGATGTACACTTAAACTGTTTGGAAAGCATAGCTTAGCAATTTAACAAGAACCTCTTAGATAAATAATTTTAAAATCGTTATTCATCGAGCCTTAAGTCAGAACCAATAATTAATTAAATACAACTTTAACTGCTAACGATAATAGAATTATGCCTGAGATTTTATCAATCAGAGAGGCTTTAGCTTGTATTCTTTCTATCACTTTGCAACTTGAAAGAATCCCCCTCTGGCAGGATAGTTGTCACTGTTAAAATTTAACCCGTTGAGGGCGGTAGCAGAGTAAAAATGTCTCGTTATCCGCAGGAAAGAAAAGAAGCAATATTGAAAAAACTATTACCTCCATATTCTCGTTCAGTGGCGGAAGTAGCAAAAGAAGAAGTATAGTGGTTTAATGATCCCGGACACCAATTAAGATGGTAAAGTACGTGCCATAGCAAGAGGTGTTCTATGACAAAAAAGCGTCGTTCATTTACAGCAGAGTTTAAACTTGAAGCTGCGTGTTTGGTCCTTGACCAAGGTTATTCTATACCTGAAGCCAGTCGTTCCCTTGATATCGGTGAAACCGTTCTCCGACGTTGGGTTAAACAGCTTTAGCAAGAGAGAACTGGTGTAACTCCAGGCAATAAAGCGTTAACGCCTGAACAACAAAAAATTCAGGAGCTTGAAGCCAGAATTAATCGTTTGGAACGAGAAAAAGCCATATTAAAAAAGGCTACGGCTCTCTTAATGGCGGACGAATTAGAACGTACGCGCTGATAGACCAATTGAGGGAGCATGAAGACACTGAATTGGTCTGCGCATCATTCGACATCGCCACATCTTGTTTTTATGATTATTTAAATCGTCGTCAATATGTTGATTTAAATAGAATAAAACTACGTAGTGAACTGAAAAGGTTGTTTCGAATTAGCCGAGGTTCCGCTGGAAGTCGCATGCTCGTTTCTATGATGCAAGCCATTGGATATCAGGTTGGTCGCTTCAAAGTCCGTCGCTTAATGAAAGAGGCGGGCTTAACATCAAAGCAGCCAGGCGCTCACCGTTATAAAGCCGGTGGTGTTGAACGACCAGATATACCCAATCATCTCGCCAGACAGTTTTATGTCCATGCGCCAAATGAAGTTTGGTGTGGTGATATCACTTATATCTGGGCTGAAGGTCGCTGGCGTTATCTGGCTGTCATTCTCGATTTATACACGCGTCGAGTGGTCAGTTGGGCAATATCGGACAATCCCGATGCGGACTTAGTCGTTAAAGCACTAGATTTAGCTTATCAGCAGCGAGGCTGCCCAAAAGATGTCATGTTCCATTCAGATCAGGGTAGTCAATATGCCAGCCGCAAATTCAGGCAACGACTTTGGCGGTATCAAATCCGCCAAAGCATGAGTCGCCGAGGGAGCTGTTGGGACAATGCACCAATGGAGCGATTATTCCGCAGTTTAAAATCGGAATGGATACCAGAAATGGGTTACTTATCAGTCCGTGAAGTAAAACAAGATATCAGTTATTACCTGATGGACTATTACAACTGGCAACGACCTCACCAACATAATGATGGAGTTCCGCCTGCAATCGCCGAGAATCGGCCTAACCGTGTGTCCTGTTTTAGTTGACCTCTATACTCATATATGAGACGAGAACTATTGTTTGTAGTCTAACGCTTTCTCTATGGCAAGTGATAAAAGTCAGTTTAAATGAGAGTGGGTTAGATTGCTTTATGTGCATAGCTTAGAGGTTTGTGAGTTCAGATAACTTTTGGTAGGAAAAACGCAAGCTCCTTAAACTGTGTAGAGATATTTAATCTAACACATTTAGGGGCAGTTTGTATGGTACGCCCCGTTTTGCAAGTGACAAATTCAAAATAACGGAGTTGGTTTGCGCTAATGTATCCAGAGTCTATTTGAGACACTAATTAGTCCCAGCTCTTCGATGAGATCCGCGCCAGATTGTCCTCATTATCGTGAAAGCATTAAATTGCTTAACTGCCCCACAGGTTTTCAATCTGGTGGTCTAACCGTTTTGTCATCTTTCATTATCATCTGCAAATCTGATTTAATTTCTTAATTCAAAAGGTTTATGGTTGGACATCACAGCCCACGCTATCCTTGCAAGCTTATTTGCCAATGCAACAACAGCTACGTTAAACGGTTTTCGTCGTTTTAACTCAAGTAACCAAGATCCAAAATAATGCTCTGCAGATTTATCTCGCCACATAACTGACCTTGCTGCATGAACAAACAATTCTCGAAGTTCTTTGTTCCCTCGCTTAGATATTCCCAACATTTTGGATTTACCTCCAGTTGAATATTGATGAGGTACCAAACCTATCCAAGCTGAAAAATTTCTTCCATTCTTAAAATCTTTAGGCTCACCTACTGCCGATAAACAACAAGAAGCAGTCATAGGACCTACACCTGGTATCCCTTGTAGTAAATCCATAAGGTCATTGTCCTTATTTATCTCATCTAATTTTCGTTCTTGCTCTGCTACCCATTTATTAAGTAAATGATAATAATCTAGTAAGTTCGTAACTTCTGCAATCACCATAGGTGGTATAGGCTCTTTTTGCTCAGCTAACCATTGCAATAGGTTCTTCATATGGTGGTATCCTCGGGGAAAACTGAGTCCGAACTCTAACAAGATGGAACCTATTCTATTCATACATGTTGTTCTTTCTCTTATGTAGCCAGAACGTATTCTTCGAATCAATACACCTATTTGAGCTTGTTCACTTTTAGGAGAGACAAATCGCATTTTCGGACGCATAGCGGCCTCTGCTATAGCATCCGCATCAATGAAATCATTTTTATTAGTTTTTACATAAGGTTTTACATATTGAGGTGGAATCAATTTTACATCGTGCCCGAATTCTTGACACTTTCTAGCGAGCCAATGAGCACCGCAGCAAGCTTCCATAGCAATGATTGTAGGCTCTAATGTAGAAAGGAACTGAATTGATTTTGCTCTATTTAATTTTTTTCGGAAAATCTCATTTCCTTTTCTGTCATGAGCAATTAAATGAAAAAGATTTTTCCCAATATCAATACCAATAATATTAATATCTGACATGATGGCACCCTCCAATTTGCAGTGATAAGACTGATTTTAGTGTAGGTGTGGGGCGTACCATCTTATTATCGTGACAGCAACTTTACTAAATTAGCAAGTAATACATTACTTTTTGTATAGGAAAGTGGCTTACTAACATGTCTTAAACCACGGATTCAGTTCCCTCTCAATACTAAATGTTTATTTACATGATAACATCAAGATTGGCAGTATAAGATCGCTAGTACATTATTCATAAGTAACAAAGAATTAGGATATTTGAGCACTCAAATTATGTTTCAAAATACCAATCTAAATTTATTGAAGTCACTACATATTCTCTTACAAGAAGCTCATGTAAGTAATGCAGCGAAGCGGCTTCATATCACCCAATCGGCAGTTAGCAGACAGTTAGCTCAGTTAAGGGAAATGTGTAACGACGATTTATTAGTGCGCAGTTCTAATTATTTTGTTCTGACTCCTAAAGCCGAAATACTTAAAGCAAAATTAGACTCATTCTTTGGGGATTTTGAACACTTATTATCTGACATTACATTTGAACCTGAAAATTGGTCAGGAGAATTGATCATTTCATCCAGTGATTATGTTGCTCAATACGTCTTACCCGACATTTGCTCTAGACTTAATTCATTAGCCCCACAGCTGAAAATCAATTACCAACTATGGCATCCGGTCAATATCGAGCGATTACATGAGTTAGGTATCGATATTGCTTCAACAATGCTTCCAGAAAAGCCCAAGGACGTATCGAGTCTATTCATAGGCAGTGACCATTCAGTTCTCGTAATGCGCAAACAGCATCCATTATCGAGTAAGAATAATTTAGGTGTTACAGAGCTACTGTCGTATCCTCATATAAAAATCACAGGAGGAGCAGATAAAGACTCAATGATTGATCAGCAATTAAGCTTATTGAACCTACATCGGGAAATTTCCCTTCAAGTACCGTTTTTTACCGCAGCAGTCAGTCGATTGATACAAACTGATGCTTTAATGGTTGTGCCATTACACATTGCTAAAAACCTATCAAAGTTCTGGGCTATAACGCATAAAAATCTCCCATTTGATGTGGATATCAATAAATATTGGTTAATTTGGCATCCAAAATTTGATAATGACGTTAGCCATAAATGGGTCAGGGAGCAAATTGTACTTTCAATGCAAGATAGCGAAAATTCTATCCATCTATCGTAATGGATCTAAATAAATCAAATTAACAGCACTATTACCTTGCATCATACCAATCATGATTAATTATGATTTCCTTGCATGGACTGGCTTAATTATCCTTACCAGAAAAGGAGAAAATCATGACATTCACATTCTTTAGTACCTTATTAAGTATTTGTTTACTTGGCGCAATGTCTCCCGGCCCTAGCCTTGCTGTTGTAGCCAAGCATTCACTTTCCGGAGGGCGTTTATACGGAGTAACAACTGCATGGTCACATTCATTAGGTATATTAATTTATGCAATATTGACGATTAGCGGTTTATCACTAGTGCTCGAACGTTCACCTTTCGCATTCAAATCCATAACTTATCTAGGAGCTGCTTATTTGGCCTATTTAGGTGTTCGTTCTCTTTTATCGAAAGGGGGAATTGAGGACAAACTGAAGTCTGGAGAAAAAAGTAGCATACTCGAAGCAATAAGAGATGGGTTTGCTATATCGATTTTAAATCCAAAAATAGCATTGTTTTTCATAGCATTATTTAGCCAATTTATTGGAGTGTCTCAAGCAGTACAAGATAAGGCGATAATTTCAGTTATTCCGCCATTACTAGATGGTCTTTGGTATACATTGATAGCGATTATTCTTTCAAGTAGCAATGTGATAGAAAGAATACGAGCTAAAGCTTCACTGATTGATAAAATCTCAGGCATAATTCTATTATCGTTAGCAGTTAAAGTTATATTTATTTAATTGTTGGTTCTGACTCAAGGCTCGATGAATAACGACTTTAAAATTATTTCTCTAAGAAGTTCTTGTTAAATTGCTAAGTTATGCTTTCCAAAAAGTTTAAGTGTACATTCAAGAGAAATTCGCCCCAATATGGACCTCACATTAAAAAAAGTAGGTCAATTAGTGGAAAGAGAAACGTGCCCTAAATTGTAGGCTGAGAAGGTTTGGGGCAAAAACGAGTTTGAAATTGCTAACTCAACAGTTCCTTTAGGTAGCTATTCCGCTTATGAGAGTGACTAGGTGCCTCGGTGATCTGCTTCATATCATCACGACTACCAACGATATGGATTTCACTTTCCGCTCTCGTGATTGCCGTATAGAGCCAAGCTCTATCGACTATCCTACCTTTTTGCAGGGCAATAATGATGCGTGGGAACTGTGACCCTTGGGCTTTGTGCAAGGTGATTGCATAACCCAGTTCCATGCAGTCAAGAACGGATTGTGTTATCTCGACCTTTTCACCCGTATCCAGTGAGACTTCCCCGTAACTATCACCAGAAGGTTTGACGCTGGTTAGTGTCCCAAGTGAGCCGTTCTGAATGCCTTTGTCGTAATGATTCTGCGTAAATAACACCGCATCATTGAGGCGAAGTGGCAAAAAGAACTTTGTCACCATTGATTTCGAACTCAAGGCTGTCACTGTCTGGGTTGACCGCTTGCTGGATGAGTTTATTGGTTTCTGATACGAGCGCCTTGGTTGGAGCCATGACACGACTGCTTTTAGGGGATTCTTGGTAAAGCTCACAACAGACTTTGGCAATGTCTGTTTTATCGGTTTCGTGAAAGTGTATTGCACCTGTGCTTAATTGTTCAGGCATCACACCTTGATTGATGAGCTTTGAGTATTCGGGGATACCCGTTGAACCTTCCTGTCTCTTGACGATATCTAGTATCGTATTCGCCACCGTTTTTGCTTCAACGATGTCTGCCAACACCTTGCCGCAGCCGATTGGTGGAAGTTGGTCGGGGTCGCCAGTGAATATCAATCGTACAGAGGGGTGAATGTGATTCACAAGACGATACATGGTTGGCAAGTCAATCATGCTTGCCTCATCAATCACCAGTAGGTGATTTGTTTTCTCGACACTGGGTTCTATGGGGTCTTCACGCAGCAATTTGGCAATGGTTGAGGTAACAAAACCGATGGACTCATGAAGTCTCATGGCAGCACGACCGCTGAGCGCAACGGCGTGTATTTCAAATCCAAGTTGATGGTAAGCCCTGAGAACCGTTCTGAGTACCGTTGTCTTGCCTGTTCCTGCACCGCCCGTAATACAGCTTACCGAATTATCCAGACACGTTGTTACGGTTTCGATTTGTTTAGGAGTTAATTCGTAGGGAAGCTCGGCAGCCGCAGAGCAATACGCAGCATTGGCGTTTTCGTCAAACAAGTCATTTCGCTTAATCAGTATATTTAGCCGTTTGGCTACGACACTTTCCATCAGAAGTTGCGCCGTTGGATGGTAGGCTCCGGTGTCGGGATTTAAAATATACTGAGCTTTATCATGACCTGATTGGAACGCCTGAGTGACCAGTGTTTTGTCTTTCAGTAGTTTGTTGAGATAAGGGCGCACATTGGCATGAGTGGTATAGGTGTGACCTTTTTCAATCTCCTTGCGAATCGCCATTTCCAGAGCAGCGCTGAGCCTTCTTGGGTCATCCTGCGCAACATCGCTCTTAAAATCCGTTACCTTGATAATATCTTCAATGGCACTGAACGAAAGACCAAAGCCCATCAAAGCATAAGGATTACCCTTAATTACCTCTATGGAGGCTTCACCGTGATGCTTGAGCAGCCGTTGCTGCACACTGGCGGGGATGTTGTACTCACTCATCCAGTTGCAATGTGCCAGATTTTTGTATTTGTCGTACCCCTTAAAGAGCGCTTCCACTGAATCTTCACTCAGAATCGATGTCAGACGCTTTCTGGACTCTGGGGTGTCATTTTTCAGTGTGGCATGAAAGTCTTTACCTAGGAGCTGCCAGAGCGCCCTGGCTTTGCTTTCACCAATACCCTTGAAGTCACTTTCTCTGGCGATAAAGCGTATCAGTTGCTCACCTGTTTCGGGTAAAGTGCATTCAATATGCTTGGGTGATTCATAAGTGTGCTGCTGCATTACATAATCGCCTACCTCCATGTTTTCTATCTGGCGAGTGCCTTTGACTGACCAATGCTGACCCAACGTAGGTTGTACAGGGATGCTATCGGGGTTGGCTTTGATGGTGACGTAATACTTGCCGCTATTGGTTTTGTAAGAGTTTTTCGCCAGCGGCACACCGCTGAATATCACGAGTTTATTCGAGCGATAAGGGACACTGGTGACACGCATCTGGTCTTCATGCAAAGCGGTATTCATCGTGGCATCAACCCCATTACAGATAAGGTTTCAGACAGCTCACCAAAGCGCTCAGGTCGCTTTTCAAGCTCCTTGACCTTAGCTTTCAATTCAATATTCTCAGCCTCTAATGACGACACCCGCTTTGAGTCGATCAGCTTGCGATTGGCTGTGTTGTCGTAGGCTTTGAGCTTATCCGCGTTTTTCTTGGCAGCTTCCGTAAGAGGCGGAAGCACACCTCTATCACGTAACTCGCCCTCTAGTGCTTTGAGTGCTTTTTTGAGGGCGGGATTTTGGTTTAAAGCCGATTTTCCACAACCGATACCCTTTGCCACTTCGATACGGTTAAGCTGACCTCGGAACACGATTTGTTTAAACTCATCGTCCGTCTGTGTGGCTTTCCAGACTTCAAATGCCTCAAGGTTTTGCTGTGCTTTTTGCTGCCCACTTGCCATTAGTCATCTACCTTACCCAACAGTTTGCGAAGTCCTGTGACAAAGCCTCTAGGGAATACTTCGTTGTTGTCCTCCATGTTCTTCACCTGACCTGCCTGAGTGGTTTGCCAGTCGTTCTTCTCCATGCATTCATCAGAAATAGCATACGCTAAGGCTTTTTTCTCTGATTCGATTAGTACACCTGATAGGGATGGCAGCACTTCCACACTTGGCTCTGCTCTGGTATCAAACTGGCGCACAGGGCGTTTGTCGATGGTGATATTAGCGTGCTGCTTGAGCAAATTGACCTCTTTGCGGTAGCGGTTACGCTCAGCAATGATTTGACCAAACAAGGCGCGTACCGCAGGGTCTGGAATGCGCTCTAACAACTTATTATCCGCAGGAATGGATTTAGAACGAGAGGTGTTGGATAGCGGTTTTTTGGTATTGGTATTACATTTTGCCGCCCATGCTTCGATGAGTGTTCGGTAGTGCTTGTTACGGGTAGCACGCAAAGCCTCATACGCCAATCCGCCATTTTCAGCAGACACTCGGCCAATTTGCGTAATGGAGAAGTCGCGCTGACCTGATTCCGCATAGGCTTTCAGTATGTCGTTGAGCTTATCGAGGCTTTGCTGCGTGCGAGGGACTTTGCCTTCTTTTAAGTCAGCCAGAATAACATCAATATCGAGTTCCATTAGTCCTCCAATAATTTGGGTAAAACGATGCTATCAAGGCGAATCGCTTTATCGGTCAGGGCATAGATACCCGCAGAAAATAGTTTATTATCAGTCAGGTATTCACCCGCCTCAATATAGTTAGCAACCTTGCGGTAGCCTTCAAGCTTATCGTCAGGGTCAGCAATTTTTACCATCTGGCGCAGCATGGCATTGGCGGCGATAAGTTGCTGTTTATCGTCCATTTCCATGAAAATCGGCTCAAAACCTTTTTTCATTAGCACACGACTGAGTTGCATTGAACGCTTTTGAATAGCAGGTGTTTTACGAAGTTCGTCCTGCAAATCTGGATAAATCTCTGCATCTTCACAAATCAAGGAGAGGTGCAATAACTCTGAATCAGTTTCAACAAACTTTAAGGCATAACTGACATCCTGCTCAGAGCCAACTGCAATCAGCTTATCTTTGGTGTCGTCCTCATTTCTGTCTTCTTCGACTCGTATGATTTTATTAATAAGTTCAAAGCTCGCTATCCAATCTTTTGCGTATTCATCGGCTTCGACTTGCTGCTTTTCCCAGCGGCGCTGTAGGGCTTGCAGTTCATCGTGCTTGATAAACGGCTTACCTTGCTCTTCACAAAAGAACTGCTCGTCTTTCAACGCTTCCAGCTCACCTTCAATTTCCACAGAGAGGTTAGCCGCTTGATGCGCTTTGTAACTCAGTTGGTTAAATTGGGCATTGAGCGCGGGAAGGTAGCGTGCTTCGGTAATAAACCAGCGGCAGCGAGGACAGTTTTCAGGGCCGTGAGGTACGCTAGTGTAAACTCTGGCATGTATGTTGAATGAATCTTTGAGCAATTCACCACCGTTCCAGCAGCCACCAAGGGTGCTGACTTCATCCGATTTGGCGGTGTTACCACCAACCAGACACATCCCACACGAGCGATCTTCCCAACCGATTGGATTGCGGTTAGCCAATGCCGCCTGAATGCTATCATCACTGTAATACACCATCTTGCATTGGATTTGCTCCATTGAGGCATTTTTGAGGAAGTTGCGCACCGATTGCTTGGATTTCGCATCCAACTCTCCATGTGCTTCGTCCATTTTTTCAGCCATCACCGATGGGGTGATTTTGTTGTAGTAGATAGTCATCAATAGGCGCGTATGCCCTGCCAATAGCTTAGAAATCACAGGCAGTGGCAGTTGTGTATCCATCGTATACGCCGTGATGAGTGAGACACGTAAACTGTGCAAAGGAAAGAGTGTGGCTACCCTGACTGTCTTCCGAGTACCTTCTGGATAATCCACAACCAGTTTCAAGCGCTCACCGTTATCAAGGGTGTTGCCTTGCTCTGCGAGTTGGTTTTCTAGCGTCAGTAGGAGTTGATACCAGAAAGGGTCTACCGCTTGGTCTCTACAAGGCTTTTGTTTGTCCATACCTTTTGCTGAAGCATCGCGAAACAAAAACGAAATCTCACCCATGCTTTCTAGCTGCTTATCCGATTTCTTAGCGCCAACATGCTTGCGCAGCAATGTTGTACACTCGGTGGGCTTTGCAATGGGGTTGTATTTTTCTTGCCAGTTGCGCAGTTTTTCCAGCCAGTACAGCGCTTCTTCGTTCTGCCAAGGAATGATGTAACCTCGCTCCAGTTCGTCTTTGTTCTGGTCGGCGGTTTTGTTGGTGTTGATGTATAGACCTGTTGAATACAGCCCTGTCATGGTGTCGTGAATGCGGTGGAAGATGCCTTTTCCGAAGGGGCGTTTTTCGCTACCAAGTGCAAAATCATGTTGGGTGTTCACTACCCATTGACCGTTTTCATAGCGCCACGTATCGGCTTCACCACTGTCGAGCATCCGTACCTGATAGGTACGCAGTGGTAGGTGAAGTTTCATGAAAATCACCATCGCTTTGACAGGCGACCAGATTTGGTTGATAGTGATTTTCTTATTATTTCGCGTCACTTCTTTGGTGCGCCAAACACAATCCGGGTCGGTTTTATCAATCAGCTCTGGCTCAACCTCAAACCAGTCACCATCACTACGACCTTCATTAGTTTGTCCTGTCTGCTGCTGCGCCCACGTCCAGTGCTTGAAGTGGCGGTAATGATAAGCAGGAAGAAGTTGTTCATCGTCCTTGAGGTTTTGTTCAATGACGGTCAGTTCAGTTTTGTCAGGCAGTGGACAGAGGATTTGGCGTAAGTCCTGAATATAGCGATATGGCAAGGGGTTACGCACGGTTTCGGTAATGGAGTTTTGTCTTTTAATTTTGCTAAGCGGATTTTGAACCAGCGGTACTAGCTTGCCATTGTCATCTTCTTCCGAGAACACTTTTTCAATAACAAAGTCGATGAAGTCGCAAGGGATATTGACGCTCGCTGAAATTTCATACGCATTTGTTAATCGAGCTTTTGCTAGTTTCTCCAACTCTTCACTGGAGCATTGATGTCCTTTGTAGCCCTTAAAAAACAAATCTATATCGGCAACCGCATAAGTCACATATTCAGCAACATAAGACTCAAAGAAGCGGGTTAACGCCTTCTGCTTGTGTTGAGTACCAGTTTTTTGTGTCACCATCCACTCTGCGGCCAATTCCTGCCATTGCTGCCACTCAGCACCAAGCGTGGTGAGCATCCAAGAGAAGGTTAAATCCGATGAACGTCCGTCATGTTTTTTACCTTTTTTCCCTGCCATTATTTACCACTCAATTTTGGATGTTTGCCTGTGAAGTATCCCTGCGGGTCGATGTCATCAAAGCCATGCTCAACCAGAGCTTTCCAGTCCAGTGCTTTGACTTTGGATTCAGGGTTTGCCAGTTGCAGCGTGGCTTGGGTCAGTTCGTCAGAGATTTCTTGCTGGCCTTTGCCTGTGTAGGGAATTTGTGAGTCCAGAGATTTGTGGTGCATACAACGTCGGATCACCAAAGGGTTCAGACCTGAACGCTCCAGTCGTCTACCGTAATTATGTCGATGCCCGTGAGGGTCTTTGCCTTCTGCTTTGTTTGGCTCTAAACCAATGCGCTTCAAGCCGGTGGCGTAGTTATCATGGAAAGCGTTGATGGTATAAGGATTACCGAAGGCGCGGTGATGAAACGAAATAAATGCATAAGGGTGGTGACAGTCTATACTGGCGCGGTACTTTTGATAGTTTTTCCACAGTGACATAAACACTTTGCCATAGTCGGTGGGAAACCATTGAACCTGTATGTAGTTGTCTTTATGGTCAACCACACGGTTCTTCCAACCAAGATGCGCAGTGCCTTTCATGCGTTGGCGAGGGATACGCGCATACTTTTCTTTTAAGTACGTTTCTCTATTCTGATTTTTAGAGCGAACTTCAGGGTCACTTGGAGCTTTGCCATCGACTTCATTATAAATTCGAACGATAGCACTACCTGGCTCATAGGGATCTTCAAACACATCTGTCACCCAAAGCGTTAAAGCTTCACTTTCGCGCAGTCCGCCACCGTGCATGAGCAGGAGTATTAATTTGTCCCTGAGAGCCACGCGTGGGTCACTTGCACCACCAATGCCGTTTATATAAAAATCCTCCCAATGCTTTTCAGGAAAGGCGATAACATCATCTTCGGTTTTGGTGAGTGGTGTGCGCCCCTTAATGGTTCGCGCCTTACGGATGGTTTTATTGACGGTCTTATCTTCGATATGACCAAGGAAATCATTTTGATTTTTTCGATACCATGCGGCGTAATTCAATCGCTGCTCATGAGGTGTGGCATCACGCAAGGGATTCATTGACGCAGAACCTTGTTTGTCTACCAACCAATCGGTGAATGCCGTCAGTCGGTGAATGTGCTTATTCACGTTATTGTTTGAGCTTGGCACCCAATATAAACCAGAGGGGTCAAGTCCATCTTCACCAATCGTTCCTGTATACAACCGCTTAGAAAAGGTCTGGAAGAGCAACTTCGGATCGTCAAACAATCCTCTATTTGCTTCCATATAATCCAGCAACAAGGACACCGCTTGAAGAAATCCATTCATGACGGAGTTACTCATCCCGTCCGCCTCTAGCTTGAGTAGGTAGTCCGTGACCGTACCTAACTCTCCTTGCTCGGTTAGCAAGATAGGCAGTTGGCTTTTGATGCCCGTATTGTCCTCTACAATCGTCGCTCTGACTTTTACTGATGACAAATTATGCTTTCCCTATACATATAGTACATACCATTGACTATATACCTACAATGTAGATTGTACAATAAAAAGGCAGATTTCTCTGCCTTAATATACAATATACACTCTGAAAGTTACTATATATTACCTGGTGAAGCCATTTTTTAGTTTTTACTTCTTCAGTTTTCACTTCTTCGCTATTTACAGATATAAAAAAACGGAGCCCAAAGGGCTCCGTTTTTATGAGAACGCGAGTTCTAGCATTACTTCTTAGCAAGCTTCTCTTTAATACGAGCAGCTTTACCAGATAGTTCACGTAGGTAGTACAGTTTGGCACGACGTACAGCACCACGACGTTTCACTTCAATGCTATCAACAACTGGTGAGTGAGTTTGGAAAGTACGCTCAACACCTTCACCGTTAGAGATTTTACGAACAGTGAAAGCTGAGTGTAGACCGCGGTTACGAATCGCGATTACAACACCTTCGAACGCCTGTAGACGTTCACGGTCACCTTCTTTTACCTTAACTTGTACAACAACAGTGTCACCTGGTGCGAAGTTAGGTAGGTCTTTTTTCATTTGCTCTTCTTCAAGAGCTTTGATGATGTTACTCATTATTTAAATTCCTAGAATAAACTGATACTAAATAAAATAGGTTACGGGTTCTGAGTCTCTTTAATGAACTCAGCCAGTAATAGTTCCTGTTCGTCAGTCAGAGCTAGGTTTTCCAGGAGTTCTGGTCTTCTAGTCCAGGTACGGCCTAACGACTGCTTTAGTCGCCAGCGACGAACGTCCTCGTGATTGCCAGATTTCAGTACCGCTGGTACTTCTTTTCCATCCAACACTTCAGGACGAGTGTAATGAGGGCAATCCAACAAACCATTAGCAAAAGAATCTTCTTCTGCTGACGCAAAATCTCCTAATACCCCCGGAATAAACCGAGAGACAGAATCAATTAACGTCATGGCTGGGAGTTCCCCACCTGTCATTACGAAATCGCCGATTGACCATTCTTCGTCAACCTCTGATTCGATAATGCGCTCATCTATTCCTTCGTAGCGACCACAAATCAAAATAACATTTTGATTAGTAGCCAACTCTTCAACCCCTTGCTGGTCGAGTTTGCGACCTTGAGGTGATAAATAGATGACTTTCGTCTTTCCCGGTGCGGCTTGCTTAGCGTTTGCAATGGCATCGCGCAAAGGCTGAACCATCATCAACATACCAGGGCCACCACCGTAGGGCTTATCATCGACCGTGCGACGTTTGTCATGTGTAAAATCACGGGGATTCCATGTTTCTACTGACAATAACCCTTTTTTTACCGCTTGACCTGTTACTCCGAAATCCGTGATGCTGCGAAACATTTCGGGAAATAGGCTAATTACGCCAACCCACATTGTTCTTTGCCTTCTCGTCTTCAGAGCTAGAATCCAGGATCCCAGTCAACTTCGATCCGTTGAGCTTCGCGATCAACTTTTTTGATCACTTGCTCTTCAAGGAACGGAATTAATCGTTCCTTTTGGCCAAAAGCATCTTTCAGATTTGCTTTTACAACCAAAACATCATTTGAGCCAGTTTCCAACATGTCAGTTACTTCACCAAGGTTGTAACCTTTTGTTGTAAACACTTGCATACCAAACAATTCTCGCCAGTAGAACTCATCTTCTGACAGTTCTGGAAGCACTGCAGGGTCAATAGCTATTTCGAAATTTGTCAGCAAATGCGAATCTTCACGAATATCGAGTCCGTCTAGTTTCACAACCATACCTTTGTTATGGCGCTTCCAACTTTCTACTTTGTATTCAACCCACGAACCCTTTTGTTTTACAAACCAAGGGCTGTAATCAAAAATGCTTTCTGGATTGTCTGTGTAGGAAAAAACTTTAAGCCAGCCTCGAATGCCATAAGTAGAACCAAATTTACCTACAACGATTCTGTCTTGTTGCTCACTCATCGTTTCTTTACCTTTCATCGACATAAACTAGTTACTTCTTATTAAGATAGAATTAAGCCGCTTTTTGAGCGTCTTTAACTAGCTTAGCTACGCGGTCAGATACTGTCGCGCCTAGATCAGTCCAGTGTTTAACGCGATCTAGGTCTAGACGTAGACCTTCTTCTTGGCCAGTTGCAGTAGGGTTAAAGAAACCTACTTTCTCGATGAAGCGGCCAGTAGCTGCGTTGCGGCTGTCTGCAACAACGATTTGATAGAATGGACGCTTTTTAGCGCCGTGACGTGCCAAACGAATGGTTACCATGTCGTCCTCTTTGCTTTCTCAATAATAAAATTAACCCCAACAACCGCTCTTAAAAAACAGTTTGGGGTCTCGTGCCAAAATAAAGCCCCGGAATTTTACTCTTATTCCGGGTCATTGCAAGGGGTTTAGCTACTTTTTCACCACTCAGAAGTAGTAAAAAATCTGTGACAGAGATAACGGTTTGTTAAACAAAGATCAAAAAATTCATTTCTAATCCTATTACTTAACGACCGAAGAAGCCTCCGCCCCCCATTCCGCCCATCATGCCTTGCATGTTGCGCATCATACCTTTCATGCCACCTTTCTGCATTTTCTTCATCATCTTTTGCATCTGGGTGAACTGTTTTAGCAGTCGGTTAACGTCTTGAACTTGTGTCCCCGAACCTGCTGCAATGCGTTTTTTACGTGAACCTTTGATTAAATCAGGGTTGTGACGCTCTTTCATCGTCATTGAACTAATGATGGCTTCCATTTGTTTAAAGATTTTGTCGTCAACTTTATCTTTAACACCCGCAGGAAGTTGAGACATACCAGGAAGCTTATCCATCATTCCCATCATACCGCCCATGTTCTGCATCTGACCTAATTGCTCACGGAAGTCTTCTAAATCAAAGCCTTTCTTCTGCTTAAATTTCTTAGCTAGCTTTTCCGCTTTTTCATGATCGACGTTACGTTGCAAGTCTTCGATAAGAGAAAGCACATCGCCCATACCAAGAATTCGCGATGCTACGCGATCTGGATGGAAAGGTTCTAAAGCATCTGTTTTTTCACCGACACCTAAGAATTTGATCGGTTTACCGGTAATATGTCGAACAGATAGCGCCGCACCACCGCGAGCATCACCATCAACTTTAGTAAGAATCACACCAGTTAACGGAAGCGTATCGCCAAATGATTTAGCCGTATTCGCCGCATCTTGACCCGTCATGGCATCGACAACAAACAGGGTTTCTACTGGATTAATCGCTTGGTGCAGCTCTTTAATCTCAGCCATCATCTGTTCGTCAACGGCTAGACGGCCTGCAGTATCGACGATCACAACATCGTAAAATTTCTTCTTCGCATGCTCGATGGCACCATTCGCAATATCAATGGGTTTCTGATCTGCCGAAGAAGGGAAGAAATCAACGCCCACATCACTTGCTAAAGTTTCAAGCTGTTGGATTGCTGCAGGACGGTAAACGTCGGCAGAAACAACCAAGACTTTCTTCTTATCGCGCTCAGTTAATAACTTAGATAACTTACCGACACTGGTCGTTTTACCAGCACCTTGTAAACCAGCCATTAAAATCACTGCTGGCGGTTGCGCGGCTAAATCAAGAGCTTCATTAGATTCACCCATCACAGCTTCAAGCTGTGCTTGAACTATTTTGATGAACTCTTGGCCCGGTGTCAGTGACTTAGAGACTTCAACACCCACCGCATTTTCTTTAACGCGTTTAACAAAATCACGAACAACAGGAAGTGCCACGTCCGCTTCTAACAACGCCATGCGCACTTCACGCAGTGTTTCTTTAATATTGTCTTCAGTAAGACGACCTTTACCGCTGATGTTCTTCAGCGTTTTGGATAATCGATCGGTTAAATTCTCAAACATCTCTATTCTCTTCGCTATCAGGCGATAATCTAACGTGAGTATACCTTAGCCTGCCTCATAGTCATACCCGTGAGAGACCAGCGTAAACATTTACTATGACATTGGGGCAATTTTTTCTAACTCAACGGTTAAAAATCATTGACGAAACCACATAGCTCATTACCATCACTCAAGGTATAATCAGCAAATTCATTCATCGATTTAGTGAGAAACATGGACAACTTAATTACAGTCGTTGCCGCCGTTTTATACTTTGTATCAATAGCAATGATTGTTCCAGGTGTGGTCAATCAAACCGGAATCAAAACCAAAACCGTCTTTGGTAGCGCAGCCCTTGCTGTCATATTCCACGCATGGTTACTTGGCGATCTTATTTTCCATAACAATGGACAAAACCTGAGTATTCTCAATGTTGCCTCTGTTGCGAGCTTTTTAATTTCGGTGCTAATGACTGCTTCCATGTTCAAAGCACGATTATGGTTTCTCCTTCCAATTGTGTACAGTTTTTCGGCAATCATCCTCGTTGTCGCTAACTTTGTACCCAATACATTCATGACTCACTTCGAACATAATTCAGCGTTGTTGATTCATATTTCTTTCGCATTGTTCTCTTATTCTACGATGTGTATCGGTGCTCTTTATGCCATTCAGCTTGCTTGGCTTGATCATAAATTAAAGAGCAAAAAAAGCTTAGCGATTAACCCTAACCTTCCTCCATTATTACGAGTTGAGCGGCATTTATTTAAAATCATTATTGTCGGTGAAGCCTTACTGACAGGAACCTTAATCACTGGTTTCTGGTTTATTACTGATATGTTTGCTGAAGGGAAAGCTCACAAAGGCATATTGTCATTCATCGCGTGGGTTGTTTACGCCATCCTTTTGTGGGGACATTATCAAAATGGTTGGCGTGGCAAGCGAGTGACCTGGCTATCAGTTCTTGGCGCTTTCATTTTGACCCTTGCTTACTTTGGTAGTCGATTTGTAAAAGAATTCATTCTTAGTTAAGGTCGATTTTAGACCTTTTCATCATTGACACCTAACCTAGGTTAGGTCATTAATTACTCAAATTATTTTAAGGAAATGGATCGTTTTGGACCACATATCTTTGGGTATATTGTTTACGCTACTTGCTTGTCTCATTGTTATATCTGCGTATTTTTCCGGCTCAGAAACAGGCATGATGTCTCTGAACCGCTACAAACTAAAACACTTATCTAACACTGGCCATAAAGGGGCTAAACGCGTAGAGAAGCTGTTAAACCGTCCAGATCGTCTCATTGGCTTAATCCTTATTGGAAACAACTTAGTCAACATTATGGCCTCTGCCATAGCGACTATTATTGGTCAACGTTTATATGGCGACATGGGCGTTGCAATTGCAACAGGTGTTCTGACTATGGTGGTATTGGTATTTGCCGAAGTGACACCTAAAACCATTGCAGCGCTCTATCCAGAAAAAATCTCTTATGCGAGTAGCTACATACTTTCCTTTTTGTTGAAGTTCTTATCCCCACTCGTAATATTTATGAACTTCATCACTAATGGTTTTATCATGATATTGGGGCTTAAGCCCCAAGCGAATAATGACGAATCACTAAACTCAGAAGAACTCCGCACTGTTGTAAATGAAGCTGGCGGACTGATTCCTCGTCGTCACCAAGACATGCTGCTATCGATATTGGACCTAGAGCATGTCACTGTGAATGACATTATGGTTCCTCGTAATGAAATAACCGGTATCAACATTAACGACGATTGGAAATCTACCGTTCGCCAGTTGACCCACTCACCTCATGGCCGAGTGGTTCTATACCGCGATCAAATTGATGAAGTGGTAGGTATCTTACGTTTGCGTGATGCCTCCCGCTTAATGCTGGAAAAAAACGAGCTCAATAAAGAAACGTTATTACGCGCAGCAGATGAAGTCTACTTTATTCCAGAAGGTACACCGTTAAACGTTCAGTTACTAAAATTCCAACGTAATAAAGAACGCATTGGTCTTATTGTTGATGAGTATGGTGACATTGTTGGCCTTGTAACGTTAGAAGATATCTTAGAAGAGATCGTTGGGGAATTTACTACCTCTATGCAGCCAAGCCTAGCGGAAGAGATCACTCCGCAAAGTGACGGTAGTTTCTTAATCGAGGGCAGTGCCAACATTCGTGATATCAACAAGAGCTTACGTTGGAAATTACCCACCGACGGTCCTCGTACGTTGAACGGTTTGATTTTGGAACATTTAGAAGAAATACCAGAAAGTAAACTGAGTGTCGAAGTCGCCAAACACCCAATGGAAATTCTTGAGTTAGAAGAAAACCGCATTAAATTGGTTAAGGTATTCCCTTCTAAATTGAAGAAGAAAAAGCAGAAATAATTGAGAAACAAAAAGGGCTTGGTGATACCAAGCCCTTTTCTTTTAAGGTTTTACCTTAATCATTACTTAGTGAACTTTAAGCTCTTTTAACATCTCTTCAGGTAGCGCAAGGTCATCATTTTTATTCACTTGAACACCGGCATCGATCACGTTTTGTGCGATCTGTTTTGCTTCATCTAAAGAGTGCATAGCAGCCGTGCCACATTGGTACTTATTCAATTCAGGAATTTTGTTTTGATCTTCTACTGTCAGCACATCTTTCATTGCTGCTAGCCAAGCGTTAGCTACGCGAGCTTCATCAGGAGCACCAATTAAGCTCATGTAGAAACCAGTACGGCATCCCATTGGAGAAATATCAATAATTTCAACATCAGAACCATTTAGATGTGCGCGCATAAAGCCCGCAAACAAATGTTCTAGAGTGTGAATCCCTTTTTCTGACAAAATGTCTTTGTTAGGCACTGTAAAACGCAAATCGAAAACAGTGATAGTATCACCGCTTGGAGTTTTCATATTTTTCGCCACGCGCACTGCTGGTGCGTGCATACGAGTGTGATCGACGGTGAAACTGTCTAATAGTGGCATAATTAATTTCTCCATTGCTTGTTGATTTAGAAGAACCAACTTAAATTATCGTCCAGCTCTTTACGGCATTTCTTTAGTTGCCAACCATAGGTTTTGGCTTGACGTTCAACTTTACGTGCAACTCTCATCACAGAAGGCTTAGAACGGTACGAATGACTTTTTAGTCCACCGCGACCTTCATGATACGCCAAATATTGATGATAAGTATCCCACATTGATACCCCAAGGATACGATGAGTTTCACGGGTATACCAACCAACAAACATCATCGCATCTTCAAAATCATTGCGAGAGCCTCCATTATCCGTAGCATTTTGAAAGTCATCCCAGGCAGGATCTTGGGCCTGAGCATAACCGTAAGCGCTAGAAACTCTCCCCCACGGGATAAACCCTAAGAGGTAATCTTTTGGCGGTTTCGCATCATGATGAAAAGAACTTTCTTGTTTGATAATCGCCATTGCAATTTGAATGGGCGTTCCCCACTCTTTGTTCATATCTAATGCCGCTTCATACCAATCAGGTTTTTCACGGAAGATTGCACAGATATCGTTCTGGTTACTCGGTGGCGAAGTTGCACAACCGCTTAATACTAACATAACCATTAACGTCAACCGACGTATTACCTGCTGCATACTACTTTAAATATGAAAAATACTGTTCTAAGAAGTCATCGAAGCTTAATGTATCGCTTGCTTCTAACTCTTGTAACGCTGCTAAGGAACGAGTCACTTCTTGTTGCATCAGTTCTTCAGAATAAACGCGATAAGCATGTTCCGCATTTTCTTTACGATACGCTTTTCCTAGTTCACAGCCAAGCTTACCGAGACCACCAGCTTGCTTCACTTTTTCTAAGAACTTCGCCGACAATGTCAGTTCTGGATTATCTATCCAGCGTTCTAGTTCATGACATACCGATTGATAGTGGGTCTCACCATTGACCGAATCCATTAACTCAGCAACCAATTTTAGGTCTGAGAACACTCGTTTTGCCCACTCTTGCAGCGTCAGTTGTTCACCATGACAGCCAATTTGTAGCATCAAGCCTGGTTTGCGACCTTCAATCACAACTTTACGCCAGTTATCTCGCCAGCATCCTAATTCGCACTCATCCATTGGGTCTGAATCAGAAAGAGCCATCCAAGTAAGCAGCAAATCTAAGAAGCGAACTTGTTGTTCAGTAATACCAACAGGGCTAAATGGGTTAACATCTAATGAACGAACTTCAATATATTCTACGCCAGCACGAGACAAGGCTTGGGAAGGTTTTTCACCACGTTTAGCTACTCGCTTAGGACGAATTGGAGCATACAGCTCATTCTCGATCTGCAGAACATTGCCGTTTAATTGACGATATTCCCCATCCACTTTTATACCCAATTGAGCAAACTCTTCAGAAGGCGTGCGAATCGCTCGATTTAAGCCATCTAAATATTCATCAATACTATTGAAGCCAATTTTTAATGCGCTCTGTGCGTGATTAGTATAACCAAGATCACTTAAACGTAATGATGTCGCGTAAGGTAGATATAAAGTTTTACCAATACTTTCAAATGGTAAGTCTGTTTTACGACCTTGGATAAACGATGAGCAAATAGCCGGTGATGCCCCAAAGAAATAAGGAATAAGCCAGCCAAAACGATAATAGTTACGAATGATACCAAAATAAGCTTTGGACTTTGTTGCCTGCCGCTGTTCATCACTCTGCTCACCATAAAGGGCATCCCAGAACGACTCAGGAAAAGAGAAGTTAAAATGCACACCAGAAATAATTTGCATCAAACTGCCATACCGACGTTTTAGTCCAGCTCGATAAAGTGTCTTCATACGACCTGAATTAGACTGTCCGAATTGCGCGATAGTAATATCATCTTCTTTATTCACATAACATGGCATCGACATTGGCCACATCTGCTCGTTATGTAACTTGGTTTGAGTAAAATGATGAATATCCGACAGTTGATTCAGTAACGTATCCACATCGTTAGACACGGGCGTAATGAACTCAAGTAGGGACTCTGCAAAATCGGTGGTCACCCATTTATTGGTTAACGCCGCGCCCAACTCTTTTGGGTGAGGTGTCTGAGCAATAGCTCCATCGTCATTGTAACGTAATGTCTCACGTTCGACGCCACGGCCGAATGCTTTAAACACTTCTGGTCTTTTTGCGACTCGCTGAAGTCGCTCGGCAAATTTAGTCAAAATATGACTCACTTATTGTTGTCGTGATCCTATTGAAGCTGAGAACAGAGCCCAACTGGACGGTGATTTTCACCTATTTTTATATGTATCTAGTGGGCGATTTCAAATCGGTTCTAGGCATACTTCATCGTTCAAATTGTTTTACATAATGAAAATATGATGGCATACC
This sequence comes from Vibrio nitrifigilis, assembly GCF_015686695.1. Lineage (NCBI taxonomy): Bacteria > Pseudomonadati > Pseudomonadota > Gammaproteobacteria > Vibrionales > Vibrionaceae > Vibrio > Vibrio nitrifigilis. The sequence goes on along the minus strand of NZ_JADPMR010000001.1, from coordinate 2,966,633 downwards.
CCCTACTCACCTATCCACTAGATAGAACTCTGGGGCGTTATGCTACTTAATAAATGTGCTGGTTGGCTATCGTTTTTTTTGAACAAAATGTACGGAAAACTTGTTGAAGAAAGAACTAACATGCATCAGAAATCCAACTTAGGAGGAAAATAGCCCTAAATACAGTGCGGCTAGCAAGCCATATCGAAGTGCTTTTCCTAATGCGATCATCACCGTCGATAAACCTAAATGAACTCTTAACCAACCAGCAGCAAGGCACAAGGGATCGCCGATAACCGGTAACCAACTGAGTAAAAGTGCCCAATAACCATACCGTTCTAACCAAGCAATAGAACGTACGATATAAGGTTTATTCATTTTAGGTTTAGGGAGCCACCGCCCAAGCAAATAATTGGTAAGACCTCCTAACGTATTACCTACTGTAGCGATCACAACGGCAATACCCGCTGGATATTGGTGTAGGGATAGGGTCGCAATGAACGCCGCTTCCGAGCCACCAGGCAATAAAGTAGCACTTAAAAATCCACTAAAAAACAGTACCCAAAGAGCTGAACCAGAAAAATACCACCATAATTCGGAAAATCCGGAGTTGAACCAATCTAGCATTTCATATCAAGGAGTACCTTCCCTCGGGTATGGCCAGTCTCAATTTGCTGATGCGCTTTATCTGCTTCAGTTAATGGGTATATATGATAAATTTCAGTTTTTAACAGCCCAACACTCACCATGTAAAGCATGGTATCTAACTGTTCCTTGTTGGGATCAACCAAAATACCTGATGCATCAAATCCTAGCAATTTTGCCTTTTCACAGATCAATTCTGCAGTAATAGTGGGAACGGTAATCACACGAGCATCATCACTCAGGCATTTCAATGCATCCAGTGCGGCATCACCACCCACTAAATCTATTAATACATCAACCTGCTCTAATCGTTGTGAAACTGGAGCAAAGTTATAGTTAATAGCATGTGCACCTAATGTCGCTAAGTAATCAAGATTATCTTCACTGCAACTGGTATAGACTTCTGCTTTGGCAGCAACCGCTATTTGCACTGCAATATGGCCAACACCACCAGCACCAGCCAATATAAGAACTCGATCCCCCTCTTGCACTTGAGCTTTATTTAAAGCCTGAGCAGCAGTCTGCCCGGCTAGAGGAAGTACCGCCGCCGCCTCTAAAGTGACAGAATCAGGTACTAAACTCAATTCTGTTTCTGGTACACAAAGATACTGGCTGTAACCACCTCCTTGCACAGGAAAGCCAATAAAACCGGCTACGTTAGCTCCGATATTAAACAACTCAGCATTGCTGCCTGCTTTCACGACTTGACCAGAAATGTCATAACCAGGAACCCACGGTAAGTTATCCTTATTCTGTTCAGCAGCCCAGCCAATCCCCGCTCTAGTTTTTACATCTATCGGATTAACACCGGCATAGGCAACTTTAACTAACACCTCACCATCTTTTGGCTCTGGAATCTCGGATGTTTGCATCTCTAACACTTCAGTGCCCCCAAAGTGTGAAATTGCGACCTGTTTATTTTCCATATCTGGTTCCCTGTCGTAGCAACATAAAAAGGGATGTCTGGGCATCCCTTTGAATATATACCAATTTATACTTATACCCAAATCTGCTCAGTTGCTAAGCAAAAAACCAGTCAGCCATCAGACTTAGACACCAGCATGCTGATAAATATCTACCCAACCAACGCTAACAATATGCCAGCGGCGACAGCAGACCCCAATACACCAGCAACATTAGGTCCCATGGCATGCATGAGTAGGAAATTTTGTGGGTTCTCTTTTAATCCTTCTTTATTCACAACTCGAGCGGCCATTGGCACCGCAGAAACGCCGGCCGCTCCAATAAGTGGATTAATGGGATCTTTAGAGACTTTATTGAGTAACTTCGCCATCATAACGCCCCCAGCGGTACCGATACTGAACGCAATCGCACCTAACAGCAGAATTCCCAAGGTTTCCACATTAAGAAACTTATCAGCTTGCAACTTAGAGCCGACCCCAAGTCCAAGAAAGATAGTCACCGTGTTGATCAACTCGTTTTGAGCTGTTTTTGATAATCGATCCACAACACCAGACTCACGCATTAAATTCCCTAAGCAAAACATGCCCACTAAAGGTGTGGATGATGGCAAAAATAACAACGCCATTAACAACACCATCAGAGGAAAGCACATTTTTTCTAACTTACTCACATGACGCAATTGAGCCATTTGAATCGTGCGCTCTTGCTTAGTCGTAAGAAGCTTCATGATTGGAGGCTGAATGATAGGTACCAGAGCCATATAGCTATAAGCTGCAACAGCAATCGCTCCTAGTAAATCTGGAGACAAACGACTCGCTAAGAAAATAGCCGTGGGTCCATCAGCACCACCGATAATTGCAATCGATGAAGCATCAGCAAGTGAAAATTCCATTCCCGGTACTAGATTCAGTATCACCGCCCCAAACAAGGTGGCAAAAATACCTAATTGTGCAGCGGCACCTAACCACAAGGTTTTAGGGTTCGCAATTAACGCCCCGAAATCCGTTAATGCCCCTACCCCCATGAATATCAGTAAGGGGAAGATCCCTGTTGCTATCCCTGCATGATAGATATAGTAGAGTACACCTCCAGGCTCAGTGAAACCGCCGTTAGGTATATTCGCCAAAATAGCACCGAAACCAATGGGCAATAATAATAACGGTTCGAATCCTTTATGAATGGCGAGAAACAGTAATAAGCAGCCCACTAAGATCATCACTATTTGACCTAACTGGAAGTTAGCGATTCCCGTTTCAGCCCATAAAGTCAATAATCCGTCCATATCGGCCTCCTAAGCCAGATTCAACAGAGGTGCCCCAACTGAAACAGCATCGCCTTCTTTTACTAAAATAGAGGAAACCTGACCACCTTGAGCTGCTCTAATTTCTGTTTCCATCTTCATGGCTTCAAGCACAAGTAGAACATCGCCTTCACTCACTTGCCCACCTACTTGAACATTGATTTTAAAAATATTCCCAGCAAGAGGGGCAGTAACAGGGACTTCCTGAGTAGAAACAGGAGCAGGTGAGACTTGAGGTTGTTGAGGCGTTGTCACCGCAGGGGTTACGGAAGTGAGTTCACCTCTAGGCCCCACTTCAACATCAAACACCTGACCATCGACTCGCACGCTATAACTTTCAACTCCAACCTTAGGCGCAGTTTGATTAGGAGCGACAGTAGCGACTGCCTTTGCAGTAGGAACAGGCTCAAATGCACTTGGATTACCGCGATTTTTTAGAAATTTAAGACCGACTTGAGGGAAAAGAGCGTAAGTAAGGACATCATCGACCTCATCTTTTGCTAGGGAAATGCCATCTGCTTGGGCTTTTTGTTTTAGCTCTGCTGATAGATGTTCCATTTCCGGTTCAAGACAATCAGCCGGGCGGCAAGTGATCGCTTGTGCACCAGCTAACACTTTCTGTTTTAACTCTTCATTGACTGGCGCAGGAGACGCTCCATATTCACCTTTAAGAACGCCAGCGGTTTCTTTGGTGATACTTTTATAACGCTCTCCGGTTAATACGTTCAAGACAGATTGAGTCCCTACGATCTGCGAGGTTGGAGTCACTAACGGAATATATCCTAAGTCTTTTCTAACTTTGGGGATTTCATCTAACACTTCATCTAAACGATCAGCAGCCCCTTGCTCCTTCAATTGCCGTTCCATATTAGTCAGCATACCACCAGGAACTTGGGCGATAAGAATTCGCGAATCAACACCTTTTAGCTGACCTTCAAATTGCGCATATTTTTTTCGCACATCTCTAAAATAAGCAGCGATCGGTTCTAGATCTTGCAGTTTTAATCCTGTATCACGCTCAGTTCCTTCAAGCATTGCTACAACCGTCTCTGTTGGTGTATGCCCATAAGTCTGGCTCATGGACGAGATTGCCGTATCGAGTATATCAACACCAGACTCGATAGATTTTATCGCAGTGGCAGTAGAAAGCCCGGTCGTTGCATGACAGTGCAACGCCAGAGGGACATTACAGGAAGCCTTAATACGCGTAATAATTTCTTCAGCAACATAAGGCTTAAGTAGACCCGACATATCTTTAATGCACAAAGAATGGCATCCGAGGTCTTCCAGGCGTTTGGCTAAATCCACCCAAGTATCAACGTTATGAACGGGACTGATCGTATATGACAACGTGCCTTGAGCATGCCCACCGACATCGATAGTCGCTTTCACTGCTTGTTGAAAATTACGAACATCATTCATCGCATCGAAAATGCGGAATACATCCATACCATTGCTATGGGCTCGTTCAACAAACTTAGCCACAACATCATCCGCATAATGGCGATAACCTAATAGATTCTGTCCACGCAATAGCATTTGCATCCGTGTATTTGGCATCGCTTTTTTTAACAACCTTAAGCGTTCCCAAGGATCTTCACCAAGAAAGCGGATACATGAATCAAATGTTGCCCCGCCCCAAGTTTCCAATGACCAATAGCCAACCTTGTCCAATGCTTGGGCAATCGGCAACATATCTTCAACTCTCATACGAGTTGCAAACAATGACTGATGGGCATCACGCAATACCACATCGGTAACCGCTAAAGGTTTAGACATTCTTATATCTCCTTGTCTGTTTTATTTTGCGAAGATGTTCGATACTGATGAATGGCGGTAGATATAGCCGCTATCACTTTAGGATCAAGAGATGAAGAGGAAACCTGATTCATCGTAGGTTCGGTAGAAAAGGAAGGTGGGGATTCTTTAGGTAACAGTTTCGACATGAGCTGTACGACATAAACCAACACTGTCAAAAATAGAAAAACAACGATCATCCCAGTGCACATAAGTGTCACTGCATCAGTGAGCAGGTTTCCGATATTCGTCATGTAAGATCCTTATCATGAAGGCGTTATCTAGATATAAGATAACGTTCTACAAACGTTGGAATAAAACGAAATACACGCCTGCTATTTATCCATAAACAGTGAAATATTTTCTTCACCACCATCACAAAACGGTTAACGTTTAACCAAGAGTATTCAATTTTGTGAGGAATGAAGAGTGAAGAATCTACGGATAAGAAAATGAAGCATAAAAAAAGCCTCACATTTCTGTGAGGCTTTTTATCAATGATGGTACGCCTGAGAGGATTCGAACCTCTGACCGCCTGGTTCGTAGCCAGGTACTCTATCCAGCTGAGCTACAGGCGCACTGTTTTCGATATCACTAAGTAATATCAGGGCATTACCCTTTATATTACATCGAGAAATTATAACCCTAAATCATATCTTCTCAATCAATAGTGGTGCGCCTGAGAGGATTCGAACCTCTGACCGCCTGGTTCGTAGCCAGGTACTCTATCCAGCTGAGCTACAGGCGCACTGTTTTCGATATCACTAAGTAACATCAGGGCATTACCCTTTAAATCACATCGAGAAATTATACCCCTAAAGCATATCTTCTCAATCAATAATGGTGCGCCTGAGAGGATTCGAACCTCTGACCGCCTGGTTCGTAGCCAGGTACTCTATCCAGCTGAGCTACAGGCGCACTGTTTTCGATATCACTAAGTAATATCAGGGCATTACCCTTTAAATTACATCGAGAAATTATAACCCTAAATCATATCTTCTCAATCAATAGTGGTGCGCCTGAGAGGATTCGAACCTCTGACCGCCTGGTTCGTAGCCAGGTACTCTATCCAGCTGAGCTACAGGCGCACTGTTTTCGATATTACCAAGTAACATCAGGGCATTACCCTTTAAATTACATCGAGAAATTATAACCCTAAATCATATCTTCTCAATCAATAGTGGTGCGCCTGAGAGGATTCGAACCTCTGACCGCCTGGTTCGTAGCCAGGTACTCTATCCAGCTGAGCTACAGACGCACTGTTTTCGATATTACCAAGTAACATCAGGGCATTACCCTTTCTCGTATCAAGAAGTTATATCGCTAAATACATCTTCCCGATTGAATAATGGTGCGCCTGAGAGGATTCGAACCTCTGACCGCCTGGTTCGTAGCCAGGTACTCTATCCAGCTGAGCTACAGGCGCACAACGTGTGATCTACATCACAAAAACATTCTTATGGACCAAAAAAATTGACCTTAGGTCAAAAATGGCGGTGAGGGAGGGATTCGAACCCTCGATACGGCTACAAACCGTATACTCCCTTAGCAGGGGAGCGCCTTCGGCCTCTCGGCCACCTCACCGTCTTTTGATCATATTCATAAGAATATGGTGCGCCTGAGAGGATTCGAACCTCTGACCGCCTGGTTCGTAGCCAGGTACTCTATCCAGCTGAGCTACAGGCGCACTATCTGCTTTCATGCTAATTGATAAGCAGTGCAAGAATGGCGGTGAGGGAGGGATTCGAACCCTCGATACGGCTACAAACCGTATACTCCCTTAGCAGGGGAGCGCCTTCGGCCTCTCGGCCACCTCACCGTCTTGCGGAGGCACATATTACGATTTACCAAAAATATGTCAAACATTTTCTTGGTAAAAATAGTAAAAAAACGCTTAACCGTTGGGTATTTAATCAAAGCGGTGTGAATTTGCTCTTTTCCGCAAACTAAATCACCTTAAAAACAAAAAAGGCTGACAAAAACTGTCAGCCTCTTTAGATAGTTAGTAGTTGCCTGATGCAACGTTACCGTTACCTTTTTCTGCTTGAATGCGCATGTAGATTTCTTCACGGTGTACTGATACTTCTTTGGGTGCGTTTACACCAATACGAACTTGGTTACCTTTAACGCCTAGTACTGTGACCGTCACTTCATCACCGATCATGAGTGTTTCGCCAACACGGCGAGTCAAAATTAGCATTCTATGCTCCTTGAGTAATCTCTGTTTTTATTGCAACTACGTTATTATCGATCAAAAGTTATATTTCGGTAAACTCTCGAAAATAGCCCTTTAACCCAAGATAACTTGCTTAGCTTGGTTAGACATCAAATCATCTGTTGCTAGATAAGCATTATGTAATAAGTTAGCAGCTCGATCGATATCGTGCGGAACTAAAGTGAACATAACGGACTGAGTCGTGGTTGAAATATAACGTACATCAATCGTATTTCCAGTTAATAACTGATAAAAGTCATTAACGAGTCGTGGTGCTTGTAAACCTACCGTGGTTAATAAACTCACAGTCTCAGTGTTACGGATTTTATCGCTGAAAACCAGCGCTAATTTCGCACAAGCGTCGTGTTTTATCACCACTCCTGCCCATTCTGCTTCCTCGATCACATTCCATACGTCAATACCTAACATTTGACACTGACTGGTCAAACTCGACAAAGAAGTAGTATCAACACGAACAATTGCCATGTCTCGTTGCAATGCAATTCCACAGATAGACTTAGAGCCCACTTCACCTTTAACTAAACTGCCTTTATTCATTTCGAAAGAGGATAGTACTCGTAGCGGTACTTTGTGTGCCCAAGCATATTGTACGCATGGCAGATGCAGTACTTTAGCGCCCTTACGAGCCATCTCTTCCATTGATGGGAAATCTATCTCATCTAACTTCCGAGCACTCGGAACAACTCTTGGATCACACGTATAAATACCATCTACATCGGTGAAAATCTGACACTCATCCGCTTGCAAGGCTCCAGCCAGCGTAACCGCTGTTGTATCTGAACCGCCACGGCCAAGTGTTGTGATATCCCCATTTTCATTGACCCCTTGAAAACCAGCAACCACAACTATGTGATCTTGTTCTAGTAATCTATTAATAACTTGTGGATCAATATGTTTAATCGTCGCGTCATTGTGCAGATTATCTGTCACAATATTCGCTTGAGCTCCGGTTAGTGAACGAGCTGAATACCCTAATTTATTAAGAGTCATAGCCACAAGAGCCATTGATACTTGTTCACCAGCAGAGAGCAAAACATCAAGTTCTCGTGCCGTTGGCACGCTATCTATTTGCTGGGATAAACCTAACAAACGATTGGTTTCACCAGACATTGCTGAAACCACAACCACAACTTGATTACCATCATTTTTCGCTTTAATGATGTGTTCAGCAACAGCATGGATTCGTTCAATTGAACCCACAGATGTACCACCAAACTTTTGCACGATAAGGGGCTTTTTCACCGTTATCCACCTTCCTAAGACAAAGTCTTCTTAAAACTAAAACACCTTAATCAACTAATTGATTATCGATTACGTAGTAGCAAAAACAAAACCAAGCAGTAACTAGCTTTTACACTAATTAAACCGCTTGGTTCACGTATGATACGCTCCGCTAAAATTAGACTGAGCGCGATTTATTTTTATCTAAATTACAAATTTATAGACGTTCAGCAAGCCAAGCATCTACAGACTCTAATGCCGCAGGGAGTGCTTTTGCATCACTACCACCAGCTTGAGCCATATCAGGGCGACCACCGCCTTTACCGCCAACTTGCTGAGCAACCATATTAACCAGTTCGCCCGCTTTAACTTTGCCAGTAAGATCTTTAGTCACACCAGCAATTAGGCCGACCTTACCATCAGCTACATTACCGAGCATGATGATAGCGCTACCTAATTGGTTCTTCAGTTCATCAACCATACCGCGCAGAGCTTTGTTATCCGCACCATCTAATTGAGCAACTAAAACATTAACCCCTGAAATCTGTTTTGCTTGGTTCGCTAGGTTAGAACCAGCTTGTGAAGCAAGTTGATCTTTCAGGTGGTGAATTTCTTTCTCTAGTGACTTGGCTTTGTGAGCCATTTCATCTACTTTCTCTTCGTATTTTTCAGCTTGCGCTTCTAGATAATCTAGAGCAGCTTCACCAGTAACCGCTTCAATACGACGAATACCAGCTGCGATACCACTCTCTGAAACAATTTTGAACAGACCGATATCACCAGTATGCGTTGCATGGATACCACCACATAGTTCAGTAGAAAAATCTCCCATAGATAACACACGAACTTGGTCATCGTATTTTTCACCGAACAGTGCCATCGCACCTTTCTCTTTAGCAGCATCAATATCCATGATTTCAGTTTGAATAACATGGTTACGACGAATTTGCTCGTTAACTAAACGCTCTACCTTCTTCAATTCTTCTGCAGTCATCGCTTCTAAGTGAGAGAAGTCAAAACGCAACGCTTCAGCACGAACTAGTGAGCCTTTTTGCGCAACGTGAGTACCCAATACTTGGCGTAATGCAGCATGAAGTAAGTGAGTCGCAGAGTGGTTTAAAGAACTTGCTACGCGGCGAGCTTCATTAACCAACGCTTTCACGTCATCGCCTTTCGCCAACACACCTTCTTGTAAAACACCGTGGTGTGCAGTGGCATTACCCAATTTTTGAGTATCTTCGACAACAAAACGACCAGAGGTGGTTTCAATCACACCAGCATCACCCGCTTGACCGCCTGATTCAGCATAGAATGGTGTTTCTTTTAGAACCACAATGGCTTTATCACCAGCAGATAAAGAATCGACTGCATGACCATCGACAAACAGTTCAACAACTTCACTATGCCCTTGTGTTGCTGTATAGCCACAAAATTCAGTGTTAGTTTCTGTCTTAATTTTGTCGTTGTAGTCAGTATCGAACTGCCCAGCTTCGCGAGCACGTTGACGCTGAGCTTCCATTGCAGATTCAAATCCAGCTTCATCGATCGTAAATCCACGTTCACGAGCAACATCATTCGTTAAATCCGCTGGGAAACCATAAGTGTCATAAAGTTTGAATACCGTCTCACCATCAAGCACATCACCATTTAGGTTATCTAGTGCTTCATTTAAGATAGCCATACCACGATCAAGAGTACGACCGAAGTTTTCTTCTTCAATACGTAATACTTTTTCAACTACAGCTTGTTGTTCTTTAAGAACTTTACCCGCAGTACCCATTACATCAGCGAGGATACCAACAAGTTTATAGAAGAAGACACCTTTTGCACCAAGCTTGTTACCATGGCGAACCGCACGACGAATAATACGACGTAACACATAGCCACGACCTTCGTTTGAAGGCATAACACCATCAACGATAAGGAACGAACATGAACGAATGTGGTCAGCCACTACGCGCAGCGATTGATTAGAGAGATCTTCGTAACCAATAACATCAGCAGACGCTTTAATTAGCGTTTGGAAAACATCGATTTCGTAGTTGGAGTGTACTTCCTGCATGATGGCAGAAATACGCTCAAGCCCCATACCTGTATCCACAGATGGTTTTGGCAATTCTTCCATAGTGCCGTCGGCCTTACGGTTAAACTGCATGAAAACGTTGTTCCAAATTTCGATGAAACGGTCGCCATCTTCTTCAGGTGTACCAGGACGGCCACCCCAGATGTGATCACCGTGATCATAGAAGATCTCAGAACATGGACCACAAGGGCCTGTATCACCCATTTGCCAGAAGTTATCTGACTCGTAAGCTTTACCGCCTTCTTTATCACCAATACGAACAATACGATCTTCTGGAAGGCCAATAATCTTATTCCAGATATTAAAGGCTTCGTCATCTGTTTTATAAACAGTAACCAAAAGACGATCTTCAGGAAGTTTAAGAACTGTTGTCAAAAATTCCCATGCATACTTGATAGCATCTTCTTTGAAATAATCACCGAAGCTAAAGTTACCCAGCATCTCGAAGAATGTATGGTGACGCGCTGTAAAGCCAACGTTTTCCAAATCGTTATGTTTACCGCCCGCTCGCACACAACGCTGGGCTGTGGTCGCTCGAGTGTAAGAGCGTTTCTCTAAACCTAGGAAACAGTCTTTAAATTGGTTCATCCCTGCGTTAGTAAACAGCAAGGTCGGATCGTTATGTGGAACCAGTGACGAACTATCGACAATCTGGTGTCCTTTACTTTCAAAGAATGATAGGAACGCGTTGCGAACCTCATCCGTGCTCATATACATGCAGCTCTTCCTGAAATTCTCAAGTTAGATTTTTGCGCTATTGTAAAGCATGGAAAAGGGTTCGCATAGTTTTCTAAGAGAAAAGAAAGGAATCTTTCTAGTGATGAGAGAAATATGCTATCTCGCTACAATGAGATACAGTGCCAAATGAGCCATATCATCAGCCATTAGGCATGATAAAAATCTGATTCAATCAACGAATTAATACCTAGTACAACGCTTCATTGTCGTCTTCGCCTAACGCATATTGAATTTGATCGAAACTAAAACCGCGATATTGTAAAAAGCGCACCTGCTTTGCGTATTCCTTTTGATCAGCTGCTGGCTTTCCTTTAAATTTTTTATACGCAGTTTCTTTCGCCAACTCAAACCAATCAGGCCCTTCTTCTTCTAATGCTACTTCTATTGTTAAGTCTGCCACTCGTTTTAAGTTTAACTCTTGCTGAATACGTCTTTTACCATGTCCTTTGAATACATGTTGGCGAACTTGGCTTTTAGCAAAACGCAGATCATCTAGATAGCCATACTCTTGGCAAAGTGCGATTGCTTGCAAAATATCAGCCTCTTCATACCCTTTCTGAGCCAATTTCTGCTGCAACTCAAACACGCCATGATCGCGCCGACTCAATAATTGGATTGCAGATTCTTTAGCAGTAAGCGTTGGCTTTTTTTTAGAATACATAACACTCTCTCAATGGCTACAAAATAGACTGGATGAAATGAGATCAGCTAATAATAACAAAGCCCCGCAATTGCAGGGCTTTGTTACATTAATATCAATGAGTATGCTCAAAAATACTATTTTTCTTCTTGCTCTGGAACAGCACCAAATTCAGGCTCTTCTGCTGGCTTAGTCGGATTCAAAAGCATGTCACGTAACATACTATCGATCGTTGCTGATATTTCTGGATTTTCACGCAGATATTTGCAAGAGTTCGCTTTACCTTGACCAATCTTGTCACCGTTGTAGCTATACCAAGCACCCGCTTTTTCAATAAGCTTGTTCTTCACACCAAGGTCGATTAATTCACCTTCACGGTTAAACCCTTGACCATACATGATCTGTGTATGCGCTTCTCTAAATGGTGCTGCAATCTTGTTTTTAACAACTTTGATGCGAGTTTCGTTACCGACTACTTCATCACCTTCTTTGATCGCACCAGTACGACGGATATCTAGACGAACAGAAGCGTAGAATTTAAGTGCGTTACCACCCGTGGTTGTTTCTGGGTTACCAAACATCACACCAATCTTCATACGGATTTGGTTGATGAAGATACACATACAGTTAGACGCTTTTAGGTTACCAGTCAGCTTACGCATCGCTTGAGAAAGCATACGTGCTTGAAGACCCATATGGCTATCACCCATCTCACCTTCGATTTCCGCTTTAGGTGTTAGTGCAGCTACAGAGTCGACAACCATCACATCGACAGCACCAGAACGAGCTAGAGCATCACAGATTTCTAGAGCTTGCTCACCTGTATCTGGTTGAGATACCAACAATTCATCGATGTTAACACCAAGTTTGCCCGCATAAATTGGATCAAGAGCGTGTTCAGCATCGATAAAAGCACAGGTTTTACCCGCACGTTGCGCAGCAGCAATCAATTCAAGAGTCAGTGTTGTTTTACCTGAAGATTCTGGACCGTAGATTTCTACGATACGTCCCATAGGTAAACCACCTGCGCCTAAGGCAATATCTAGAGAAAGAGAGCCTGTAGAGATAGTTTCTACATCCATTGCGCGGTTATCACCCAAACGCATAATGGAACCTTTACCGAATTGTTTCTCAATCTGACCTAATGCTGCGGCCAGAGCCTTCTGTTTATTTTCGTCCATTACTTTCTCCAGACTGTCACTCTTTTTGGTGATCAATGAATGCGTCAAAATCGGTTCGACAATAAATGTCTTGATGGATTTCATTATACTGTTGATTCATACAGTGTCCACCCCTGTATAACAATTTTTTGCCTCTCACTCGACAGATATCACTTTTTCACTCAGATAAGTATTCACTAATTGTTTGTAATGCATAAAAAATTGCTTGTTGACGCACACTAGCGCGATCACCTGTAAAATGCTCAGTAGCCACTTTTTGCCACCCTTTTTTATCAGCCCAAGCAAAACAAACTGTGCCGACTGGCTTAATTTCGGAGCCACCACCAGGTCCAGCAATACCACTAATCGCAACACCTATAGAGCCATGAGAAGAGCGTAATGCCCCTTGCACCATTTCAATAACAACGGGCTCAGACACGGCTCCAAATTGAGCTAACGTATCCGCTTTAACCCCAATCATCTCCTGCTTAGCATCATTGGTATAAGTGACAAAAGCTCGGTCAAACCACTGTGAACTGCCCGCAATATCCGTGATAGCTGCTGCGACACCGCCACCAGTACAAGATTCTGCGGTGACTAAAACCTGATTGGCATTTAATAGTTGCTGTCCGAGATGTTCACTCAATTTCTGTTGTGATTGCATAATCAAAAAACCTTTTTCATCTTTTCGCATGGTGGTGATTCACGTATCCTAAGCCGCAACGTCCTTAAACAAAAGAAGTAACCCGTGACTGCAGAGAAAAAACATACTCCCATGATGCAGCAATATCTGAAGCTTAAAGCAGAAAACCCAGATATTTTGCTTTTTTACCGTATGGGAGATTTTTACGAATTATTCTATGATGACGCTAAACGAGCGTCTCAGTTGCTTGATATTTCACTAACGAAACGTGGCGCTTCAGCCGGTGAACCCATTCCAATGGCCGGCGTTCCATTTCATGCAGTAGAAAACTACCTAGCTAAATTGGTTCATTTGGGTGAATCTGTCGCTATCTGTGAGCAAATCGGTGACCCAGCAACAAGTAAAGGTCCGGTCGAACGAAAAGTCGTTCGCATTGTCACCCCCGGAACAGTGACAGATGAAGCTCTTTTATCAGAAAGAGTCGATAACCTAATTGCCGCCATCTATTTCCAAGATGGTAAATTTGGCTATTCCACATTAGATCTTACTTCAGGGCGTTTCCAGTTAAGTGAACCTGAATCTGAAGAAGCAATGGCTGCAGAACTGCAACGTACAGCGCCTCGTGAATTACTTTTCCCTGAAGATTTTACTCCAGTACATTTAATGGAGCATCGCCAAGGAAATAGACGCCGTCCTGTCTGGGAATTTGAAATTGACACAGCTAAGCAACAGCTAAATCAGCAATTTGGAACTAAAGATTTGGTTGGCTTCGGGGTCGAAAATGCCACCAGAGGCCTCTGTGCTGCAGGCTGTTTGATTCAATACGTCAAAGATACGCAAAGAACCACACTACCTCATATTCGTTCATTGACTCTTGATAGGCAGGATCAGTCCGTCATTTTAGACGCCGCCACTCGACGTAATTTAGAGCTGACGCAAAATCTTTCAGGTGGCACCGATAATACCCTTGCAGAAGTACTCGACCACTGTGCAACCCCGATGGGAAGCCGTATGCTCAAACGCTGGATTCACCAGCCAATGCGTAATATGGATGCGTTAAATCAGCGTCTCGATTCCATCGGTGAATTAAAAAGCACAGGGATTTTTGCAGATGTTCAACCTGTATTAAAACAAATTGGTGATATTGAACGTATTCTGGCTCGTCTAGCGCTACGCTCAGCTCGCCCACGTGATCTTGCTCGCCTACGTAACGCTCTAGAGCAGTTACCAGAATTAGCAGGAATTGTGACAGATTTAACCCATCCTTACTTACAGAAATTGGCGCAGTACGCCAGCCCAATGGATGAGTTACATGAACTACTTCAAGCTGCGATTATCGACAATCCTCCAGTCGTCATTCGAGATGGCGGAGTCATCGCCCCTGAATACAATCAAGAACTTGATGAATGGCGCGATTTAGCGAATGGCGCGACCGAGTATTTAGCAAAACTAGAAGCGGAAGAACGTGATCGCCATGGAATTGATAGCCTCAAAGTTGGTTACAACAATGTTCACGGTTTCTATATTCAAGTTAGCCGTGGTCAAAGCCACTTAGTACCACCAAATTATATTCGTCGCCAAACATTGAAAAATGCTGAACGTTATATTATTCCTGAGCTTAAAGAGCATGAAGATAAAGTTCTAAACTCAAAATCCAAAGCACTTGCGTTAGAAAAACAGCTTTGGGAAGGACTATTTGATCTGCTATTGCCTCACTTAGAGCGTCTGCAAAATCTTGCATCATCTCTCGCTCAAATAGATATATTGCAGAACTTGGCTGAACGTGCAGAAACGCTAGATTATTGCCGTCCTCAATTAACCACACAAACAGGATTACATATCAAAGCTGGGCGTCACCCTGTGGTTGAACAGGTGATGGACGATCCATTCATTGCCAACCCGATCGATCTCGATCTAAAGCGTCAAATGTTGATCATTACTGGTCCAAACATGGGTGGTAAATCGACTTACATGCGACAAACCGCATTAATCGCATTGATGGCTCATATTGGTTCTTACGTGCCTGCCGAGTCTGCCACTATTGGAGAACTTGATCGGATCTTCACTCGTATTGGAGCTTCGGATGATCTTGCTTCTGGGCGCTCAACCTTTATGGTCGAAATGACTGAAACCGCGAATATCTTACATAATGCGACGACGCAAAGTTTGGTACTAATGGATGAAATAGGACGTGGTACAAGTACTTATGATGGTTTATCGCTCGCTTGGGCAAGTGCTGAATGGTTAGCAAAGAAAATTGGCGCGCTAACGCTGTTTGCCACTCACTATTTTGAGTTAACCGAATTACCTAAACAACTTCCTAATTTGGTCAATGTTCATTTAGATGCCGTTGAGCATGGTGATGACATCGCCTTTATGCACTCTGTTCATGAAGGCGCCGCGAGCAAATCTTATGGGCTTGCCGTTGCAGGGTTAGCCGGAGTTCCCAAAAGTGTCATTCAAAACGCTCGCCAAAAACTGAATCAATTAGAGCAACTTGGTCATGAGAAAAAGTCACTCACGGCAACTGCTGTTGATGTCGCTAATCAGCTCAGCTTAATACCTGAGCCTAGTGAAGTGGAACAGCGTTTAGCTGAAGTAGACCCAAATGAACTCACTCCTCGCCAAGCATTAGATCTGATCTATCATCTGAAAAAGCTTGTTTAAGATAAAAATACACCATATAAAAAGGCACTCTTTGGAGTGCCTTTTGAATAAACAACTGTCTAATTTTTTCGGTAATGATTAGTTATCGTTTTCAACATTAAATAGCGATTCCATACTCAAACCTTGTTTCAGAAGAATCTCTCTAAGGCGGCGTAGTCCTTCAACCTGAATTTGACGAACACGTTCGCGAGTTAGATTAATTTCTCGACCTACTTCTTCCAATGTGGATGGCTCATATCCAAGTAAACCAAAACGGCGAGCTAATACTTCTTTCTGTTTTGGATTCAACTCGTCCAACCAATCGATCAATGATGTACGAATGTCATCATCTTGAGTTGATACTTCTGGATCCGAATTGTGACCATCAGGAATAATATCCAGTAACGCTTTATCGCCATCACCACCAATCGGTGTATCAACAGAGCTGATACGCTCATTCAGGCGAAGCATTTTACTCACGTCATCAACAGGTTTGTCTAGCTCTTGAGCGATTTCTTCTGCTGTTGGCTCGTGATCCAAACGTTGAGACAATTCACGTGCAGTACGAAGATAGATATTGAGCTCTTTTACCACGTGAATAGGTAAACGGATAGTACGGGTTTGATTCATTAGAGCACGTTCAATCGTTTGACGAATCCACCAAGTAGCGTAAGTTGAAAAGCGGAAACCACGTTCCGGGTCGAATTTTTCTACTGCGCGGATCAATCCAAGGTTACCCTCTTCAATTAAATCAAGAAGAGCTAACCCACGATTACTATAACGGCGAGAAATTTTAACAACTAAACGAAGGTTACTTTCGATCATACGTTTTCTAGCAGCTTCACAACCGCGTAGAGCACGACGAGCATAAAGAACTTCTTCTTCTGCAGTTAAAAGTGGTGAAAAGCCGATTTCACTTAAATACATTTGGGTTGCATCTAAACTCTTAGATGTCACCTCAAAATCGTCACGTGAATCTTCGGTAGTGGTCGAACTATCGTCTTCAACTTCGATGGAATCGATTACATCATGATCGAATTCGAATTCTTCGACTTTTGTGGCTGTATTGCTGATACTCATAGCGCCTCCCCATGGCGAGTTAAGCAAGACATTACAACATTCAATGTCGCGACATGACTCTATCTATAAAGTATGTTTACGGTAAGTAACGTTTTGGATTGACGGACTTACCTTGATAACGAATTTCAAAATGCAGGCGGACACTAGCTGCCCCCGAACTTCCCATTGTCGCGATCTTCTGACCGCCCCTAACATTTTGTCCTTCCTTGACTAGCAACCGATCGTTGTGGGCATATGCACTGATATAATCATCATTGTGCTTTATTATAATTAAGTTACCGTAGCCTCGTAGTGCGTTCCCTGAGTACACTACCACTCCTGCTGCAGTGGAGAGAATGGATTGACCTCGCTGCCCAGCAATATCTATCCCTCTGTTCCCCTGGTTACCAGCAGAAAAACTCTTAATGACCCGGCCTTTGGTTGGCCAAACCCATTTCGATATTTTCCGATTACTTAAATTAGCTTTATTTATATTAGTGTTAACATTATGTTTACTCTGTTTTCCAACATACTCTTTTGCTTTGCCTTGATCAATCCCCTTATTCGTGGTTTTTCCACCCACTTTAGAGGTATTTTTCAAACTATTAGACGAAGAAGGCACCTTTGCTACATGGGGATATACTGTGCTAGATGCAGCAGCAGTACTTGCAACATTAGATGCTACCTTGGTATTGGAATGTCGAGAGCCATAAGATGGAGGGGTATATACTGGTCGCCAAAGCTTGAGCTTATCACCAGGATGTATCACATAAGGCGGACTGAGATTATTGTAACTAATTATGTCTTTTACATCTTTGTCTGTGACATAAGATATGAAATATAATGTATCACCGGGTTTTACTTGATAGTAACTACCACGGTAGCTCCCACGCTTAATCGAACTGTAATCTTTACCTAGTCCCGAGACAGGCGCAGGCATATGTGGGGCACATCCAAGTAAAAAACTGGATACACACCCCATCATGAGCCATTGTCTTAATCGGGACATCTTCATTACGCTAGATCACCTGCGACAAGGGGAACAAAGCGTACATCTTCAATGGAATGATAGATAAACTCATCCCCTTGACGAACAATTTTATACAACTTCTGTTGATCTTCACCAACTGGAATAACCAAACGCCCACCTTCTGCTAGTTGGTCTAATAAAGCTTGTGGTACCTGATTTGCCGCAGCCGTGACGATAATGGCATCGAAAGGGCCTTTACTCACCCATCCTTGCCAACCATCACCATGCTTGGTTGAAACATTATAGATATCAAGTTGCTTCAAACGACGTTTGGCAGCCCATTGCAACGATTTAATCCGTTCAATGGAGAAAACGTGTTCTACCAAATTGGCCAATACTGCCGTTTGATAACCTGACCCTGTACCTACTTCTAGGACCTTACTTTGTGGAGTTAATTCCAACATTTGTGTCATTTTAGCCACGATATAAGGCTGAGATATAGTCTGCCCTTGTCCTATTGGCAATGCATTATTGTCATAGGCTTGATGCATCATAGCTTGAGAAACGAAAGACTCGCGCGGCAATGCATAAATAGCAGCGAGCACACGTTGATCTGTAATGCCTTGTTCGGCTAAAAACTGAATCAATTTTTCAGCTTTTGGATTAGCCATCCACCTTTCCCTTTAACCATTGGTTCATACTACCGAGCGCATCATGTGCAGTGAGGTCTACTTGCAGTGGCGTCACCGACACAAAACCTCGGTCAATTGCGTAAAAATCAGTACCTTCACCCGCATCTTGTCTTTCGCCGGGAGGCCCAAGCCAGTATATATCATGGCCACGAGGATCTTTTTGACGAATCATACTTTCTGCATGATGACGTGCACCAAGTCGCGTCACTTGAAACCCTTGCAATCCCGACATCGATACATCTGGAATATTCACATTTAACAATCGGTTAGTTGGTACAGCCTGAGAAAGGTGTTGCTCAACTAGCTGACGCGCAATATGGCCGGCCGTTGAAAAATGATGTGTTCCAACCAATGAAAACGCGATGGACTGAACCCCAAGAAAGTGACCTTCCATTGCCGCAGCAACCGTGCCTGAATAAAGCACGTCATCACCTAAATTTGCACCGTGATTGATACCAGTTAATACCAAATCTGGCATATCATCTTTTAGTAACTCATTTAATGCAAAATGAACACAGTCAGTTGGGGTACCTTGTACTGAGTAACGATTAGGTGCAACTTGATTAACACGCAGAGGCTGTTCTAGTGTCAATGAGTTGGACGCCCCAGAGCGATTTCGATCAGGGGCAACGACAACAATATCTGCAATATCCTGTAATAATTGCTCTAGGACATGAATACCTTCAGCGTAAACACCGTCGTCATTACTCAGAAGGATTTTCATTCTTTTATCAGTCATAGTGGCGTTCTACCGGAATTTCCTCAATCAACTCACGAACAATCGATGTGGCGAAGCTGCCAGAATCTAAAGTGAAGTTCAACGTTATCATATCGTTATCGACACTCCAGACCAAATCTTTTGCTTTTAATGAAATAACACGGCGATCATGTCTCATACGATTACCACAAATTAACGCCATCAAATCCTTTTCATTATCGAGACATGGTTGCTCAATCGCGAGGGCTTGATCTTGAGTAGGTAACGCGTTGTCACCAGCTAGAGCAGCACTAATTTGTACTTGCTCTGCATTTAGCTCAGCTTGAAGAGACACAAGATTATTTTGGTCAACTAATGTTGCCTCTTTGCCATGCAACGCAATATCACCACTGATAAATTGATTAAACACCCCCTGTTCAATGCGCTGAGAAACGATGTGATTAAATATCCAAGAACGCGCCGTAGACAAATACATACTGCGTTTATTTTGATTTCGAGTTCGTACGTTTTCGCGCCCCCAGCGGCGAGCTTCATGAAGGTTATTACCTTCCTTGCCAAAACGCTGAGCACCAAAATAATTTGGTACTCCCTGCTCTTTAACCACTTCTAGGCGTTGTATCACATCATCAATATCTGTGGTTTCGGATAAAGTCACCACAAAGTGGTTTTCTTTCAGCTCTCCAGGACGAAGTTTCTTGTTATGACGTGTCATTTCAAGAATTTCGATCGTAGGATGCTCGACCTCAAATTGCGCAAGGTTTGGTAAACCACCATCAGGCAAATGCACGCTTAACCACTGTTCGGTGACTGCATGGCGATCTTTTAAGCCAGCCCAACTGACATCTTTCGATTTAACCCCACAAGCTTTTGCCAACTCATTCGCAACATAAGTGGTATTTTCACCCGTTTTACGGATTCGAACCATCAGGTGTTCCCCTTTACCTAAAAGAGGATAGCCAAGATTTTCAATCACTCGAAAATGTTCAGGTTGAGCTTTTAATTTTGCTTTAGCCGTTGGCTTACCACATAGATAAGCAAACGGCGCTAAAATATCTGTCATTCTTTTGTTCGCTATTGATTACGAGCGGGTTAGTAACACGACGGCTTCGCATGCAATGCCTTCTTTACGTCCTGTAAATCCTAGACGTTCCGTCGTTGTTGCTTTTACATTGATGTTGTGTAAATCAGTATTGAGGTCGAGAGCAATAGCTTGACACATAGCCTCTATGTGCGGAGCCATTTTAGGCGCTTGCGCCATAATCGTAATGTCTGCATTACCTAAGGTATAACCTTGCTCTTGTACACGGCGATAGACATCTTTGAGTAATTCACGGCTATCAGCCCCTTTCCATTTGTCATCTGTATCCGGAAAATGACGTCCAATATCACCAGCAGCAATAGCACCAAGTAATGCATCACATAGCGCATGTAAAGCAACATCCCCATCAGAATGTGCAATCAAACCTTGTTCGTAAGGAACGGCAACACCACCAATAATGACAGGGCCTTCACCACCAAATTTATGGACATCAAATCCATGGCCAATTCTAATCATTTCATTTCCTCATCTCGTCGTAGGTAGAACTCGGCTAACGCGAGATCTTCTGGTTGAGTTATTTTTATATTATCCGCTCGTCCTGCGACCAGTGCTGGGTTATGACCTAACCATTCAAAAGCCGAAGCTTCATCGGTAATTGTCACACTTTGTTGTATTGCGGTACTTAAAGCGTGCTTTAGCGGCTCAGCACGAAACATTTGCGGGGTTAAAGCATGCCATAAAGCCACACGTTCAACCGTATGATCGATATCCTGTTCATCATTAGCACGTTTCATTGTGTCACGTACCGGTGAAGCTAAAATAGCGCCCACCTTGTGCTGAGTTGCGGTATCAATAAGTTTCGATACATCATCTAATCTAAAGCAAGGCCTCGCGGCGTCATGTACTAATACCCACTCACTGTGGCTATTTTGGCATACATAATTTAATGCAGAAAGAACTGAGCCCGCTCGCTCAGTACCACCACTGACTCGAACGATTTGATCATGATTGGCTAAAGCAAGTGTAGAGTAATAAGGATCATCGTCGCTGATAGCAATAACAACTTGATTAATAAGAGGATGAGATAATAATTTTGTGACCGTATGCTCAAGTACGGTCTGCCCTAACAAGGTTAAATACTGCTTAGGGCGATCCGCTTTCATTCGACTGCCTACACCAGCAGCAGGAACAATAGCGGTAATAGATTCATTCATTAATCTTTATCCTCACCAATAATCCGGTAGAACGTTTCACCCTCTTTCACCATACCTAATTCATGACGCGCGCGCTCTTCAATCGCATCCGAACCTTTTCTTAGATCATCAATTTCAGCAAACATTTCTTGGTTGCGCTGATGCAAATTAGCATTGATTTGCTCTTGGGCTGATATTTCACTAGAGACCGTTTTATAATCAGAAATACCATTTTTGCCAAACCACAATGTATATTGCAGACAGCCAAGCAGTAAGACTAAGGTCAGGGCAAATGCACGCATAACTCAACACTCATTACTTAGTTTAATGCCGTAAAGAAGCGGCATTAATAGATTAACACTGGGGGAAACGGCCTTCTTATAGCATATGCTCGCTCGATAGGCGAGCTAAGGCCGTTGTCACATCATATATTTACTCAATATCCTGACACACTTAAAAATAACCAAGACTTATCGCTAAACAAATATCTTGAAGCTACTTCGTAGTAAAGCCTAACCATTAAATCACAAAAGGTGTCATGCCAATGCGAGAAATTAGCGCGTGCCTTACATTAGACATAAAAAAGGCCCATTTACAGGGCCTATACGCATCATGGTATCAGTACATTAGATTATGCATAAATCCAATACAATAGCGCCGCACCAAACACAATTCGGTAGATACCGAACGCATTGAAGGTGAAACGATTAAGGAATGCGAGGAATAACTTCATCACAATCCATGCAGAAATATAAGCCACCACAAAACCAACAATAAGGGTTGTCGCTTGGCTACCTGCAAAATCTTTATAGTGTTCCACTAAATCTAGACCACTTGCTGCTAACATCACAGGTAGAGCAAGCAAGAACGAAAATTCAGCGCTCGCCGTACGACTCACCCCAGCCAGTAGAGCCCCAACAATGGTTGAACCAGCTCGGCTAGTACCTGGAATCAATGCAAATACCTGCGCAATACCAATCGCTATCGCTTGATTGTATGAAATATCATCCAGTGTGTGTGTCGTCGGTTGACGGTTCTTCATATACCATTCAACGATCAGGAAGATAATACCGCCAATGATGAACATCACAGGTACGACTTCAATCGTAAATAAAGACTTCACGATGTCTTTACATAAGAAGCCAATTGCGGCGATCGGTAAGAAGGCAATAAAAACTTTGACCCACAATGACACATATTTAGGATGAAAACGTTCTTTATAGTTCGTTAACACCGCCAAAATAGCGGACAATTGAATGATAACTTCGAAGGCTTTGTTACTGTCAGTTTGCGGCAAACCTAGCCACTCACTCGCAATAATTAAGTGCCCTGTTGACGAAATAGGCAAAAACTCGGTAACGCCTTCAATAAGGCCTAGAATTGCGCTTTGAATTATATCCATGTATTTACTCGATTATCGTTAAGTCGAACCAAGGTTCGATAGCATTAAGAACATCTAAATCTTTGGCTTGTGACCAAACATCCCGAATAGAACGACCGTCATTTGGGATAATAAGTTCCGGACAAAGTTCATATAGAGGTTGTATAACGAAGGGATAGCGATATATGTCAGAGCGCGGTAATTCTGGTTTCTGTTTTGAACAAATATCACCATACAAAATAATATCAAGATCGATGGTTCTCGGTTGAAATTTCTGTGCATCAACCGTTCTGCCTAATCGAAGCTCAATGTCTCTTAACTCGCTAGCCAACTGCTGTAAAGATAATTGGGTCTGGAACTCCACCACTAAGTTATAAAATGGTTGCCCCTTAAACCCTATTGCCTCGCACTCATAGATGGTGGAAAGAGTAACTCCTTTCCCTAGCCTTTTTAATTCGGCGAGTGCGGATTCAATATGATTGTGACGATCAATATTTGAGCCTATGCCAACATAGGTTGCGATCATAACTCTCCCCGTTCAATGATCACTCCTACACCACGCGCTTGAGCAACTGCTTTTGGCTTAGTTAAACGAATATGAACCCAAGGCACTGAGAATTTTGTCATGATGAGCTCAGCCACTTCCTCAGCTACACGCTCAACTAACAAAAATGCTCCAGATTCAATATGTTCAATAATTGCAGTACTAACTGTCGAGTAATCTAACGCATCAACAACGTTATCACTTAAACCTGCGGGACGATTATCATGAGCCATCTCGATATCGAGGATGAGTTTCTGTTTGATCTGCTGTTCCCAGTCGTAAACACCAATGGTGGCAATAACTTCAAGCTGGTCGATAAAAACTTTATCCATTATTTATTTGTTTCCTTTTACATACAGGTCGGATACCCAAATCGATGAAAACATCGTACTATCTGTTAGTCGCAATATCATATACCGAATCCAAACTTAGGTGTAAATTTCAGATAGTTTTTTATTTTTGGTTAATTATCTGGTCAAATAGACGGCGATTTATGTAGATAAATATCGACTTAGAGGCAATTATGACTCCATTGGCACTGATTATGACGATTTTCGCCTATTTGCTTGGGTCGATATCCAGTGCCGTATTGATCTGTCGTTTACTGCGCCTTCCAGATCCAAGAGAAACAGGGTCTCAAAACCCAGGAGCAACGAATGTGCTTAGAATCGGCGGCAGAAAGGCAGCCGCTGCAGTCCTTTTTTTCGATATGCTTAAAGGAACTATTCCTGTTTGGGGCAGCTACTTTCTCGAAATTCCTCCCTTTGTCTTAGGTATCATTGCGATAGCCGCGTGCTTAGGTCACATGTATCCTATTTTCTTTCACTTTAAAGGTGGAAAAGGTGTTGCGACCGCATTAGGAGCCATTGCCCCTATCGGATTAGATCTTACCGCAATCATTATGGCAACTTGGCTCGCAATCGCGGTTTTATTTCGCTATTCATCATTAGCTGCATTAGTCACCGTGCTTCTTGCACCGCTTTACACTTGGATGATCAAACCTCAATACACACTACCAGTTGCGATGTTGTGCTGTTTGATCGTACTGCGCCATCACCAAAATATTAAACGGCTATTTTTAGGCACAGAACCTAAGGTGGGCGAAAAAAAGCTCGTAAGTGAAGATTAAACGTGTTCTAGCCCAAACTAGACGTGATAAATAAGCCATGTATTTCATGGCTTTTATATAGATAAACAATAACTAAGCAAACTTAGCGAAGAATTTGAGTAACATCTCAGAAACGATTTCAGGCTGTTCCAAATTACTGATATGCCCCGCTGCAGGGATAATCTCTAACTGACTGCCATCAATCACATCTTGCATCAAATACGACTCCAAAGCTGGTCGAGGTTTATCCTCAGCTCCTACCGCAATCAATACGGGTAGAGCCAAATGTTCTAACTCATCCAATGCATCACGACGTCCAAATACCCAACGACCGACTTGAGCAATATTAACGACAGCTTCTCCTTCTAATCGACTTAAATGCTCTCTAAAAGCAGACACTAATTGAGGATGTGTTTGTTCCGCTTGATGGGAGAAAAACAGCGGAGCAACACTATCAACGATTGGCTGTGGGATACATTTTGCTTGGCTAATAGCATCCAGCATCGCGAAATACTTATCGTGTGTGACTTGTGGTTCTAAGCCCAAAAAGGTATCTAGCAATACTAAGCTCTTAACTCGCTCTGGAGCACTTAAAGCGACTTCCGCTCCCCACATTCCCCCCACCGACAAACCTGCAATCGAGAAATGTTCAATCCCTAAGTGATCCATTAAAGCCAGAATATGCAGCGCATAATCGCGTAGGCCGCGTGTGCTTTTAGGCGCCATATCTGACTGCCCATGAGCCCATAAATCAGGAACAATACAGCGGTAATGCTGACTAAGTGCCTCAATTTGTGGTGCCCACATTTGGCTATCCCAAAGATAACTGTGGCCGAGCACAATCACTTCACCTTCACCCTGATCGATATAACTCATGGTGCAACCATCGATTACAAAGGTATTCATCATAGAGTCCCTATCTTTATCTATCTGTTTCATTTCAATATAAAACGGCCACCAATACAGGTAGCCGTTCATCGTTCACTCTTGGATCAAACCCAATAAAATCACTGATTCGTAATTGGGTTCAATTGGTCTATTGGCCAACGAGGTTTTGCTTCCAAGCTCAAATCGGTCACATCACCATTTTTCAAACGTTGCATGCCTGCGTAGGCGATCATCGCACCGTTATCAGTACAAAACTCAGTACGAGGATAATACACCGCACCACCGCGTTTAGCCGCAAGCGTTTCCAATGCCTGACGAAGCGCCTTATTCGCACTCACACCACCAGCAATCACAATTCGTTTTAGTCCCGTTTGCTCAAGGGCACGACGACATTTAATCACTAACGTATCACAAACCGCTTCTTGGAATGCATAAGCAATATCGGCACGAGTTTGTTCGTCATTACCTTGTGCTGCGATTGTATTCGCAGTAAACGTTTTTAATCCAGAGAAACTCATATCTAAGCCAGGGCGATCCGTCATTGGGCGAGGAAATTTAAAACGTCCCGCATGCCCTTTCTCGGCCAATTTAGCTAGCAATGGACCGCCAGGATAATCCAGCCCCATGAGCTTAGCCGTTTTATCAAAGGCTTCACCTGCGGCATCATCAATCGACTCGCCTAAAATTTTATAATCACCAATAGCTCGTACTTCAACGATCATGGTGTGCCCACCAGACACCAACAAGGCTAAAAATGGGAATTCCGGTGGCGTATCTTCTAGCATTGGCGCAAGCAGGTGTCCTTCCATATGATGAACCGGTACTGCAGGCACATTCCATGCGTAAGCTAAACTACGACCAATGGTAGAACCCACTAACAATGCGCCGACTAAACCTGGGCCCGCTGTATAGGCCACACCATCAATATCTGCAGGCGTCAAATTGGCATCTGCCATCGCTTGTTTAATCAATGGTACAGCTTTTTTAACGTGATCACGTGATGCCAACTCTGGCACCACACCACCATAATCGGCATGGAGTTTAATTTGACTATAAAGCTGATGAGCCAAGAGGCCTTTCTCATCATCGTAAATCGCTACACCCGTTTCATCACAAGAGGTTTCAATACCAATAATGCGCATAATTTTCTTCGCACGCTGCCATTAAGAATTCAAAATTGGCGCCATGTTACCTCGGGTTTGCATTACAAACAAATTTTGTACAGACTATGGGCGACAAAACCCTTTACAAAGAGGTGAGGTTCGGATTAAAATTCCTCACCATTTTTGATCTCGCTGGTTATAAACCCAACAGCTCACTGTTTTGCAAAAAACACTGAGCACGTTTTGGTGAAGAAATACCAGCATTAACGAATTAACCCCTGAGGTGAAAGGCATATGCCAGTAGTTAAAGTACGTGAAAACGAACCGTTCGACGTTGCTCTACGTCGTTTCAAGCGCTCTTGCGAAAAAGCAGGTATCCTTTCTGAAGTGCGTCGTCGTGAGCACTATGAAAAACCAACTACAGTTCGCAAACGCGCTAAAGCAGCAGCTCAAAAGCGTCACGCTAAGAAGCTTGCTCGCGAAAACGCACGTCGCGTTCGCTTGTACTAATAACTGAATTCCAAATCTAAGGAAATCCGTTATGGCTCTTATTGATAAACTCAAACAAGAGCAAAAATCTGCGATGAGAGCCAAGGATAAAATACGCCTTGGCACAATTCGTTTGGCCTTATCAGCCATTAAACAGCGTGAAGTCGACGAAAGAATTACTCTTTCTGACGATGAGATCGTTGCTGTATTGACTAAGATGGTTAAACAGCGTCGCGATTCATTTGCTCAATATGAATCAGCGGGTCGTCAAGATCTAGCTGACGCGGAAAAAGCTGAAATCACTGTACTTGAGGAATTTATGCCTCAGCCTTTGACTGAGACAGAAGTTGCAGCATTAATTGCTAATGCAGTTACAGAATCTTCGGCTAAAGGTATGCAAGACATGGGTAAAGTGATGGCTCTTTTGAAACCGCAACTTCAAGGGCGCGCTGATATGGGTAAAGTAAGTGGTTTAGTGAAAGCTCAACTCGCTTAGTTATCCAACCCTAATTACATCAAGCCGTGCTATCCTCTGGAATGCACGGCTTGTTTGTATCTCTCTTCAATAAATTGGGACTTTCTTTTAGGTTTTATGGCAGGACACATTCCTCGTAGTTTCATTGATGATCTCCTGGCTCGACTTGATATTGTCGATATTATCGACGCACGTGTAAAACTTAAAAAAAAGGGCAAAAACTACTCTGCTTGTTGTCCATTCCATAATGAAAAAACCCCCTCTTTTAGCGTTAGCCAAGAAAAGCAGTTTTACCACTGTTTTGGATGTGGGGCGCATGGTAATGCCATTGATTTTCTTATGGAATATGAGCGACTGGAGTTTCCAGAAGCCATTGAAGAACTCGCCTCATCACTAGGATTAGAAGTCCCTAGAGAAGCGAATTCCACCCCTTCATCAAATCGCTCCAATACACCGAAAGCGAATAGTGAAGAAAAACGTAGCCTCTATGACCTAATGGGCAGTATTGCTCAGTATTACCGTCAACAATTAAAAGTCCCCTCCAATCGAGTCGCTATCGATTATCTAAAAAATCGCGGTCTCTCGGGGGAAATTGTTCAAAAATTCGGTATTGGTTATGTGGCTGATGAATGGGATTCGGTCCGCAAAAACTTTGGTCAAAGCCGAAATGTTCAAGATATGCTCGTCACTGGCGGGATGCTCATCGAGAACGACAAAGGCAATCGATACGATCGTTTTCGCGGCCGGGTAATGTTCCCCATTCGAGATCGCCGAGGTCGAGTGATCGGCTTCGGTGGGCGGGTATTAGGTGATGGTACACCGAAATACCTAAACTCGCCTGAAACGCCAATTTTTCATAAAGGCAAAGAGCTATATGGCCTTTATGAAGTGCTCCAATCCTACCGTGAACCACCACAAATTTTGGTGGTCGAAGGATATATGGATGTGGTGGCATTAGCACAATATGGTGTGGATTATTCCGTAGCATCATTAGGAACATCGACGACTGGCGACCATTTACAATTACTGTTTCGCCAAACAAATACCGTCGTGTGCTGCTATGATGGAGACCGTGCGGGTCGTGAAGCCGCTTGGCGTGCTTTAGAAAACGCATTGGGCTACCTGAAAAGCGGTAATGTACTGAAATTTCTTTTTTTACCTGATGGCGAAGATCCGGATAGTTATATTCGAAAATATGGTAAAGATGCATTTGAACAACAAGTTCAAACAGCAGAACCTCTATCGAAATATTTATTTAGCAATCTTTTGACACAGGTTGATGTGGGCAATAACGAAGGTAAAGCAGCACTTGAAGCATTAGCACTACCTTTAATTCGTAAAGTTCCTGATGAATATCTTCAAGAACAACTACTTAGACTTCTTGAACAAAAAACAGGCATTTACAAAAAACCGGTCGTGAATCAGGAAACTAATGCACGTCCGCAGCCACATAAAGAGATAAAACGTACCCCGATGAGGGAAGTAATAGCTTTGCTTCTCCAGAATCCGAGCTATGCTGAAATGGTGCCAAATCTATCAGCTGTCAGAGGTCTGGAGATTCCGGGATTATCTCTATTAGTAGAGGTCCTTGATAAATGCCAGCAACATCCCCATATCACTACTGGCCAGCTCATGGAGCACTGGCGAAACAAAAAAAACGAGATACTTCTTTCTCGTCTAGCAAGTTGGGATATACCTCTTGTTGAAGACAATCAAGAAGAACTATTTTTAGACTCATTGGACAAAATTTTAGCCCAGTGTGTAGAGAAACAAATTGAAACCTTGCTCGCTAAAGACAGAAGCATCGGTTTATCAGTCGATGAAAAGAGGGAGCTTCTGGCGTTAATGAACGACCTGAAAGCGTAACCCTGATTAATAGATAGTCAGCAGAGTCTCAATTTGTTATAATACGTGGTTTGCATTTCGCATACTTTATTCCTTCACCAGATACGAAGTTGGATACCGTCTATGGATCAAAATCCGCAGTCACAGCTGAAACTACTTGTTGTTAAAGGCAAAGAGCAAGGCTATCTGACCTACGCCGAAGTAAATGACCACCTACCCGCTGAAATCGTAGATTCAGAGCAGGTAGAAGATATTATTCAAATGATTAACGACATGGGTATCAAGGTTGTTGAAACAGCTCCAGATGCCGATGATCTCGCGTTAAACGATGATAACAATATCACCGACGAAGATGCAGCCGAAGCTGCAGCAGCCGCACTTTCTAGCGTAGAAAATGAAATCGGTCGTACGACCGATCCTGTTCGCATGTACATGCGTGAAATGGGTACCGTTGAGCTGTTAACCCGTGAGGGTGAGATTGATATCGCTAAGCGCATTGAAGATGGTATTAACCAAGTTCAAAGCGCTGTGGCGGAATACCCTGGTACGATTCCGTACATCCTTGAACAATTTGATAAAGTTCAAGCAGAGGAACTTCGTCTTACTGACCTTATTACAGGCTTTGTTGATCCTGACGATGAAGATGGCCAAGCGCCAACTGCTACTCACATCGGTTCAGAACTTTCAGCAAAAGACCTAAAAGAAGAAAGTAACGACATCTCGAAAAACGATGACGACGATGAAGACGACGATGAGAAAGATAACGACGACGATTCTGAAGAAGAAGAAGATGTTGGTATCGATCCTGAGCTTGCTTTAGAGAAATTCACTAACTTACGTAACGAGTTCCAGAATCTGCAACTTGCTATCAATGAGCACGGTGATGAAAGTAAAGCCTCTAAAAAAGCAACGGATCTCGTTCAAGAAGTGTTCCGCGAATTTCGCTTAACACCAAAACAGTTCGATCATCTTGTTAATACACTACGAACTTCAATGGATCGCGTTCGCACTCAAGAACGTCTTATCATGAAGAACGTTGTGGAATACGCAAAAATGCCGAAGAAGTCTTTCATCGCATTATTTACTGGTAATGAATCTAGTGAAGCATGGTTAGATGAAATCTTGGCATCTGATAAACCGTACGCAGAAAAAGTCCGCGTACGTGAAGATGATATTCGTCGTTCTATCCAAAAATTGGATAACATCGAACGTGAAACATCACTGTCAGTTCGTCGTATTAAAGACATCAGCCGCCGTATGTCTATCGGTGAAGCGAAAGCTCGCCGAGCGAAGAAAGAGATGGTTGAAGCGAACTTACGTCTGGTTATTTCAATTGCTAAGAAATACACCAACCGTGGTCTGCAATTCTTGGACTTAATCCAAGAAGGTAACATCGGTCTAATGAAAGCGGTTGATAAATTCGAATACCGTCGTGGTTATAAGTTCTCAACTTATGCGACATGGTGGATTCGTCAGGCAATCACTCGTTCGATCGCAGACCAAGCACGTACGATTCGTATTCCAGTACACATGATCGAAACGATCAACAAACTGAACCGTATCTCACGTCAAATGCTTCAAGAAATGGGCCGCGAACCATTACCTGAAGAATTGGCAGAGCGCATGCAAATGCCTGAAGATAAGATTCGTAAAGTACTGAAAATCGCGAAAGAGCCAATCTCAATGGAGACACCAATCGGTGACGACGAAGATTCGCATCTAGGTGATTTTATTGAGGATACAACGCTAGAACTACCACTTGATTCTGCAACTTCAACTAGCTTGAAAGTAGCAACTCGTGATGTATTAGCGGGTTTGACTCCTCGTGAAGCAAAAGTACTACGTATGCGTTTCGGTATCGACATGAATACTGACCACACTCTTGAAGAAGTGGGTAAACAGTTCGACGTAACTCGTGAACGTATTCGTCAGATCGAAGCAAAAGCGCTTCGTAAACTTCGTCACCCAAGCCGTTCAGAAACTCTGCGCAGCTTCCTAGACGAATAAGTCGTGATGACTTTTTAAGCAAAAACAGAAAAAAGGTGAGCGTTGGCTCACCTTTTTTTTATTTGTCGTTCTAAGTGAATAAAAACTAAGCGCAAATGACCCCTATAGCATCTAGACACGCCCCATCCCATCCCCTATAATCATTCACCAGTTTGGCCCCTTAGCTCAGTGGTTAGAGCAGTCGACTCATAATCGATTGGTCCGCAGTTCAAGTCTGCGAGGGGCCACCAAATTACGAAAGCCTGATGAGGAAACTCATCAGGCTTTTTTCGTTTCTAGCTTTTAGACTATTAAGCGATTGAAGGCTCACTGGTAAATAACTCGCTGAGCGACGTTAAAAACCGTCTGGGTAGAAGTGGATGAGCACGCGCACCTACTAATAGCACAACATCCACGGCAGGTAATACGGGTAGGTCAGACAGAATCGTTAAATCATCCGTCACACTCAGTCGCCCCATAGCACCTATGGCTAAGCCTTGACGAACAATGGCTCTTTGCGCCGATGAGGTATTACTACAGGCAATCAAACGAAACGGAATACCACGCTTGTTTAGTCCATCAATCGCAGCTGCGTGATAACGACAATCCGATTGAAATAAGGCGAGCGAAAGTACGTCTCCGTACTTGCCTGAATCAGGGTTTGCACCAATCCACACACCTTGATCGCTGGTAATCCAATACCCTTCTTCACTATTAGAGTGACGCGTGACTATCGCAGCATCCAGTTTCCCGTTATCCAGCCAACTGCGAAGCACTGAGCTAGGCTCATTGAAGATCTGAATAGAACATGCAGGCTTTGCCATCATCAGAGACTCAATAACCTTAGGTAGCACCTTGTCATTGTAATCTTCTGGACACCCCAAACGCAGTGGCTGTTTATTTTTATATTTTTTTAAGTCCGCTAACGCACTGTCATGACGTTCAATTAAATCACTGGCGTAATTGATCAGATTAATGCCAGCTTCACTAAGAGCAAGGTTACGCCCATCACGAACAAATAATTCACTGCCCACTTCTTCTTCTAGTTTGCGCATCTGTACGCTAAATGCTGATTGGGTGCGGCAAATCTGCTTCGCAGCTCGAGTAAAACTGCCTGTTTCGACAAAGGCGAGAAAGCTACGTAAAGAATCAATATCCATGTATTCGATCACCCATCGTTTTTATTAATAGTTGTTATCAATACTATCCGTTAGTCAGCATCAAAACTCTTCCCTATGCTAACTCATAACCAAAGGACAAGGAGTTATGTTATGCAACTTTATATCGCAAACCAAAATTATTCGACGTGGTCACTTCGAGCATGGATTATCTTTGCACATTACGATCTTGATTTTGAATGTAAGAAACTCTCACTATTCACTCCCGAGTTCTACGATACCTTAGGTGATATTACTCCGACATCTAAAGTTCCGGCGCTTGTCGATGGAAAGATTGCAGTATGGGAGTCTCTGGCAATTTTGGAGTATATCAACGAGACCTACTTAGCAGGTAAAGCGTGGCCTGCATCAGCGAACGAAAAAGCCCATGCTCGAGCGGTTAGCTGTGAAATGCATTCAGGATTTGTTGCACTACGCAATGAAATGCCCATGAACTGCCGAGCTCGTCGTGAGGTCATTCTCAGTGAAGCCGCGCAAAAAGATATCGCACGTATCGAGCAATTATGGTCACAACAGATGGAGCAATACCCAGAAGGCTGGTTGTTCGGTGATTGGTCTATTGCCGATGCTATGTTTGCCCCTGTTGCCCTGCGCTTTGTCACTTATGGCATCAAGCTTTCAGCTCCCGCCAAGCAATATCAACAAAAAGTGCTTAATAGCCCGGAAATCCAACGTTGGTTGCAAGAAGCCAGTATCGAAACCGATATTGTTGATGAAGATGAAGTGGGTACACCGGTTTAAATCGCTTCGTTCCACGGCGTGATAAGACTTATTTATTCCTTCTTATCATGCCATTGGGCATCATTGAATGAGGTTGCGAAGCGATCTCTCATCCCTTACCCTAATGAATCAAAAGAATCAGAACCGTGTTCTGGTTCTTTTTGTTATAAAAGTATCAATAGCGTGATATTTCGGTTTACCGACAGCGCTTTCCATTTGATACTGACACAATAATTACGTAAGGATACCTCACAGATGAAGATTCATTTTTCCTCAATCGCTTTACCCAATTCGGGAACACTTGTTGTTCTTGTCAATGACAATGCGCCTCTTTCTGAGTATGCCAAACAACTGGATGAAAAAACTCAAGGCGCATTAACTAGAGCGATTCAGGTAGAACAATTTTCAGGTAAAAAAAATAGCCTGATCAATATCGTTGCTCCTGCCAATAGTGAACTGAACCGCATTGTCATTTTAGGTACAGGTAATGGTAGTGATATTGATATTCAACATGCCGCAGATGCATTGGTAAAACAAATCGAGACTTACCAACTAACGACTATCACGGTTTTGGCTGAGCAAGAGCAACAAGCCGCACAGTTCGCTTATGGCCTGCAACTGTCTAACTACCGTTTTGATAAATACCGCACTCGTAATGAGCTTCAGGCTAAATATCTACTCACAGAAGCTCACCTCCTCACTACGAATCCAGAACAAGCACAAGCTCTTTACGCACCATTAGAAGCCGTTGCTGAAGGGATTACGATTACTCGTGATCTTGTTTGGGAGCCTGCTAACGTCGTTTATCCTGAGTCTTTTGCTGAGTTTTGCCAAAAACTCGCTCCCTACGGACTAGAGATTGATGTCGTTAATAGTCAGCAAATGGCTGAACTCGGCATGGGCGCTCTACTTGGTGTAGGCCAAGGATCTATGCATGAGAGCCTAATGGTGATTTTGAAATATAACGGTGCGAATAACGATGAGGCTCCTGTGGCTTTCTTAGGTAAAGGGGTCACTTTCGACAGCGGCGGTCTTTCTCTTAAACCTAACTCTTCGATGAACACCATGAAAGAAGACATGGGCGGCGCTGCTACGGTTACTGGTTTAATGGTGGCACTGGCGAAACGCCAAGCCAACGTCAACGCTATCGGTGTACTCGGTTTAGTTGAAAACATGCCAAGTGATAAAGCACAACGCCCAAGTGATGTTGTGACCAGTATGTCGGGCCAAACCATCGAAGTAATGAACACCGATGCCGAAGGTCGCCTCGTATTGTGTGATTTAATGACGTATACCCAACGAACTTTTAAACCTAAGGCGATGTTTGATCTTGCAACACTAACAGGTGCAGTGCTAATTGCTCTTGGTGAAGAAATTGCAGGTATCTTCTCAAATGATGATGCGTTAAGTGCGCAAATCACCGCGGCGGGTGAAACAGAACAAGAACCTGTATGGCGTTTACCTATGGGTGGCCAATTTGATCGCTTACTCAAAAGCGAAATCGCTGACATGCGTAACAATGGCAATAAATTGCGTATCGGTGGTTCGAGCGTCGCTGCTCAGTTCCTATACCGTTTTATTGAAAATGAAACACCTTGGGTACACATCGATATTGCAGGTACAGCGTGGACTGGAGAAGGTCTACCAAATAAGCCAAAAGGTGCGACAGGCTTCGGCGTTCGTCTTCTTGATCGCTTAGTTAAAGAGCAATTCGAAGCATAACTAATTGAGTTATCAACATTTCATACTGATAAAGCAGCTTTTATAGCTGCTTTTTTATTGTGTTCAATAATATACAACAATACGCACAAAATTTAATACTGTTAAAGGGTTGTAAACTCTATTTGGATATTTTATAACAACTGTAACCGTATGGTTTTTAATCGGGTGCCATACCCTTTTTAAACCGTACGAATATAACTAATGTGGCCACGATACACCGTGATTGCCCGAACTATAAGTCACCGTCAGTCCAACCTGATGCCGCTCTTATTCCTGCAGTATTCACTATCAGCTTATCTGCTAAAACAAATACTCAATCGATAAGAACAACTTGTGACAGAGCACTAACAGTCGACACTGCGTAGCAGCACGACTCCATTTACCGTGACCCAAAAGTCTAACAATAAGTAAAGACGTCAAAAGGAATTATCAATGAGTTACTCTACAACCAACCCATACACTGGGGAACTAATCAAAACTTTTCCGGATGCCACTGATGAAGAAGTGCAACATTCTCTAGCGGCTGCCCATGAAGCTTTCCTTGGTTGGAAAGAAACCTCCTTCACTCACCGTGCTGATGTTCTACAAAAAGCCGCAGATATCCTGCGTAAGAACAAACGCCAATATGCAGAAATTCTTACCTTAGAGATGGGTAAAATTATTGGTGAAGCAGAAGCAGAAGTCGAATTGTCTGCGCAAATCATGGAATACTATGTAAAAAATGCAGAGACATTACTTGCGCCGGTAGAGCTTCCAGTTGCCGATCCAGCAGAAGGTAAAGCAAGAGTTGTCCACGATCCTCTTGGTGTGTTGCTTGCAATCGAACCATGGAATTTTCCGTTCTATCAAATTGCTCGTATCCTTGCGCCGCAGTTATCAGCAGGTAATACCTTATTACTAAAACACGCTTCAAATGTACCACAATCTGCTGCCGCTTTTGTGGATATCATGCTTGAAGCTGGCCTACCAAATGGTGCATTTCAAAATCTCTACGCAACTCGTCACCAAGTAGAAACCATCATTAACGATCCACGTGTTTGCGGTGTGGCACTCACAGGTTCTGAAGGCGCAGGTGCCATTGTCTCTTCTCAAGCAGGCAAAGCAATGAAGAAATCAACACTTGAGCTGGGCGGTGCAGATGCCTTCATCGTACTCGATGACGCTGAAATGGATAAAACCGTAAAATGGGCTGTGTTTGGTCGTCACTGGAATGGTGGTCAGGTATGTGTGTCATCTAAACGCATGATCATTCAAGATAATGTTTATGATGAATTCTTGACTCAATACACTGAGGGCGTTGCTGCTCTCAAAGCGGGTGATCCAATGGACCCAACCACAACGTTAGCACCACTCTCTTCACAAGGCGCAGCTGATGAAGTGAAAGAAAAAATCGCCGAAGCAGTCAAACATGGAGCAACCGCAACAGAAGTAGGCACTAAAGTGCCAGCTAATGGTGCCTTTGTTCAACCGACTATCTTGACCAATGTCACACCTGACAACCCAGCGTATTACTGGGAATTCTTTGGCCCAGTTTCCATGATTCTGCGCGCTAAAGACGAAGCGGATGCCATTGCAATCGCTAACGATTCACCATTTGGTTTAGGTGGTTCTGTTTTCACTGCTGATGAAAAACGCGGTGAACGAGTCGCACAACAGGTTTCAACCGGCATGATGTTTGTAAACCACCCAACAATGGTAAAAGCTGACTTACCATTTGGTGGGGTACGCAATTCTGGTTTCGGCCGTGAACTGATCGATTTAGGGATTAAAGAATTTGTGAACCACAAATTAATTAATATCGTTGATATCGACGCACCTTTCTAAATCTCAATAAATTGAAGGGCATACATTATGCCCTTCATCATTTTGTCATTAAATCGCCACCAAATCCTCACCAATCTGCAGCCTTACTGACATAGACGCTCTCTAGCATAAGCCTCAATATCACCCATAGTGTGAGGTTGTTAATATGCTATCAACTAGCCCGTTTAAACTGCCAAGGAAAACACCTTTTGGTCTTGGTGAACATTTTGCTGAATGGGCGACAGGCCTAAGTCAGCTCGATAAATTTTACGCTCAACGCCCTGCGGGTTGTAATACGAGAGAGTTCCTGCGCTTTACTCTAGAAGTACTCAATATTGATTACCAAGTCATTCGCGGATCGATTAACCACGTACCAGAAAGTGGCGCGACCGTTGTGGTAGCAAATCATCCGTTAGGTTGTGTCGAAGGGGTTATCCTAGCGGAGTTATTGCTAGAGAAACGCTCAGATGTGCAAATTCTCGCTAACCACTACCTAAAAACTGTACCGGAATTAGATGAGCTATTCATCGGTGTTGATGTGTTTGAAGGGCCAAAAGCGGCGAAAGCGAATCTGATGGCAATGCGCCGAGCACACAAGCACTTGGATCAAGGTGGACTGCTGTTAATCTTCCCAGCAGGAGAAGTCTCCCAATTAGTTGATCACAAACAGCGCCGTTTAGAAGATAAAGAATGGAGTCAATCAGTGAGCCGCTTAGTGAAAAAACACAAAGCGACCACAGTACCTGTTTACATTGATGGCCATAACTCGAAACGTTTCTATATGGCTGGAAAAATCCACCCGCTGCTACGCACTCTAATGCTCGGCCGAGAACTGCTCAACAAAACACAATCCCGTATTCAAATCTCAATTGGCGAAGCCATTCACTATAAAGAGGTTCACCACCTTTGCGATGAACAAATGGTGAATTATCTGCGTCTTAATACCTATCTTCTACAACAGGTATCCAGTGAAAAACGTAATAAAACCAGCGGTGATACGACCTTAGCGCCTATTGCTCCTCGCCTACCACTTGCCGATCTTCTCCACGATCTCAATCACCTACCAACAGACGATAAGCTACTTAGCCACAACGATTTCGATGTGTACTGCACGACAGCAGACAAAATTCCGTCCATCCTGTTGGAGATTGGTCGCATTAGAGAAGAGAATTTTCGTTTAGTAGGAGAAGGCACGGGCCTCGCCGTTGATATCGATGAGTTTGATCGTGACTACCTACACCTTTTCATCTGGGATCATGAACAACAGCAATTAGTCGGTGCCTATCGGCTTGGGTTAGTCGATCAACTGCTTGCTCATCGGGATATCGATAGTCTCTATTCAAGTACGCTATTTCATTATGATCGGCAGTTTATGGATAACATGGGTAAAGCGATAGAGATGGGACGCTCTGTTGTTGACCATCACTACCAAAAATCGATGGCTCCACTACTCTTGTTATGGAAAGGTATTGCTACATATGTCTATCGACATCCGGAATATACCCACCTTTTTGGCCCTGTGAGTATCAGTAATGATTACAGTGAGCAGGCTCGGCGTTTATTAGCCGATACCATGACACTGCATTACTACGATAATACACAAGCTGATTTTGTCTCAGCAACAAACCCACTCCCTACTACAGGTCAAGCACAGTGGAACTCTAGCTTACTGACTTCGTTAGCCGACTTGCAGCTTCTTAGTCGTGTTATTGCTCGTATTGATGAAGGGAAAGGCGTACCGGTACTGTTAAGGCAATATCTTGGCTTGAATGGCAAACTGGTCAGCTTTAACGTTGACCCTGACTTTAATGACGCTCTTGATGGCTTAATCGTTGTAGATCTGCGTCATGTTCCAAAAAGAACATTGGGACGATACATGGGGTGTGAGCAAGCTGGCGAATATTTAACTCGACACAAATAGCCTCAGCTTACTCTCTTGAACAAGATAAACGGCTACTCAAAGTAGCCGTTTATTCTTTCTATTCTCTCCAACAACGCCTGTTACGCAGCAACAAGAGACACACGCTGTTGTTGTTCAATCAACCAACTGGTCCATGCTTCCATCCCCTCTCCCGTACGAGCAGAAAGCTTTAGGATTTGAATAGTTGGATTGATCTTTTTCGCATTCGCAATGCATTCATCAATATCGAAATCGACATAAGGCAAGAGATCGATTTTATTAATGATCATTAGGTTAGAGGCGGCAAACATATTTGGGTATTTCAACGGCTTATCCGCTCCTTCAGTCACCGATAGGATCACCACCTTCGAAAACTCACCCAAGTCAAAACTTGCAGGGCAAACCAGATTACCAACGTTTTCAATAAACAGTACCCCCTGCTCTAAGTCTCCTAATTGATGGTACGCTTGGTGGATCATATCGGCGTCTAAGTGACACCCTTTTCCCGTATTCACTTGAATAGCAGGCACTTGTGTCGCACGGATCCGATCCGCATCATTACTGGTTTGCTGATCGCCTTCGATCACCGCACAACCGATTTGGTTCTTGATCTGCTCGATCGTTTCAGTAAGAAGCGTTGTTTTACCTGAACCAGGACTAGACATTAAATTCAGAGCTAACTGATTCTGGGCGATAAAATGCTGACGATTATGCTCAGCAACTTGATTATTCTTACCTAAAATATCTTGCTCAATACTGATCAACTGTTTCTGTGAAACCCCTGCAACATGAGTCTGGGCTTCACCTTGACCAAAATGTAGATCGCCATTACTCGCAACCACGCCGTCACTTTCATGATGACGATGAGCATGCTCATGTTCATGATCGTGGGGATGTTGATGAGAGTGATCATGGGGATGGGGATGGGGATGGCTATGACTGTGATCATGTGAGTGAGGTTCTGAGCCAGCAGAGCCCTCGATGTGATAATGCACATGATGATGTACATCACCATGGTGATAATAGTGATGGTGAATGACCACAGATTGAGTTGATGCGTGTTCCGCATCGTGGTGGTGATCATGTCCATGATGGTGCTCGTGAACATGTGGATGGGCATGATCGTGTTCATGCTGGTGACCTTCAATATGGCTGTCACCACAGCCGCAAACAGTACACATTTATTCTACCTCAATGTTTTTAATCTGAAGTTCTTCACCCGTTTCAATACGCAAGTTATAGCTCTGACATTTTGGGCAAGCATCCATATGGCTACGAATATCCACATGGGTGCCACAATCCAAGCAGGTACCACTGGCAGCAATGGTTTCAATCATCAATCTCGCCCCTTCTGCCACAGTATCTCGACTGGCAAATTCAATACCGGTGCGCAACGCATCGGGTTCTATACAAGAGAGAGCGCCAATACTTAACGTTAATCCGGTGACCTTGCTGACATGGTGTAACTTGGCTTGCTCAACCACGATATCAACCGTTTTAATGCTCATGGATAATTCGTGCATCAGGTGCTCCTAACAAATTCTTGGTAACAATTCGCCGACAGGAAAATCCAAATAGCGCTTACTTCCCCAAGGACTACACAAGATAGGCTTAGCTGGAGAACCTTGGGTGACTTCACCGATGATCGCAGCCTGCGATTGAAAGACCAGCAACACAGACAAGGCATCTTGCGCTTGCTGAGCAGGAACCGCGAGAATAAAGGTACCTTCATTGGCTAGATCATAAGGTTCAAAGCCAAACAGCTCACACACCCCTTTGACCGCAGTATCTACAGGAATGGCTTGCTCATCTAAACGCATTTGCACGTTCGAGCTTTGGCACCATTCGTTAAGTACCGCCGACAAACCGCCTCGAGTGGCGTCACGCATTGCTCGTGGCGTAATCCCCTTGTTCAGTAAAGTGTTCACAATTGGCCATAAAGCTGCACAATCACTTTCAATCTCACTCTCTAAACGCAAAGATTCACGTGCCGCTAATACACAAGCGCCATGACGACCAATATCGCGAGAAACCAATAAAACATCCGTAGGCTGCAACTGGCTCGCTGAGACATTCGGTAGCACAATTTCACCGATACCCGTGGTATTAATAAACACCTTATCAGCGCACCCTTTCGGCACAACTTTCGTGTCACCACATACAATTTGCGCACCGGTTGGCACGATTTCCTTAGCCATCGTATCGACAATGCGCTCTAAGTCGCTAAATGGAAAACCTTCTTCAAGAATGAAGCTACAGGTGAGATATTTGGGTTGAGCGGCAACCATGGCCAAATCATTGGTAGTTCCTGCGATAGCCAAAGAACCAATATTGCCACCAGCAAAGAATAGCGGTTCAACCGTAAAGCTATCGGTTGTCATCGCTACTGGTCCATTCAAAGTGAAAGTGGCCGCATCTTCCGCTTTTAATAATGGGTTTTCAAACCGACGAAAGAAAAGGTTATGGATGAAATCATTCATCTCACGTCCGCCACCGCCGTGGCTAAGTTGAACCTGTTGTGGGCGACTCATGACAAGCTTTCCTCCATTATTCCCGCATAGCGATAATAGGCGTTACACGCCCCTTCTGAACTGACCATACAACTCCCCATTGGGCGAGTTGGAGTACATCCTTTCCCGAATACTCTGCAATCAGCAGGTGTCGCTAAGCCACGTAAAATATCTCCGCAACGACACGCTTTATGATCAGCAACAGCATGAGTCGGTAAAATAGCCTTGAATTCAATTTCTGCATCGCGATGAGCGTAACGATCTTGCAGACGAAGAGCAGAATGAGGAATAGGACCTAACCCACGCCAATTAAAGCTTTCTCGCACAGTAAAGATTTTATCGATGAGCTTTTGGGCAGCCATGTTCCCTGCCATAGAAACCACACGTTTGTATTGAATATCCAAACGATGTTCACGCTCGGCCGCTTGTTCGACCAACATCAAAACAGATTCCAACACATCAACAGGCTCAAACCCGGCGACCACAATAGGGATATGATGCTCATCAACAATCGGCTGGTAGATTTTTGCGCCAGTAATTGCGCTCACATGCGAAGGGCCAATGAACGCGTTGATAGGGGTTTCTTTGTCAGCCATAACCACTTGCATAGCTGGTGGCACAAGAACATGGTTAATATGAAAATAGAGATTATCTAAGCCGCGTTTTTCCGCCATATCCACCAGCACAGCAGTCATTGGCGTCGTGGTTTCAAATCCAATCGCAAAAAACACCACTTTTTTATCTGGATTCTGCGCCGCAATCTGCAGTGCATCCATCGGATCATATACCGGTTCGACTCGGCCCCCTTTAGCGCGACATTGAGCCAGTGATAATTGAGACCCCGGAACCCGAATCATGTCGCCAAGGCAAACCAAAATCACATCCTCGGTCATGGCTAACGCAATCGCTTGATCAATTCGCTCTTTAGGCATCACGCATACTGGGCAGCCCGGACCATGCACAAAGTGCAAATTGTCGGGTAATAACTGCTTCAAACCATACTTCATTATTGTATGAGTATGGCCACCACACACTTCCATGATATAGAGAGGCTTGGTGAGTGTTTGGGCTTTTAGCGCGATCTTGTCCGCTAACGCTTTCACCACCTCAGGTTGACGATACCCATCATACAATTGGCTGCTCAAACTCATAACATAACCTGCATATGATCTTGCTCCATTTCATTGAGCAAAGACTGGTACATCTTTAGGTTCTCTTCTGCTTCCTGTTGATTAATTTTGCTGATAGCAAAGCCAACATGTATCAACAGGTGTTCACCAACGATGACAGGCTCTTCTATCAAACTAATACTGACTTCTCGTATTACGCCTAACGTTTCAACCTTGGCCGTAGCGTTATCTACATCAACACTGACCACACAGGATGGAATACATAAACACATAATCTTTTCTCTTGTTGATGACAGAGCTCAGTTCGCTCTATCGGTTTGAGTCTGGTGATGAATGCCATACCAGAGCTGGCCGGCTGCAATACCGCCATCATTCACTGGGATAACTTTTCCACTCATCCACTGCCGACCCTGTTGCGTAAAATCCTGAGCCACCGCATTTAATAAACGGCGGTTTTGAAATACACCGCCAGAAAGCACAACAGGCAGCTCAAGGTATTGCTGACTTTTTACCACGATGGCATGCGCTAAGGCGTCAATGAACCCCGCACTGACTTGACTCTGCCACCCTTTATCATGCTGAGTTTTATCCTGAATCAGCACCTCTAACATTGGCCACCAATCTAACTGATTCTGTTCATTCCAAGGCAGACAGAATGGTTCACCTTTTTCGTTATGTTCAGCTTTACTAGCATTTAGAACATCATGATCCAAACACTCATTATTCATTGATTTAATGAGATTTTCATTTAAATCACAGCACTCATGTACAGCTTTAGGATCATTTGGACACCTATGATCTAAAAGCCCAGCAAGCTGCTCCATCATTAAGCCACTTTCCCCTTCGAAATCGGGCGTCGACACCAATTCAAGCAATGCAGCGATACCATCAAATAAACGCCCAATCGAACTGGTATAAGGGGAATGTTTTTCACTGCCCCACAACCGATATAAGTTGTCGAAATAGTCAGGGCTCCACGACTTAAAAATGGCTAAATCGAGCGCTCTAATTTGTTCGATAGACAGATGTTCCAGCAGCATGGCGTAAAGAATTCGTGCGGGTTGATGAATGGCTTGTTCACGTCCTATCAAACGAAAAGGTTTTAACTGAGCAATACGTTGGTAACCATCGATATCAGCAACCATCACTTCCCCACCCCATACGGTTTCATCTTCTCCCCAGCCAGTACCATCAAAAGCGAAGCCTAAGATGGACTTGGTATATTGATGTTCAGCCATCACTGAAAGAAGGTGGGCGTAGTGATGCTGCAGTGAAATCACTGATTCGTTTTGTTCTGTCGCAAATTGAGTAGAGAAATAACCAGGATGACAATCACTGATCCATTGCTTAGGCTGAGTTTGATAGAGGTGAGGAAAATACTCACTCATGGTGATAAAACGGCTTTGCGTATCAATATTGTCAATATCGCCGATATAAGGAGAGAGCATCCACTGTTCGGGCAGGGCAAACGCTACACTCGACTTTTGCTGCGCGCCGACTGCGATAATTGGCATTTGAATGCCATCACAAGCCTGGCTATAGGGTGCAAACCCTCGCGCCATACGTAATACTCGTATTTCCCCAGCTGCTAAATGCACCACACTGTCATCACAAGCATTCACAATCTTTCGGTTATGATCGAGAACACCATCGAGTTGACCGCCAAATTGCTGAGCAAT
The DNA here is from genome assembly GCF_015686695.1 of Vibrio nitrifigilis. Classification (NCBI taxonomy): domain Bacteria; kingdom Pseudomonadati; phylum Pseudomonadota; class Gammaproteobacteria; order Vibrionales; family Vibrionaceae; genus Vibrio; species Vibrio nitrifigilis. Next base: position 2,922,489 of record NZ_JADPMR010000001.1, on the reverse strand, counting down.
CTCGTCACGTTGTGTCGCCAGTGGCACGCCTGAAACATTGGCACTGGTCATGACTAACGCCCGTACACCCAAATCAGCCAACGCTTCCATTAACAACACGTGCAAAGGTGAATAAGGCAACATCACCCCTAAAAAAGCCATATTGGGCGCAACCGACTGCCCAAGACTAAGCCCATCGTCGCGCCGACGCATCAGTACAATGGGAGCTGCTTGTGACTGTAATACCTGCCACTCCGCCGACTCTCCCACGACCAATTGCTGCGCAGTCTGTAAATCAGTCGCCATGATGGCTAACGGTTTACGCTGGCGATGCTTTAATTGACGTAACCGTTGTACCGCTAACTCATTGGTGGCGTCGCAAGCAAGATGAAAACCACCTATGCCCTTTAGCGCAATCACGCCGCCTTTGGCTAAACAACTTACCGCCTCTTGCAACGCATGCTCTTTTATCTGAGCGGGTTCTAAATCTTCCGCAGAATAGAACCATGACAGATGTGGACCACAATGATCACAACTGACTGGCTGAGCATGGTAACGACGATCGTTTGGATCGTGATAAGCGCTTTCGCACGTTGGGCATAAAGCGAAGTTTGCCATCGAGGTAAATTCACGATCATAGGGCAGCTGTTTGATGATCGTAAAACGTGGACCACAATTTGTGCAGTTGATAAACGGATAACGGTAATAGGGCGAAGTGGGATCATGTAACTCTCGATAACAATCAGGGCACATGGCCTGATCAGGTGCCACACTAACCATCACATCATGCTGTCTGTCACTCGTGACGATCGAAAACTCACTCACCGCATGAAGCTGATGCTCTTTAATACTGATACGATCAACTCGGGATAAAGGCGGTGTTTTCTTCTGTACCTGATCAATAAAAGCATCGATGTTTTCCCACTGACCTTGCACATCAATTTGCACGCCAGCCGTGTCATTACACACCGATCCTGCCAATTCATACTGGGTGGCTAACTGATAAATAAAAGGTCGATACCCAACCCCTTGAACCACTCCAGTGATATGAATTAAACGGCGGGATAGCATAATTAGTGCTCCAAGTTACACCAGCATATTTTATTGATAATCGACATAATTAACGTCTAAAACTAATATCCACCTAATGCAAACAATGAATATTAAAATTAATTAAATATCGTGAAGAAAAATAAAACCAACCAGTTATAAATATTTAACTGACGCCTATTTTATCGAAGAGAGTGGGAATATACAGTTCTGTTAATTGACCCAAATCAAGCACATGGCAAACATTTTTTTCGTGCTTGTTTTTATTATATTTAGATCTAAAAAATGCAGTTATTATCCATATGTATTATTAAAAATAACTAATTAATAAGTGACTGAGGGATAACTGCATATAATGAAAATTTACATTGCATCAACGTATTATTTTTCACTTGGAAATTTGAGTCTTTCAGGGTGTGTATAAATATTGGCACGACCACGTCGACAATAACCACATAAAGTAAGATTCAGCTGATCCGCCATTTCCACCGCCATATTGGTTGCAGCTGATACAGCAAAAAGGAACTGCACCCCACTTGCAACCACTTTTTGTACCATTTCAAAGCTGGCTCGACTGGTTACCAGTATGGCTCCTTGCGATTTTTGCTGACGCAAAACCCATCCCACTAACTTATCTAACGCAATATGGCGACCAACATCTTCAAATATTGCCTCTATCTCCCCTTCAGCAGACAAATAGGCCGCGGCGTGAGATGAACCTGTCACCTGATTTAACACTTGATGAGCATGTAAGTTGTCTAAAGCGTACTGCAAATTTTCGATATCAAAAGACGTTGCGGTAGGTAGAGGTTGACTATAACGGCATACCGAATCGAGTTTTTCTGTACCGCAAATGCCACACCCTGTCATACCGGCGAGTGAACGGCGCTTTTGTTGCAAGCGATCAACGCAACGATTAGCAATTCGCACGTTAACGGTAATACCATTGTCTTGCTGTTCAATATCAACATCATGAACATCTTTGAGCTGATCGATAATCCCTTCAGTCAAAGCAAATCCAACCGCGAATTCTTCTAGATCCATCGGCGTACACATCATGACAGTGTACGCAACACCATTAAACTCAATCGCCACTGGCGTTTCTTGAATCAGGGCGTCTTCTTCTTGCTGCCCATCATTCCCCTGTTGATAACGGATCATTGGCTTGATCTTGTAAGCTGGGAAATCGACGGGAGACAACTCAACACTCATGCTGTTTTCCTTAGCGGGTTACACTTCTGGTAAATAATCTTTGCTGCTAATACCCATTTTCTGCATGCGAGACAGCAACGTAGTTCGCTTTAATCCTAACTTGGCCGCAGCGCCCCGAGCCCCAGCTACAATACCATTGCAATCACGCAATGTTTGGATCACCACATCGCGATCCATATCTGCTGCAGCCACAGGAACGGTTGGCTTTTCATCGTCGCTATCGTCAAGTTCAAGTCCTAAACTCACGAGCTCTTCCACGGGAACATTCAACACATCCCCACGAGTTAAGATGACCGAGCGCTCTATAAAGTTTCGTAATTGTCTAACATTACCAGGCCAATCAAAAGCACTTAACGCCCGCATCGAATTATTAGCAACGGCGGTGATATTCTTACCCATTTTTTTCGAAATCACACGGGTAAAATGTTTCACCAATAGTGGAATATCTTCAGGCCGCTCCCTGAGAGGAGGAATAATGATTGGAAAAATATTCATACGATAATAGAGATCACTGCGGAATGTTTTCTCTTCAACCATTTCCAGTAAGTTGGCATTGGTTGCAACAACAATACGCACATCAACTGGGATAAGTTGATTACGCCCTACCCGTTCAATCTCATTTTCTTGCAGTGCACGTAATAACTTAGGTTGCAGAGAGAGGGGCATATCCCCTACTTCATCGAGAAACAGTGTCCCATTATTGGCTTGCTCAAAGCGTCCGACACGACTGCTCACTGCCCCAGTAAATGCCCCTTTTTCATGGCCAAATAATTCACTTTCAAACAAACCTTCAGGCACCGCTGCACAGTTCATTTTCACCATGCGTTTTTGGCTACGGCGACTCATCTTATGTATCGCACGAGCAATCAACTCTTTACCAGTCCCTGTTTCACCAAGGATCATCACCGTACTGTCGCAATCAGCCACCATCGCTACTTGGTCTAACACACGGTTCATCGACTCACTTTGACTAATAATATCATCAAATATCAGATGGTTATCATAACTTTCATCAATCGACTCATATTGACCTTTAGGCATCATTTTGCTGTGAGCTTCATGAACATTAACACTGTGCATGGCTAACGCAACACGCGCTGCCACTTGTTGTAACGTATCAATATCCATACTTGGCATCTGCTTATCATCACGCATCATGTAAGCGATATAACCTACTTTCATCCGCCTAAAAATCAGCGGCATGATGATAATTTTAGTGATGTCATCGGCAAACTGAAGCGTGTTTTTTTGATCACTCAAATACGCTAGCTTTTTATGGTCTAAATAGACTATTTCATTATGGTTAACCGCAGCTTGAAATACCGAATCATCATTAAAAAAGTGGCTCTGTTGATACACTTTGCCATCAACCATTCGCCCGGTATTCTGTGTATAAAGCCCCTGATTAATGTCAATCAGGGCTACATCTGTAATAGAAAAATGCTGGAACAAACACTGCTGAAGAGAACTGAGCAACATCTCTTTATTACTTTGGCTGATCACCGCATTCGTAACATCAACCAGAATATGGTAGTTATCCCGTTCATTACTCAGCTGTTGAGTCATGTTCGATGCTAATTCGTGATCCAAAACATGAGTGACAAACGACACGATCATGCTGTTTTGGAGACGAAACTGACGTTCACCATCCTCCAATTCATCCACTTGAGGATTAATGAATTCAATGAAACCAATTTGCTGATTGGTCGATTTTAAAGGTACTTTGCAGTAATGATGAATATTTTCGTAGGCGGGATGTTCGGTAAAATAAGGATGAGAATAATAGAAACTCACACCATCTAAATTATAAATACCATCATCATAAGGCATACTGTATATATCGTATTCCTGATGATAAAACGCTTCACGGTGCACTTTTTCTTGATCATCAACATAATAAAGTACCGACTCATCAGATTGACCGCAGCGTAATATAATATTGATCTTTTCTACTTGTAAGAATGCACACTCTTCACTATTTAAAAATTTCAACAAGTCGGCAGTATCATTAATCGATAGCATCGCCTTGGAGAAAATCATTAATTCTTGGGCTGTTTGATTCATGGCTACAATAAAAAAGGCTCTTTAGTTGCACGTATAATACCGCATGCATAAAGAACCTTTTTTGATCTTAACTCACTATGAACTTATTTATGCCTGTTCAACATGTGATCTTAAGCGCGCTTTCATCTCGCTGTATTCCGTTTTCACGTAATTTTCAGCCCAAGCTGCGTCTGCGATCGCTTCCACTTTCACCGCACAGTATTTGTATTCTGGCGTACTAGAAATTGGGTCAACGCGTTCGATAGTCAGCTCATTACAAGCACCAATCCACCATTGATAAGTCATGTAGATTGCGCCTTGGTTCACACGAGGGTTCACGTTAGCACGAGTAATGACTTTACCACGGCGAGAAGACACCCAGATCAACTGTTGATCTTTAATGCCGTACTTAGCCGCATCATCAGGGTGAATTTGCGCAAATCCAGGTTCATCAGCCAAGGTGGTTAATGCAGTACAGTTACCTGTCATAGAACGGCAAGAGTAGTGACCCACTTCACGTACGGTCGACAATACCAATGGGTAATCCGCATCGGGTTGTTCTACTGGTGGACGCCATTCCGCGCCAATAAATTTACCTTTGCCAGAAGGCATAGAGAATTTATTGCCTTTAAATAGGTATGGAGTACCTGGGTCTTCTTCATCCACACATGGCCATTGCACGCCTTTAAGGCCAGCCATTTTTTCGTAGGTTGCACCTTCATAAAGAGGTGCTAGATGACGCATTTCATCCCAGATTTCTTCAGTATTGTTGTAATGCATTGGGTAACCCATACGAGTCGCCAACAAGCTGAAGATTTCCCAGTCAGGTTTCACATCGGGTGGCGGAGTCACTGCTTTATAGAAGCGTTGGAAACCGCGGTCAGCACTTGAGTACACCCCTTCATGTTCACCCCAACTGGTTGATGGGAACACGATGTCGGCACGTTCTGCAGTCTTAGTCATGAAGATGTCTTGCACAATCACCAGTTCGAGATCGCTCAATGTCTTACGCATTGCGTTCAAGTCAGCTTCTGTTTGTGCAGGGTCTTCACCAAAGATGTAGTAAGCCTTACATACGCCTTCAGCCACTTTATGACCCACTTCAGTAATGCGGTAGCCCGGTTTGTGAGACAGTTTCACACCCCATGCTTGTTCGAATTTTTCACGAATTGCATCATCAGTTACCGCTTGGTAACCAGGATATTGATGAGGAAGCATCCCCATATCACAAGTCCCTTGTACGTTGTTTTGACCACGTACCGGACCTACGCCCACACCGCGACGACCAAAGTTACCCGTCATCATTGCAAGGCCAGCCAAACCACGAACCACGTCCACTGCTTGACCAAATTGAGTCACACCCATACCCCATAGAATCATAGATTCAGAAGCCGCAGCATAAGTACGCGCTGCTTGGCGAATTTCTTCGCCGCGAACACCAGTAATGTGTTCCACTTCTTCTGGGCGGTAGTTCATGACGATTTTTTTGAATTCTTCAAACTCTTCTGTGTAACGTTGAACGTAATCAACGTCATACAAGTTTTCGTCAATCAAGGTGTAAGCAATTGCGTTAACCACAGCCATGTTTGAACCGTTTTTCAATGGAACCCATTGATCGGCGATACGTACAGACTCAATTTTACGCGGGTCACAAACGATCACTTTCGCACCGTTTGCTTTTGCTTTAAACACTTGGCGAGCGATAACAGGGTGAGAATCCGCAACGTTATAACCAAAGAACAACAGACATTTAGATTCTGCAATTTCATTGATTGAGTTACTCATCGCACCGTTACCTACGGTGGATTCTAAGCCTGATACCGATGGAGCGTGACAAACACGCGCACAGTGGTCGACGTTGTTAGTACCGATGACAGCACGAGCAAATTTTTGCATCACATAGTTTGCTTCGTTACCTGGACCACGAGCAGAACCAGTGGTCATGATAGAATCGGCGCCATATTTTTCTTTAATCGCCGTTAGACGCTCAACAGCAAAATCTAACGCTTCATCCCAAGATACCGCTTCTAATTTTGAATCACGTGTACGGCGGATCATTGGGTGTTTTAGACGTGGAGTCAGTAGGTTAGTATCATTTAAGAAATCCCAACCATAATAACCTTTAAGACATAGGTTGCCTTCGTTAGTGCGGCCCATAGCCGGTTCAGCACCAACAACCTTGTCGTTCTCCACAAGTAGATTCAGTTTGCAGCCAGTACCACAGTATGGGCAAACTACGATGGATTTTTTCATATCAACCTTCTTCAATCAGACAGTAATACCAGCTGCACGAGTTGCAGCTTCTTCACGTTTTTGCTGGCTGGTTTGTTGAAGTTCATCAGAATTAATCAGACTGATAGCACCAGTTGGGCAAACTTCTACACAAGCCGGTCCGTTTTCACGGTGAGAACATAAATCACATTTAACAGCCTGTGATTTAGGCACTTTACGGCTAAACAAAGCAGCATGGCCGTTATTTTCTTCCACCATAGTGGTAACGACCGCCATTGCGCCAAATGGGCAAGCAACAGCACAGGTTTTACAACCAATACAGCGAGATTGAATCACCTTAACGAATCCATCTTCATGAACGATGGCATTGTTAGGACAGACTTGAGCACAAGGGGCGTCGTCACATTGACGACACATGACAGGAGTGGTTACCTGTGCATTTTTCACCAATTGCAAACGAGGTTGAAAGCCCTCGGTACTTTGCAATGTGCCTGTACATCCTTCTTGGTGAGAAATCGCGCATGCTACTTCACAAGTTCGACAACCAATACATTTAGTGGCGTCTGCAAAGACAAAACGATTCATGCGATATCCTTCTAGTGTCGGTACACCAGAGTTATAAAACTCTGATGGCTATTAAGCACGAGACGTGCCAATGTTATTAATAACTTTATGGTTAACATAAGTTACTGTTTTATAATTACTTAAAGACAAAGCTCACGATTAATATCGTTATTCATTGTTGTCATCACGACAAAACTCCCCGTCACTCGACACTAGTGACGAAAACAGTGACACTAGTGACGAGAAGTCTTATCTAGCAGTGAGCATACCCACCATCACCTTCCCAACTAGGAAGGGCATGATAGATCTGCTCAACAGCTTGCTTGACCAACGGATTCATTGGGTAGGAAAAGCCAACCATCTCTGGCTGAATACCAAGAAAAGTGACTTCAGGTACGAAGGTCTTTAGCTCATTGATAAGAAAATTAAGCGGTAAACTGTGGGTAGAAACCAAAAACATATCGGCACTGGTTTCTTGTTCAATCACCCGAATTTCACCGACTTCTTCTCCAAAGTCAGCCGCATCGACGATGACAATTCGGTGCGGTTGGGCTTTACGGATTAAGTGCAAAACATCTTCTGGCATTGTTCCGCCATCCAACACTTCCCACTCATCAAGTGGGTTTTCTTTGCACATTTTGGCAAGTAGAGGACCGGCCGCATCGTCCCCCATCATGTAATTACCGACCGTTAATAAAATTTGTTGACTCATTACCCACCTCGAATCATCAAATACATGGTTGGTTCGTTATAGATTGCCGTGAGTACTTCAATAAATCCGACTGTCAGCTCACGACTTTTCACACTTTGTGCATTCGCATCAATGGCATCGAACGCCAGTGCCAGCATATTGATATGTTCGGGATAAATGGTGATTTCACCAAACATCAAAAAGCCTTTCATCTTGCGATACGCTTCACTCTCCGTGTCTAAAGCAGAAATCCATTCCAAGTATTCAGGCCCAGTACAGACCATCGCTGCACTCAAGCAATCAACGATGCCAAGGTGGTGACCAATCGCTAAGCTGTAATACATGACTTGCTTAGCATCTTGGGGAATGTTGTCTTTTTCATCGATAAATTTGCGAGTTAAGCGATAGAAATAGACGCTGCCTTTTAAATGGCGAGACTCAGCGACATCCATGGCAAGCTCCTTGTGGTTGACCGCCAGTGATTTGATTCATCACTTCACGCATCAAGGTATTCACAATCTCAGTTAACCGTGGATCATCGTTTTTCTCTAAATAGGCTTTAACGTTCTGGTCAACATTGCTGGAGTCGCATGTAACCAGTACATCCAGCAATTCATTGGCAATACGTTTACCTGCGCGGTATCCAGCTAACACGCGAGCTTCACGTTCAACCATCACCCGAATATCGGTCGGAATTCCGGTGTGGCGAAGTGTCGCTGGCTCTTTATCTGCTTGATGTTCTTTACTGTGCATTTTTTGCTCAAGCAAACCCAAGGCAACCGCAAAACCGTAAATAGTCGCAGCAGGTGTTGGAGGGCAACCAGGAATATAGACATCAACGGGCACTATCTTGTCTGTTCCCCCCCACACACAGTAAAGGTCGTGGAAGATACCGCCATCGCAACCACATGCGCCGTAAGAGACCACAATTTTAGGATCTGGAGCAGCTTCATAAGCGCGTAACGCAGGAGCACGCATAGCACGGGTGACTGCGCCAGTGAACAACAAGATGTCGGCATGACGAGGGGATGCCACCACTTTAATACCAAAACGTTCGGTATCGTAAACCGGAGTGGTCGCTGCAAAAATTTCAATTTCGCAGCCGTTGCAACCACCGCAGTCAACACGATAAACATAGGCAGAACGTTTAATTTGCTTAAGTAGAACTTCTTTTAATTTCTCGTGTTGAGGCGAGACAGGAACTGGAACAGTTTCAGTATGGTTGGAACCAGAAAGCTGTTTTATACCTTTCATGCTTCCTCCTTCTCAGACTCAGATTGAGCAACTGCCTGCATTTGTTGCACAGGTGTTTTTATAAAACGTTGGTGGGTAATGTTTTCACCATCGAGCATATTGGCTTTACGACGACATTCTGGGCAGGTTGCTAATTGCTGACGACGCATCTCAAGATGCTCACCCGTTAAACCAGATTGCTCTAGAGTAGCCATGGTGTAATCCAATAGTTTTTGCGCGACAAAAGGCTTGCCACAACATGAACACGTTGCCAATTTGAATTCTGCACTTTCATACAAATCTTCTTTCTTGGTGACAGCCAATTCAAAGTTTGGCGTTAGCTCAATCGCATGAGTTGGGCACACCTCTTCGCAACGACCACAGTAAATACACCGAGCCAAAGATAGCTCCCAACGGCGAGTACCTTTAAGTTCATTGGTTTCCATGATCAATGCATTAGCAGGACAGGCGCGTGTGCACGCACCACAAGAGATACACTGACTCGCATTCAGCTCGGGTTTACCACGAAAATCAGAAGAGACTTCCAGCGGAGCAAAGGGATATTTTTCAGTAACATCCCCTGCTTTAAGAATGGTTTTGAGTAACTTAATCATAACGCCCCCTTACCATGCTTTGAGCGGTGAGTTTTTACGATTCACGCTATATTGCTCAATGGCTTTGTATGGAATGGTCTGGCTGCGTTTTTTCTTCGTATCCACGATGGTGACGCGGTCAGTACAAGAATAACAAGGGTCAAGACTACCGATGATCAATGGCGCATCGGCCACGGTATTACCACGCAACATATAACGAAGTGTTGGCCAGTTCGCGTAAGTCGCCGCACGACAACGCCAACGGAACACTTTTTGGTTATCGCCAGTCATACTCCAGTGCACGTTTTCACCGCGAGGTGCTTCGGTATACCCCAAGGCAAATTTATGCGGAACGTAGTCAAACCCTTCGGTTAGAATTGCCCCAGCCGGCAAGTGATCTAAACCAAACTCAACGATGTTCATCGCATCAAATACTTCACGAATACGCACAAGAACACGCGCTTGTACGTCGCCAGTATCAATGTGCTGCAATTCAATTGGCACTTGTGAATACGCTTCTAGGTGAGCGCCATGCACGATGCGCGCATCACGCGCAAAGCCGCTGCCTCGAATCATTGGACCAACAGGACTAAAATCGCGCGCGATGTCTTTTGCTAACACACCAACGCCACATAAGCGGCTATCAATGTTTGGCGTGGCCAAAAGCATATCGACTAATTCACTGAAGGTTTTGCGCGCTTCACGAATCAAGGCAATGCCTTTTTGGCGCTGCTCTTTTAAAATATCGCGGCGCACACCGCCAATCAGATTCATTCCGTAAGTTTTACGAGCACCTGTTAATAGCTCAGCCAGTTCCATGGTTTTTTCACGCACGCGGAAGAACTGCATGAAACCTGAGTCAAAACCGACGAAGTGGCTCGATAAACCAATATTCAATAGGTGACTGTGCAGACGTTCCACTTCAAGTAATACCGTACGAATCATCTTGGCACGTTCCGGCACTTCGATTTGCAGAGCCGTTTCAACGGAGTTGTTATAACCTACACTATGAGTAAAACCACAAATGCCGCACACACGGTCAGCGAGGAAACCAATCTCGTTATAGCCCATACGGGTTTCGGCCAGTTTTTCCATTCCGCGGTGAACATAGAACATACGGTAATCCGCATCGACAATGTCTTCACCATCAACGAATAAACGGAAGTGTCCCGGTTCATCAGAAGTGATGTGCAGCGGTCCAATAGGAACAATACGGTTAGATTCATCACCTAATTCATTGAGGAATGGGTAATTCTCTGTATCAGTCGTAGGTTCTGGACGCTGACGATGATCCATCGCATCTTTACGTAAAGGATGAAGATCATCAGGCCAATCATCGGGTAGCACCAAACGACGCTCATCCGGTAAGCCCACAGGGCGCAATCCGAACATATCGCGTACTTCACGCTCCCCCCAAACTGCAGCAGGAATGTGTGGCGTGATAGAAATAAATTCTTCCGTATTGGCATCCGCCAGCACTTTAACCACAACCCAGCTTTTCACTTCGCCTTCCATAGAAAGCGCATGATAAACAGCAAAATGGCCGTTTAGGCTGCGTTCATCGTTACCAAAGCTGACCGATAACCAACCACCTTGATCGTAGTAAAGCCATTTCATGACTTCGACTAAAGAGGTCATTTTTACCGTAATGGTAACTTGGTTATCAGCCTGCCACTCTTCTTCAAGAATGGCAGAAGGGAATAAATGACGTACCCCATCAACGTACTGTTTACCGATCTGACGTTGCGAGTAAGTTTGAGTTTTCATATCCATTCAACATTCTCTCTTTATTGAACTAGGTGAGTGGCAGCATCGGTAGTTTGAGTCAGCGCGCTCGCTGACTGAAATGGCAAATGCAGTTGTTGTAAAACAGTGGAGAAGTCTTGATGTGAGATAACTTGAGCCGCTTGATTGACGCCGTGTAATACTACTTCAGGGATATGAGTGCCCATAAGCACCATTAAGCCCATCATGACGACAAGTGGGACGACGGTCATCACATTCACTTCGCCTTTATCAACGCCTTCCGGTGCTTTGCCCAGCACACAAGCGGCAACTAAGCGAGCGAGTCCAGCTAACACGAGCGTTAATAACAGCAATAAGATAATGATTAGAGCAGGATGCTGAGCATATAGCGCAGAGCAGACGATCAGGAATTCGCTCACAAATAAGTTAAAAGGTGGCACGCCAGCTAACGCTAAAGCACCAGCACCAAATAAGACACCAGTCCAAGGTGCGACACGCACAACCCCTTTAATAATGCTCATATCACGAGTGCCGTATTTCAACATCACATTACCCGCGCCGCAGAACATCAGAGTTTTACCTAAGCTGTGGTTAATCACGTGCAGCATCGCAGCGAAAACACCCAAAGGCCCCAAGCCAATCGCAAATGTAATCAAGCCCATGTTTTCCACACTGGAATAAGCCAACAGACGTTTTATGTCTTTTTGCACCAGAATAAAGAAGGCAGCCACCGCTACAGATAACAGGCCAAAACCCAGCATTAGAGCTTGGGTATACCCATGACCCAAAACCTCTTGAGCGACAACTAAGTGACGCAGAATCACCAATAAAGCACAATTTAATAAGCCAGCAGAGAGTAATCCAGAAACAGGACTTGGCGCTTCTGAGTGCGCGTCTGGCAACCAAGTGTGCATCGGAAATAAGCCCACTTTGGTGCCAAAACCAATGATGATAAAGATGAAACCAATTTGAATTAAACGGGGATCAAATTGCGCGGCATTATCGCGAATAGCGGTCCAAAAAATCGCTTGTGAAGGATCAGTAAATACCGCCACAGCATTAGAGTAAGTAATCACTGTACCGAACAAGCCAAACGCCACCCCAACACTACACAGCATGATGTATTTCCATGCAGCTTCAAGCGATGAGCGTTGATAGTAAATACCGACCAAGAACACTGAACTAATGGTGGTGGCTTCAATGGCAACCCACATCATGATGATGTTGTTTGCCGTCAAGGCGATCAACATAGTGGCTAAAAACAGGTTGAACAGGCCGTAATACAGAGACACCTGACGACTGCTTAGCTCACCATTTTTGAACTCGTTACCGATATAACCCAGTGAGTGCAATCCTGTAATGAGCGCCACTAATCCAAGCACGGCCATAAATAGCGCAGACAAGCTATCTAAGATCAACCAGTGACCTGCACTTTCTAATGCACCGTGTTCAAAGACTTGTATTGTGACCATCCAGCTCATTACAAACGTCGCAACCACACTCACACAGTGCATCAACGATGACAGCTTCTGAAACTCCCCTTTTAAACAAGCACAAACCAGACTTACCGCAGCAACAAACAACGGAATGCCCAGCAGGTAGGGATAAATAGTACTTATAGACATCATGCCGTTACCCTTTTAATACTGTCAGTTGTTTCACGTCCAACGTACGCAATTTGGCGTAAATCAAACGCGCCAGAATCACCATGACAATCACGGCGAATAAGGCATCAACGGTGATACCAATTTCCACCAAGTGAGGGGCACTGTGAGCCACTAACGCCAACATTAACGACGAGCCGTTTTCCATCAGGCAGTAACCAAAAATTTGTTTGAGGATATTGCGCTGACTGATAATGCACAGCAAACCGATAAAGAAGTGCGCTAAGGAAACCCCAAGAATAGGTTTCAATGACGCCACCAGCGGCAACTGAACGGGTTCGATAACATACAGACAAGCAATACTGATCACCGCAACAATCAAGGCAATCCACACCGGGCGGATCAGCGGTTGCTCAGCTTTTGCATCTCTCATTTTTCCTAGCTGAATAAATAAGATCGCTGGGACTAAAATGACTTTGGAAATAAACGCGGTGACCGACCAGCTGTATAACTCATGTGCATCGTAGCGATGGGCGATCGCAACAAATAGCCCCACCAGAACTAAAGACTGCAAGGCATATAACCAAGCAGCGGTTTGCGCTTTGCGCGCTATCACGACCAAAAATGAAGTTACAACCAGTAGGCCAGCTAAGTTATTCATCATTAAATCACTCATTACCTACCTCCTAATTAAGCCACGCTGAGGCAATGAAACTGGATAGCACTGACATGGCGATCAAAACAACCAACATGCTTTTCATTGACGCAGGTAGCGGAGAAATGTTTTCGACAACGTCGGATGGTTTACCAATCACAGATTTACCAAACCAGAACAGTAACCAACCAAATGTTGCGACAGATTCAATCAGCGCGAGCACTAACACAGGCGTTAACCAACTGTGAGCCGCTGACAACTGAAAGCCAGCTTCAAGCAGCGGGAATTTACTGAAGAATCCGTTAAATGGAGGAACACCAGCAATTGCCATTGCTGCGACACAGAAGCCAATCCCAAGCAGTGGCGATTTGGTAATGATGCCGCGCAGTTGTGGCAACATGCGAGTACCACAAGCAAAGCTCAGTGAACCAGCAACGAAGAAGAATAAACTTTTTGCAAACGCATGGTTAAAGATGTAACTGACGCCCGCTTTCATCGCTAAGGATGAGCCCATTGCCGCCATGGATAGCGCAAGGAAAATATACGCAAGCTGAGTAATGGTCGAATAAGCTAACAAACGCTTCATGTCTTTTTGTGGCAAGTACATCACGAAGCCATAAATCATGGTGATCATGGCGCCAATGACCCCGACGACACCCACTTCAATTGGCACATCGCCAGCAGACAAAATACCGCGCGCAAATATGTACACCCCAACTTTCACCATTGATGCCGCGTGTAAGTAAGCACTCACTGGGGTTGGTGCATTCATCGCATCTGGTAACCACATATGCATTGGTAACTGGGCTGATTTACCCCAAGCAGCAAACAAGATACCGAACAGTACAATCATCTTGGCGCTTGGTGTCAGGCTAGCAATGGCTGTGAGTTCAAACGTGCCGGTTTGGATAAACAGAGTCGCTGCTGCTACAAACAGACCCAATGATGCAATATGAGTCACAATCAATGCTTTTAACGCGGATCGAAAGGCGATTGGCGTTTGGTAGTAGCCAATCAATGACCAAGAACAAGCACCGGTGATTTCGAAGAACAGCAACTGACCGACTAAGGTAGAAGAGAGCACTAACCCCGCCATTGCACCGATAAACACCAATAGGAATGAGTAGTAACGCGGGTCCCCTTCATGTGGGTGCTCTTTGTTACCTATGCTCATATATCCTAGCGAGTAAATCGCCACGATTAAGCCAAGCCCAACAACCGCTGCCGCAATCAAAGTACTGACTTTGTCTACCATCAAACCAAAGATCAGTAAATGGTCAAACTGTACGATAGCAATTGATTCCGCATGCCCTCCCTCAAGGAAGAAATGGTATGCCAGAGCCCAAGTACCTAATGTGGCGAGTGCAGCGAATAACTGACATACCCACTTAGCCGATGAACGCGGCACAAGCAGAGTCAGAATGGCCCCAAGGAAAGGGACTAAAATTGTGAATAAACCTATCATCTCCATTGTAAATAAGACCTCACAATCCGATGACGTAGAAGGCTAACGACAAACCTGCAAACGAAAATGCAGACCACGTTAGTCGACTCGTATTTAAGAAACGAACCCGAGCCATTGCGTTCTCAACAATGCCAGCTAAAAAGAACACGACGATCAATTTGCAAAGCAGCATGACTGCCGCAAACAGCAGATCAGGAATGGCTAGAGTTTCAGCTTTACCCCAAGGGATAAAAATGGCGAGGAAGAGTTGCACCACGACTAACTGTTTTAGGCCTAAACCTAATTTGACCATGGCCAGACCCGAGCCTGAGTATTCAGTGACTGGACCTTCTTGTAACTCTTGTTCAGCTTCTGCCGCATCAAATGGCAATTTGCCCATCTCAACGAACATCGCAAAGGCACACGCGACACCAGCAAGTACCACCGTGACGGGTTGGAGCATAATTTCGCCCAACATGCCTTGGCTGATATAGCCTAAATCGGTGGAACCGACTGCCATCGCCATAATGAAAATCGATAGCACAAAAATCGGCTCAATCAGCACGCCTAAAGTTAATTCACGCGCACTCCCGACCCCACTGAACATACTGTTAGAATCCACCCCGGCTAAAGAGAAGAAGAAGCGGAAAATCGCTAACAAGTAAATATCGGTAATCACATCACCTGAAATAGGAAAAGGTGAGGTTTGAGTGAGCGTTGGCAGCGCCATACCGACCAACAACATTGTGACAATCAGCACCCAAGGCATGATCCAGAAGATGACCCCGGCATTCGCAGGTGACACTGATTGACGACGCAACAACTTGGCGATATCGCGATAATCCTGCAGTAACCCCGGACCTCGACGAGAGTGCATACGAGCACGAATCATCCGAGAGAAACCCGTTGCTAAAGGAGCCAGCAATAACATCAATAGAACTTGAACTACTGCGAGCACTATCCAGCCTAAGCTGGGCATATGAAGTTCCGCCATTATTTCACTCCTGGTTCAATGGGAAGAAAAAGCAACGCCAACAGCACGACAACGATATATAAGCAGTAAACGCGGAAGTCGCCGCCTTGCATGCGAGTAATCCAACCGCTTACCGTCATTGAAGCGCGACACGCTGGTTGCACTAAATAACGATCAAAGCTTGGTTCAATTGCTGCTGCTGAATGAGTGACAGCACTTAAGGAGCGTTGCATCCACCCACTAGGATCGAGCAATACTCGAATGCGATACACCGGAGAGAACATGTGACGTAATGGTTGGGTAAAACCACTCGCTGAGATATTCATACGATTTTCGTAAGCGTAACCACATGCCCATGGGTCACCTTGTTGACGGTTATCGAGACGACGGCCTTTAAACAGAGCCAACATAACGGCAGGAATCACCAGCAAGATCAGTAGACTGATGGTGATAACTGGAGTAGAAAGAATGGCTTGTGTGGTAGAAACCGGATGAAGCGCCATACCTTGATGAACGACAATCGGTGTTGCGGATAATGTTGTAGTGGCAATGTCGGAAATAATGGGCGAGATCCATGGAGAACCCACACCTAAAATCACACACATCACAGCAAGAAAAGCGCAGCCCACCACCATTGGCCAACCAACTTCACGAGCTTCGCTAGCTTTCTGCGTACGTGGAGCACCGGTAAAGCAAATGCCGTAAACCTTAACGAAACACATACAGGCTAAAGCACCGGTAATGGCAAGCATAACCACGGCGATTGGACCAGCAATGACCATACTCAATTGCGTCTGATGGCTAAGATCAAACAGAGACTGGTAAATAAACCATTCGCTGACGAATCCATTAAGTGGTGGCAGTGCTGAAATCGCCATGGTACCGATCAAGAAAGCTAAAGCGGTATAAGGCATTAATTTGCCAAGGCCACCCATTTTTTCCATATCTTTGGTGTGCATGCGATAAATCACAGAACCAGCACCTAAGAACAGCAAGCCTTTAAATACTGCATGGTTTAACAAGTGGTATAGCGCACCTAACAGACCTAACGCAGCAAATACGGGATGCCCTGTTGCCATACCAATTAGTGCCACGCCAACGCCCATCAAAATAATGCCGACGTTTTCAACCGTGTGATAAGCCAACAAGCGTTTGATATCATGCTCTGCTAACGCATACATTACGCCGAGTACAGAAGAAACCGCGCCGAAGGCCAGTACCACATAGCCCCACCACGCTTCACTTGCACCTAAGAAAACCACACCGACTTTAATAATCCCGAATACACCGATTTTTACCATCACGCCAGACATCAATGCCGATGCGTGAGAAGGGGCTGCAGGGTGAGCTTGTGGTAACCAACCGTGCAAGGTAATCATCCCGGCTTTGGCACCAAAACCAAAGAACGCCAGCAAGAAAATAACCGAAGATTCCCAAGCAGGAAGATTCAGACCGGTAAAGTCAGCAAAATTCAATGAACCTGATGCACGGTACAGCATAAAGAAGGCAATCATGATCAAGACAGAACCCGCGTGAGCAATAAAGAAATATTGCAGCCCAGCCTTTACGCTACTTTCGCTTTGTTCCACCAGCACTAAGAAATAAGAAGCCAACGACATCATTTCAAAGAACACAATGAAGTAGAACGCATTATCGACCACCACCAACGCGACCATAGAAGCCACGAATAGATGTAAGAAAAAGCTAATTCCCCAAGCACCTTTACCTAGGTACTCGTTCATGTAATGCCATGAGTAAATTGAAGCGGCGACCATAATTAATGAAATCACCAGCACCATAAAGGCACCAAGAGCGTTCATATTGATGATCAACTGTGCGAACTGAAACGGGCTATATAACTGGGCAGTCAATGGCGCGCCACCAAGCAGTGCTTGAGCAGAACTGATAAGCCCCAACACCCCACCGATAAAGCCGATTACACCAGACACTTTAACAATGCTGGCTTCCCGCTCTCCACTTCCTAACAAAGCGACCAAACTGGCGATGACATAGCAGCCAATGGATATCGCTAACAACTCGAGCGTATTTGTCATTGCTGTTTCTCCATGTTGACGGCTTGGGACATATCCGCGGCCATTGCACGTTTTTGCGAACTGGATTGGCTGATTTCACCATCAGTCACCTGCACAATCGCATCGGTTGGACAAACCTCAGCACATGCAGGACCATTTTCCCGGAAACCACACAAATCACATTTCACTGCGATGCTCTTCACGCCCGGTTCCCAAGCCAAAAGGTCATGGCCAAATGTTTGAGGAGAGGAGGTACAAGGACTACTTGAACGTGGAGTGGAAGGAATATAGGTATCGTAACTATTTGCCATCGCAACCGGACGACTACCATCCAGAGCAATAGCACCAAATGGGCAAGCCACTGCGCATAACGTGCAGCCGACACATAAGGTTTCATTAAGCAGAATGCGATCCTCTTCCTTAGTGATAGCTTGCACAGGACACACCGTGGCACATGGTGCATCTTCGCAATGGCGACACATTACGGGAACAGTCGCATCCTGATGCTTGACGACCGTCAAACGGGGATGACTTTGCAGACCTTGTTTTTTATGTACATCGGAGCACGCTGCCATGCAGGTACCACAGCCAATACATTTTTGGGGATCTGCAATTACAAAGCTCTTCATAGCATACCCTGTCGATTAAATAAGCCCCTAAGAGCAACTTGTATGCCAGATTTTGCACACAAGATTTTATTCCTTATTAATCATAAGGATAGAAGAGCAATGTTAATAAAAGAAACAGGATTAAATACAAAAAATTAACGTTAAATCAAGCACTTCGACACCCAGTATCGACACTAGTGTCGATCAGAAAAATGGGCATAACAGAAGTCTTTAGAGTGGAAAAATAGAAGAAGGAAAACGTAATACTGGTGAAAAGTCAGCGGATAATAGACATAAAAAAAGCCCGTTAAAAAACGGGCTTTTCAATCTGGTGCAGATGGGGAGACTTGAACTCCCACGGCCGTGAGGCCACTAGCACCTGAAGCTAGCGTGTCTACCAATTCCACCACATCTGCGTGATGGCGCTAATATCCTGCTAATCCCCTAATGTGAAAAGTAGCATATGAATAAAAGGTGACTTAAATCACAAGAAACCATCACAATAGGCTGTTTTTTATGCAGAAATTAAAATCCTTGGTCCGCTAGAGCAGTTAATAGCTTCAAACTTGACGAATAGTAATCATCTTTTGGCACAATTTTCGTACTGCTGTACGCCAATTGATCCATCGTAAAATCACGAATAGCCAATAATCCACCATTCATAGCGTAAGGCGCCTTGTTATGATTAACCATATTTTCCCAAGCAGGCATTTGAGCGCGAGGATAATGAGCAAACCATTGCTGCCAACGCATCAAAATCGGATTATCTCTATCTGCCCATTTGGTATATAGAGGAATACGTATCGCATCATAGCTGACTCTAGCGGGCCAAGCCGATGCTGGGCTGGTAGTGCCAGTTCTCGATAAACTAATCCAATCCGTCGGCAAACGATACGTTCCCCAGTTGATAGTGTTCATCAACCTTTGAGCGTCATCAATCAATTGCGAAATCGTTGCTAGGTGCGTCCTACGTTCAAAATCTCGCCAAGCAGGGAAAATGAAGTAGGATGGATTTAACGTTACTGATGTATCATTTTCAAATCCGTATCGCCCAGGTAGCATGACTTTATAGTTAGCGACATCCACAACCACATACTTCAATACTGCTTTAACAATCGTATCCGATTCCGTCAGATATTGAGGGACATGCCAGCGATGCGCCGCTTTTAATAAAGCCCAAGCGATCATGACATCACCATCTGAAGCATTATTTTTATCAGCCACAGGGTTAGCAGCAATTGGATTGTACCGCCAATAAAATAGCCCAGAATGAGGATCTCTTAGGTATTTTCGCGTCCAGTGCCAAATTTGGTCAAAGCTCCGTTTATCATTTGCTGCAACCGCAAATAACATCGAAAATCCCTGACCTTCTGTATGACTGATATTATGATTTCCAGTATCAATAATTCGCCCATCCTGAGCCATAAAACGAGCTTTGAATGTTGACCAATCCAATGATGTTGCCATTGCAGATACAGGAACGAAGGATAAAAGGCCCCACATCAATAGGGCCATAAAATAAGATCGTTTTTTCACCAATGACTAATCCTTTATTTCAGTCACGATCATTAATTACCACCAAACGAGCGACGCAACATGATAGAGGCGAGAGACTCATTATAGTCACCAAAGGTGTCATAACTCACTTTCGCTTGAAGCGTCAGATCATCTTGTAAACGGTACTCAAGGTTGGCATGAATGTTAAAGCCCATTCCAGAGGTACTCTTGGCACTGTAATACGCTTCTTCAGCGTAACCAGAGTCGACATAAGTTTGCAATTCTGATTGCAACGTACTCTGCCCTGGGAAATATTCCGCTTTGTCTTGACTATAGGATTGAAAGCCAACGGAACCGCCTAGCTTCAAAGACAACTTGTCGTAGTCTTGGGTGTAATCCACCGGAATAGTGAAACTGATGTAGTTCTGAGGACTGAAGTAACCACCGTGACCAAAGCTGTAGTAACTCAAGTTATGCGTAAAGTCCTTGTATCGAACATCCATGCCTACTTGTAAGCTACGATCGTCATATTTGTACGGTCGTACATAGAAACCGGCACCAAATTCCATGCTTTCGTTATCTTGAACCGAATGACCTAAGTACTTCCAAGCTCCAGCATCAGCATAATAGCCCGCATCGCCATCGTCATAACCCAGTTGGGCATGAATACCATTTTTAGTCACCTGTCCCCAGTATTTACCAGAGTAACTATCTTTAACCCCAACATAAGAAAGCAAACTATCTTTCACTGAGCGGCGTTCACCGGTTAATGATAAGTAAGCATGATCTGAGAGTTGCGCTTTATAAGTTGCACCACCAACCAAAGTAACATACTCAAGACCTAAAGGCGTGGTACCAATATCCGCATCATAGTTATCACCACTTAGTGCTGCTTTTACCTCAACACCATTTTCTCGTTTGGCACCTTGAGAATCGATATCTGGTAAGTCATCACCGGAGGTAGTTGAAACTCCCTCAGATTCAGCCACTTCTCCTTGGATGAGAGCCCCAGTACCGAAACGACGGCTGGCTTCATCAGAAGATGCACCAGACTCAAGGCTAACCGCATCAATATTGACAGCTAAGCGAGAATGACCAAAAGGCACAGTAGACCACTGTAATGGTACTCTTGTTTCGGTTAATTTACTTAAACCACTTTCGCCATCACGGCTGCGAACTTGGATACCACCTTGAGCCCATGTTGAGTTCTGTTTATGGATTTGAGTCAATAAGGAGTCGACCTCTGTCAGCGTCTGCTGATCTGCACTCAGAGCTGGTAAATCAGTACGTTCAGAATAATTCTGCGACGTCTTTTGTGCCTGACCATTGACTTGCCAAGGCATTGCCGTGCCATACACTGAGCTAGACGGCTCATCATTCTTCTCAGTCGTGTGAGAAGTGAACGGGTTATCAGCGATTACCATACCTCCCACTAGTGGCGAGGTTGATTTACCATTTGATTTAAAGCCAAGTAATTGCCCACGAGCACTACGTAATTCAGCCAATGCTAAACGGGGTTTTCCTTGAGCTTGATAGATACGAGCATGTAGCAGTAAACGTTCAGGGGCGTTACTTTCAGGGAGTTGTGCATAAAGCGCTTGAGCCTTATCCGCTTCTCCTTCAGCGAGGTAGACATTGATCGCACCTAGTCGAGCTTCCTGAGTCGTATCCAACTGATTATCAATCAAGTAACGATAAACGGTCATCGCTTTATTGTTCATCTTTCCAGATTGGTACAAGCGCGCCATTGCTAACATTAACGCCGTATTTTTCGGTTCATCCTGAAGTGCCCGAGCTAACATATCGTACGCAGGTGCATAATCTCCTAATTCACGCAGGTGATCCGCTTCATTAATCACATACACATTACGTGCAATCGATAACTGCTCAGGGGTACTATTGGCGATCAAACGCGGATCATTAAGCAAGTTTTGCGCTTCATCTAATAATCCAGCTTGATACAGAACCGCCACGTGATTTGCGTAATCCCCAGCATTACTGGTTATGCCAGATTCGATGTTATGTCGTACCATGACAACCGCACCGCTTTTATCGCCAGCCTTCATCAATAGCTGGGCAACACGTCCGACACTGAGTGGATTAGAGCCTGTTTTTTCTTTAAGAGAAAGCAGTAAAGAAAGCGCTTCTTTCTTGTTACCTTTTGCCAAGAACAAGCGGGCATTATCTAGAGATAAGTTGAAACCAGACTCTTCAAACAGCTGCTTTTCTTTCTCATCGCGCTTATCTAAAGGAACTCGAGCAATCAGATCATGAACTTGACGCCATTTTTTATCTTCACTAGCAAAAATAGCCGCAGCATATAGAGATTCATTACTGACCCCATCTCGTTCAAGTGGACGAATCGTTGCTTCAGCCGCTTCAGTATACCCCTGTTTTTTATACAAACGTGCTAATTCAAGGCGCAACCAAGGGTTATTCGGAATACGCTTAAGACCGTTCTCTAAAATCACAGTCGCCGTATCAAAGTCACCAAATTTAATCGCTTCATGAGCTAAATCGCGAATGTGCGAATACTTATCTGCTGCTTGGACCTTGCGCTGAAAATCTTTAGGCATACTACGTAAAAGTAGATTCGCTTGATCATAATGATTCTGTTCAGCTAACACATAATACAGCGATTCTTTCGCTTGCGAGTCTGCTGGTTTTTCAGATAAGACTTGGCGTAATAACTCTTCTGCCGCGGAATACTTCCCTTGATGGCGTAGAACGTCGGCTCTGAAAAGTTTAGCGGAGACACCAGCATCGCCTTTCTCTTCAACTAATGACGAGCTGATCAATAATGCCTGGGTGACATCCCCTTCTGCATACGCAGATTTTGCTTTTGCAAGATCTGCGTAGAAAGACGCCTCATGCGCTTGCTTTCTACGTTTTGCTGCCTGGTGACCACCTTGCTTAGCAGAAAGATTTAGATATTTAGCTGCGTTAGGATAATCATTTTCATGTAAATATACGTAACCTAAACCAGCCAATGCATCTGCATCTCGCGGAGAACGTCGTAAAATATCATTAAAAATGGATTTTGCTTTCGCCAAATTACCACGATTCAACTCATTAAAAGCGGTGCTAATTGCTTTGCTACCTGTACTACGTTGATAGTGGGCCATTACCTTATGTTCATTAGGATGACGTTTATCCCACTTCTGATAATGGTACTTATCGGATGCTTTAGGAGCGAGCCATAGCAATGCTTGTTTTAACGCATCATCAGCTGACTTATTGTCATGCGCATAATGCTCTAAGATACGAATCCCTTGACGACGATTACGCTCGCGATAAGTCAGCACTTTGCCATAGGCGATGCCAAGTTGAACATCGTTAGGATGACTTTTGGTAACGCTTCTTAACCCTTTAACCGCATTGTTATACAACGATTTATCACCTGACATAGTCAGGTAATATTCTGCAGCCAGTGATAACGGAACCTTCCCATTAGGGAAGATTTTATTCCATGTCTTAATCGAGCCGCTTACATCCCCTCGACGGGCTTGCTCGCGTGCTAAGTCAACCTGCTGTTTAGGCAGTTTTTGTAATGAGATCGACGTATTGAGTAACTGCAGCTCAGATGAATCTGGATGAGCAATAGTGAGACGTTTTTTCCATTGGGCAGCCGCTAAATTATCACCACGCTGACGTGCCAAAAGAGACATCATATACAACGCTTGAGCGTTGTTCGCATCCACCATCAGCACTTTTTGTAATGATTCAATGGCTAACTTATCATTCGCTTTTTCGTGCCAATATTGGGCTTGTTTAATTAATGACGATACCGATGAATCCGTTTGTGTATCTGCTAAAGCCATTGAAGATGAACCCAATTGCATCAACTCTACACAACATAACAAAGAGAAAGTCTTAAGGAAGTTATTGTTCATTGTATTAAAAAATCTCAATCTTATTTCAAGCGGTTTCGTGCATGACTATTTAACAAGCGGAAAAACACCATGCCCAAAAATAACGAAAACAAAACCATAAAAATGGCAAATAAAGAGCTGTATTGACTCGCATACCAAATCAGCTTCTCATACCAAGAAACCTGCCCAGTCGCGAACTGTTCAGAGGTTTGGAAGCTATGAACGCCGCTGTTATCCGTAATCACAGCTAAATCACCACGAATACCAGCATTAATCTCGCTGTTATTAAGATCACTATGCAGTTTAACCAGCTCTTTATCAGAGGTTGCTACAGCGGCGATCACCACTTTTCCATCTTGCCAAGGTGATTCAAAACTTAAGAACCCACGCCAATTTCGGTTTGAAGAAAGATAGCGATCAGCCTGCTCTGTATTGGTATGGAAATCACCCTTGAGCCAATTTTCTACTTGGCGATACCAAGATTCAGGTTTCACATGCAATGTTTGCCCTGTGGAAGAAAATGGCGAACGTTTAAGCAAGTTATCAACAAAACGGGCATCATTTAGAGAACTGACAGCCAGTACATTTTTGCCTTTTAAGCTATTTGTTCCCGCGGGATATCCAAGATGAGTTTGAACACGAACAATCATTTTTCCTGTTGAAGCACCTGCACGGGCACTCAGTCCTAACATAGTTTGCAATTGAGCCGCAGTAGGATTTGTAGGAAGTAGCAGTACTGTTTCGGAATAATCAGCCAAACGTGAGTACGGGAAAGAAGCCCCAATAAAGAATGAAAGATTAGGCAAAAATGAAAAATGACGCGCACCACGCAAGTCCAATGACGAATCGTCATCAATCAAGCTGGTAATGTTATCGCCATATTTCACATCACACGGAGTATCCGGTTTAGCATGCAAGTTAAAATAAAGAGACAATTGGTTGTCACCATATAACATATAAGGTTGCACACCAATTTGGGCTTTCTCTTGGCGTGTATCTATACCTAAAGAGCGCCAAAGTCCTTCTAAATACCCCTGTTTATTAACCATTAAATCTTCAAGGAACTGGTCGTTTAACACCACGTTCAAGAATGAGTTATCTTCATCAATCCAAGGTTCAGAAGGGAAACGATAATGCAGATTTAAAGGAATTGTTTTTCCGTTCCACAAAAACAGATCTGGTGCCGCACGGAAATTGAAGTTTACGGCGTTATGCCATACACCTTTCACATGCATACTCTGCCCGTCTTGAATCAGATCTTTGAGTAAAACTGGCTTATCGGTGGGTATCCAACGAGGAGCATCATAAGGTTTGCTTTGCGGTAACGAGGTGCGTTTGACCTCCAATTGCGCGGTATGCAAGGCAAAATTACCTTGAGCTAAGCGATAGACTGCACTACGTAAATCACTTTCGCTCTCTCCCACTACTAATAACAGTTTGTAATTAGCATCGACTGGGTTCGGAATGACTTTAAGTAATGGTTTTGCCGTTTTTGGCAGCGTCAATGAACCAATAGTTTGTCCAGGCTTACCAAAGACAATCCCATTACTATCAGGAAGTTGACCTTTTAACGCATGGAAATCCACACCACGATAACTCGCATGGATCCCCAACCACGATGCTAATATGGAAGCAGCAGAAACCTGAGTCGAATTCACATTGTTCGCAAAAACAAAAGTCACATCTCGACCAAGCATTTCATGGCTATCCCAAAATGGCTGAGGGAATGGATGTAAATCAGCTGCGATATTGAGTGGACGATAATCCAGCTTAATCATCGAGCTTGGTAGCATATGAATGGTCGAGGCTGTGTCATCGTTGATACACGTTACCTGATCATCCGTACCAACAATCTTAAAGCTCAGCTTGTTGCTAGATGTCACTAATAGAGCTGGAACATTCAACTCATACGTCGTTTTTTTATTATTTACTGAATTAAGTGGAATCGCCCCAACCGACTGACCATTCACCATAACAGCCAGAGATGACAGGCTATCGGAGATAGTGTCATTGGTTTTTAGGTCAAGAACTAATTGGGCTTTGGATACTAATGTATCGATAGGTAAACGAAACTCCAAACCCGCGTCTTTTTGGCCACCAGTGAAAGTAATGCCATTCGTTAACCCCATGCGACTAAAGGTAATATCGCTACTGCTGGTTAACGAATCAAGGTTTTTAGCATAGACAGCCTGGCACAGTATACATAGCAAACACAACAGCCCAGTAAGAGACTTCAACTGCCCCATCATAACGACTCCTTAGAGGCCACAGTCTGATTCAAATTGACTGGGGTTTGATATTTTTTGTCTGATTTTAATGAACGAATAACTTGCCACATACACGCAATAATCATCCCTAAAGAACGTAATGGTCGGTCTTTAGCTCTTGGTTTATCTATCCATGCATCTGCGCGAGACAGAACAATACGAACCAGTTCTCTACGTGAAGACAATGACATATCACCAAACATTAAACGGGAAGAATCTTTTTTAGATTTCAACTGACTAACAGGAATAGCAACCACACCAGAACTTAAATGCAGTTCAATTGCCTCGATTTCATCTGTCAAATGTCTATCGTCTGGCGTATTAACAAAACAGCCACCCATAGATAAATCTTTGGTATAGGTACGAGCAAGCATGCCACTTGAATAATGAAGCACCGTTGGAATACTGACATTTAAACGAATCGTTTTACGGACTTGGCGAGTTTCTCGTGCAACCATAATGGCTGCGATTAAGAAGAATAGGCCATAAGCGGTCCACGCAATATTCAAACCAACAACGCTTGTATCAGCAACAAGGGATGAATAACCTAACATACGGTATATTCCCCAACCGATACCCACCGTTAAAATACATGCGGTAATAAGGTGAGGTTTTACAATATTATGGTCAAAGTAAGTTTTATCTAACAACTCACCTTTATCTGTTACGTTGAATTTGCCACGCTTAGGAGCAAATATTGTCACAATAGTCGGAATAACCAAATGGAAGGCTAACGCTAAGTCGTAAATATCTCCCCAAAAGCTGTATCGTGAACTGCCATTTAAGCGTGAAGATACCACCGTTGACATAACAAAGTGCGGCAGTGCATAAGCAAAAATCAAACTGGCTGACGAGTGAATAATATTTAAGTTAAACAGCAAAAATGCGAGCGGTGCGGTTAAAAATATTAATCGTGGCAACGGGAAGAAGAAATACATCATTGCACTGAGATAACATAACCTTTGTGGCAGCGTCAGGCCTCGACCTAATAACGGATTGTCCATTCTAAAAATTTGCACCATGCCACGAGCCCAGCGGTTACGCTGAATAATGTGCAACGTCATACGCTCTGTGGACAAGCCACCCGACAACTTCAATCCTAAATAGGCAGAATTCCAACCTAATCGCTGCATTTTTAGCGCAGTATGAGCATCTTCGGTAACAGTTTCTACGGCTACGCCACCGATTTCTTCTAGAGCTGTACGACGAATTACAGCACAAGAACCACAGAAGAAGGTCGCATTCCACATGTCATTCCCTTTTTGTAGCGGGCCATAAAATAGCTCACCTTCGTTAGGAATGTCGCGCTCACCATATAAATTACGCTCAAAAGGATCGGGAGAGTAATAATGGTGAGGTGTCTGAATTAAAGCTAATTTAGGATCTTTTAAGAAAGAACCTACCGTCGCCTGCAAGAATATGCGCGTTGCCACATGGTCACAGTCAAAAATACAAATCAATTCCCCTTTGGTTAATTTCATTGCATTATTAAGGTTGCCTGCTTTAGCATGCGAGTTATCAGAACGGGTGATATATCCCACTCCTACTTTTGCTGCAAAAACAGCAAATTCTCGGCGTTTACCATCGTCAAGAATATAAATTTTTATTTTGTCTTTAGGATAATCAATACATTGTGCTGCTAATACAGTATCTTGTACTACATCGAGATTTTCGTTATAAGTAGGAATATAAACATCGACTGTTGGCCATAATGATTCATCATCAGGAAGGGGCTCAATTTTTCTTTCGAGAGGACTTGATGTTTGAAGGTAGCCAAGTAACAGCATAATCCAAGAATAGACTTCTGCTAAAAATAGAACCCACCCCAACACGGTTTCTATTTGAGAATTAAAATAGAGCGTTTGTGTTGCGCGAAAGTAGAGATATCGACTTGAAGTCAATATAGATATCATCACTAAGGCAATAGAGACATCTTTACGTTTACTTCTATTTGCAATAAATAAAAGTGCAAGACTTAAAATACCAAATATATATTGCTCATGACTCCCCATTGGAGTTGATATAATTATCCATAAAAATGGACAAACAATAATAAATAGTAAGTAAAAAAACAATTTTTTCATTAGTTGCTTTTCTCAGATTATAATTTCATCAAACAATATTTTGATGAACGAATCCATCACCAATACTTACACTTAGACTATCCATGAGTTTTTGTGAGATAGCATTAATATCAAATGCAGACATTGAAGATGAATTAATATCAAACACAGAAGTCTGGTTGGCATTCGCTTCAATAACAGTCTGATCTTTATGAATAACACCAAAGTAATTATCTCTTAAATGATCTTTAACAAAGGATTCAACATCAATACTAATTTGACTTCTATAATCCATTTGATTAAGGATAACTTGAGGAGCAATAACGCTCTTATTTGATGACATTTCTTCTATAAATTTTTCAACATCAGGTAATAAGGCAAGAGATGCGGTTTCAGAAAGTAAAGGAATCAAACATATGTCAGTGAATGGTGCTAATAAATTTGCAACCTCTTCATTCGCGGTTTGTAGATCAACCACAATCATTAGATTCTTCTGCTGCAGTAACTTTTCTAGTCCATTGATTAAATTTGAATATTTAAAATCCACAGATTTTGAACCACTGCTCTCTACATAGTGACGAGGACCATGAGGTAACACATAAACATTATCTTGTTCAGAGATAATGTATTTACTTAAATCATCAAATTCAGAAATATTATTATAGAAACCTCGTTCATCAGAAACTGATAAACCAAAGTGTAATTTCAATGAGTTTTGTGGGTCAAAATCAATTGCTACAGACTTAAGTCCCATGATAGAGAATGAATGACATAAATTGGCAACAAGTGTTGTCTTGCCAACTCCACCTTTTGGTGAATAAACTGCAATAAGTGGCATTTAATATTCCTTACTAAACCCATTTAAAAAGGAAATGATTGGATAGTTATTAGTTATTTTTTGATAGTGAATCGAAAATAGAAGCTTTTCTTTTTGATGTTAACTTTATATAAGCATCTTCTGAATTTATACCAGTTATAGATGTAATATCATTATTACACTCTGACAATTCATTATTAGAATTCTTCATATTTTTAATTTGTAAAAAAATGGGAGATGACGTATCTAGAACAGAAAAAACATCTTGAGAATTAAACGTTTTAAAACTGACATTTTGTCCATCTATCTTTGAATTAAAACGTTGTAAATCATCGTACATAGTCATATCGAACTCTTAAATAATCCCATAATAATAATACTCACCTCTCTTCATATAAGTCCATGTTGAGAAGGGAGCGAACTATAGCAATGTATCTAATTGTAAAGAAGGGGAAATTGATGAAAATATCAACATTCTCAAATATGAGAATTTGCAGCATGATTGCTCTTTTATCTGATATTACTTCAGGCATTACTGAAGTAATATTTTTTAATTTCAGATTAATAGGAAATGATAGGATTGATTACTTTAATCATAAATAATCAATGCGTCGAAGCGACAATTAATATAATCACTATTGGCTAAAAAAACCCTGTAAATATAAAACCAATGACATAATATTAAACTATTTGCTTACTTGGATGGATATTTTAAGTCGCTCTAAAGCGCTACTTATAAATTGGGCTGACTGAAGAATGGATAGCCGATACACAGTGAAGATAAGGACATAACATGTGTTGGAACGGTAGAAGAGCAATCAAGTATCAGATCAGGTGTGACCTAAGCCACACCTCTATCACTCTTCTACCACATTTAAATTTAGAGCAAACTTAATTACTCAACAGTCACCGCTTTCGCTAAGTTACGAGGTTGGTCTACGTCGGTTCCTTTAATCAACGCAACGTGATACGCCAGTAACTGCATTGGTACGGTATAAAAGATTGGGGCTGTGATTTCACTAACATGTGGCAGCGTAATAACTTTCATCGTTTCATCACTCACAAAGCCAGCAGCTTCATCGGCGAATACATAGAGTAAACCGCCACGAGCACGAACTTCTTCGATGTTCGATTTCAGTTTTTCTAAAAGATCATTACTTGGTGCAACCACAACCACTGGCATATCTGCATCTATCAAAGCAAGTGGACCATGTTTCAACTCGCCTGCAGCATACGCTTCTGCGTGAATGTAGGAAATTTCTTTTAGTTTCAGTGCTGCCTCTAAAGCAATAGGGTAATACTCGCCACGACCTAGGAATAGAGTATGGTGCTTATCCGCAAAATCTTCTGCCAACACTTCAATTTCTTTTTCAGAGTTTAAAGCTGCTTCGATTTGTTTTGGTAATTTATGAATCTCACCTACGATTTCAGCCTCTAACGCTTTATCCACTGTACCTTTCTGCTTACCTAAAGCAACCACTAGCATTAGTAAAGCAGCGAGCTGTGTGGTAAACGCTTTAGTCGAAGCCACACCGATCTCCGTTCCAGCGCGTGTCATGAAGGCAAAATCTGACTCACGAACTAATGAAGAACCAGCAACATTACAAATAGTCATTGCTGACATATACCCTTTCTCTTTTGCTAAGCGCAGAGCCGCTAGAGTATCAGCTGTTTCACCAGATTGAGACAATGTAATCAATAAACTATTTGGGCGAGTAACAAATTTTCGGTAACGAAACTCTGATGCAATTTCGACATCACAGCTTACTCCTGCAATTGATTCAAACCAGTAACGAGATGCCATTGCTGAGTTATATGAAGTACCACAAGCAATCAATTGAACATGTTCTACTTTGTTCAAAATCTCAGTCGCATGTAACCCAATGCTATCAGTAATTACAGAGTCTTTGGTTACACGACCTTCAATGGTTTTCACTAATGCTGTTGGCTGTTCAAAGATCTCTTTTTGCATGAAATGACGGTATTTACCTTTTTCACCCGCATCATGTTCTGCGTTTGATTCAGTCACTTCACGTTCTACTTTCGCCCCATTCAAATCAAAAATATTGACGTCACGACGAGTGATTTCAGCAACATCCCCTTCTTCAAGATAAATGAAGCGGCGAGTCACATTTAAAAGAGCAAGTTGATCAGAGGCGAGGAAGTTTTCACCCACCCCTAAACCAATCACAATAGGGCTACCAGAGCGAGCAACAATTAAACGTTCAGGATCTTTACGATCAACAACTACAGTGCCATAGGCGCCCTCTAGCTGTTTTGCCGTTTTTTGCACCGCTTCAAGTAACGTCTCAGATGTACGACGTTCCCATTCAACAAGGTGAGCAATCACTTCCGTGTCTGTTTGAGATTCAAATACGTAACCACGTGCACGTAATTCTTCACGTAAAACTTCATAGTTTTCAATGATACCATTATGAACAACGGCGATATCACCAGAAATGTGTGGGTGAGCATTCGCTTCTGAAGGTTCACCATGAGTCGCCCAACGCGTATGAGCAATTCCGGTTCCTCCATGTACGTGTTTGGTTTCAATCGCATCCGCTAACTCTTGAACTTTTCCTAAGCGACGAACACGCTCAAGATTACAGTCGGCATCAACAATGGCCACACCAGCTGAGTCGTAACCTCGATATTCAAGACGACGTAAACCTTCAACTAAGATTTCAGCAATATCACGTTGCGCAACTGCACCAACAATTCCACACATATCAAGCTCCTAGATTTTGTCTTTGAGCGACAGCTTTTACTTTCAAACTGCCTAACGAAAAATTATTTTTAAGCGAAAGAAGCACGAATCACTCGCACCCCATGAGATTCAATCTGGTGTACATCATCATCAGAAAGCTCGGGATCAGACACCAGTACATCCACACAATCCCAAGACAACTCCAAGTTTGGAATTTTGCGACCAAACTTTTCTGATTCGACCATGACAATCACTTCACGCGACACTTCGGCCATGACTTTACTAAGCCCAATAAGCTCATTGAAGGTTGTTGTGCCACGGTCAATATCAATACCATCGCAACCTATAAATAGTTGGTCAAAATCGTAAGAACGCAACACCGATTCAGCAACATTGCCCTGGAAAGATTCAGAACGAGTGTCCCAAGTTCCTCCTGTCATAAGTAATGTTGGCTCATTTTCTAATTCACTGAGAGCATTCGCGACTTGCAGAGAATTCGTCATAACAACTAATCCTCTTTTCTCATTAAGTTGCTCAATTAAAGCGCCGGTCGTGCGGCCGCTATCGATCACAATTCTGTTATGATCTCGAATGAGCTTAGCGGCTTCTTTTGCAATTGATAACTTATGAATCGAAACTTTAGGACTTAACTCTTCACTGACCACTTCCTTAGGTAAGGCGATAGCACCACCATAACGACGTAATAAAAGCCCACTCTCTTCAAGAACAGCAAGATCCTTTCTAATTGTGACCTCTGATGTTTCAAATCGAGTTGCTAGCGACTCTACGCTGACTTCACCTTGTTCATTAACTAAAGTGGTTATTGTGTGTCTTCTCAGTTGAGTGTTTCGTTTCGACATTTTATTTTTACTTACAATTTACGAATCGAAAGTTATTATAGTTAAAACGAAACATTATTGTCCATTTATTTTGATCCTAAAAATTAATATTTCGCGCTAAAACCTTGTCCTAAGACAATTCTTGGGCAGTGATATTGTTAAAATAAAATGATAGAATTCCAGCCCTAAAGAAAAAAAATTACAGAACTACGCGTAGTATCTTTGTAACTTTCCCGGTGTAACCTAGGGAAATGCCGATAATTCTGAAATTTTACCTAACAGATGTAGTTGCAAATTGATCAAATCTGTTGAAAGACTTTCAGCCATAAGTGATAAACATCTCGAAAAGAACACTTGATAGGCAGTGAGAGCTATACACCTGCCACCACGAGCACTTATGGCAGTGAAATAATTTTCAAATTGATATTATTTACCGGAGAGAATTTTCCATGAAAAAGACCAAAATCGTTTGTACGATTGGCCCAAAAACTGAGTCATATGAGAAGCTTACTGAACTAGTGAACGCAGGCATGAACATTATGCGTTTAAACTTCTCTCACGGTGACTTTGTTGAGCATGGTACTCGTATCACTAACTTCCGCCGCGTAATGGAAGAAACTGGTAAACCTCTAGCGATCCTTTTGGATACTAAAGGTCCTGAAATCCGTACCATTAAACTAGAAAACGGTGAAGACGTTGATCTCGTTGCTGGTCAAGAGTTCACATTCACAACAGACGCAACTGTTATCGGTAATAAAGACCGCGTAGCAGTGACTTACCCTGGTTTTGCTCAAGATTTAACTGAAGGCAACACTATCCTTGTTGATGATGGTTTGATTGAAATGAAAGTTCTATCAACCACTGATACCGAAGTGAAATGTCAGGTGCAAAACAATGGCTCACTAGGTGAAAACAAAGGTGTAAACCTTCCTGGTGTATCTGTTAATCTTCCAGCCTTGGCTGAGAAAGATAAGAACGACCTTAAATTTGGTTGCGAGCAAGGCGTTGATTTCGTTGCTGCTTCATTTATCCGTAAAGCTTCAGACGTTCGCGAAATTCGTGAAGTTCTAAAAGCAAACGGCGGCGAAAACATTCGCATTCTGTCTAAAATTGAAAACCAAGAAGGCGTTGATAACTTCGACGAAATCCTTGAAGCATCTGATGGTATCATGGTTGCTCGTGGTGACCTTGGTGTTGAAATCCCTGCAGAAGAAGTCATCTTCGCGCAAAAAATGATGATTGAAAAATGTAACCGTGCTCGTAAAGAAGTAATTACTGCGACACAAATGCTTGATTCAATGATCAAAAACCCTCGCCCAACTCGTGCAGAAGCAGGCGACGTTGCCAACGCAATCATGGACGGTACTGATGCTGTAATGCTTTCAGGTGAAACAGCGAAAGGTAAATACCCTATCGAAGCTGTTACCATCATGAACCAAATCGCAACTCGCACTGATTCAGCGCTAAAAGCAGAATTAGGTTCTCGTCTAGACAGCCCACGTTTACGCATCACTGAAGCAGTATGTAAAGGTGCAGTTGATACCGCTGAGAAACTAGCATCACCAATTATCGTCGTTGCTACTGAAGCGGGTAAATCAGCACGTTCAGTTCGTAAGTACTTCCCTACAGCAAACATTCTTGCTGTAACGACAAACAAGAAAACAGCGGCACAATTAGTATTAACTAAAGGTGTAACTCCAGTTGTTGTAGACCAAATTGCGAGTACTGATGATTTCTACCACCAAGGTAAAGAGCTTGCTCTAGCATCTGGTTTAGGTAAGAAAGGCGATATCGCTATCATGGTTTCTGGTGCACTTGTTGCTTCAGGCACAACCAACACTGCATCTGTTCACGTTCTTTAATAGAACGCGATAACGCAGATAATAAAAAACCGAAGCAACGTATGCTTCGGTTTTTTTATGTTCCAAACCATAAGGTTTAAACGCCCGTAGTCATCATAAACTCAATGAATAATAACGACTCAAACTGAGTAAGATGAAAGTTCGTTTACCAACCAAAAAATTCGCGGTGATGGGTATTTAACAGCAAGACCATAGGAAGAAAATAGATAGCACTCAATTTAATTCCTAAGATTAATAGACTACTAATCGTGAGCCTAACAACAAAATGATTCAACATGCTCTGCCTCATACAACCCAGAGTGTCTGATGTCCTTATGATTCTCGCTGATATATGCAATATAAACGAGCATCTAGCGTAATTTTATTACTAAAATCCCTATATACACGGGTCAAAGTGTTTAAAAAAAACACAGTTTAGCTTAATTCTTACACAACTCAAGAAGATTTTATCAATTAAATTACCAAAAATTGACACAAACTTTATATGCAATATATGACCAACTCTCATCACTCAATTGATAAGCTACTTGGTATAGGCTGTTCTAAACCTTAATCTAAATTAGATTAATTCCCACATAAATTATTGATATAAAAATTAATAGTTTAAATTAGAGACAACCATTCACTGTTCCAATGCCTCTTTGGCTCCTTGTACGATAGCGGCAGAAATCTCTTTCAAAATACCATTTTCTAGCTGCCAATGGTGCCAATAAATTTGGTTGACGATGGACATTCCGGGCGTTATATCAACCAATGTTCCTAGCTCTAGCTCCTGAATAATTTGTAGTTTTGGGATCAAACAATAAGCAATCCCCATTTTTGCCATCTCCACAAAGGCTTCAGAACTGCCGACTTTATGATTGATAAATAATTCTTGGGTTATGCCAAAGTGTTTAAGCAGAAACTGCTTATGTTGCTCATCTTGCTGGTCGAAAGAAACCATTGGCGCTTTGAGTAATGAATCATGAGAAACGCCACCAGCAAAATGACGAACAATGAACTCTGGACTTGCTACACACAAATATTCCATTTTACCTAAATATTCAGCGCAGCATCCCACTAGTGCCTGAGATTCTAAACTAATCGCACCAACCGCTTCACCACTCTTCATTTTTTGAATCGAGCGGTTCTCATCTAAAATAGCAAAATGCAATGCTAAAGAATTGTCGCTCATCATCGGCTTCAAAGCAGGAAGTACCCACGTTGCCAAGCTATCTGCATTGGTTGCAATCGTTAAATTGATCGGGCGTAATGTGCTGTGATTCGTTAATTCAGGAATAACCTCTTGCTCAAGCAAACTAACGCGACGATACAATCCTAATAATTTTGTTCCTATTGGCGTAGCCTGGGGTGGTGCACTACGAATCAATACAGGCTGAGCTAGAAACTTTTCTAGCTGTTTAATCCGCTGTGAGACAGCAGATTGAGATAGGCAAAGGTCATCAGCAGCTCTTTCAAAACTCCCATGACTCAGCACAGAATCTAAAGCTTCAATCCATTTGTAATCTAATCCGCGCATTATTACACCAACCACGTAAAAAATAAGTAAGTCTAATAATATATTAAAATGATTAATTATACTTATTTCAATTTCACCGCTATCTTGCGCTCCTCATCTTTGAACAGCGCAATATATAGAGGTTATTGTGAACTACTGGGTAACACTACAAGGGTTTATTTTAGGGGCAACAATGATCATTCCCGTCGGTGCCCAAAATGCTTATGTGCTCAATCAAGGCATCAAACGAAACCATCATTTAACGACCGCGACTGTATGCAGTTTTCTTGACCTTATTTTTATGTCAATTGGTATTTTTGGTGCTGGTACTCTGCTTAGTCAGCATGAAAATGTCCTGATGGCCATTACTGTCGCAGGAATAGTATTCTTATCAGTCTATGGCTATCTATCACTTAAAAGTGCGCTTGCATATCGTAGTAATGAGCCGCAAACACAAGAATCAGCCCTGCCTAAAAGTCGCTCAATGGTGATTATCGGGGCACTCGCTGTAACAATACTTAACCCACATCTCTATCTGGATTCTGTGGTTATCTTAGGATCTTTGGGGGGGCAATTTCATGGTAATGATCGTATCGCATTTGCCATCGGTACCATCACAGCATCATTCGTATGGTTTTTTACCATTTCCATTGGTGCCGCTAAACTCAGCTCTGTTTTATCACGGCCTCGCTCTCAACAAATCATAGATATGATTGTAGCAACTACGATGTTCATTATTGCTTATTCATTAGCGAAGAATCTGTATTTTGAACATTTCATAAAATAATCCATAAAAAAATGGAGGCGTTAAATGCCTCCATTTTTACTATTACTCTTCTCAGAATCAGTCCAATTTTTCTAAATGAACATCCATTTGTGGGAATGGAATTTCAATACCATTTTCATCCAGAGCTTCTTTGATGTTCATCATTAAGTCCCAGTACACTGGCCAGTAATCTTCAGTTTTGACCCATGGACGAACCGCAAAGTTAACGGATGAATCGGCCAAAGCAAGTACACCGATAGTAACAGCAGGATCTTTCAAAATCCGCTCATCTTTCTCAATAGTTTCTAGTAATACTTGCTTGGTTTTGCGTAAATCCGCTTTGTAAGATACGCCGATGACCAAGTCAATACGACGAGTTTGGTGACGTGAATAGTTAGTAATCGGTCCACCAATAATGGAAGAGTTTGGCACCACGACCATTTTATTGTCAGGCGATTTTAAAACTGTTTGGAAAATCTGAATTGAATCCACTGAACCTGCTACACCGCCAACCTCTACGTAATCACCCGACTTAAATGGACGGAATGCCACAATCAACACACCGGCCGCAAAGTTAGACAGAGAACCTTGCAAAGCTAAAGCGACAGCCAAGCCTGCTGCACCAATTACAGCGACAACGGAGGCGGTTTGAACACCTACTTTACCTAGGGCGGCGATAAGCACCACAATAAACAACAAGTAACGAATAATTGCGCTGATAAAATCGACCACCGCTTTATCCATCTTCCGCTTTGTTAGTACTTTCGCCACACTACCGGAAACCAGTTTTACGGCTACATTACCTAGTACCAAAATCAACACTGCGGAAATAATATTGATGCCATATTGAATCAACATATCCGAGTTGTTCTGAACCCATGAGCTGACATGGTCTAAGTTGTCCACTATGGAAGTATCCACTCCCGATTCGTTCGCCATCTTAATTTCCTCTAGATGTCATTACTATGTTTGATTGTGATCACCGCTTCACATAAAGGATGGAATATCACGACATTGACCAAATCATTACAAAACAAAAGGTTATATATTTATAAAAAGTTTAACATCAGATTAAGCAAATTTATGCCTATTCTCTAGGGATTGACCAAAATTTAACGTTTTTTAGATATAAAAAAACCCGCTCGTAAAAGCGGGTTTAAACCAGAACAGGTTGTTATCGACGGCCTCTTATAGAACGTCAACAGCGTTAAGGTTAGAGAACGCTTCTTCAAGACGTTTAACCATACCTGTTTGACCAGCACGTAGCCATACACGTGGATCGTAGTATTTTTTGTTTGGTGCGTCTTCACCAGTAGGGTTGCCGATTTGACCTTGTAGGTAATCGTGGTTTTCCGCTTCGTATTCGCGGATACCATTCCAGCAAGCCCATTGTGTATCAGTATCGATGTTCATTTTGATAACACCGTAGCTGATTGATTCTTTGATTTCTTCTGCAGAAGAACCTGAACCACCGTGGAATACGAAGTTCAAAGAGTTTTCTGGAAGATTGAATTTCTCAGAAACGTATTTTTGAGAATCACGAAGAATAGTTGGAGTCAGAACAACGTTGCCTGGTTTGTAAACACCGTGTACGTTACCAAATGAAGCAGCGATAGTGAAACGAGGGCTGATTGCGTTTAGTTTTTCGTATGCGTATGCAACATCTTCAGGTGAAGTGTAAAGCTCTGAAGTGTCCATATCTGAGTTATCAACACCGTCTTCTTCACCACCAGTACAACCTAGTTCAATTTCTAGAGTCATGTTCATTTTAGACATGCGTTCTAGGTATTTAGAAGAGATTGCAATGTTGTCTTCTAGAGACTCTTCAGACAAATCGATCATGTGAGAAGAGAATAGAGGTTTACCAGTTTCAGCGAAATGTTTTTCGCCTGCGTCTAGTAGACCATCGATCCAAGGAAGTAGTTTTTTCGCTGCGTGGTCAGTGTGAAGGATAACAGGAACACCGTAAGTTTCAGCAACGGTGTGTACATGTTTTGCACCAGCAATTGCACCAAGCACTTGAGCTTGTTGACCTTCTAGTTTTAGACCTTTACCTGCAAAGAATCCCGCGCCACCGTTAGAAAACTGAACGATAACAGGAGATTTAACTTTAGCAGCAGCTTCTAACACAGCATTTACTGAGTCAGAACCTACACAGTTAACTGCCGGAAGAGCAAAGTTGTTTTCTTTTGCTACTGCAAATACTTTCTGTACGTCATCACCAGAAATAACACCTGGTTTTACGAAATCGAAGACCTTAGACATGGATTTGATCCTATATTTTCTCGTTTTAAAAACAAAACGGTTAGTTAAATCTTGTTTACGGCTACCACAACAATCCTAGCGCAAATTTACCAAAATAGTGACTAAGAGAAGTAGCCAAATAGAAGCGAGAACTATACTTCCCGCTCCTTTTATTTATCTATTATTTAGCGCGAGACTCTAGCATTTCAACCGCTGGTAATTTTTTGCCTTCAACAAATTCAAGGAAAGCACCGCCGCCAGTTGAGATGTAAGAAACGTCAGCTTTGATGCCGAATTTATCGATAGCTGCTAGTGTGTCACCACCGCCAGCAACAGAGAAACCTTCAGATTGAGCAATCGCTTCAGAGATACCTTTAGTACCAGCTTCGAAGTTTTTAAATTCGAATACACCAACAGGACCATTCCAAAGAATAGTTTTCGCGTTTTTAAGGATTTCAGCTAGTTGTGCAGTTGAATCTGGACCAAGGTCGAAGATCATGTCGTCATCTTGAACGTCTTCAACTTTCTTGATTTCAGCTTCTGCGTTTTCGTCGAATGCTTTAGCACATGCAACGTCAGTTGCTACTGGAATTGAACACTCTTCCATCAGTTTTTTCGCTGTATCAACTAGGTCAGCTTCGTAAAGTGATTTACCTACGTTGTGGCCTGCAGCTGCGATGAATGTGTTTGCGATACCGCCACCGACAACAAGTTGGTCAGCAACTTTTGATAGTGATTCAAGAACAGTCAGCTTAGTAGAAACTTTTGAACCACCGACGATAGCAACCATTGGACGAGCTGGTTTGTCCATTGCTTTAGCTAGAGCTTCAAGTTCGTTAGCAAGTAGAGGGCCAGCACAAGCGATAGGAGCGAAAACGCCAACACCGTAAGTAGAAGCTTGAGCGCGGTGAGCTGTACCGAACGCATCCATTACGAATACGTCACATAGTGCTGCGTATTTTTTAGATAGTTCGTCTTCGTTTTTCTTTTCGCCTTTATTAAAGCGAACGTTTTCAAGAACAACCAATTCACCAGCGTTTAGTTCAAGACCGTCTAGGTAATCTTTAGCTAGTTTAACGTCGCAATCTAGTGCGTCGTTTAGGTAGTTTACAACTGGTTGTAGAGAGAATTCTTCAGCGTATTCGCCTTCAGTAGGACGACCTAGATGAGAAGTCACCATTACTTTAGCGCCAGCAGCTAAGCAGTGTTTGATTGTAGGGATTGATGCCAAGATACGTGCATCTGAAGTCACTTTGCCATCTTTCACTGGTACGTTAAGGTCGGCACGGATAAATACGCGTTTACCTGCTAGGTCCAGGTCAGTCATCTTGATTACAGACATGATTTGTCCTCTCAAATTTTCAAAGAAATAAAGTTTGTTCACCCCGCCCCTAGGCCGGGCTCTGATATTCTTTCGTGTTCTACTGTTTTTTGATGTTCTATTTTTCGAACCGGGATAGAGGATATTTATTTCAGTGCAGAAAATAAATATTTTTTCCTCGAAATGTGGGCTATGACTCAGTTGCCTGCATTGCTAATGCCGTATCGAGCATTCTATTAGCAAATCCCCATTCGTTATCACACCAAACGAGCATCTTGACCAACTGCCCGTTACTCACTCTCGTTTGCGACCCATCCACAATAGCACTATGTGGGTCATGATTAAAATCGATCGAAACAAGTGGCGCTTCAGTATAATCAACTATGTTTTGTAATGTACACTGAGACGCTGTCACAATGGTTTGATTTACGTCATTAACTTTCACTTTTGTGTTAACTGTGACACTTAAATCCATTGCCGTAACATTAACCGTTGGCACTCTCACAGAAATTGCTTCGAATTTGTTGGAAAATTTCGGGAATATCCGCTGAATACCTTTATGTAACTTCGTATCTACAGGAATTATAGATTGTCCTGCAGCACGTGTTCGACGTAGATCTGTATGGTACGCGTCTATGACCTGCTGGTCATTCATTGAAGAGTGAATTGTGGTGATTGTCCCAGAATCGATACCAAATGTTTCATCAAGCACTTTGATAATCGGAACGATGCAGTTTGTGGTGCAAGAACCATTAGAAACAATACGGTGTTCGTTGGTTAACGTCTCATGATTAACGCCATAAATAATCGTATTGTCGAGATCACTCGCACCAGGGTGAGAAAACAGTACCTTATTCGCCCCAGCGTCAATATGTTTGATTCCATCAGCATGACAACCATACACCCCGGTACAATCGAGTACGATATCCACACCAAGATCATGCCAAGGTAACATTGGAATGTCTTCCAAATGTAAAATTCGAATAGTATCGAAATGCTCTTGATCGTGATGAACATAGATATGTTCTTGATCATTTGTAATTTTCTTACCAAAACGACCATGACTGGTATCGTATTGGAGTAAATGAGCCATTGCATCTGGTTTGGCAAGTTCATTCACTGCCACAACCTTAATCTGCTGACTTTTGCCGCTTTCATAGACAGCACGCAATACATTACGTCCTATCCGACCAAATCCATTAATTGCTACCCTTAGCATCTATCCTGCGCCAATATCTGTTGTTGGTTTGCACAGATACTACTCCATTCATTGACAGTTATCACTTGGAAAGTGAAATTCATTAACCAAACCAATAATGCTTTAAAAATTAATTACATTTAAGTACGCAGATAAGCAAATTGATGCCTATACAGATAGAGCAGATAATTGAGACATGACTTGAATTTCAAGGATAAAAAAAGGGCCAAGCGGCCCTTTAAAATTTGAGTTGAAGCTAGCTTAAGCAATAATTTCGTTTGCTTTAGCCACAACGTTTTCTACGGTGAAACCGAACTGTTCGAACAGTTGCTCTGCCGGCGCAGATTCACCAAAGGTCGTCATACCCACGATACGTCCATTCAAACCAACGTATTTGTACCAGAAATCAGCAATACCCGCTTCAACAGCAACACGTGCTGTTACGTCAGCAGGTAGAACAGCTTCACGGTAAGCCGCATCTTGTTTATCAAACGTATCTGTTGATGGCATAGAAACAACGCGAACAGCTTTACCTTGTTTTTCAAGTTCTGCCGCAGCGTTGACTGCAAGTTCAACTTCAGAACCTGTTGCAATTAGAATCAACTCTGGCTTACCTGAGCAGTCTTTCAAGATGTAACCACCTTTAGCAATATCAGCCACTTGCTCAGCCGTACGCTCTTGTTGTGCTAGACCTTGGCGAGAGAAAATAAGTGCTGTTGGTGCATCTTTACGTTCGATTGCCAATTTCCAAGCTACAGCAGATTCCACTTGGTCACATGGGCGCCACGTACTCATGTTTGGAGTAAGTCGTAATGAAGCAACTTGCTCAACTGGTTGGTGAGTCGGACCATCTTCACCCAAACCAATTGAATCATGGGTGTAAACTTGGATATTTTGAACTTTCATCAATGCAGCCATGCGCATTGCGTTACGAGCATATTCCATGAACATTAGGAACGTTGCGCCGTAAGGAACAAAGCCACCATGAAGTGCAATACCATTGATGATGGCTGTCATACCAAATTCACGTACACCATAGTGGATGTAGTTGCCAGATGCATCTTCAGCAGTTAATGACTTCGAACCAGACCACATGGTTAAGTTTGATGGCGCAAGGTCAGCAGAACCACCCATAAATTCAGGCAGTAATTTACCAAATGCTTCTAATGCATTTTGTGATGCTTTGCGCGATGCAATTTTTGCAGGATTTGCTTGAAGATCAGCGATAACTTGGGTGGTTGCTTCTTCCCAATTAGCGGGTAAGTCACCCGCAACACGACGCTTGAATTCAGCCGCTAATTCAGGGTATGCCGCTTCATAAGCCGCGAATTTTTGATTCCAAGCCGCTTCAGATGCAGCACCTGTTTCTTTAGCATCCCACTGATTGTAGATATCAGTTGGAACTTCAAAAGGACCGTAGTTCCAACCAAGGAAATCACGCGCTTCTTTAATCTCATCAGCGCCAAGAGGAGCACCGTGACAATCGTGAGAACCCGCTTTGTTTGGCGAACCAAAACCAATAATTGTTTTACAGCAGATTAATGTTGGACGAGATGTTTCTTCTTTTGCTGCTTCAATCGCTGCATTGATCGCTTCAGGATCATGGCCATCAACCGCGGGAATAACATGCCAGCCATAAGCTTCAAAACGTTTTGGTGTGTCGTCAGAGAACCAGCCTTCTACATCACCATCAATAGAAATACCGTTGTCATCCCAGAAAGCAACCAGTTTACCAAGACCTAGTGTTCCCGCTAGTGAACACGCTTCATGAGAGATACCTTCCATCATACAACCGTCGCCCATAAAGGCATAAGTGTAGTGGTCAACGATATCGTGGTTTTCTTTGTTGAACTGAGCAGCTAACGCTTTTTCAGCTAATGCCATACCAACAGCGTTGGTGATCCCCTGACCTAGCGGTCCAGTCGTTGTCTCAATACCTGGCGCATAACCGTATTCAGGGTGGCCTGGTGTTTTAGAGTGAAGCTGACGGAAATTTTTCAGGTCTTCAATAGAGAGATCGTAACCAGTAAGGTGCAATAGTGAATAAATCAGCATTGAACCATGGCCGTTTGAAAGAACAAAACGGTCGCGATCGGCCCAGTTAGGGTTTTTAGGGTTGTGAT
Organism: Vibrio nitrifigilis; assembly: GCF_015686695.1. Lineage (NCBI taxonomy): Bacteria > Pseudomonadati > Pseudomonadota > Gammaproteobacteria > Vibrionales > Vibrionaceae > Vibrio > Vibrio nitrifigilis. Next base: position 2,878,755 of record NZ_JADPMR010000001.1, on the reverse strand, counting down.
TTAAGTGACTACGCCATAGAACTTCGGCGATGTCTGCCATCCCCATAGGTGCACCAGGGTGGCCAGAGTTAGCTTGTTGAACTCCGTCCATGCTTAATGCACGAATTGCGTTCGCGAGTTGTTTGCGAGAAGACATGTCAGCTCCTAAAAAAGCAGAAATAAATTATCCATAATAATGTGCTCTGCATTGTCGCAAAGCCCCTGTAACACTGCAAACCTTTTGCAATCCTTTTAGGCTTTATTTGCCCGTTGCTATCTCAGTTTTTCAGCACCAGTCACCTCGCCTATATGACAATCTGCAAACGTTTACTTATTTCTCATAACAAAAAGAACTTGTAATTTGATTATGGGATCCTAGAATAGACGTCTAGATGTAGAAACGCCTACATATTAATCGATAGTGCGGAGTAGCGCGGTCTTGAAGCTACTCTTATTTGACAAATATTGGAGTTATCATGGCTAAGCACCTGTTCACTTCTGAATCTGTATCAGAAGGCCATCCAGATAAAATCGCAGACCAAATCTCAGACGCGGTCCTAGATGCTATTTTGGAACAAGATCCAAAAGCACGTGTTGCTTGCGAAACTTATGTAAAAACCGGCATGGTTATGGTCGGTGGCGAAGTAACAACTTCAGCATGGGTAGATATTGAAGAACTCACTCGTGAAACCGTACGTGAAATTGGTTACACAGGGTCAGATATGGGCTTTGACGCCGGCTCTTGTGCTGTTCTCAACACTATTGGTAAACAATCACCAGATATCAACCAAGGCGTTGATAAATCAGATCCTAAAGAACAGGGCGCTGGTGACCAAGGTATCATGTTCGGTTACGCAACAAACGAAACTAGCGTGTTAATGCCTGCGCCAATTACTTACGCGCACCGCCTAATGCAGCGTCAAGCAGAAGTTCGTAAAAACGGCACACTTCCTTGGTTGCGTCCAGACGCTAAATCTCAAGTAACCTTCAAATACGATAATAACCAAATTGTTGGTATTGATGCCGTCGTTCTATCTACTCAACACGCCGACAGCGTTTCAACCGCTGACCTTCGTGAAGGTGTGATGGAAGAGATCATCAAACCAATCCTTCCTACTGAATGGTTAGATAAAGAAACTAAATACTTCATTAACCCAACCGGTCGTTTCGTTATCGGTGGTCCAATGGGTGACTGTGGTCTAACAGGTCGTAAAATTATCGTTGATACTTACGGCGGTGCAGCTCGCCACGGTGGCGGCGCATTCTCTGGTAAAGATCCATCAAAAGTGGACCGCAGCGCAGCATACGCAGCACGTTACGTAGCGAAAAACATCGTTGCAGCTGGCCTTGCAGATCGCTGTGAAATCCAACTTTCTTACGCAATCGGTGTTGCCGATCCAACATCAATCATGGTCGAAACATTTGGTACTGAAAAAGTATCAACTGACGTGATTGTTAAAGCAGTACGTGAATTCTTCGACTTACGTCCATACGGTCTGCAAGAAATGTTAAGCCTACTGCAACCTATCTACAAAAAGACTGCAGCATACGGTCACTTTGGTCGTGAAGAATTCCCTTGGGAAGCGACTGATAAAGCGGCTCTATTGCGTGAATTCGCAGGTTTGAAATAAACCGTCGCAGCTAGATTGAAAATGAATAGAAGGCCCTGACTCCGTCAGGGCTTTTTTTATATTGCCAGCTCGATTAGTATACCAAGCAGAAATGCCCCCGAAGTTAGAGCACTGCATGACTCAACCTACCATAGGCCCAGACTTAACCAAACAAGCTCAAAGCGTTCTACAACGCTGTACAGAACAAGCAAATCAATATTTTTCTACTGCTCTGCCTACCCCCTCGTTAAGCTATAAACTACGTGGTAAAGCGGCAGGTAAAGCTTACATGCACCTTAATGAAGTTCGGCTCAATCCCGTTTTATTTAATGAAAATAAAACTGCCTTTCTTGAGCAAGTGATCCCACATGAAGTGGCTCATATAGTCACCTACCAATTGTTTGGCCGCGTGCGTCCGCACGGTAAAGAGTGGCAAGCAGTCATGACGCAAGTATTCCATTTAGCACCGGATACAACCCATCAATTTTCCGTGCTATCAGTACAAGGCAAAACCTTTGAATATGCTTGCGCCTGTCAACATCACCAACTCTCAATCCGCCGTCATAATAAAATCCAACGTGGTCAAGCAGTGTATCGCTGCCAACATTGCCATCAAGAAATACGCTTTACGGGAAAACGTTTGAGTTAACCCCCTGTGATTAAGAACAAAATATCTAACCTTATGTCAGTATTATGTGTTTTCTCATCATCCGTTTCTGTTACCGATAGATTTCATATTTTTGAGTGTTAGACTGAAAAAAATCATACTTTTTTCAGTCTTGTAATGAACAAATTTCAAACATTAATGCTCTCCATCATGATGATGGCTTTCTCTTCTTTTAGCTCAGCTCACGCTCCAACCAGTTTTTATCAGGCTAAAACCCAAGCGGTTAAGTTGTATAAGACACACCCAACGACATTTTATTGCGACTGCGCAATTACTTGGCATGGTCGTAAAGGAGAACCCAATTTACAATCTTGCGGTTACCATGTTCGCAAGCAACCTCGTCGAGCACACCGCATTGAGTGGGAACACGTTGTTCCTGCGTGGCAATTTGGCCACCAGCGTTTGTGCTGGCAAAAGGGTGGAAGAAGTTATTGTGAACGACATGATAAAGGCTTTAAAAAAATAGAAGCAGATATGCACAACCTCACACCGGCCATCGGCGAGGTCAATGGCGATCGCTCCAATTACAATTTTAGTCAGTGGAATGGTGTTGAAGGGGTAACTTATGGTCAGTGTTCAATGCAGGTCGACTTTAAACAGCGTAAAGCAATGCCTCCAGAACAAGCGCGCGGGCCCATCGCTCGTACTTATCTCTATATGAGCCAACGCTATAATTTTAGACTGTCTAAAGCCCAACGACAGTTGATGAATGTTTGGGACCACCGTTACCCTGTGAGCTCATGGGAATGTCAACGCGATCAAAAAATTGCAGCGATTCAAGGGAATCATAACCCGTTTGTTGAAGGTCAGTGCCACAAATAGTCCTATCTCTCGACAACACAAAGAATTGCAACGAAAAACTCAGCGTAACAAGGGCATTTGCCCTTGTTTTTTTGCTGTAAAGCATCCATGTTAGACGCTAGTAGAAAAACACATTTGTCCAGGACTCATGCATGCGCATTCCCCGTATTTATCACCCGGAAACGATTGAACATCTAGGCACAGTAACATTAAGCGAAGATGCCGCAGGCCACATTGGCCGAGTACTTCGTATGCAAGAAGGACAAGAAGTCCTTCTTTTTGATGGAAGCGGTGCTGAGTTTCCGGCCATTATTACCGAATCAGGGAAGAAACGCGTGCTCGTTGATGTCTCAGAGCGGGTCGAAAATGGTTGTGAGTCCCCTCTCGATTTACATTTAGGCCAAGTCGTTTCTCGCGGCGATAAGATGGAATTCACCATTCAAAAGTCAGTTGAATTAGGGGTAAATGTGATTACTCCGCTGATTTCTGAACGCTGTGGCGTTAAGCTTGATGCCAAGCGCTTTGAGAAAAAATTACAACAGTGGCAAAAAATCGCTATTGGCGCTTGTGAACAGAGCGGCCGCAATCGTGTACCAGAAATTCGACCAATTATGTCTCTTGAAGAGTGGTGTGCGGAACACAGCGATGGGTTAAAGCTCAACTTACATCCGCGAGCGCGCTACTCCATCAATACGTTACCAGAGCCGGTAACCAAAGTGCGATTATTGATCGGTCCTGAAGGCGGCCTTTCCGCTGAAGAGATTGAAATGACTCGCCAATATCAATTTGAAGAAACGCTGTTAGGGCCTCGAGTGTTACGCACCGAGACCGCCGCCTTAACCGCTATAACAGCCTTACAAGTTCGCTTTGGCGATTTAGGCTAATGGAGAAGAATAATGATTAAACTCGGCATCGTAATGGATCCTATCTCATCCATTAACATCAAGAAAGACACTAGCTTTGCCATGATGCTAGAAGCACAACGTCGTGGCTACGAGATCCATTATATCGAGATGAATGATCTACACTTAGATCAAGGTGTTGCTCTTGCTGATACTAAAATTGTTATCGTGCAAGAAGATCCAAACGGTTGGTATCAATTTCATTCAGAGCAAACCATTCGCCTGTCTGAATTAGATGCCGTTTTAATGCGTAAAGATCCTCCTTTTGATACTGAATACATTTACGCTACGTATATTCTAGAAAGAGCAGAAGCTGAAGGGACTCTGATTGTTAACAAACCTCAAAGTCTACGTGACTGCAACGAGAAATTGTTCACAGCTTGGTTCCCAGAATTAACACCGAACACCATTGTGACGCGTAAAGCAGAAACCATTAAAGCATTTAAAGAAAAGCATGGTGATGTGATTTTGAAACCTCTTGATGGCATGGGTGGTGCATCTATCTTCCGTGTTAAAGAGAGCGATCCAAACGTATCGGTTATCATTGAAACACTAACTGATCACGGTAAAAACTTCTGTATGGCACAAAGCTTTGTTCCAGATGTAAGTAACGGCGATAAACGCATCTTGGTTGTTGATGGTGAGCCAATGCCTTACTGCTTAGCACGTATTCCACCAGAAGGTGAAACACGTGGCAACCTAGCAGCCGGGGGACGCGGTGAAGCTCGTCCTATCAGCGAAACGGACCGCAAAATTGCCGAAACAGTGGCGCCAATCTTAAAAGAAAAAGGCCTGATTTTCGTCGGTCTTGACGTCATTGGTGACAAACTAACAGAAATTAACGTAACAAGCCCAACGTGCGTGCGTGAAATCGAAAAAGCATTTGATGTTTCGATTATCGGTAAACTGATGGATGCCGTAGAACGCCACGTAAAAGCATTAGCTAAATAGGAGCGCCAAGCTCCTGAACGCGAGAGGATTAGAATATGATGAATTTGACCAATCATTTTCTTGTCGCCATGCCAAGCATGAAAGATCCTTACTTCAAAAACAGCGTGGTATATATCTGCGAACATAATGAAGAAGGCGCGATGGGGCTTATCATCAATGCACCAATCGATGTCACCGTCGGTGGCATGCTTCAACAAGTTGAAGTGGAATCGGCTTACCCTCAGTCTCATACAGAGAGTCTGAATAAACCTATTTTGAACGGTGGCCCGGTATCTGAAGATCGGGGGTTTATTCTGCATCGCCCCCACGATCACTATGAATCAAGTGTCAACATGACCGATGATATCGCAGTGACCACTTCAAAAGATATTTTGACGGTATTAGGTACGGATGCTGAGCCTACTGGATATATCGTTGCATTAGGATATTCAGGTTGGGATGCAGGGCAGTTAGAAACAGAATTAGCAGAAAATTCATGGCTAACCATTGAAGCTGATGCGGAATTAATCTTTAATACGCCGGTTAGTGAAAAGTGGAACAAAGCCATTGCTCGATTAGGGATTAGTCCAGCACATTTGTCCAGCCAAGCTGGCCATGCTTAACCACTTTTTATCCCGAATTCAGTTATAGAGCAGCACTATGTCACGAACAATTATGGCATTCGACTTTGGCACTCGCAGTATTGGAAGCGCCGTTGGTCAGGATATTACCGGTACCGCTTCACCGCTAAAAGCGATCAAAGCCAAAGAGGGGATTCCTAATTGGGATGATATCGAAAAGCTGATTAAAGAATGGCAGCCCAATTTACTCGTAGTGGGGTTACCCACAGATTTACGGGGTAAAGACTTAGATGCTATTACGCCACGAGCGAAAAAGTTTGCAAATCGACTGCATGGTCGTTTTGGCTTGCCTGTGGAGTTACATGATGAGCGATTATCTACCGCGGAAGCGAAAGCTGACCTGTTTTCTTTTGGTGGTTACAAAGCGCTAAGTAAAGGTAATATTGACTGTCAATCAGCTGTTGTCATTCTCGAAAGCTGGTTTGAAGCGCAGTGGGGCGAATAAGAGCTGTCTATCAAAAAAGGTGCTTTAAGCACCTTTTTTATTAACTAACACAAAAGCAACTCTGGCTAATCCATATCAATTTTGACATCAGCTAAAGAGCTGCTGCCATAACCACTCCCCTGCTTTGTCTTGAGCATAATCCGTAAATCATTTGCAGAATCAGCACAATGCATAGCATCTTGCTCAGAAATCTTATTATCAACCACTAGTTGATAAAGCGACTGATCAAAAGTTTGCATACCCGATTCTGTTGAACGGGCTATGGTTTCTTTCAATTCATGCAGTTCACCACGACGAATTAAATCTGAGACTCGTGGAGTATTGAGTAAAATTTCAAACGCCGCATGGCGTCCACTACCCTCTTTATCTCGAACCAGCTGCTGGCCAATCACTCCACGAAGGTTCATCGACAAATCAAATAGAAACTGATCTTTTTGTTCTTTGGGTACTAAATGCAAAATACGCTCTAATGCTTGGTTAGCGTTATTCGCATGCAACGTTGCCATACAGAGGTGACCTGTTTCAGCAAAATTCATCGCATATTCCATCGTTTCTCGGGAGCGAATTTCTCCGATAAGAATCATATCGGGTGCTTGGCGCAGTGAGTTTTTCAAGGCGACTTCATAGCTATCCGTATCAAGCCCTACTTCCCGTTGCGTTACAATACAACCGGCGTGTTCATGCACAAATTCAATCGGATCTTCCACCGTAAGAATGTGTCCAGACGAATGTTGATTTCGGTAGCCAACCATAGCAGCCATGGAGGTCGATTTACCAGACCCTGTCGAGCCTACCACCAGCACTAAACCACGTTTTTTCATGGCCAGTTCTTTAAGTAAATCGGGCAAATGCAATTCTTCAAAGCTCGGAATGGTCGTTTCAATACGACGTATAACGGCGCCGGGTAACTCTCGCTGAAAGAAAGCGCTCACCCGAAACCGCCCACTGTCTCTAACTATGGCAAAATTCGCTTCGTGAGTATGATGAAAATCTTCCACTTGCTCTGAATCCATCATCCGGTTGAGAAGATTATTCACTTCAGAAAACGTAAGCTTTTCACCATCACCTTGCAGTTCACCATTTACCCGATAAAGAACGGGAGCCCCCACTGTGATATACAGATCAGATGCTTTACGGGTAAGCATTCCACTTAAACACTGTTCGAGAAACATAACGCATTGTCCTTAAATCCATCAACTAGGATTATTGAGAGAGCGCGAAGACGTAATCCGATAACTAAAAACTGCCCATCTCCGTTTCTATTTTACTTTGTACTTCTGCCAAATCGACCAAACCTTGAGACACTAACTTGCGTGCATGCTGTTCCATCGTTTGCATCCCATGTGAGGCACCTGTTTGGATAATGGATACCATCTGTGCCACCTTGTCTTCGCGGATTAAATTACGAATAGCAGGAGTACCGAGCATAACCTCATGACAAGCAACACGACCACCTCCCGCTTTTTTTAATAGCTTCTGCGCAATAACGGCGCGGAGTGATTCAGATAACATGGAACGCACCATGCCTTTATCTTCTCCCGGAAACACATCAATAATCCTATCAATGGTTTTAGCAGCGGAGCTGGTATGCAAAGTACCAAACACCAAATGACCCGTTTCAGCAGCCGTTAACGCCAAACTGATGGTCTCTTGATCGCGTAATTCACCAACCAAGATCACATCAGGGTCTTCACGCAGAGCAGATCGTAAAGCTGCTTTAAAGCTTAGCGTATCGCGGTGAACTTCTCTTTGGTTGATCAGACATTTATTATTGTTGTGGATAAATTCGATAGGATCTTCGATGGTAAGAATGTGCTTGTTATAATGCGCATTTATCTCATTAACCATCGCCGCTAAGGTTGTCGATTTACCCGATCCGGTTGGTCCTGTTACTAAAACTAACCCTTTTTCGTATTGAGTGATCTTGTTAAAGATCTCTGGAGCATCTAATTGTGCTAAGGTAGGTATCTCAGTGGGGATTGTCCTAAATACGGCAGAACCACCGCGGGACTGATGAAAAGCGTTAACACGGAAGCGTCCAACATTCGGAAGTTCAAAGGAAAAATCAACTTCCAAATTTTCTTCGAATTCTCGCCTTTGAGCATCATTCATGATTTCAAAGACGAGCCGGTGTACCTCGGCATGAGTAAATGCAGGAACACCGAGCTTCCTAACCTCACCATCAATCCGAACCATGGGAGGCACGCCTGAGGAAAGATGTAGATCTGAGGCGTTATGCTTTACACTAAAATCCAGTAATTCAGCGATATCCATTTATTATCCTTACTAAAGTCTGGCTATGAGTATTCAACAAAATATTGAACATATCACATCACTAATCGAAAGCGCTCAAACTAAGTTTGGACGCACAAAAGGCTCGGTGCAACTTCTCGCGGTAAGTAAAACTAAACCTGTCGAAGCCGTCTTAGAAGCCGCTCAAACAGGACAAGTTCGATTCGGTGAAAATTACGTACAAGAAGGTGTGAATAAAGTCGAGTATTTCACACAACATCACCCTGAGCTTAATCTTGAGTGGCACTTTATCGGTCCTTTACAGTCCAATAAGACCCGCCCAGTTGCAGAACACTTTGCTTGGGTGCACACCATCGATCGAGCTAAAATTGCTCAACGTCTGAACGATCAGCGTCCAGAGGGCATGCCACCACTACAAGTACTTATTCAAGTAAATACGAGTGGTGAAACGTCGAAATCAGGTATCGATGAGCAACAATTATTTGAACTTGCCCAATTGATTTCTAAGCTACCCAACCTCACGTTAAGAGGAGTCATGTCGATTCCAGAAAATGTGTCAGATTATCAACAGCAACTTGCAGCATTTAAATCTCTGACGCAATTGAAGGAAAAATTAGCTCAACGCTACCCAGATATCGATACGATATCTATGGGAATGACTGGGGATATGGAAGCAGCCATCGAAGCGGGTAGTACTATCGTACGAATTGGCACTGCTATATTTGGTCAACGTGACTATTCCAACAAACAGTAATAACGAACAAATCGTCATTCAGTAACAGCCTATAACTTTTGGAGAATAAGACTAAGATGGAACAAAGAAAAATCACTTTTGTCGGTGCAGGTAATATGGCTAAAGCCATCATTGCTGGTTTAGTATCAAGCGGCTACCCTGCAAAAAATATCTTAGCTACATCTCCAACAGAGACTCGCCGTTTACCGCTAGAACAAGATTATGGTATCCGCACAACATCGGATAATATCGCAGCCGTTACCGAAGCAGATGTGGTTGTTCTAGCAGTGAAACCGCAATTGATGGCCGATGTTTGTAAGCCTCTTCAAGCTATCGATTTTACCAATAAACTAGTAATTTCTATTGCTGCGGGGGTGACAGCGGCAAGACTCGATGAATTGCTTGATACCAAATTGAATTTGGTGCGCGTAATGCCGAATACCCCCTCACTAATCAATCGCGGTATGAGCGGTTTATTCGCTGTACCATCAGTCACTGATGCAGATAAAACCTTTACGCAAGATCTAATGTCAGCCGTAGGCAAAGCATGTTGGGTCGACGAAGAACAAGGGATCAATAACATTACAGCAGCAGCGGGAAGTGCTCCTGCTTATTTTTTCCTATTTATGGAAGCCATTCAGCAAGAGGCGATCAACCTTGGTTTTGACACCCAAACAGCGAGAGAGATCGTTCAACAAGTAGCATTAGGGGCTGCTGAAATGGTTCAAGCAAATCCAGAACTTGAGCTAGCCACTTTGCGTGAACAAGTGACATCAAAAGGTGGCACAACAGCTCAAGCATTAGCAACATTTAATCAAAATGATTTAACTGGCATTGTGGCAAAAGCAATGCAAGCAGCCATTAAACGGGCTGAAGAAATGGAAACACTATTCTAACGAATGTGTTTTGACGCGTGATGCGTACCCGCTATCACGCTGAACAATTAAATACATGGCAACAAAAAGGGCCTTATATGAACGCAATGAGTTTTCTAATCTCCACTTTGCTCGACTTGTATATCATGGTTGTGATTCTCCGCATCTGGCTACAAGCAGCGCGTGCAGATTTCTACAACCCATTTTCTCAGTTCGTCGTAAAAGCGACACAACCGATTGTCGGTCCACTACGCCGTTTTATCCCTTCAATAGGTAGTATTGATGTAGCGACTCTCTTGTTTGCTTACGTACTATGTGTTGTGAAATTCGTATTGCTCACGCTAATTTCAACAGGCGGAGCGATGAACTTCAGCACTTTCTATCTGTTTTTAGGGCTATTGGCTCTCGTAAAAGCAGCAGGTGGATTGCTATTTTGGGTATTAATTATTCGCGCAATTTTAAGTTGGGTAAGCCAAGGCCGTAGCCCTATCGAATATCTATTCCATCAACTAACCGAACCAATGCTAGCCCCTTTGCGCCGCATTATCCCGGTAATGGGTGGATTAGACCTGAGTGTATTAGCGCTATTTATTATCCTGCAATTCGCTAATTTCCTTATGGGCGATATCATTGGTCCAATTTGGTATCAGCTATAATGGATGCCATTTGGCTGGACAAGGATGACCTTATCTTAAGGCTCTACATCCAACCGAAAGCCAGTAGAGACAGGATTGTAGGATTACATGGCGATGAAATAAAAGTCGCGATTACCGCGCCACCGGTTGATGGTAAAGCCAATGCACATTTAGCCAAGTTTTTGGCCAAACAGTGCAAAGTGGCAAAAGGTAACGTGCTGATAGAAAAAGGCGAATTGGGCCGACATAAACAGCTCAGGATCGCTCAACCAAGCCAAATACCAGAGTCACTATTGGCATTCCTCAATCCATCATAATAAGTATTCACCATTCATCATCCCCACCTTTGCGTGGGGATTGTTTTATCTAGAGTAGGACTCGTGGCTACACTTAGATTCTGGTATTCTTGGCAGCCATAACGCAGCCCACTTTTAAGTAAGGTAAAAGCCCCAATGAAAAAAATTGTATTAGCGACTGGCAACCAAGGTAAAGTTCGTGAAATGTCCGATCTATTGGCTGATTTTGGTTTCGACGTAGTGGCGCAAACTGAACTGAACGTATCTTCTGTTCCTGAAACAGGCACAACGTTTATCGAAAATGCCATTATAAAAGCTCGCCATGCTGCACAAGAAACGGGCTTTGCTGCTATTGCTGATGATTCAGGTTTAGAAGTCGACTATCTAAAAGGGGCGCCAGGTATCTATTCAGCGCGTTATGCGGGTGAAGATGCATCCGATGAAGAGAACTTGAATAAACTACTTAACGCAATGGAAGGTGTTCCTCAAGAGCAACGTACCGCTCGTTTCCATTGTGTATTGGTGTACATGCGCCACGCCGAGGATCCAACGCCACTCGTATGCCACGGTCAATGGGAAGGTCATATCTTAACGGAATCTCATGGTACAAACGGGTTTGGTTACGACCCTATTTTTTGGGTACCAGAAGAACAATGTGCTTCTGCTGAGCTAGAACCTGCTCGTAAAAAGCAACTGTCCCATCGCGGCATTGCCCTGAAAAAATTATTTACAGCCCTAGAAGAGCAACACGCTTAATGCTGACACCTCCTGCTTTAAGTTTATATGTCCATATTCCTTGGTGTGTGCAGAAATGCCCTTACTGTGACTTTAATTCACACGCACTAAAAGAAGACATCCCTGAACACGATTATATTCAAGCACTACTTGAAGATTTAGATCGTGATATTGAGCGCTATTGCCTCAATGATAACCCACGATTATTGCACTCCATCTTCATCGGTGGAGGAACTCCAAGCCTTATTTCCTCAGAAGGAATTGGTGCATTACTCTCTGGGATAGAAGCGCGTATTCCATTCGAGCAAGATATTGAAATCACCATGGAAGCCAACCCAGGAACTATCGAAGCTGAGAGATTTGCCGCTTATCGAAAAGTGGGGGTTACGCGTATTTCGATAGGTGTACAAAGCTTTGCCCCGGATAAATTGAAAGCGCTTGGACGTATTCACGGTCAAGCTGAAGCGATCAATGCGGCGCACCTTGCCCATCAAATCGGACTGAAAAGCTTTAACTTAGATCTGATGCACGGCTTGCCCGATCAGACTCAAGATCAAGCACTGAATGATCTTGAGCAGGCGATCAAGCTAGATCCTCCGCATTTATCTTGGTATCAACTGACGATCGAACCCAATACTCTGTTTTATTCAAAACCGCCTGAATTACCCGACGATGATCAATTATGGGATATTTTTGAATCTGGTCATCAAAAGTTAACAGCTGCTGGCTACGTTCAATATGAAATATCTGGCTATAGTAAACCCGGTTATCAATGTCAGCATAACTTAAATTATTGGCGTTTTGGTGACTACCTAGGAATTGGCTGTGGTTCACACGGCAAGCTCAGCTTTACTGATGGAAGAATCGTTCGTACCACTAAGATTAAACATCCTAGAGGCTACTTATCGGCTTATCAGAATATGGTGAAACCGTATCTTGATAGCGAACAACTTGTCGCCGATATCGACCGACCATTTGAATTTTTTATGAATCGTTTTCGCTTGATTGAACCTTGTCCCAAACAAGATTTTGTTACGACAACAGGCCTACCGTTAGAGGTTATTGGACCGACTATCAATTGGGCAATAGATCAGGGGTACTTAGACGAAAACAGCACTCATTGGCAAATTACTCGCAAAGGAAAACTGTTCCTTAATGATTTGCTCGAAGCCTTTATGGCTGATGAAGATGAGTAGCACAACCTAAAAAAGCACAACGCCACATAACAGTATGTGGCGTTGTTCATTTCGTTAGAAAATGGAGCGCCCAATCCGTTTTGCTAATAGCTCTAGCGCCTTCGTACCCGCTAATGAATTACCTGATTTATCCAATTCTGGCGACCAGACTGCTATCGTCATTTCCCCAGGAACAATCGCGATAATCCCACCGCCAACACCGGATTTACCCGGCATCCCGACCCTATAGGCAAACTCTCCAGCGCCATCATACAAACCGCAAGTGGCAAGTAATGCATTCACCTGCTTACTTTGTGTTGGCGTAATGATTTGTTCACCACTAATCACCGATCGACCTTTGTTCGCTAAATAGCTGAACGTCTTTGCCAACTCAACACAACTCATCGTAATAGAACAAGCATGAAAATAGTTGTTCAATACCGGTAATACTTCGTTTTCGAAATTACCAAATGAACGCATCAGATAGGCAATCGCCGCATTACGATCGCTATGCTGCAACTCGGAATTAGCAACCACTTTGTCATATACTACGTGCTCGTTACTACACAGTTGACGAACAAACTCGAGTAAACGTTGTCTAGGAGCGGATAAACGACTTTGCAGCATATCAGCAACAACAATGGCCCCAGCATTAATAAATGGATTACGCGGGATCCCCTGCTCCATTTCTAACTGAATAAGAGAGTTAAACGCTTGTCCTGATGGTTCTTTCCCTACTCGACGCCACATTTCTTCAGGCTCATATAAGCGCATAGCAAGGGTGAGACTCAACGCTTTCGAAATCGATTGAATAGAAAAGCCTTCTTCAGCATCGCCCGCTTTAATCACCTCACCTTCATTGGTAAAGACAGCAATACCAAGCTTTTGATTTGATACTTCAGCTAGCGCCGGAATATAGTTCGCTACTTTTCCCTGTCCGATCAAAGGACGTACTTCGTCCAAAATAGTGGTTAAAATCTTTTGTGTCGGTTTCATTCTTTTTCTCCAAGGGAAAAAAATGCCAACATGGTAAATGTTGGCATTAAGAAACTAGCGAGTAACGAGACTCAATTAGCTAATGCGTTTGTATTTAATATCCCAAACACCATGGCCTAAACGATGGCCACGCGCTTCAAATTTGGTTAATGGACGATCATCAGGACGAGGAACATAATCGCCTTCTACAGCGATATTTTTGTATCCAGGAGCTTGATTCATCACTTCAATCATGTGTTCTGCGTAGTTTTCCCAGTCTGTTGCCATGTGGAAAATACCGGATTCCACTTGCAGTTTTTGACGCACCATTTCGGCGAACTCTAGCTGAACAATACGGCGCTTATGGTGACGTTTTTTATGCCAAGGGTCTGGGAAAAACAGTTGCAATGTAGTCAGGCTACTATCAGGAATCATATGCTCGAACACTTCAACCGCATCGTGACACATCACGCGTAAGTTAGTGACTCCTGCTTCACGAGCAGACGCTAAACACGCACCAACGCCAGGGCTATGTACTTCAATACCTAAGAAGTTTTTCTCAGGTGCATTTTTGGCCATTTCAACCAAAGACGCTCCCATACCAAAACCAATTTCCAGAACCACCGGATTATCATTACCATACACTGCCTTCCAATCTAGCAATTGTTTTTGGTAATCAATTCCCATTGTTGGCCAGCACTCATTTAAAGCGGCTTCCTGACCTTTTGTTAGTCGACCTTCACGACGAACGAAACTACGAATTTTTCGTACAATTTTACCGTCGTCAGTGAACTCGTTAGTGGTTACTTCACTCATTGGTTTTGCCTGCGCATTGATTAAACAGAGCGGGAATTATCCAAAGAATTGCCTTCGGTGCAAGTATTAAACGAAAAAATGCTAATCCCACATGAATTGTGTGTTGTTATTCGACCATTATTCGCCATGATAGAACCACTGAAATCACAGCTGGTGTCTTTTCATAGTATTTGGCTATCCATTACACTGTGATTAAATTTTATATCATTATCATAATAAAAGAGCATGTCGTGACTCCTTTTGCAAAGTCGATCCTCAATTGGTATGACGCTTACGGACGTAAGAGCTTACCATGGCAACAAAATAAAACTGCTTACAGCGTTTGGTTATCGGAAATCATGTTGCAACAGACTCAGGTTGCTACCGTGATTCCTTATTTCGAGCGTTTTATGGAGCGCTTCCCTACCGTGCAAGCCTTAGCTCAAGCACCTCAAGATGAAGTACTGCATCTTTGGACTGGATTGGGTTATTACGCTCGAGCGCGTAACCTGCATAAAGCCGCTCAAATGGTAGTTGAAAAACATGGGGGCGAATTTCCTCAAGATATTGAGGAAATGAATGCCCTACCAGGTATTGGACGATCAACAGCAGCAGCGGTCCTTTCTTCTGTCTACCAATTGCCTCATGCTATTTTAGATGGCAATGTGAAACGCACGTTAGCACGCCATTATGCCGTTTCAGGTTGGCCTGGACAAAAAAAAGTCGAAAACCAATTGTGGGAATTTGCTGAGCTCAATACCCCAAAAGAACATGTCGATAAATACAACCAAGCAATGATGGATATGGGCGCAATGGTTTGCACTCGGAGTAATCCTAAATGCTTGCTCTGCCCAGTCCAAAAAAGTTGTCAGGCTTATAAACAAGGCACACCGCTCAATTATCCTGGTAAAAAGCCGAAAAAAGAAAAACCCGTGAAACAAGCTTGGTTTGCTATGTTCCATCACGACAATGAAATTTGGTTAGAGCAACGCCCACAAACTGGTATTTGGGGTGGGCTCTACTGTTTTCCTGAAAATACCCACAATGATCTACAAACTATGATTGATACTCGAGGGATCAAAGACTCCACGATCCTTAGACAAGAAACATTGATCACTTTTCGCCATACTTTTAGCCATTATCATCTCGATATCACGCCAGTTTTATTCGAATTGTCAGCAAAACCTGACATGATAATGGAAGGAACTAAAGGTCTTTGGTATAACTTAACTCAACCCGAACAAATCGGTTTGGCAGCCCCTGTAAAGCAATTGCTCGACAGCCTGCCATTTGAATTGATGCATAATTAAGAGGATATCTCTATGAGCCGCACTGTATTTTGTGCTCGCCTACAAAAAGAAGCGGAAGGTCTCGACTTCCAACTTTATCCAGGTGAATTGGGTAAACGCATCTTTGATTCAATATCTAAAGAAGCTTGGGCAGAATGGCAACACAAACAAACCATGCTGATCAATGAAAAAAAATTAAATATGATGGATCCAGAACATCGTAAATTACTAGAAGAAGAAATGGTTAAGTTTCTATTTGAAGGACAAGACGTCCACATTGAAGGTTATACCCCACCAAGTGAATAATAGCGTAGGGTGAAAGACGGATTCTTTCACCCTTTTATTTTGGATACTCAATTATTAAAGCACCGTACTAATGGCCTGACGAGGAAGCGATGAAGCCTTACCTATATTGTTTAGTTCTGTTTCTCTTAACCGGTTGTAGTCGAGAGATGATAGCCAAACTCTATGATATAGATTACGAGCCAACCAACCGCTTTGCCAAAAATCTTGCCCAACTTCCAGGGCAATATAGAAAAGATACTGCAGCACTAGATGCCTTAATCAATAGTTTTTCCGGCAAAATCGAGCAGAAATGGGGCCGTAAAGAAATCAAAATCGCAGGGAAACGTAACTACGTAAAGTACATAGATAACTACCTGAGCCGGACAGAAGTCAACTTTGATAAAGGGACAATCTTGGTTGAAACTGTTGCGACGACAGAACCAAAGCAACATTTGCGTCAGGCAATTATCACCACTCTTCTAACCCCAGATAACCCTTCTCAAGTCGATTTATTCTCTTCCAAAAACGTACAACTTCAAGGACAACCGTTCTTGTATAAACAGGTTGTCGATCAAGATCATCAGCCCATCCAATGGTCGTGGCGTGCAAAACGCTTTGCCGATTACTTGATTACACATCAACTCAAAGTTAAAAAGGTCGATTTTAAAAAGTCTTACTATGTGGAAATCCCCATGGTAGCTGATCAAATTGAAATACGTAGTTACAAGTATGCAAACATCGTAAGAAGAGCGGCTAAACGCTATGGGATCGATGAAGACCTAATTTACGCCATAATAAAGACAGAAAGCAGTTTTAACCCATACGCGGTGAGCTGGGCTAATGCTTATGGGCTTATGCAAGTGGTACCCAAAACGGCGGGACGTGATGTATTCCGCTTAGTCAAAAACCGTTCAGGCCAACCTTCACCAAAATATTTATTTAATCCAGAAAACAATATTGACACAGGGACGGCCTATTTTTATCTGCTTAAAAATCGTTACTTAAGAGAAGTGAATAATCCCCTATCACTTGAATATAGTATGATTTCTGCATACAACGGTGGCGCAGGCGGTGTACTAAATACTTTTAGCCGTAATAAAAGTCGAGCAGTCAGTGATATTAATCGTCTCCAGCCTAATCAAGTTTACTGGGCACTGACTAAAAAGCACCCTAACGCAGAATCACGTCGCTATCTTGAAAAGGTCACTCGTTACCAAAAAGAGTTCAATAATAAATAAAAAAGCAGCAAATCGTCCAAAATACCGACAGTTAACGCTTTTTTTTATTTTTTTTGCAAAAACAAGTTGACGTGAAGACCGAAAATCCGTTTAATAGCGCCCCGTTGCCCGGATAGCTCAGTCGGTAGAGCAGAGGATTGAAAATCCTCGTGTCGGTGGTTCGATTCCGCCTCCGGGCACCACGATTTATAATCTGGTGTTTCGTACTTAACGCAACGACAGATAGCACAATTTGGTTTGTTGATGTCATACATCAACCGCAATAGATAAAGTGTGCCGACTTAGCTCAGTAGGTAGAGCAACTGACTTGTAATCAGTAGGTCATCAGTTCGATTCCGATAGTCGGCACCATTTATTGCCTCGATAGCTCAGTCGGTAGAGCAGAGGATTGAAAATCCTCGTGTCGGTGGTTCGATTCCGCCTCGAGGCACCATTATTGTTCCCCCTTAGTTCAGTCGGTAGAACGGCGGACTGTTAATCCGTATGTCGCAAGTTCAAGTCTTGCAGGGGGAGCCACTTTTCGAAAACCACAGCATTCGCTGTGGTTTTTTCGTTTCTACGTTACACTCTTCCGCATTATCCCAAAAGCGCAATTGCTACCGTTCTATTTTTCAGGAAGAGAACTCAGACTTGTTCCTTGTTCATCAACAAGTTCCCCCTTCTTTAAGTTAGCTTAAGAAAATTGCACCATTTAGTATCGTGAGCACCACAAGCTTATCTGCCCTATATACCTCATCTATTTTCAGACTCTAAATTGAGACATAAAGCCGATCTAAGCCTGCTATCACTGTGATAAAAATATAAGGCCACTGCGACAATATGAAATCTGTGACCTTTTTATAAGATTTTATCCCCAAGTAACCTCAAGATGCTGTTTCAGCGAGAATGGTTTCGCTCTTAGGTAAAGCACGGATTTGCTTTTTAGGCGGGTAATATGGATAGGGTATAGCAAATTCATTAGCCACTGCCATATTAAAACACTGGATTAAAAACGATCAGCCATCTGTATCGCTTCCCTTTCCATTGCAATTTGAAAGGTTTTTTTCACCCTTTTTTTGTATATAAATGACTAAAAACAAGTCATTGAGTATATAAAAACAACAAACAAACTTTTTTTTGCAATTTAGTGTTGACGACAAATCGGAAAAACCGTTTAATACACCTCGTCGCCCGGATAGCTCAGTCGGTAGAGCAGAGGATTGAAAATCCTCGTGTCGGTGGTTCGATTCCGCCTCCGGGCACCACGATTTATAATCTGGTGTTTCGTAGTTAACGCAACGACAGATAACATGATTTAGTTGGTTGATGTTATTCATCACAACATAAATAAAGTGTGCCGACTTAGCTCAGTAGGTAGAGCAACTGACTTGTAATCAGTAGGTCACCAGTTCGACTCCGGTAGTCGGCACCATTTCTCTTACGAGAAACACAATCTGTTCCCCCTTAGTTCAGTCGGTAGAACGGCGGACTGTTAATCCGTATGTCGCAAGTTCAAGTCTTGCAGGGGGAGCCACTTTTCGTTAAATAGTTAATTGACTGTTTAACCTCAGTGCCGACTTAGCTCAGTAGGTAGAGCAACTGACTTGTAATCAGTAGGTCACCAGTTCGATTCCGGTAGTCGGCACCATTTCTCTCACGAGAAACACAATCTGTTCCCCCTTAGTTCAGTCGGTAGAACGGCGGACTGTTAATCCGTATGTCGCAAGTTCAAGTCTTGCAGGGGGAGCCACTTTTCGAAAACCACAGCAATCGCTGTGGTTTTTTCGTTTTAGCCTAGGTTAATCGTTCTCGAATATTCATAAAGCCCCCCTCCTCTTTACCACGTTTAAAGCCATCTCATATTACGAATGCAAGAAATAAAAAGCTCTAATCCTATACCCCAATAACCTCAACATGCAGAATTCAGAGCCTCATCAACGAGCCTAGGACCAGCTCAAGCACGGCAGGAATGGTCATTCCCTTTCAACGTAGAATCACAATGTCTTCATCCTAAGAGCGAATATATTCTAGGCTGAAGAGGTTACTTGGATATCAATATAAAAAAACCGGCTCAAGGCCGGTTTCGTTTGTTGTAAAAGGTATCAATGAATACCTTTCACTTTTTTAATCACATCATAAGCATGCTGTATCTGCTGTGATTTCTCTTTAGCAACATTCATCATCTCTGGAGGTAACCCTTTTGCAATCAGCTTATCAGGATGGTGCTCATTCATCAGTTTGCGATAAGCACGTTTTATCGCTTTAGCATCCGCATCGGCCGATACACCTAAAATCTCATAAGCATCTTCGAGCTGACTCGCCGCAGACTCCTGCTGCCAGCTTCCTGATTGCTGCTGACCTGAATATTGCTGTTGACCACCAAAGCCGCCACCTCGTTGAAAACGAAACGCAGCTTCTTGCATACGTAAACGCTGTTCGAGTTGCTGAGCCGAAAAACCCAGTCCTGCTGCAATTTTAAAAAGTAGTTCTCGTTCACTTGGATCTAACTCACCATCAGCAAACGCTGATGAAACTTGAAGTTCAATAAAGATTTGGAGTAGATCAAACCTGCCAGAAGTTAAAATCCGAATTTTTTCCAATACTTGGTCTAAAGGAAAATCAGCTTCTTTACCTTGGCGAAATGCATCCTGAGCAATACGACGTTGTTCGCCAGATAACCCCATACGATCCATGACTTGAGTCGCTAACTCAATCTCTTGCCGAGTCACCTTCCCTTTTGCTTTCGCTACATGTCCCATCACGGCAAATGCCGCATTAAAAAACTCTTGTTGACGTTCGGCCTGACTCGGGCCATTGAATGCCCCGGAGGAAAAACCAGCTTGACTTAAGCGTCTAGCTTTATCAAATTGATGGCCAAGAAATAATCCAAATAATAATCCGATCGGTCCGCCAAACAGAAACCCGAAAAAGGCGCCAAGAATTTTGCCAAAAATCTGCATTATGTGCTCTCATCTGTGAATTTTTAAGTTGTAAAGCAGTCTGATAGTGTCGGAAGCGCTAAATTCCTTTATGATATGAATCGTTTTATTAAATTTTCGCATTCGCTCCCGATTTTTTAGGAATCATTTAAGCTCAACAGGATAGTACAATTCAATGTTACGTTTTTCCCGCACGTTTTTAGCCGCTTCTATTAGCGCGGCTCTATTCGCGCCTCTAACTCAAGCTGCTGAAGACACTCAAGTTAATAGCTCGCTAAAACCGGCTGCCATTGATCAATGCATCATCAATGAACCTGAGCAGGAAAACTCGAAGGAACAGCCTATCAATGTCGAGGCCGATAAGCTAGAAGCAATTAATGGTAATAAAGCCACTTATTCTGGCAATGTTGTTGTCACTCAGGGTAAAAAGCGTATCAAAGCGCAAAGTGTTACGCTCCATCAAAAAGAAAATGTTGTCGTTGCTGAAGGTGATGTGCAATTTAATGATGGACAAGTCAAGACCCGTTCAGATAAAGCAACAAACAACCTTAACTCTGATGAGATGACATTAGAGAACACAGATTATAAATTTCTCTGTCAACCTGGACGTGGACATGCCGTTTATGTCGCTCGTACAGGTAAAAAAGTTTATCAAATTGAAGATGGCTCTATTACCTCATGTCCTGAAGGTGATAGCTCGTGGCGTTTCGTTGCTTCAAGCATCGATGTCGACCAAGATGAAGAAGAGGCAACTTTTTATAACCCACGCTTTGAAATTCAAAACGTCCCAGTGATGTATTTACCTCTTTTAACCGTGCCTATTGGCGATAAACGTAAAACAGGTTTTCTATACCCTAGCGTTTCCTATGGTTCGAAAGACGGTATGGAAATGGAGGTGCCATTTTACTGGAACTTAGCTCCAAATTACGATTTAGAAACCTCTTTGCACTATATGCAAAAACGAGGCGTACAATTAAATAGTAAATTCCGTTACTTATCTGAACTAGGCTCTGGGGAAATCACCTCAGAATATCTCCCTGATGATAAAGACTATGATGGTGACGGCGCTCGCTGGGGCTTCCAGTATGAACACAATGGCATTTACAATAAAAACTGGAAATTCACGATCGACTACTCAAAAGTCAGTGATATTGATTACTTTACAGATTTGAGTTCTAGTGTTGGTAATCGTGAAGATGGCCAGCTAATGCAAGAAGGTGAAGCAAAATACCGTTCAGATAACTGGGATGCTTCACTGCTAGTACGTAACTTCCAGTTATTAACCGAAAGTGACAGTGATCTTCCATACAAATTGCTGCCAGAGCTGTCTTATAACTACTACGCACCAGAATTGATGCGTTATCTAGACTTCGATGTAAAAAGCCATATTGCGCGTTTTGAAAATGATTCAGATAACAAGCCATCAGCGACTCGTGTTCACGTTGAACCAGGATTGACGATTCCACTGGCAAATACCTGGGGTAATTGGACAACTGAAGCTCGCATGTTAGGGACGTATTATCAACAAGATCTCACTGGTGTTGATCTCACGGATATCAAAGCAGACGGTTACGATCTTAAAGAAAGCACCTCACGCTTTGTTCCTGAGTTTCGAAGTCACGCGGGTATTACCTTAGAAAGTAATGATAAGTTCTTAGGGGAATACACTCAGACGCTAGAACCTCAAGTTCAGTATCTCTATATTCCAAAGCGTGACCAAAAAGAAATTTACTCTTACTACGATACAACTCTATTGCAAACTGACTATTACGGGTTATTCCGTTCTAATCCATACAGCAGTATCGATTACATAGCGTCAGCAAACCAAGTGAGTTACGGTGCGACCACCCGTTTCTTTGATGACCAGTATAAAGAGCGCTTTAACTTATCTTTTGGTCAGATTTTCTACTTCCATTCAGCCTCAACACCTCAAGACGTTGATGATGAAGAGAGCAGCTCTGACTTCTCAGCTTGGGCATTAGAAAGTGACTTTAACTACGATGATTACTTGTTCTATCATGGCGGCCTTCAGTTTGATACTGATAAAAATGACGTACAAACAGCAAACAGCACGTTGGAATATCGCTTCGATAAAGGCTACGTTCAAGCAAACTATCGCTATGTGAGCTTAGATTACATCCAAGAGCAAGCGAGCTTTATCACCAAAGACAACTACAAGTATTACACGACAGATGGTCTATCGCAGGTTGGATTGTTAGGCGCTTATCAGTTATCCCCAAAATGGTACGCGACCGGGCAATATTTCTATGATTTAACAACGGATGAACCTTTAGAGTGGATTGCTGGTCTACGTTATACCTCTGATTGTTGGTATATGGGCTTTACCTATAGTCGAGAGCTAGACCACTGGGAAAGCAGCTTATATAACTACCCAGATGCAGACCCAGTCTACGAAAATAACTTTGGCTTAAGCTTTGGCATCATTGGATTAGGTACCAATATGGGTACTGACCTGATATCAAGCAGTAGCTCATTAGGCTACGGACGACCATTTTTCTTAAATAACTAGACTATTTTCAAATAGTTAAACTTAAGGGCTGAAAATTCAGCCCTTCAATTTCAATAGGATCTAAAATGAAATTGTGGAAACACGCTTTAATTTGTTTAGTGACCCTGCTGACATGCACTAACGTACTGGCTAGACCGGTAGAACTGGATAAGGTTGCCGTTATCGTCAATGATGGCGTGATCCTGCAAAGTGATGTCGATAACGCAATAAAAACGGTAAAAGCGAACGTTAAACAGAGTGGTAAATCTTTACCATCGGCTGCTGTTCTTCATGATCAAGTCATCGATAAACTTATTCTTGATAAATTACAAGAACAAGAAGCGAAACGTATTGGTGTCAAAATCGATGATGCTCGACTAACTGCAGCGATTAAAGATATTGCTCAACGTAATAAACAATCGATAGAGCAACTTAAACAATCCGTTAAAAACGAAGGCTTAACTTACGAAGAGTTTCGCAACCAAATCCGCAAGGAAATGGAAATTAGTGAAGCTCGCAATGCATTAGTTCGCCGTCGTATTAATATCATTCCTGCTGAAGTCGATAACATGGCTAAACTGTTAGCGCAGCAAACAAATGCGACGGTTCAATATAAAATCAGTCACATCCAACTGCGTTATAACGATGACAATAAAGATGAAATGGAAAAGAAAGCACAGGATTTAGTGAAAAGACTTAAATCAGGTGCAGACTTTAGCCAATTAGCCATGAGCTACTCAAAAGGTCCTAAAGCCCTCAATGGTGGCGACTGGGGATGGATGCGTAAAGAGGAAATGCCCACCATCTTTGCTGATCATATTAGTGACCAGCACCAAGGTGATATTATTGGCCCATTTACTAGTGGCGCAGGCGTTCATATCCTGAAAATCACAGCAGTTAAAGGGCTAAAATCTGTTGCTGTAACAGAAGTTAATGCCCGTCATATCTTAATAAAACCGAGTGTAATTCTCAGCGATGAAGGCGCGAAAAAAGAGCTGAATAGTTTCATTCGCCGTATTAAAAATGGCGAAGCGACGTTCGGTGAGTTAGCGCAGCAATACAGCCAAGATCCTGGCTCTGCATCTCAAAAAGGCGAATTGGGTTACCAAACACCTGATATGTATGTTCCTGAGTTTAAGCACCAAGTGGAAACATTACCGGTAGGACAAATCAGCCAACCATTTAAAACCGTGCATGGCTGGCATATTGTGCAAGTGTTAGATCGACGCAAAGTAGATAAAACAGACGCAGCAATGAAAAACAAAGCTTATCGCATTTTGTTTAACCGTAAATTCAATGAAGAAGCGACTGCTTGGTTACAAGAACTAAGAGCAAGCGCTTATATTGAAATTCAAAAAGGTGATGACAGTGACAGTTAGAAAGTTGGTGGTAACAGCGGGGGAGCCTGCTGGTATTGGCCCTGATTTGGTTTTGGAATTATCCAAACATGACTGGCCACATCAATTAATTATTTGCGCAGATAAATCATTACTTGAAGACCGAGCCAAACAGCTCGGTATTCACGTTAATTTACTCGATTACAATCCAAACAGCCCTGCAAGTGCGCAGCAAGCTGGAACCTTAGTGGTTGATCATATTGCACAGCAAGAGCCGACAATAGCTGGCCAACTTAATGAAGCTAATGGCCGTTATGTATTAAAAACCTTAGAAAGAGCCGCTTTAGGCTGTATGAATGGTGAATTTGATGCTATTGTCACCGGCCCTGTGCATAAAGGGGTAATAAATCGTGCCGGGGTGGCCTTTAGTGGTCATACAGAGTTCTTTGCTGAACTCTCCAATACTCCACTCGTCGTCATGATGTTAGCAACTGAAGGCTTAAGAACTGCGTTAGTTACCACTCACATTCCTTTGGCCTACGTGTCTAAAGCGGTGACAAGCGAACGCTTAGAGAAAATCATTGATATTCTCCACGCAGATTTAGTCAATAAGTTTGCTATAGCACGACCTAATATCTACGTATGTGGGTTGAACCCTCATGCAGGAGAAGATGGTGTTCTGGGTCATGAAGAGATCGACACCATTAACCCAACATTAGAAAAATTGCGTCAAGAAAAAGGTTATCAACTGATTGGGGCTTTACCAGCAGATACCATTTTTAATGACAAATACTTACAAAACGCCGATGCTGTTTTAGGCATGTATCACGACCAAGTGCTACCGGTACTAAAATACAAAGGTTTTGGACAATCTGTAAACATTACTCTAGGTTTACCATTTATACGGACGTCCGTTGACCACGGAACTGCGCTTGATTTAGCAGGTACGGGTCTTGCTGATATGGGAAGCTTCAAAACAGCATTAAGACAAGCTATCGAGCTAGTTGATAAGAAAGCGAATTAATTTCGAGAACATTATGAGAAATGACGTCCATATGGGACACAAAGCGCGTAAACGCTTTGGCCAAAACTTTCTAAACGATCCATATATCATCGATGGGATCGTTTCTGCTATCAATCCAAGACCTGGGCAAAATCTTGTTGAAATTGGTCCTGGTTTAGGCGCATTGACTGAACCTGTCGGCAAAGAAATCGATAGACTAACGGTTATCGAACTGGACAGAGATCTAGCAGAACGTCTACGCAATCATCCTGAATTAGGTGAGAAACTGACCATCCATGAAGGTGATGCGATGCGCTTTGACTTCACCCAGTTGGTGAAGCCAGACAACAAGCTGCGTATTTTTGGTAACTTACCGTACAACATTTCTACGCCGTTAATGTTCCACCTATTTGAGTTTCATAAAGACATCCAAGATATGCACTTTATGCTACAAAAAGAAGTGGTAAAACGTCTTGCTGCTGGACCAGGTAGTAAAGCGTATGGTCGTTTAACCGTGATGGCTCAATACTACTGTAAAGTCGTTCCTGTTTTAGAAGTACCACCCACTGCCTTTGTTCCACCACCAAAAGTGGATTCAGCAGTTGTACGATTAGTGCCATACGAGACTCTACCTCATCCAACTACGAGTCTAAAATGGCTCGACAGAGTGGTTCGTGATGGTTTTAACCAACGCCGTAAAACCGTTCGTAACTGCTATAAGGGTTTAATCGACGTAGAACGACTTGAAGCCTTGGGAGTTAACCCAGCTATGCGTCCAGAAAACCTCACTCTGGAACAATTTGTTGCAATGGCAAATTGGCTAGATGCCAACCAAAGTGCATAATGAGATAGGACGACGAAAGTCGTCCTATTTTCTTTTCTCACTATTTCAAGGAGTTGATATGGATTTTTCTAAGCCTTGTATCAAAATCCAAGTTCACACAAAATATATCCCTGAACAATCAACCCCTGAGCAAAATCGCTATGTGTTTGCTTATCTCATCACGGTTAAAAACCTCAGCACTGAAACCGTTCAATTAATTGGACGTCGCTGGCTAATCACTGATGCTAATGGCAAACAGATGAACGTAGAAGGCGATGGTGTTGTTGGGGAACAACCTTTTATTCCAGGTAACGACGAATACACCTATAGCAGTGGTACCGCTATAGAAACGCCAGTAGGAGTCATGCAAGGTCACTACATCATGCATAATTCAGATGGGAAAGAGTTTCTCGCGGAAATAGATCCCTTCCGCTTAGCCGTTCCAAATGTATTAAATTAATGGAGTGATTATGTCGACCTATATCGTTGGTGACATTCAGGGTTGTTTAGACGAGCTCAAGCTCTTACTCAAACAAGCAAACTTCAAAGCAAAAAAAGATGAACTTTGGCTCGCTGGCGATTTAGTCGCTAGAGGTCCAAAATCATTAGAGACGCTCCGCTTCATTCGCTCTCTGGGGTCATCTGCTAAGGTTATCTTAGGTAACCACGACCTTCATTTACTCGCCGTATCACTAGGGATTCATAAAGCGAAACCTAAGGATAAAACCCAGCCTATTTTAGATGCGCCAGATCGAGATGAACTACTCGACTGGGTTCGTCATCAACCTCTGATGCTGGAACATCAAGATTTTGTCATGTGTCACGCTGGAATTTCACCACAATGGGATTTAGTAACAGCTCGCAGTGCGGCACAAGAAGTGGAAGAAATACTACATCACGGCGACTGGCAGTGGCTTTTAAAAGAGATGTATTGCAATTTGCCTGATCAATGGTCCGATGAATTACAGGGGATTGATCGCTACCGATACATTATCAATGCTTTTACTCGCATGCGTTTTTGCTACACAGACGCTCGTTTAGACATGCAATGTAAACTACCGCCTAAAGAAGTACATAACCAAGAATTGATGCCTTGGTTTCAAGTACCGAACCGAGTCTCTTTCCCTAAAACAATTATCTTTGGTCACTGGGCTGCGTTAGAAGGCTACACTGGCACCGACCTTTATGGATTAGATACAGGATGTGTTTGGGGAGGAAAACTCACCATGTTGCGATGGGAAGATAAAAAGCTGTTTACTCAAAAAGCCCTTGAGAACGTATCTTAAACATAAAGCCAGTATGACACTGGCTTTACTTTTGAAAGTTAAATAGCTCTATGGCACTGGACGTTCTAAAATGACGAAAGTCATATCATATATATTCTTTTCTCCATCAGATTTATACTCACGATTATAAATCTGTTCCCAGCATCCGCTGACTTTGCTCCAATCAGGGAAATGAGTATCACCATCGACATCGGCATCTATAAATGTAAGATAAAGCTTTTCAGCTTTAGGAAGAAATGCTTCGTATACACTTCCTCCGCCAATAACCATAACTTCTTCAGCCCCAGAAGCCGACTCAATAGCTTGCTCTATAGAAGGTACTATTATAGCGCCATCGACGTCAAAATTAGGATCTCGACTAATAATGATATTTTTTCTATTTGGTAATAATCGTCCTATCGACTGATAGGTTTTTCTTCCCATAACAACAGGCTTACCAAGAGTATTCTCTTTAAACCATTTAAAATCTTCTGGTAAATGCCAAGGCATAGCATTATCACTTCCTATAACTCTGCTCTGTGGGGGATTAATAAACCCATTTTCTTTAGTTATTGCTCCATTATGAGCGAGAGCTGCAATCATGCTAATTTTCACTTTAAATACCTTCAGTGAACGGAAAGATTCGAAATTATACAAGAATATATTAATAGCACAATGAAGTATAAAGCATCATGACTAGACAATGGGTTTACGGCGATAGAATAACAGCCCAGGCACAGCAAGACCAACAGCTAACCCTGCGATAATAAACATCGCTTTTAAGAAGTTTTCCATCAACGTTTGGAGAAGCAACAATGAAAACCCATCATGGTTAATCTGTACCATAGCAATCATTGCTTTATAAGCGAAAACGCCCGGTACCATTGGAATGATCCCCGCGACAGTAAAGACCTTAGGATGGGCTAAAAACTTCTTAGACCAATACACACCAATAAAGCTCACTATCGAAGCAGCAAAAAATGTAGCCCATTCAATGGGAATGCCAAAGTGCATCATTAAATAGCGCGAGCCGTGGCCAACAGCCCCCAATATGGCACAAAATCGTAACGCATGAACTGGGACATTAAATACCAATGCAAAACCGACCGCAGGAATTGATGCAAAAAACATATCATTTAACAGGCCTAACATCAGATCAATCATATACTTACCATCCCCATACACCCGTCACTCGCATTGCTGCGATAATGCCAAGACAAATCGATAACGTCAGTAGACTGGCAAACGTGAACCGAGCAATGCCCATATTCACATACCCTTTTAACATATCTGCGACAGCGTTTATTAATGGGAAACCAGGAACCAACATCAATACAGAGGAAGCCATAACTAGTGTTGGTGTATTACCAATATGGTAATTAATCGCTTGAGTTGAGACTAAAGAAGTTACAAATGCAGTCGCAGAAAACGTGAGTAAAGGGTTAAAGTGACGCGCGGCCATCTCTTGTCTCGCCATCATTCCTATCGCTGAAGCTAGAAAAGTCATACCAAATACAGGCCAATCACCTCCCGCTAAACGACTGAATGAGGCACAAGACAATCCAATCATGATAACAACCAGCCAGCGGTTATAGCGCTTAGGGCTCACCGTATCGAGCTTATGTTGCGCCATTGTGTGATCGAGTAAACCTCGTTCCATCATGATACAAATACGCTGTACTTGAGTCACAACACGCATGTTTAGGCCTTTATCGGTGCAACGCCTTGCGGTCGTAATACAGTGCCCTTTATACACAGTGGTAACGACGAGCGAGCTAGCAGACAGCGAGACTTCAACTTCACTCATTCCACAGGCAAATCCCATCCGGCGCATAATATCACCGACCAGAGTACTCTCTGCTCCATGGGCAAGTAGCATCTTTCCGGCATGAGCAATCAGCCGAGAAACTGCTCTTTGTCTAGAGGCCATTGAATCCTTTCCTATTTAATCATCTCATTCATATTAAAGCCGATGATATATCAATCGGTAAACAGCAACGATGGTTTAATCTAACAATTGAGATCGCAAAATATAAAAAAGCCGCTGTCATTAACTGACAGCGGCTTCGACTTAATTAGACGAGTAAAGATTATTCACGAACATAGATGACGTGACCATCATCTTCTTCGTCATCCCAATCTTCATCATCCCAATCATCTTCAGTGATAACATTATCACCAGCCATTGCATCTTTATGGTAGTCATCCCACATAAAGTCAACAGACTCTTCAGCAGTCACTTCTTGTTCAACTTCACGAGGAAGTTCATCCATGAAGTTCGCTAACTTCATACACAGCTCTTTCGTGCCTTGACGATTGATTGCAGAGATCTTGTAGTAATCTTCTTCCCAACCTAAAGCATCGATGATGTTTTGAATGATCTCATCCGCTTCTTCTTCAGGCAGAAGATCTACTTTATTGAACACTAACCAACGTGGTTTAGTTGCCAGCTTATCACTATATTGTTCAAGCTCATCAATGATCGTTAATGCATTTTGCACAGGATCACTTTGATCCACAGGCATAATGTCGATCATATGTAGCAGTACACGACAGCGCTCAAGGTGTTTCAAGAAACGAATACCAAGACCTGCACCATCTGCCGCCCCTTCGATCAAACCAGGGATATCAGCGACCACAAAGCTACGCTCTGGCACTACACTTACCACTCCCAAACTAGGGATCAAAGTGGTAAATGGATAATCAGCGACTTTTGGTTTTGCCGCTGAAACCGAACGGATAAAAGTAGATTTACCTGCGTTAGGTAAACCAAGCATACCCACATCAGCTAACAGCAATAGTTCTAAACGAAGTTCACGAACTTCCCCTTTAGTCCCCATGGTTTTCTGACGAGGTGCACGGTTAACTGACGATTTAAAACGAGTGTTACCTAAACCGTGCCAGCCACCTTTAGCAACCATCACACGTTTACCATGCTCTGCAACTTCACCCACAATCTCATTAGTGTGGATATCAACCGCGCGCGTACCAACCGGTACACGTAAAACTTTGTCTTTGCCGCGTTTACCAGTACAGTTACCGCCACGACCATTTTCACCGCGCTCTGCGTCATAGAAGCGCTGAAAACGATAATCGATAAGGGTGTTAAGGTTTTCATCGCCTTCGATATAAATATCGCCGCCATCACCGCCGTCGCCACCATCAGGGCCACCTTTGGCAACGAATTTTTCACGCCAGAAGCTAACAACACCGTTGCCGCCATCACCAGCTTGAACCTTCACTACCGCTTCATCAACGAATTTCATTTTTTACTCCGCATCATTTGCGTTGCAATATCATCTACTGAGAATGCTATTAATTTTAGCAGAAGCCGACGACTCAGGACATATCGCTTACTACTATGGAACAAATAACAAGCTACTCTCAGATGAGTACCTTGGTATGGGCTCTAATTTTATAAGCCGCAAATAAATAAAAAACCCCACCTAACGGCAGGGCTTTTGGATTCATTAGAAACTAAAATTATTCAGCTTCGATGCTAACGAATTTACGGTTTTTAGGACCTTTAACTTCAAATTTCACTTTACCTTCAGATAGAGCGAAAAGAGTGTGGTCTTTACCGATACCAACGTTATTACCAGCGTGGAACTTAGTACCACGTTGACGAACAATGATGTTACCTGCTAGAACAGATTCACCACCGAAACGTTTAACACCAAGGCGTTTACTTTCAGAATCGCGGCCGTTACGAGTAGAACCACCAGCTTTTTTGTGTGCCATTGTTAGACTCTCCTAATAACTTAAGCGTTGATACCAGTGATTTTCACTTCCGTGAACCACTGACGGTGACCTTGCTGTTTGCGAGAGTGCTTACGACGACGGAACTTAACGATTTTAACTTTATCGCCACGACCGTGTTGTACAACTTCTGCTACAACTTTACCGCCCTCTACTAGAGGAGCACCAACTTTAACATCTTCACCGTTAGCAACAAGAAGAACTTTATCGAACTCTACAGTTGCGCCAGTTTCAACGTCTAATTTTTCTAAACGAAGAGTTTGACCTTCGCTTACACGGTGTTGTTTACCACCAGATTGGAAAACAGCGTACATATTTTACTCCGCTTTTTCCGCACAGCCGTATGCTTACATAATGTGCATTTTGGGTGTGCGCTAAACTAATCATCAATAGGGCGCAGATTCTACTCGAAGGACGCCCTTAAGACAAGCCATAATTTAAAAAAATTGGCGAAAACCTAATCGCCAAAGAAAAGTGGCGAGATCATGCCCTTCAACCATGTATTTATCAACGTTTTTTAGTGTATTATTCAACAATTATCGAAGAACTAAACGCCATAAAGGCTCTAACTTCAGCCGGATTTACGATGGATTTTAAAGCTATCCAAGCGCTTACTGCCAATGATATGGCAAAAGTGAATGAAACAATTCAAGCGCAATTAAACTCAGATGTATCACTGATTAACCAACTTGGTTTTTATATCGTCAGTAGCGGAGGTAAACGTCTACGTCCTCTACTTGCCGTTCTTTCTGCACGCGCTTTAGACTATCAAGGGACAAAACATACACTCGCAGCCGCCTTTATTGAATTTATTCATACGGCGACATTATTGCACGATGATGTGGTCGATGAATCAGATATGCGCCGCGGCAAAGAAACAGCGAACGCAGCATTTGGTAACGCAGCTAGCGTGCTAGTTGGCGATTATATTTACACTCGTTCATTCCAAATGATGACTCAACTTGGTTCCATGCCAATTTTGACTGTCATGAGCGACGCGGTAAACGTGATTGCGGAAGGTGAAGTTCAACAACTGATGAACTGTAACGATCCTGACACTACCGAAGAAAGCTACATGCAGGTTATCTATTCAAAAACAGCTCGCCTGTTTGAAGCGGCAACTCAAATTGGTGCTTTACTTGTAGAAGCGCCTAAAGAAATAGAGTTGGCTATGCAGAACTACGGCCGCTATTTGGGTACCGCCTTTCAACTTATCGATGATGTGATGGATTACACATCAGACGGAAAAGAGATGGGTAAGAACGTTGGAGATGATCTCGCAGAGGGAAAACCGACACTGCCACTGCTTCATGCAATGCGTAATGGAACACCTGAACAAGCGGCAATGATCCGTGAAGCGATCGAAAAAGCCAACGGCATGGATCGTCTTGAGGAAATATTATCTGCAATGGATCAAGCAGGATCATTAGACTACACCACGAATAAAGCAAAAGAAGAAGCAGATAAAGCAATTGCTGAACTCAGCGCAATTCCCGACAGCGAATATAAAGAAGCATTGATTACCCTTGCTCACATGTCTGTGAATCGCACGAAATAGAACCGAGTATTGATTTCTAGGTTCTACGGAATAAAAAAGCCGACTCAACGTCGGCTTTCGTTTTTCTGTGTACTCAGAATACTCTGAAAAAGTCAGAATTATTTGGCAAAATCTACGCCAGTTTGAATATCTTTATTCAATGTCGGCAGCATATCCGCCAACTCTTTTTGCTCATAAGCACTCAGTTTGCCGTATGGAAGCACTTCCTCTACGCCATTTTGGCCAAGTTTAACGGGCTGAGCGAAGAACGGTGCGTGTTCACTACCACCATCGACATAAGCGTATTCAATAACCTCTTCACTACCTTGTAGAGCTTTGACAAGTGCTAATCCAAAGCGACATGCAGCTTGACCCATCGACAGTGTCGCAGAACCACCACCCGCTTTCGCTTCAACAACTTCTGTACCCGCATTTTGAATTCGATAAGTGAGCGATTTTGCTTCTTCTTCACTAAAACTTACCCCTTCTACTTGGGAAAGTAATGGCAAAATAGTAACTCCTGAGTGACCACCAATCACAGGAACGCGAATGTTGCTAGGGTCTTTACCTTTCAATTCAGCAACAAACGTTTCGGCACGAATCACATCAAGAGTCGTCACACCAAACAGTTTACGTTTATCGTACACACCTGCTTTTTTCATCTCTTCGGCAAAAATAGGAACCGTTGTGTTAACCGGGTTAGTAATCACACCCACACAAGCTGTTGGGCAGGTCGCAGCGACTTTCTCTGCTATCGACTTAACGATACCAGCATTAACATTAAAAAGATCAGCACGATCCATCCCTGGTTTACGAGCAACACCAGCGGAAATCAATACAACGTCCGCGCCCTCTAGAGCAGGAGTAGGATCTTCACCTGCATAACCTTTGATTGATACAGGGGTTGGAATGTGGCTCAAATCTGCAGCCACACCGGGAGTCACCGGAGCAATATCGTAAAGAGCAAGATCGGTTCCTGCTGGTAGACGATTCTTGAGCAACAATGCAAGGGCTTGACCGATGCCACCAGCGGCACCAATAACAGCGACTTTCATTCTAAGTTCTCCTAGAGACTTCAGGTCTCTTATATATGTGTTTGGTAGGGTATGGTGAGTTCACTCATCGCAAGTATAGTAATCACATTTTGATTACATAAATTTAACTTTTGCTTTTTGAGAGATCGCTCAACACATAACTAGCCATCACACGATAATCGGGGGCGCTATTATGAAAATTTCTCTCGAAACCTCAAGAGGACCTCTAATAAATATAGTAGTTTTTGTGTCTTTAAGTGACCTTTATGACATTTTTATGGGATAATTTGGCGAAACCTGCATATCTATGCGAAAATATGCAGCAAATCCATCATAGAATCCTAATAAAGAGAAAAATGCGCAATACAGACAAACAAGATAACCTCGTTCGTGCTTTTAAAGCTCTACTCAAAGAAGAAAGATTTGGGTCACAGGGTGATATCGTTGATGCACTGAAAAGCGAAGGATTCGAGAACATTAACCAGTCCAAAGTCTCACGGATGCTGACGAAATTTGGCGCAGTACGTACGCGTAACGCCAAGATGGAAATGGTTTACTGCCTACCGGCAGAACTCGGCGTCCCAACGGTATCGAGCTCGCTACGAGAACTCGTGTTAGATATTGATCACAACCCTGCACTTGTTGTTATTCACACAGGTCCAGGTGCAGCACAGCTAATTGCTCGCTTGCTTGATTCCCTAGGTAAATCCGAAGGTATCCTTGGCGTTGTTGCTGGTGACGATACTATTTTTATTACTCCTACGGCAGCAGTTCCCACAGAGCAACTCTTTGCTTCTGTCTGTGAACTGTTTGAATATGCAGGCTAATTACAGATATCCAAGTCACCTCAAAATGCGGGTTCAGGATTCGTTGCTGAAACTCTGAACGGTGTAGCTGAGGACATAGGACATTTGAGTATATTGCCTCGTAACGATGATTAAGCCACTGCTTGATTATATGATCTTCCTCGGTCATCCATTTTAGGATGATCGAGTTATTCCTCGCAAAACAATCCAATATACCCAAATGACCTCAAGATGCAGGATTCAAAGCTTCATCAACGAGCCTAGATCAAGCTCAATCACGGCAGGAATGGTATTCCCTTTCAACGTGATTGAGCGCAGAAATAGGTTTGTTGATGAGCTCCCAAAGGGCGAGTTGTATTCGCTCCTAGGCTGTGTTACTGATTCTCAACGTAGAATGACTATGTCTTCAAATCAGTGCCTTGCCTAAGAGCGAATACATTCTCGCAGAAACAGCATCTTGAGGTTACTTGGGTATAACTATTTAACGATCGATATTTTGATCATTTTTTCACTGTTTTTTTGTTATTATTCCGCCACTTTTTAAAGCGTATTCAGGGACGGTACGTAAATTCCATTAGCATTGTTCTTTGCTAATAGATAGCGCTCTCGTTCTTTACAGAACATTAATGAAGGAAAGGAATTCATGGCATTTCGTAAGTTACTTCATCTTGCTGTACTAGCCTCAGCCATTACGACTATTACTCCCGCTAGCGCACGAGAGTTTATTACCATCGGTACAGGATCTGTCACTGGCGTCTATTACCCAGCTGGCGGAGCTATTTGTAAACTGGTGAATCAAGAGCG
This sequence comes from Vibrio nitrifigilis, assembly GCF_015686695.1. NCBI lineage: Bacteria > Pseudomonadati > Pseudomonadota > Gammaproteobacteria > Vibrionales > Vibrionaceae > Vibrio > Vibrio nitrifigilis. The sequence goes on along the minus strand of NZ_JADPMR010000001.1, from coordinate 2,843,701 downwards.
TAAAACACACCAAATTCGCTGCTCTGTTGAGTCGACTAACGGTTCAGTTTACAACGTGAATAGCATTCGTTCTGGGGATTTAGATTTAGGTATTGTTCAATCCGATTGGCAATACCATGCCTACCATGGAAGCAGTGAATTTAAACAGCAAGGTCCGTACAAAAAACTGCGCGCGATCTTTTCACTTCATACAGAACCTTTCAATATTATCGCTCGGGCTGATTCGCATATTAAAAATATCAAAGATCTTGCTGGTAAACGTATTGATATTGGTAATGTCGGTTCTGGCGATCAAGCAACAATGCAAGTCGTAATGAAAGAATTTGGCTGGACTAAGCACAGTTTCAAATATGTGTCTGAACTTAAAGGTTCTGAGCGCTCCCAAGCTCTGTGTGACAATAAGATAGATGCGTTTATCTATATGGTTGGTCATCCTAATGGCTCCATTAAAGAAGCCACTACATCGTGCGATGCTAAACTGATCCCAGCAACGGGTTCACAAATAGACGCAATAGTAAGTTCACATCCCTACTACACATACACTGATGTACCAGCAGGAATGTACCGTGGCACCGATCAAGACATAAAAAGTTTTGGTGTAGCAGCGACACTAGTCGCAAGCAGTGATCTCCCCGATGACGTTGCTTATAACATCGCTAAAGCGGTATTTGAAAATTTTGACACGTTTAAACACCTACACCCTGCTTTTGCTAATTTGAAAAAAGAAGACATGGTAAAAAATGGCTTATCAGTTCCACTGCATCCCGGAGCGCTAAAATATTATAAAGAAATAGGCCTTATCAAATAATTGCAACTCTCAAGATGAGGATTCATAGCTTCATTATCGCAATTCATCGGTGATACCTATTTCACTAATCGTTAGGAACAGCTCGCGTTAGTGATAATCATTCTTAATAATATACCTAAGGTAGATTGAGCTTGAGGTATCACCATGAAAAAGACATTGAGTTTCGCCACTATCCACTTTACGGTTGCGTTTACCGTTGCCTATATTCTTACTGGCGATATTATCCTAGGCAGCTTAATTGCAATGCTAGAGCCTTTAATTAATACCGGTGCATTTTATCTGCATGACCAGGCTTGGCAAAAATTCCCATCGCTTAAGAAATGGCACAACCAAACGTCTATAAAAACAATCAGTTTTGCCGTTGTCCACTTCAGCATCGCTTTTTCTGTCTCTTACTTACTATCAGGAAGTTGGTTAGTGGGGGGAATAATGGCAACGATAGAACCGAGCATTAATACCGTTATTTTTTATCTACACGAGAAACTATGGCAACGCCAAACTCAATGGCGTTGCCCAATACATGGTATGTGAAGCTCAGAAGAGCGCTTGCGATAAGGAATGGTGCAAACCAATCCACTGAGAGTCCGACTGCCCATCAAGATCGACTTCCACTTGATACATATCCTCTTGTTGAGGATCCTGAGGATTAAATGCTTTTGGAGCTTCTACTTGAAAAAGTACACTAGCCTCATGAGAACGAACATCCAAAGGGACTTGATAAGTCATACCATCAAATTTCACGGAGGCGGAAACTAGCTCAGGATGTAAATTCGTAAAGTAAACATGAACAAGTAATTCACAGCCGCCACTGTAGTGCCAAACTTGCTCCGTTGTGACATTATCAAGACGAGTATTATTGATAAATTGCAGATAGGGAGCGCGCCATATTCCGATACGAGTATCATAATGCTTAATAGGCTCTGAACGAGCGAAATCCGTAATATCTTCCTCAAAAAGAAGGGGTTCTTCTTCCTCTAAAAAGAGAATTTCAATCCGATTTCCCCCTTTATCCAGATACGGTTTCACATCTTTACGGTAGATCGCCTGTGTACCATCACAGTCAAAAACAGCAATACCATTGACTCGCACCTCTGCATGGAAATCAATTCCCTCAAGCACCAAATCAATGGCTTGAGCACGCATCATCTCTTCATCCATTTCTACATCATGCATAAGATGCCACTCTTGAGCCGCAATCTCTTGTTCTGTGATGGAATCCGGTAGTACCTTACTCAGCGGCGCAGGGAAGGTAATATCGTCTTGAGGAATAGAGAGATCAGTAAGAGGAGAAAGTTGCCACAGACCGGCTAACGAAAGCTGCATAAACAAATAGTAATTTTATTGTAATGAATTTGTTTCTTTATACCCAAGCAGATATAAAAATACCAGCACAAAGGCTGGTACTTTTAGAAAAGAGTGAGACGGAGTCTATTCTTCGTCGTCGTCATCTTCTTCGTCATAAAGCGCATCTTCACCTTCATAGAAGGTACCCCATCCGTCATAGATGATGTCATACTTTTCAGCGAGGTTAACTAGCTTTTCCACTTGTTCATCAATGGCTTCAGGGTTTAATACTGATTGCATTGTCGCGTCAAAACATAGCAATTTATTGCCATCTTCATCTTCAGTTTCTTCTGCTTCTAATACTTCAAAACCCATTTTAAAAGCATCAATAGCTGCTTTTTCTAGCGTTTCAAACTGTTCAGCAAACAAGTGGTGTTCAATTTCATAGAGCGCTTCTGGATCACTGCCATCTTCAAGTAAGGCCTCTATAATATCGCGAGTCTCTTCCTTTTGAATCTCGATCAATTCTTCCACAGATAGATAATCATCTTCATGAGACATAGTGTGCTCCAGACAGTAAAAATAGGATCAATTTTTGTGGGTCGAAATATGGCATGGATCGCGTTGAATTACCACTACAAAACGATCATTAGCCGATCTTTCATTTCTATAAATAAAAAAGCTGCGTTGATAACGCAGCTTATAATACGACACGTTAGATTATTCAGTACCACCAACCGTCAAAGCATCAAGTTTCAACGTTGGCTGACCAACACCTACAGGTACGCTTTGTCCTGCTTTACCACAAACACCAACACCACGGTCGATACCAAGGTCATTACCCACCATAGACACTTGTTGCATTGCTTCAATGCCAGAACCGATAAGAGTGGCACCTTTAATGGGAGTAGTAATCTTACCGTTTTCAATAAGATAGGCTTCAGATGCAGAGAAGACGAATTTACCAGAAGTAATATCCACCTGACCGCCGCCAAAGTTCGGTGCGTAAACCCCCTTCTTAACGGTAGAAATGATCTCTTCCGGAGTATGCTCACCTGGTAACATATATGTGTTGGTCATACGCGGCATTGGAAGATGTGCATAAGATTCTCGGCGACCATTGCCCGTAGGGTTCACACCCATAAGACGCGCATTTAACTTATCTTGCATGTAACCTTTCAGTTCGCCTTTTTCAATCAATACATTGTATTGACCAGCAACACCTTCATCATCAACATTTAATGAACCACGCAAATCTTTCAATGTACCGTCATCAACAATAGTACAAAGATCTGATGTGACTTTCTGACCGATCTTGCCAGAAAACACCGATGAACCTTTCCGGTTAAAGTCCCCTTCTAAACCATGCCCCACAGCTTCATGAAGTAAAACACCAGGCCAACCAGAGCCAAGTACTACCGGCATTGTTCCCGCTGGCGCTGCAACGGCTTCCAAATTCACAAGCGCTTGACGAATTGCTTCATCTGCATAAGAGAAGGCAATTTTTTGTCCTTCAATCTCATTTAAAAAGTAATCGTAATCAAAACGACCACCACCACCTGAACTACCACGCTCACGGCGATCGCCTTTTTGTGCGATAACACTAATAGATAAACGAACCAGTGGACGAATATCTCCTGCATAAGTGCCATCAGTCGCCGCAACAAGCATCTGCTCATGAACACCACTTAAACTCACAGACACTTCTTGGACAAGAGGTTCTTTAGTACGGATGTATGCATCAAGCTGCTTCAATAACTCTGTTTTTTGTTGTTTTTCCCAACAATCGAGAGGATTCACATCAGCGTAGTAAGCTTGGCTATCATTCAAACGTTTGAATGCCTGAACCTGTCCGCTTTGACCACTTTGAGCAATACCTCGTGCTGCATTTGCGCTCTGCTTTAATCCCGCTAACTCAATTTGATCTGAGTAGGCAAAACCCGTTTTTTCTCCGGTGATGGCACGCACACCCACACCGCGATCAATATTAAAAGAACCGTCTTTAATAATGCTATCTTCTAATACTAAAGACTCATGCCAACTGGACTGAAAATAGATGTCAGCGTAATCAATTTGACGAGTAGCAATGCTCGACAAGGTATCCGCAATATCTTGCTCTGTCAGCCCTGCGGGTGTAAGTAGTGCTTCTTCAATGCGGTTAATACTCATATCTAGCTCTTTGTTGATTGAAATTGATTGGAAAATCGAGCGTGCTCGATAATAGGCATCGCCTGACGAACCTCAGCCGATGCACTTCTGTCTATATCGACGATCAAACTACCTGCTTGCTGCTCTAATGAAGCAACAATTTCGCCCCAAGGGTTAACGACCATGGAATGCCCCCAGGTTTCTCTTCCACAAGGATGTTTTCCTCCTTGAGCAGCGGCAACAACCCAGCATTGATTTTCTATGGCTCTTGCTCTGAGTAGAACCTCCCAATGAGCCTGACCCGTCACCGCCGTAAACGCAGCCGGAACAATAAAAATCTCAGCGCCCCGCTGTCTTAATTCGGAGTAAAGATGAGGAAAACGAATATCGTAACAAATGGATAAACCTAATGCACCGAATGGCGTCTGTGTTAATGATATTTGGCTTCCTGCTTGAAACGTCTCTGATTCTCGGTATCGATGCTGGCTATCTGCAACATCGACATCAAACATATGCAGCTTATCATAATACGCCTGACATTGACCTTGAGAATCCAACAAAATAGAAGTGGAAGTCACGCTATCATCACGTTTTATAGGCATACTCCCTATTAACAACCATACCCCATAATGGCGGGCAATTTCAGCTAAACGAAGCTGAATAGGGCCACGACCGAGAGGTTCAGCATAAGCATGATAATCCGTGCGTTGACTAAATAATAAGGCATTCTCAGGGGTCACTATCCACTGTGCCCCATGTTTTACTAATCGAGCAATTTGTTTTTCAATAAAGGTGACATTGTCTGCGACATTAGGGCCCGATGTCATTTGGATAACACCGACTCTTTCCATATTCCCTCCTTGTCATTCAATGACTTTTTTTAGCTCCTTGGGCAAGGTGTACTCTCCTTTACTACGTGAAATTTCTTTCACCGTTGGTGAGTCCATAGGACCTTTGATCTCGTAGTTCACTTCAGTAAACACTTCTACCACAGGAGAAATGACCGTTGTGATAGCCAAGACATAAAGTGCGGTTTGCGGTGCGACAGCAAAAGCACTTAATACCGGGATACCGGATGTCATATCTGGAACAAAATGGACTTGAGCATCGACAGTACGATTATTGAGATCAGCCATCCCTTTTAGAGATAAATCTCCCGCAACAGCATCCATTTCAATATCGTTAGTCAGGAAGACACCTTGAGAAATTCGACCGCTACCGGTAATCGAGTTAAATGCCATCCCATCATCAAATACGTCGCTAAAATCCAACTTCATTCGTCTTATTAAAGAGTCTAAGCTAAATATACCTAATAAGTTTGCAGCCCCACTCACATCAGAGATAACCCCTTTGCCAAGCTTAGTGCTAACGTCCCCTTGTAAGGTATTGATACGCATAGACCAAGGAGCACCATCCCACTCTGTATTGGTTTTCAATTCAAAGGGAGCTTTTTGAATCCCAGAACTGATACCAAATCTATCCATCAGATCACTATTATTCTCACCTTTCATTTCCAATGACAGACGTGTATGGCTGGTATCTTTACCTAATTTCCAATCAATATCAGCATGTACTTCATTTGTACCGCTATTGATATCAATACTTTTCCAATGCAATAAATCGCCTTGGCGGATAAAGTCCATATTCAACTGACCGACTTTATAACCTTGGAACCAAAAGTCATTGATCGCTAAAGTTAAGTTTGGCATCAATTCGTGAAACTCGCGATCAAAATTAGTAATAAGGGGATCTGCCTTTTTTACTTCATCCACTATCAATGGTTTTTTGGGATCGCGATCATCTAAAGCTGGAACATAAAGATGTAAACGATCGAGAGACACGGTGAGATCATTCGACATTAAGTAGGTCGCTTTCCCACTTGCCTCCTGACTATTTAAAGACATGGACCAACCAGCATTCTTCTCTTTTGCTGAAAAATCCACGTCATGCCAATCTAAGCTACCTAAAGTAAGTTCCTTCACCTGCAAATCGACCTGTTGCGGTTCAGGAATTTTAATATCACTCGTGGCGGATGTAGCGGTTGAGCTCTGCTTTTGATCGTCACTCGCTAAAAACTCAATCCACTTATCTAAATTAAATTTATCCGTATTGATTGTGGCTTGATGGCCCATAATAGGATTGATTTTGAATTTACCTTTACCCAGAACTAAATTCGTTGCTTCAAGAACAGGGGTTGGTTTCGTGATATCAATATTCGCTTGATACTTTGCTTGCGGCAGTTCAACACGCGCCGCTATCTTTTCTTGATTGCCCGAAGCTTCAAGACGAGCCACTTCTGGAATACGCTCAGCTTTCGACAAAGGATAAGGATACTGGCTAACCACATCTGTTAATCCAGCGCGTAAATCCACCTGATACGTAAACCCAACATCATTCAGTTGTAAATGCACTCCCATTTGCCATGGTGCATGCCCATTGAGAGGCTCGATCCACTTCTTGCCAACATAAGGAGCAAGGGGTTTCACATCCCAATCGCCGACAGTATCAATTTGCACACCATAACCTTTGGTATTACTTTCACCTTTAAAATCAAGAGAGACAGGCTGATTTAAAAGTTGCCCAGTGATACCTGCAGCGCTAACCACATCATTATCAAAATGGATACGTCCAGACACGTCCTTCATATGAATGGGAGGAGCATCAATATCAACCGTACTTTTGGTCAAGTCGGCCCAACCCCATGCTCGAGGCTGTTTTTTGGTCGTAAATGGAATATCTAAACGAAAGTGAGATTTAACCTGCCCATTAATCTTAACTTCAGTTAGAGCAGCACCAACAGAATCAACCAAAGGCGTCGCCGTCATATAGTCACGAACAGCATTCCCTTCCGCTGTTGTTTGGGCTTCTAGCTCTATATGACCATTTTCTACCAAAGCCGGGATCTGACCGGTAATCCTTTTAGCGGTCACATCCATCATTTTGGCTGAATGTGAGTCCAAATACATGGCGTCATTTTCAAACAGCATATTCAACTGCAGATCAGTCAAAGGTGGCCAGGCCGTATCAAAACTAAAACGACCATCTTTAAGGCCAACCCAAGCCTGGAAAATACCGTTATGCTTGTGATAAGGAAAATCTCCTAACCTTCCATACCATAAAAGCTTCGCTGTATTGACTTTACCTGCTTGAATGGCAGTTGATAGATAGTCCGTTAGCTCTTGACCTAATGCCAAACGAGGCAAGTAACGCCAAGTTTCGCCAGCTTTGTACAAGTCAGTTTCTACGTAAAAAGAGAGCAAAGGACTTTGCTGATTTGGCATATCAAGACGAAACTGTCCGACAGCACTCATATCAGGCGTGGCGACCGCAACCTTATTACTCCACAAAGACCAACCATCTGCTTGATTTTGCCAAGTAAGATTAACGTTGCCGTGATTAATCTGTAATGGCGCTTGGAACACATCACCGTATGGTAGAACATCATCAGCTAATGATGCTTTGATATTCGCCTTCTTGATTGAACCACTAATGGTGGCTTGTAAGTGGTGAACTTCAGGCAATAAATCCCATTGAGCTATAGCACCATCGGCTAAACGAGCTGAGTAACGAAGCGATTCCCAACTATCACCACGTGAAACTCTTAAGTCTTCAATAGTGCCATTCGGTTTCAGTTTTTTAATGAGATCTTGAGCCTGAGTTGAATCAGAAAACAATCGGGTCAAAGGTAAAACCGCGCCGATATCTAGTTGTGACAAATTGAGCCGCCATGAATGAGGCTTCCAATCCAACGCCACATCTAAATCAGGCCATAATTGATCATCTGTCCTAATCTTTAGTGAGTGCCCACTTACTTTCCAACCATCATGAGTCGGGGATAAATTCACAATCCCAGATTCAATAAACAACTCGTGATTGGCAGTATCATCTTGCCAAGTCAGCTCCGAAGGTTGTAACTCTAGGTAACCATCTACCGGTTGGTTATGTTTTAATGTTACCCAAGCATTGAAATTCACCACACCGTTTTTGATGCCCGTTTTATCTTTGGCATACTTCGTAAGCCATGGGCGAACTTCCACTCGTTTGGCATCAGCATAAAACTGCCCTGAAACATCACGTAATGAACCGTGATCCTCAAATTGAGCCGCAATAGAGAGTGAATTAATGTTGGCCTCAGCGATGCTTACCACACCTTCAGCGAAGTGATGCTTTCCTTGATTCTTCCAACGAAGTTTATCGATATCTAATTGACGTGTTTCACCAGATACTGTTCGATACTTCACCGTAGAATCACGTAACGAAAAATTATCTAACTGTCGAAGAAACAGACTATCAATACGATTAAGGATACGCTGCTGAGTCTTGGTTTTATCTTGCGGAGCAGTCTCTTCCTCATCTGATTTCTGCATATTCACCCAATCCACTGAACTCACATCCAGTTTCAATTTATGAATAGTCAGATCAGCAATGACAGGTTTTTGCTCCCAAAGAGACTCCATCAAGTCAAATTCTATATCTAGTTGACCCGAGGAAAAATGGATATCGCTACCATCAGGAAAATCAGCAGTGACTCCCTGCAGCGCAATGGAAGGGTGCGTGTTTCGCCAGAAACCCCGCACATCTTGAATATCAAATTGGATGTTGGTCTGTTGACTAACCCATTGCTCAATTTCACCTTGAAAATGGTTCATATTAGGCAGCAGCACTCGCAGAGAAGTGACTGCTACCGCAAGCAATACGATTAAGCTAACCAGTAGCCAAAGTACTAACCGCCCTAAAAGGGTTAATCTCGAGATCACTCAATGTCCTATTACATCATGACAACATCAAACTGCTCTTGAATATAAAGAGGTTCAGCCTGAATACGTACTTCTTTTCCAATAAACACTTCTAACTCTGCCAGTGAATGTGATTCGTCACCTTGTAAAGTATCTGCCACTGAAGGAGATGCATAGACAACAAACTTATCCGCATCATAAGCACGATTAACACGTGTGATTTCACGTAAAATTTCAAAACAAACGGTTTCGACCGTTTTTACCGTACCGCGCCCTTCACAAGTAGGACAAGTAGAACACAATACATGTTCAATACTTTCTCTCGTGCGCTTACGTGTCATTTCAACTAGGCCTAAGTGGGTAAAACCATTGATGTTGGTTTTCACTCGATCTTGACTCAAAGCTGCATCTAACGAAGTTAGTACTCGCTTACGGTGTTCATCAGATAACATATCAATAAAATCGATAATGATGATACCACCTAAATTACGTAAACGAAGTTGACGAGCGATAGCTTGGGTCGCTTCAACGTTAGTATTAAAAATCGTTTCTTCTAAATTTCGTCGCCCAACAAAAGCCCCGGTATTAATATCGATCGTCGTCATGGCTTCAGTTTGATCAATAATCAGATAGCCACCAGATTTAAGTTCGACTTTTCGTTCTAAAGCTCGTTGGATTTCATTTTCGGTGTCGTACATATCAAAGATAGGTTTGTCACCTTCATAAAGCTCCAACTTACTCGTCAGTTCAGGAACAAACTCTGAAGTAAACTCTTTCAGGTTTTCGAACTCTTGACGAGAGTCGACCAATATTTTGGTGATATCTGTCGCAACGAAATCTCGCAGTAACCGTTGCGCTAATCCGGGTTCACCGTATAACGTTGAGCGCGTCTTATATTTGCGGCGGCGCTCCATTACTTTTGACCAAAGCCGTTTCAAAAAGGCGGCGTCTTGGGCTAACTCTTTTTCGTTCGCCGCTTCGGCAGCAGTACGGATAATAAATCCGCCATGCTCATCACAATAATGTTCGACGACTGATTTTAAACGATCACGCTCCGTTTCACTCTCAATACGCTGCGAAACGCCCACATGACTTGCGCCAGGCATATACACAAGATAACGTGAAGGAAGGGTGATATCCGTCGTTAAACGTGCGCCTTTCGTTCCCAGTGGATCTTTCACAACTTGGACGACGATGTCTTGTCCTTGACGCACTAATTCAGAAATGTCGCGCACCTGAAATTGTTGTTTTTCATTTTCTGACACACATTCTGTGTGCGGTACGATGTCAGAAGCATGAAGAAAGGCTGCTTTTTCTAAGCCAATGTCGACGAAAGCCGCTTGCATACCTGGCAAAACTCGGCTTACTTTTCCTTTATAAATATTGCCAACGATACCACGCTTAGCTTCGCGCTCGACATGGATTTCTTGAAGGACTCCGCCTTCAATCATCGCCACCCGCGTTTCACTAGGTGTCACGTTTAAAAGCAATTCTGCACACATGGATAAACCTCAATAAATTAATTTTTTACCAAACCATGTTCATAACAGAGCAAGAGAAGGCAATACGATTTGGTGAATGAAAATTACGTCATATCATAATGATTTAATTACATTATTGACGTGAAACAAGGCCTTTTAATTATACCCATATGATGTGTAAATATTCGGTTCAATATTGCATCAACACATTCGAGTAAAATAAAGAGCAGCAAGAAGTACTACTCGTTATTTTATTTAAGTATAACAATACCTTAAGACTGGATAAATGTTTGGATTAATTGATCAGTTTCGTAAAGAGGCAATCCGACAACCGCGTAATAGCTTCCTTCTATTCGCGTCACAAAACGCCCACCAATACCTTGTATACCATAGCTACCGGCTTTATCTAGCGGCTCTTGGGTTAACCAATAATCTTCAATTTCTTTGTCGGTCAGTGGCTTAAACCACACATCGGTGACAACGACGATTGAACGATGCTGCTGTTTATTTGCAATAGTTACTGCGGTCATCACCTGATGAACACCGCCAGATAGGGAGCGTAACATTCGCTGAGCATCAGAGAAATCACTTGGTTTTTCTAATACTTGTTCTCCCAGCACGACAATCGTATCAGAACCAATGACCAATGAATCAGGAGCCGATAAAGCGACACCAGCCAGCGCTTTATCACAAGAGAGACGTTGCACGTAATCCCGGGCTGACTCCTTTTCATGTCTGGCTTCTTCGACATCAGTCACAATGACATCAAAGTTATAGCCTAATTGAGTTAATAACTCACGACGTCTGGGAGATCCAGACGCCAATACTAGTTTATGCCTATTCATTTTAAATGCCAGTGACGTCTCACTTTTCGTAACAATAAAAACATCCATGGCCACAGAACACAGCTGATCACCCCACTCCACAAAGACATAGGATTAAAGGCCACATCTTGAATGAGATACTCACCAAGGAAGATAAGTACTTCAAGCACCATGACCAAAAATCCGATCACAACCGCTTGTTGCCAAAGTGCCATATTACGTAAAACCAAGAAGTTCATCGCTACGATATACACGACGATAGAAAACATCATTCCGCGAATGCCAAGCGTCGACCCAACTAAGAGATCCCACAATAAACCCAGCACTAATGCTGTTCCGACATTCACTCGGTGTGGCATGGCTAACACCCAGTAACAGATAACGAGGAATAACCAAGCAGGGCGAATTAAATCTAACGACCCAGGCCATGGAATGGTTTGAAATATCAGTGCACACAAAAAAGAAAGCCAAATAACTAGGCGCCCTTTCCAGTCGTTAGTTAGAGTCACTCTTATCCTCTTTTTCCATCTGCTTAATATCAGCATGTAATGCTTTGTGCTGACTATCTTCGTTTGGCCAAATCAGCAATAGGTAACGTAACCGATCAAAATCGACGACAGGTTTCGCTTTAATTGATGCAAACTCGCGGCGCGTGTCTTTATCCACATTAGTGATATATGCGACAGGATACCCTTCTGGGTAAACGCCACCTAATCCCGATGTCACCAACATATCCCCTTCCCGTAAATCGGTACTTGTAGGAATATGTTCCAGTTGGATTTCATCACTTTGACCATTACCAGAAGCGATCACCCGGATATCATTACGAATGTTTTGAACGGGAATAGCGTTATTAGGATCAACCAATAGCAATACACGGCTATTGTGAGCGGCAACGAACGTCACTTGACCAACAATCCCTTTTTCATTGATAACAGGCTGACCTTCATAAACACCATCAATACTACCTTTATCAATCACGACTTGATGCCGATAGTGAGACGTATCTACCGCCATCACTTCTGTGACCATTTTCTTTTCGTCTCGTACGAAAGACGATCCCAGCAACTTACGCAGACGTTTGTTTTCTTCTTTATATTGATCAAGAAGAATCAGATCACTTTTCAGTGTTAACACTTCACGTTTTAATTTGCTATTGGACTCTAATAGGTGTTCATGAGTACTAATACGTTCGTAAAAGTCATCAAACATAGTTCGAGGAAGATCGGCAGCAAATTGAATAGGCGCAACAAGGCTATTCAATAAAAAACGGACGTGAGAAAAAGTATCTAAACGGCTATCAGCCAGCATAAGGCTGGCTGATATAATCACAGCGAAGAACAGACGTAGCTGCAGAGATGGTCCTTGACCAAATATAGGCTTCATCTTAATAATCCTAGAATTAAACGCTGGTCATTCAACAATATCATCAAAGACCTTAGTTAAATGCAGGTTCTTCATACCAGAAGAACCTGACAAGCGGTTACTCTTCGCTAAAAAGATCGCCACCGTGCATATCAATCATTTCTAAAGCTTTACCGCCACCACGAGCCACACAAGTAAGTGGATCTTCAGCGATAACAACTGGAATACCAGTTTCTTCAGTAAGTAGACGATCAAGATCTTTCAATAAGGCACCACCACCGGTGAGTACCATACCGTTTTCTGAGATATCAGAAGCAAGTTCAGGAGGACATTGTTCAAGAGCAACCATGACGGCAGAAACAATACCTGTTAGCGGCTCTTGCAGTGCTTCAAGAATTTCATTTGAATTAAGCGTAAAGCTACGAGGCACACCTTCAGCAAGGTTACGACCACGCACTTCAATTTCTTGCACTTCATCGCCAGGGTATGCAGAACCAATTTCGTGTTTGATTTTTTCTGCTGTTGCTTCACCAATTAAGCTGCCGTAGTTACGACGTACATAATTAATGATCGCCTCATCAAAACGGTCACCACCGATACGAACAGAAGATGAATAAACAACACCATTCAATGAGATAACAGCAACTTCAGTCGTACCACCACCGATATCGACCACCATTGAACCTGTTGGTTCAGATACACGAAGGCCTGCACCAATTGCAGCTGCCATCGGTTCATCAATTAAATAAACTTCACGAGCGCCAGCACCCAGTGCTGATTCACGAATCGCGCGGCGCTCAACTTGGGTTGAACCACAAGGAACACAAACCAAAACACGTGGGCTTGGTTTTAATACGCTGTTGTCATGTACCTGACGGATAAAATGCTGCAGCATTTTTTCTGTCACGTAAAAATCGGCAATAACGCCGTCTTTCATCGGACGAATTGCGGAAATATTTCCTGGCGTACGACCCAGCATTTGTTTTGCAGCATGACCTACAGCTGCAACTGTTTTTCCACCGCGACCTTTGTCTTGGCGAATCGCAACCACTGAGGGTTCATCAAGAACAATACCTTGTCCTTTTACATAAATAAGTGTGTTGGCAGTACCTAAATCGATAGATAGGTCATTTGAAAACATGCCACGAAGTTTTTTGAACATATTCTTCGCTCGTCCTGCAAGAATTAAGAAGATAAAAAATTGCTCTAAATGTACCAACGCCTTGCGATCACAGCAAGGCATTGGTGCATAAACATAGAGCGAAACGGGTAATTTCTAACAAATTCCTAACTTCCATCCCGAAAATAAGCTCGGGCATCAGTTATTCATTCGCGCTTCACCTCGGTAGATCACACGGTCATTGCCGCGAAAAATACCAAACGTGACAACAGCAGAAGGATCTTCATCCCCAACCCCACGCCAATTATATTGTAGCCATGGTTGATTAAGGTAAGTGCTTCCGCAGTCAATATCTGCTGATGATGTGGTTTGAGGAGACACCGTTGAACTATCATCCAAACGAATCCAAAAACGCACTTTTTCTCTCAAATCGGTATCGCTATCAGGCAGTACTTTTACCACGGAGCTTTGTCCGTTAGTGACAGCCACCGCTGCCGAAGCACCACTCAACGTTGAACTTGATGACTGAACAGTATTTTGCCAAATCGTCTGTTTACAGAGTCCATCGCCAGCGGTAGAGAACACCGAGCCTGAATCTTCGGTATTCACAACAAATTGACTTCCATTCCAATACTGGGTTTTCAGTGGGACACTTAAAGTGGACTCAGAGTTCCCTCCCACATCCGATAATACCATCCGACCATAGCGGAAATCGGGCTGAGTTGGAAATGCTTTATTAGTACTATCGAGAATTTGGTTAGTATAACGCGCCAAAGATTTATCGGTGAAATCAACGTTATCAATGCTATCTGTCACCTCTAGCCCAAACCCCGAAGTAAAAGGACCATCTGGAGATGTTGTATAAGGTGAACTTACCGTTTCATTTTTTAATAATGTAAATGAACGAGTGACTGATAACGCAGCCCCACTCCAGCTTGTGGTATCCCCCCAATAGTGTTCATCATAATCGGCGACCCGCGCTCCGTTATTTTCATTACCAGCATTTGTGTTAACCGCCACTAATTTTATATTGGCAATTAAGCTTGCCCCAAAGTCGCCATAATTGGTCGTCGCCCCACCCGACATATTTTGTGCTTCTACATTAAAACTATAGCTAATGGGTTGGTTCATATAAGCAAATTCATCTAAATTATTCGCATATGTCCAACTATTCGACGTAATGGTTAGATAGGCGGGATAAAAACGTCCAATATTTCGATAGCCTGTCTGAATTGTTTGTCCGAGGTAACTACTTTGAGTGTTCGCTTGTATCTGTAATACCCCGACTTCACTCCAAGTTAAGCCACTAAAATCATAGTAACTATTACTTGTGCCATCAGTATTCAGTAGTGTAACTGACGTATCTCCGTCGCCATCTTTTAACACTCCGGAAGCGCCGCCACTGGGTTCGGCAACATCATGATCTAAGTTCACTGTTGCGGCCAATTGAGTGTGGGTTGAGAAAAAGTTTTGTGTCACTGGAGAAGCGCAATAGTTCGTTGTTTCTATCGCCCCAGACACACTGCCGTTAGAAACCCACCGAATAGGCTTAATATGTAGAGCGAAACTTGCTCCTGCTGCTTTAAAACCTTCACTGGTTGCATCGGTGATATTGCCATTCATGGCATCACCATCAGATGGACAAACCGCAAATGTCCATGGCCGTGAATAGACCGTAAAGCTTCCTTGTAAAGTCCCATTGCCTTTGATAGGGCAGTCACTACTATAAGAAGAGCAGTTAAATTTTGAATCGGTTAAGGTCACCGTTTTTACACCAGAATCTTCCATCGTCAGCGTTGCGGTCGCAGTCCCAGAAGAGAATGCAAGATCACTCATAGTCAACTGCCCAACCCCACTCGTTGGGGCCACCCAGTCTGATGAGTAAGAAGGGGTATTGGTATAGCTAACATCAATAACACCACCACTATCATCACAAGCTTGGACGGATATCGGCACCGATTGAGGTTTATTCGCAATTACATACTGATCATCAACATCAAAGGTATAAGGAACAAAATGGTAGGTTCCCGAGACAGTCTGAGAAGTATCAGTTTGCGTTGAAAGATAAGTCGATAAAGTCACATCATCAGCTTGGCTAGAGGAAAGATTAACCACTAGTTTACCAGTGCTATCAGGCTGATACACACCACCACTGCCACTTCCTGTCGTCACCGACAAATTACTGTAAGGAGAAACGTGTATAGTTCCAGCAAAATCTGTCGCCGCATTACCGTCGTCATCAAACACCTGAAATACCACTTCCTGAACCTTACAAATTAAAGAATAATCTTCAGCAGGTTCAATAGTTAATGAATATTGAGTCTGATCATTAGAAATGGCACATTGAGCTTCACCATTTAAGGCAATAATCTTTGAGTTATCGGCCATCAGTAAATAATTAGCGGTAACAGCCCCCTGAACCACCATTGATTGACTCAACGTAACATTTTCAGCTAACAAATACCCCTTGAAGGTATTCCCTTGTAAAGCATAGGTCGCTCTGGGGCCATAAATAACTGGATAAGCAAAACCATCGGTAGACTCACCAACGTAGTTAAAGTTTACATTACCGTAAAGAAGGAAATCCCCCGCAGCAAAGGAAAGTGAATCGGTCCCTGAGATATTAATCCAGACATTACTACCAAATGTCATTGTCGCCGCATCATCAGAGTAAAAAGTTTGGAAATTAACTTCTGTATCTGAGTCAAAATAAAGATCCGTTTTCCCTAAAAATTCAAAATGCTCAATGTTAATCCCATCGGTAAAGTGCACAATAAGTGTCTTACCACCATTACTTAAACCCGAAATAGTTAAATTCTGAACATCTTTTTTAATGTAAATGGCAACGGTCGTACTGGACAGATTTTGGTAATAACACAAACCAGTGGTAGCTGAAGAGGACGAGCAAACACGATCATAGCGAGTAAAATCAAATAACCCATTAGTTATAGTGAGATTTTGATTACTCGTATATGACGCACTCACTAACGGGGGGGATGGTATTTTCCGTTCATCAATGCGCCCATCTCCATCACCTGGATAACAGCTCACGCCATCGCATAAATCAACGCTTGGAGCACCATAAGTATCCTGAACGCGATCCTGTGGCACATCATCAAACCCAACCCACACTGCATCCCATAGCACACTGGGATTACTGACATAATAAAGTTGTACCGCGTTCTTTTGTTTATAAGCATCCGACCAGCCGTTAATTTCAATCGTTGAGCTACGTACATCTAGTGTACTATTGGAAAAATAGCTATATTCAGATGTACCTTGCGTGATCCAACTTTGCGCTGGCTCAGGGAATAAATCACACAACGCTGGGCGCTGTTCTATCATTGGTGGCGCAACATTCGTCACATCACAGCCAAGGTTTTGTATGGTGGTACCGACGCTATAAATTTCCAGTGAAGTAGAAAGCAGACCATATAAATTAACGATTTGCTGATTGTAAATTTCCCACACTTTGCCGACTAATCGGTAATAGGTTAGAGTGCCGCTATTCGATAAATCGCCACTCGCACGATACTCAAGCCAAATCCGATAATTTTGCCCAATCTGCATCGTTCCATCATAAATTTCAGCATAAGTCGTTGAACTGTTGGTCCATATATTATCGGGAATAATATCTAATAGAGTTAAACTTTTTAATACGCCTACCGTCTCATTTAATTGAGCATTCGTGATATTAAATGAAATGGCAAAATCTCGATCAGAGCGTAATGCAGAACATTCAGAAAAACTGAGAGCAAAGCTGGCTGAGCTGTAAAGCAGGCTTAATAATACCGCCAACCAAACGCTAGGGAGACATTTACTCACTGGCTACTCCTTAATCCAAACATCCTGAACCCGTTGAACTTGGAAATTTCCACTACCACAAGTTACCGTCGTTTCTATTCGATAGTAGGTCGTACTGTTGATCGACAACGTGCCTTCATTGGCGCAAGTTGATGTCCATTGGCAATTGGGAATACTTGCCATAACATCCGCCCCCGCAGATGAATTTGCATTCCATGTACTACATGCACTGGCAACATCGCTTGACGTATTAAGCGGATACATCGTGGTTAGTGCACGTTCATTGATAGAATGAGCGGCATACCATGCTTTATTACCAATCAACTCTCGAGAAATAGAATCTTGATTTGACCACTCCATTCGGGTTAATGCCGATGCAAGTAAGCCCATCACTATAATGACAAATATAGCAACGATATAAAGATTGCCACTCTGTTTCTTTATCTTAGGGGACATTGAGCACCTGCACATCCTGTTCAAAATGGCTCTGTTCACCGTTTTGGGCAAATGTCAGAGAGATTCTAACGACTCCGCCTCGATGTAAGGTTGGCGCTTCATAACTCATCCTGCCACTACTAATACTGTCTCCAACCTGTACGTTATTACGAGTAATTGCATTGGTAGTGAGATTTAAGCAGTATTCAACTGAATTTTGGTAAAGGTAAGCACGATCAGCAATAGAAGTACTCTGCAAAACATGATTGGCGGTTAAACTCAGCGTGGTACCAGAACCCGATAAGGAAAAGTAGATTGAATTATCAGTAAAATCTGACTGACGACTAGGATTAATAATCAGAGACAAACCATCATAACTGCTGGGCGCATCACCAACGATAAACTGCAGTGTTTGCGACTGCTCATTGATGCCATAAAAGCCAGCATATTTAATGGGATAAAAAGAGACACACTGCCCATTAGCATTATCTGTTACCGCGATACTATTTGGCACAGCATGGCGAATTTCTCTGGCTATTTTCTCTAAGACAAACTGGGCTTGAGTTTGAATACGCTGACGAGCTACTGTGTCTGTATATCCCTTTGCCCCCAACTCCAAAAAACCCGCGATGCCAAGAACGAGTATGGATCCTATGATTATCGTCATGATCATCTCGATCAGGGTAAATCCACGCCTACGCATCAATAATTCCCCCGAAAAGCAATAACGGAGTATTGGCCATATTGACCGGTATCGATACTCAAAGAGATCCGTTTAAGCTCCGTAATCGCAGTCGTGGTTGAACCAGAACTATCAATGTAGCTCACCGCTATTTTTACCGTAAAGTGGGCATAGAGTTGGCTGTTCGATAGATCAAGTAACGTACTCAGTTGGCCTGAAACAGGGGTTGTGCCGCAATCACTGGCATTATCACTCCACCAGCAACCGATGTAATCATCCACATCATCATAGTCCGCGACAGTTTCACCGCTATCCGAGCCCAAATTAGCAGTAGTGGTACAGGTTGTAGCACTGCCTGTTAAATCATTTTCACCACAGCGATAATCACTGCCAGAATTGTCACTATTTTCATCAAAAGAACGAGCCAGAATACGGTTCATCAAACTCTGCTCTAGATTGGCAGCGCGTATTTGATAATGAGGAATAGCGGAACGTTGTACTTTAGGATAAAGAAAGCTAGTTAGAGTTAGCATGGCAAAGCCAATCAGTACCATAGCAATAATGCTTTCTATCAAGGTGAAACCCAAAAGGCGCCGCATATTAGCACCCTCCTTGATGAACATATCCTTGTTCATTAATGCACACTTGAGTCGTATTACCATTGGATTGAATGGTGATGGTGACACCTGATGAGGCGCTGCCCAACGGATTACCTAACAGATCGAAGGCGATAGTATTCATTGCCGGAGAGGAATAAAAATTCACTCCCGATTCTTGCACACGATCACTGCGTAATTCATCATTACTCGCACTGCATCCAGTGACCGAACCGACGCAATCACTGGTAATGGTTAATACGTAATGAGAGTTACTGACAGGATTGACCAAATTCGATTGCATACGACTTATCTGGACTTGGCGAATTACTGAGATGGCTTGCTCTTGAGCGGTATAAGCAGAAAAACTACTAGAACCAATTAATCGGCTGTAAGCAACAACCGAAATAATTGAAACTAGTAACATTACGACAATGAGCTCTACTAAAGTAAACCCCAGGAAAGCCCTTTTAATCATAGTTTTTACTACACAGTAATACTAACAGCCTGAATCAACTACGGTTGTCGTAGGTGCTGCAGAACTAGTAGCGTTAACATACTGAACATAACAACTCGTACCAGAAATTGTTGTAACAGTCGTATTCGTTGTGTTTGAGAATGTTGCAAAAAAACCTGTAGAATCTGAGTCAAAAGTCCAATCTGTTGATAAACCATTCACAGCAGCACCTATACCAGCAGACGTTGCAGCTGGATATCCCCAAATAACAGAGATACCACTATCTAAGTTCTGAGCTGTACCACTTGAATCTTTACCTTCAACCGCAGCCTTACCATAAACAATCCCAGCAGCTCCATCCATAGCCCCTTTCAGACCTTGCAATGCTGATTTTTTCGCATCATCTTGCAGATTTAAAAACTTAGGTGCTGCTGTTACCGCCAAAATGCCGAGGATAACAATGACGACCACCAATTCGATTAAAGTAAAACCACCTTGTCTTTTCATAACTTTCTCACTACGTACCATTGATTAAAATTCGCCAACTACTGCAATGTGACCGTCACTTGTCCTGTTGCCAATTCGTACACGAATTGATGTGCAGTGCTGCCTTCTTGCTGAACGTATGTGCATGTATTGGCTGCATTGTCTGCTTGAGCTGAATACTGTACATCCGAGTCATTGCCTGCCGCTGTTGTTGTCCCAACCTTGGGTGGGTTCTGTAACAAATTTTCCATTAATAAAATACAAGCACTATCCGTTAAAGAGGTAGGATAACGATTACCTGAATTAACAGACAGCGGGTACCCATCTCGAAAACCGGTACTGTTTCCCGAGCTATCCGTTGCACGAGTTAGCCAGAAATCCACACCATCATAATTGACTGAGTTATACCCCTGACCACCAATAGTCACTTGAGGCCTAGCCTCAGCTTCCCACTGTGCTCTGGCTGAAAGAACCGCCGTAGCATATCCCCCAGCGACACCTTCAATGCTCGCTTTTTTAGCTTCATCGGTAACATCTAAAAATTTGGGTAAAGCGGCAACAGCAAGCAAGCCGATAACGACGATGACAACTACTAGCTCTATAAGTGAAAATCCTGTTTCTGACTCTTTTTTAGCCACCCCAAGACCCCTTATTGAAAATGCTTCCGCGCGACCATAACTGGGTGAAGACACACTGAGTACATCATTGTGTGGAATCAAAAAGAACCAAAAACCGCTTCCCGGACAGTATGACCTTTACTTCATATAAAGAAGTATAATGATAAATGCAATTATAGCCGTCAGAGCTACTCACACTTTCAACATTTGGTTCAATATTGAGAATCTTACGCTTGGGAAATACCGTGCTAAGCACTCGTTCACAATCTGCGTTTGAGCCTTTTTTAGGGTATACCCAACCGTCTTTTGATAACTCAATAATTTCCTTATCGATTTTAAGCGTAGAAGGTTGTTGGCGAAGTATCCAGATTTGTTTGATACGATTTGCACGATCCAACATATTTTTTGTTGCCAGTGTAAATACCGCGTGATCAGCCGCTTCCTCCACTTTAAGAAAGTGGTGAATAAATGCAGATACCAGTATCACGATCACAGCAGCCCAAAGCACAAAACGTAAGCGTGCCTCCATGTTAGCCCCCTTTGATCGCGTCCAACATGCCCCACATGGGTAAAAAGATCCCTAACGCCAACACCAATACCATACCTGCAACAATAACCAACAAAATAGGTTCGATACGAGCCGTTAAGGTTTTTAAATCGTAATCCACTTCACGATCATAAAAATCAGACACTTCCATTAATAATTCATCAATACGGCCCGTTTCTTCTCCCACTACAATCATTTGTAGAACAAGGGGAGTAAAAATTTTTGTATTACTTGCTGTCTGGGATACGCTACTGCCCGACTCGATTGCCGCCTTCATTTCCAATAGGCGATTTTCGAGGAACTTGTTTTGTAACGCTTCAGCAGAGAGGGCTAAAGATTGATTGAGTGGAACGCCTGCTTGAAGCATCAATGAAAAGGTCCGAGAAAAACGCGATAATTGCGCTCGATTGACAATACCGCCGACAATCGGAATACGTAGACGATACTTATCCCATGTTTCTCGCCCGGCATCAGTATTTACCCACGCTCGAAAAGCGAATATCAAACCCACTAACGTACCTAACATGAACATCCAGTAGTTAACAAAAAAGTCGGACATAGCGATTAATATGCGGGTTGGTAAAGGTAAATCGACGCCAAAACGCGAAAACATCTTGGTAAATTGAGGAATAACTTTGACGTTAAGAACAAACATAGCAATCATGATAAAACTGATCACAAACATCGGGTATCGCATTGCTGTTTTGATTCGCTTACGAGTTTCTACCTCTTGTTCATAGTAATGGGCTAACTGTAATAAAGCCTTGTCTAGCCGACCCGTATTTTCTCCAACATGAATCATTGAAATAAACAGTGAACTGAAAACATGAGGATGCATCTGCATTGATGCAGAAAGACTACGACCATTCGTGAGTTCCCCCCCAACATCTTCCAATGCCTGTTTCAGTTGTTTATTGGGGCAATTCTGCGTCAGACCACGCATAGAACGTAAAAGAGGAACCCCCGCTTTAGTTAAGCTGTAAAGCTGCCGACAAAATATCACCAACACTTCTAGAGGAACGTTAGGTACCAATAAATCACGCCAATCACTGACGCCAAAAGACACTTTGGTCGCACCTTTTCCTTGGGTAATTGAGGTGGGAATAATCCCTCGATTCATCAGTCCATCAGCGGCTAATTCTTCAGTCGGAGCGTCAATACTGCCAGAAGTTTTACTGCCATCTAATTGTCGACCTTGGTATCGATAAGTTGGCATTGCGCCTCCCTATAAGTAGATAGGTTGCACCGAGCCCGATGCGTCCCCTTCTCCGAGCGCCATTACTTCGTCTAAACTCGTAACACCCTGTAAAGCAAGTTCTAATGCCGAAACCAGCAACGGTTTATAAGTCGTGGATTTTCTGGCTGATTTACCAAACCCGACAGCGTCATTCGCACGTAAAGCGTCCATCATATGCTCTTCTAACTCCAGCATTTCAAACACCCCAACTCGCCCGCTGTAACCCGTCATATTACAGTTTTGGCAACCGTTACCTTGCATAAACTGAGCATCAACTTGATTGGGAAAGCGTTGTTCAAGCCACTGCTTTTGATAGTCATCTAAGACGATAGGTTTACCACAATCTGGGCAGACTTTACGTACCAACCGCTGAGCCACCACCGCACGCACAGCACTGGCCACCAAATAGCCGGGAGCCCCCATATCAATCATGCGTAACGCACTATCTACCGCATCATTGGTATGCAGGGTACTTAGAACTAAGTGCCCAGTTAGAGCGGCACGCAAACCTATTTCTACCGTTTCTTGATCGCGCATTTCCCCAATCAATATGATGTCTGGGTCTTGGCGCAAAAAAGTGCGGAGCAGGGTCGAAAAATCCAAGTTGATCTTAGGATTGACCTGGACTTGGTTAATACGAGAGATGCGGTATTCAACAGGATCTTCGGCGGTAATGATCTTCTTTCCTGCTTCATTTAATTCCGTTAATGCCCCGTAAAGCGTGGTCGTTTTCCCTGAGCCTGTTGGTCCCGTTACTAAAATCATGCCATGTGGACGATGTAGTTGGCGCCTTAAACGTTCCAAAAGATCATCAGGAAGTCCCGATTCATCCAATGCTCGAACACCTGCCGTTTGGTTGAGCAAACGCATAACGACAGATTCACCATATTGCACAGGCATTGTGGACATACGAATATCAACGGACTGACCTTTTACATTGATGTGAAATCGACCATCTTGTGGCAGCCGTTTCTCTGAAATATCGAGGTTAGCCATCAACTTCAAACGTAAAACCAGAGCAGGAGCAATATTAGCTTCATTTAACAAGGTTTCATGCAGTATGCCATCAACACGCTGACGTAACCGTAGTACGTTTGCATCAGGTTCAATATGTATATCCGACGCACCAACTTGAATCGCATCTTCAAATAAAGAATTGATTAACTTAACGACGGTAACATCGTCGGAGTCGGCTAATGTATCCGCCGATAAATCAAACACATCGCCCACTTGGTGCTCAGCTTGTAATTGCTCGGCAAAGTTAGCAATATCTTTGGTGCGGCGATAATAGCGATCAAAACCAGAAACGAGTTGTTTTTCCGGAGCGATAACAAATTCAAAACTGTACTGTGGCAGTTGATTTAACAACGCTTCTTGAGCAAATAAATCGGCAGGATCGCTCATCGCTATACGTAACTGAGTTCCATTTTGTCCGATCACCAAAGCACGTAAACGGCGCGCATGAACTTCAGGTAATAACTGCACAGCATCAACATCAACATTGGCACTATTTAGATCGATTAAGGGAATATTCAATTGCTGAGAGAGGAAACTCAGCATTTGTTTCTCAGTTAAAAATCCGAGTTCAATTAGAGTATCACCCAGTTTGCGACCCGTATTTTTTTGCGCAACCAGTGCTTGTTCTATTTGATGTTCAGAGACAATTCCCTCTTCGATCAACAAATCCCCTAACCGCTTTCTCAGTTTAATTTGCATGAGATGCGCCTCCCTGACTTTGAGCTAATATATTCAACCTATCTTGAATAAAAGCCATAGAACGAGAGGAAACCCCCACTTTGCTTAAAGCTTGCTGATAAGACAGCTTGGCATCTTGTAGCTTTGCTGACCGCTCTTGCTGAATGGCTAACCCGAGCCACCAGCGCGCATTGTTAGGATCTTTAGCCACCAACATTTGATAACTTTCTAGCGCCATCGTATTTAACTGGTTTTTTTGTGCTAATGCTGCACGCAAAGAAAGATACTCAATCGACGCCCCCTCGCTCACTGGCGATAACGGCGTTAAAGCTGCTCGCATTTGTTTCTCTTTGATCAACATACGAGACAAGGCAATACGCAACCGTTCTCCGTCGTGATCCATTTCAATCCCGGTTTGCAGTAAATCAAATGCCCGGCGTACATCATTTTTTCCGTAATACAATGCCGCAAGTTTTTGCCGCAATAACTCATCTTTTGGAGTGTAACGTAACGCCTCGGCATATCCTGCAACGGCCCCATCAAAATCATTACTGTCTAGTGACTTTTGTGCTCTCGCTTCAGCGGCTTGAGCTAACTGCTCTGGCGTTAGCTCTACTTGTTCGATCGTCACTTGAGGAGATTGCTCTATGGTCGTTGTCTTAGTGATAACAGGCGTTGCAGGTGTATCAGAAACTAACTTATGAGTCACAGGATCCGATGAGGGAGAGGTTGTTAACTCTTCTGTCTCAGGTGATGTTTGAGCAGCATGAGTATGCGGTGCGTAGACAGCTGTAGTGGTGACAACCGATTTCTGAGTTGGACCTGGAGAAACGGTCGATTCTTGCTCTTTTTCCAAGACAGGAGATGATTGTGCATAACTCGCTGTCATGTCCTCACGTGTACTCTTATTTTGCGCAGACACCGCCCAGCCCCCTAATGCTAAGCTAAGGCAGAATCCGGCCAATACCCATACCCAAGCAGGACGTGACTTTATTGGAGTCACCGTGACTTGCTCAATATCTTCAATGGCAGAGTCTTGTGCTTTCGCTAGCTGAGATAACGCTTGATTGATAGTACTCATTAATGACTCCATCCCCATAAAAACGGGGCTCTGAAACGCGGTTTACAAGTATCAAATGTGTCGTTAATAGCCAAAAACAGATGTTGATTAGAGACCACATTCTCCTGCGCATTAAAAGCCAGTAATAACGCTTTATGACAGATCTGGTTAATTAATCTTGGAATACCTTTACTGGCTCGCCATACCGCTTTTTTTTGCTGGAAATTAAATAGAGATAATTCTCCACCTGATTTCGTTAAACGGCTGTCGATATAAGCCACAGTTTCAGACACATCAAGTGCTCTAAGCTGGGCCGTAAAAGTAATGCGTTGACGGAACTGCCGCAGATGATGCTGCTCTAACCGCCGATCTAACTCAGGCTGCCCAAGCAAAACAATTTGTAGCAACTTAGTCTGCTCTGTTTCTAAGTTACCAAATAAGCGTAGCACCTCTAGCGCATCATCGGGTAGAGCTTGTGCTTCATCAACAATGGCAACCACTTGTTTTTGTTGTTGATGTAAATGTATGAGGCGCAGCTGAATGTCCGAAACTATCGATTCATCCGTAAAGCCATCTAACTGTAGCTCAGAGCCAATAGCACGGCGTAACTCTGCACCCGATAACGCAGGATTAGGTAAGTAAATCAGTTCAAAATCTTGAGATAAGTGCGTAAGCAGCATCCGGCATACCATGGTTTTGCCCGTGCCCACCTCACCTGTTACTTTGATCACCCCCTCGCCCATTTTTAAAGCTGAAGCGACAGTTTGTATTGCTTCATAATGAGGAGGGAGCCCTAAAAAAAGTTCAGTATTAGGGGTTAAATGGAATGGGTACTGATTAAAGTGAAAGTGATTTAAATACATAACACTTACTTCGCATCAGGAACCCATTGTTGAAGCATATCTCGTGAACGTTCTAGTTCTTTCTGCCAAGTATTCACTCCAACCACGGTTGGTTTCAGTAAAATAACCAGTTCTGTTTTTTCCGTAACATTCGATTTGCTACGAAATAAGTGGCCTAATCCTGGAATATCACCTAATAATGGCACTTTGGTGGTTTTATTGGTGGTATTTGTTTTCATGAGTCCACCAATGACGACTACATCTCCATCTTTGGCCCGAATCACTGAATCTGACTCACGAATAGAACTTTTTGCCAATGGTAATTCTATTTGTTGATCTTGGTAAGTGATGACTTTCGAATCTTCTTCTACATCAATAACGGCAGGATGAACATGCAGCATTACATTGCCTTTGTCATCAATTTGCGGAGTAACATCGAGAGAGATACCTGAGAAGAAAGGTGTCAGTTCAATATCAGGTGCAGCTTCAGAATCATCCCCATCACCAACTTCACTGGTAAGGTCAGTCACGTAATATTCATCTGTACCGACTTTTATCACTGCTTTCTGATTATTCGAAGCGGTAATCCTAGGGCTGGATAGCACATTAATATCCCCCTGAGTCGCCATAAAACTCAAGACACCAGAAAAACTGCCATCAGAAATAGATAGGCTAGTCGCCCCTCCGAGCAAATTACCAATGGTATCCATGCCTGGCAGAGAAGTATCGCCATCGACACCGTAAGTCACTTTACTGTTGCCAAAGGACAAATTAGACCAATTGATACCTTGTTGATAACTGTCATTGAGCGTGACTTCCAACACTTTTGCTTCCAAGATAACTTGGCGATGAAGGCGTTTTTCTGAAACCCCGAGAAAACGACGAATTTCACGAATCTGTTCAGGATAAGCTCGAACTGTAATGACACCGGCTTGCGGGGAAACCACGACACTCTGACCTCGACCAGAACCAATTAACTGAGTAATCGCTGTTTGTAATTGCCCCCAGAAATCGCTTTGGCTAGTCGTTTCTATTTCGGTGCCACCACTTAAAGAGGAGCTACTATTGCTGCCTGAATTGTCGGTATCGTTTCCTGAACTCAACAATGAACTTGTTGAACTGGATGACGAGCTTGATGAAGAATTTGAGCTAGAACTCGAACTCGATCCATTGGTTGTAATCGTCCCAGTATTTATGGCGGTTAAAGACCGTCCTGATCGCTTAAATTGTAAATAATCAACAGGTAAAGTGACTGTACGCAACCCCGCAGGATAGATCTGGATGACCTTGCCAATTTTATCGATTTCATAACCATAAAGATCACGCACCACATTAAGAACATCATCCAAGGTCACGTCAGAGAGATTAACCGTAATTTTTCCAGAGACATCAGGGTGTATCGCCACACTGTAATCGGTGCCCTTCACCAGACTGGTAAAAAAGGCTTTAGCCTCAACACCATCTGTTTTTATACGAAATCTTTTGAGCTGTTTAGGTTCAGCAACCTCGAGCTGAGATTGTCCAGGCATTAAATCTGCTTCAACAGAATCGGGTAAGGTAGCTAATCGCTGATCTTTACTATCCGCGACAGCTGTATTGAGAGCCTGCTTTATCTCTACCGGATCTCGATGTCCCATTGAGCATCCAAGTAAACTACAGACCATGGCTCCGATAATCAATTTACGCATGCGCTACCCATACCTTATTGCTTTATATCTTGAGAGTATAATTCAAGTGTCCATTGTTGCTTTCCCCGAGCGATAACAACTTTTGACGACTCGATTTGTCTCACTCGATAACCATCAATATCATCTCCAGATGACACAACTTCTCCGCCAATAACCGCAGAGCATTGTGTCGTACAAATAATACTATCCAGCTTGGGCAGTGGCTTTTTGACCACTTTTTGCTGCTGTTGTGGCTGCATCCATGCCAGTGGCTTGGTTGGATCAGATTCCGCCCATGCCTGAGTAACAAGTATTAAGAAAAAAATTCCGACCATACTGCTGAATTTAGCCACCGATAAACTCCTCTCGCGAACCTATCGTATATACCACGAGTATTAATCTAGCTTGAGGATAGTCTTCCACTGTATATTTCAAACTATGCCAGTAGTACTTAACGGGTAAGCTTTCCAGGGCAGATAAATAACTTTGGATAGCGAAGTATTGACCCGTCAGTTCAATTCTTACCGGATGAATGTAGTAATTGTTATCCGCTTTATTCGTTCCAACTGGCTTGGCAGGCAATGATGTTAGGCTCACTAAATTAAGTTTTTTGCCATTCGCTAAAACACTTTCTAACAGCTTTGCCATCTGTGACGGCGAAACCATGCCATCGATCACTTGAGAAATCGTCATTGATAATTGCTGACTTTGCTGCTGCAAACTATCAAATTGTTTATCAACTTCAATATCAGGATTAGCCGATAACTGTTTTTGCAGAAGATTTATCTCACTCACCAACCCTCGATTAACTCTAGTCGCCTCGGCTATTCTTTGCTCTATCAACTTGTTTTTTTGGAAAAGAGGATCAATGAGAACCGTTTGAATCAACAAGCAGATGACCACGAGACCACTGAGCACAATCAGCACTTTTTCTCGCATGGATCGATTAGCAAAATGCTCACTGAGAACTAGCCAGCGCTCTTTCATCATTTAGACTCCTGCTTATGCTTGGTCCTCAACTCAAACGTGACAATCCCTTTCTCATTACGTGCTATCTGCATTTTTTCAAACGCTCTACCCACCAAATGTAACTCTTGCTTAAACTCAGCAATCCAAGCGGGAACCGCCTCCGCATTACGAGCAAAACCCTTGATATTTAGTTGATTGTTATCTATTTCAATTTCCGATAACGAAATGTTTTTATTAGACAGTTTTGCCAAACCAGCCATAACACCGGAATAGCCTATTTGCTTAGATTTCTCAATCGTATCAACAGCACCAATCGACGCCTTTTTGGATTCAATCTCTTTCTTCAGCCGACTGATTGCCGCCAGCTTTTCAGGAGATGGTTGATGGCTGACGGCTTCTTTCTTTAACGTATCCCTTTCACTTTTTAACTGGGTTTCAGTTTGCTGAGTAATTTTTAATTCCTTCTCCAGTGAAACACCATGGAAATACTCAAAGGCAAATATGCACAGGAATACAGCCGCAATGGCCGCCCACCCAATTCCCACATTAGCTAAGGTAAAATAGTTTTTTTCTGGCTTAAGATGATCTTGATAAAGGTTGATCGAATCAACAGAGAGCCGATCGACGGCCAAAGCCAGTACCTGCCCGGCCCACTCAGTTTCGGAATTTAATAACGACGACTTAACACTTAATCTCTCATTTAAAGCCTTAACCACTTCTTCGTTATCTTCTTCGTCACAACACACTTTAAGTAAATGAAGCGGCATTCCTTTCATTTGTGACGAAAGGTAGTCTACAGATCGTTGCAACTCTAAAGCTAAGCCATCCAATTGCAAAACAGATGCAGAGCGACCAGTAATAGGAGAGGTGATACCGCGCAAGGTACGCTGAAAAATACACTGCTGTTTAAAAAAGGCTTCAAGTTTGAAATCACCACCAGCACTCTTTTGCAGTAACAGGAAGTTAGCGGTTTCACCACCACTGAGCGCCCATACTTCTTGCTCTGGAATAATTCGTCCTAGCTCGCAATCAATAGTTTCTAACTGAGCACTAAGTTCCAGAACTAACTTTTTACTCATTACATAGGACTGAACTTTGCTTTTGTCTGGCAATTCATGAGCATCAGCAACAACCTCGGTCACTTTGTCGCGAATAAGATCTTTTAAAAGAAAGGGTAATGCGGAGGGCCATTCACTAGCGGGGATAGCTGGTTTATCAATTTGATAGCTCTGATACAAACGAGAATGAAGGATAACATCGACAGTTGCTCCTTTTACTCCTGCCGTCATCAGTGCATTAACTAAAGTAGGAGCAACTTCTTTTTCGTCTAGTGGGTAACGCTCTGGTAGAGAAACATTTGCATGACTGGAAAAATACAAAGCACTAGGCTGAACAACCGCATAAATGGGCGGTTTTTTTTCAGTCCGGAAAGAGAACTTAAATTTATTTTTCCAATCTTCAAATTTTATCATTACTTCGTTCGCCACCTATTCCTTCGCCCAGGTTTAACTAATGATTCCATTTTCCGTTTCTTCAGTTTGCCTGGAATCAGCGGACGTTCTTCGTCAAATAAACGTCCTTGAACACCATTTACCCCGAGCGTCTGTAACATTTTCCATTCTGATTCTTCTTCGACCCCAACCGCTATCACTTTCGTCTCACTTCCGCTACATACGCCAAGCATACTGCGAACGAATAGCTGATTTTCGTGACGTTGATCGATACGCTTAATCAAACTACGGTGCAACTTGATAAAGTCGACTTTGATATCTTTTAAGTAATGGGTACTCACAATTGTTCGGCCAGCCTGCCCTACTACTACTTTGTATCCGAGACCAGAAATCATGCGCAAGACAGGACGCATATAATCTAAATGCTGAACTAAGTGCCCTTCCGAAAACTCAAACGATAATCTACGTCGCATATCAAGAGGAAGTTGCATTAGTTCAAATTTAAACCACCGAACATAACGTCGATCAGCAAATGGAAGTACATGTAAATTTAAAGAATAGTGGTCTTTTGATGAGTTGTGTTGTAAAAATTCTAATATCCGAGAAAAAACTGACCGATCCATAAACGGTTCATATCCAACCATTTCTAATGCTGCACTGAAACGAGAAGCTTTGATCACTCCTTGCTGCGGATCGTCAATTCGAGAGAAAACTTCACGATGTTCCACATGTAGGTCCCCATTATCGGTCAGTACATAACAAGGTTGTTGATATAACAAGATATTATTGGGTTTCAATGCTTCATCAAATAAAGTGCGCCACCGCACACTGCCCCGCTCATCTTGCGGCTTAGACAATTTCTTAAATCGACTCCAAGAATTGATACCTTGTAATTGGGCATTTTTAAGTGCCGTTTCCACTTCATTAATGATTCTGCCACGACGCTCACCTTCGGTATACATAGTGACGCCAATATGAAACCAATTATCTTTATCGAGTGGAGAAGGCGGTGTAATACGCTCAACCAATTTGAGACATTGCGATGCGGCATATGCCACATCCTTGGATGCCTGGTGGGGAAGAAAAACAGCAAAAATAGACTCGTAATAACGGGACAGTATGACATCAGGATAGCGCGATAATACATTTGATAAACATTGCCCAACATCAACGATTAAGTTATTCACACTTTGTTTGTCATTTTCTTCTTTCGCGGCTTCAATTTCATCGATGCGCAACATTATCACGCCACCGTGAGCACCACTTTCCTGCAACGTAGCTTCCAGCTTATTATCAAATAAAACCCGATTCGCTGCTCCTGTTAGCTGATCCAGAAAAGTCTGACTGCGAATAAAGGTATCGAAACGACTACGCTCTTGGCGAGCATCTTGTAGTTCTTCAATCAACAAATCGAGAGCTTCACTTGCCGTATATGGCCATTCGCGCTCATCACCTTTGGCAAATCGTTCAACCTGACCCGCGAGGATCATCCGACCGCGCTCTTCTAATAACTCCGACCCCATAAGCTGTTCTTTGAGCCATTTCACCCCTTGCACTAAGCAAAATACAATAAATGCAACAGCAAGAGTGATCGACCACATCGCCCCCATGGAATAACTGTACCCATTATAGGGAGGCACCACTTTGAACTTAACGTGATATCCATTGTGCCGTTTTAGTGGCAACGTTTGCTGATACAAACGTTCAGGTGACACTTTATTAGAGGTATCTTTAAAGCGATAAATCACTCCCGCTTTTGACGAAAGCTCCATTTCAACGATATTACTAGCTTGCAGCATTTGTGGCATCCAACGCTGCATCGAATAGACTTCATCAGGATCATCCATCTCCTTATCAAGGACATCGACCATGCCTTCTAGATAATGATTAAGATACTCTTGGCCTAACCGCTGGAAAGAATACGTCCCACCAACAAATAAGATAAACATGGCACTGATCACGATGATTGTGACAAACGCAACGAGACGTGTACTCAACTTGAGCGTTGGGGTATACCTCATGAAAATGGAATTCCTTTTCTGTACATTTGTGAAGAGGTGAACTGAGTCTGCTGAAGAAAGAATGAGGTAAGTATATAAAAAAACCGCTATTTTAGCGGCTTTTTTATAATTTTAAGTCTTCACCCCGTGACAAATGATGAAAAACTCACCAATTTATATACTCGAGCAACCTCAAGATGCTGTTCTTGCGAGAATGCATTAATCAATAATCGCTTTAAATGAACAAGATTGAAGAAAAAGCAAATGCTCTCTTAATAAAGGATCATGCGCATAAATATATAAGCCATTGATCGCTCTAGTCATCAGCACATTAATACTGTTTAACATGATTTGTCGTTTAATCTGCTCAGCATTATCACGTTGACCTAATCCATTAAACGCAGCTTTATCTTCATACTTCAAAGGATCAATCAACAGGCGTTGCGCGATCGGATCCCATGTAACAGAAGGCCCTAAGATGAGCCCAACATAATTGAGATCAAACCCTTGAATTGTATAGACTGAGCCGACTTCTTCAATCGTATCTGGACGCTCTGCCCACGGATCTTTTGCTTGAGGCTTTGCTCGATCCCAACGTAATTTAAAGCGCCCTTCCTCTATAAAATAATCGTTACCATCTAGTCGATAAGGGTAATCATAGGTCGCCAACATCCTAGACAAACCATCATGTTGATTATGATTCTTAACTTGCTCATACATTTCTTGAGCGTCAGAGAAGATTTTGAGTGTAAAACCACCGTCCTGAACATTGGGTAACGGTAAAACGTTCCTTTGGCAAAATTGTTCAATCCACGTTTGATGAACCATCGACGTATTCATGCGAAACTGTTTTGTTAATCGATAAGTATCAAATGAATCATTGCCAACAACCTTCTCTAATACATTAATATCCCACCAACTCTTTGCTTTTAGAACCTGCTTCTCATCAAAGATAACCACAACCAAACGAGCAAGATTTAAAATCTCTTCCAAATGGTTATCCTGAGCAAAATGGTTATAGCGATCAGGACTTGTCAGCAATAAATGAGCTTCATCCACCAGCACAATATCCGCTTTTTGTCCTGTTTTGTGCATGCGATTAATGAATGTCGTTGGCCGTTCATAATCTTTCTTTTTTAACAGAGCAACAGACTCAGTAGCATTTCTATACGCTTTAAGCATTTCAGGATGGTTCACCAAAAGATAATTATCAGAACCAAACAAAGGATGTTGCTTGTTTTGACGAGCATAGGTTTGTAAATCTAAAAATAACCTATTAAGAAATACACTTTTCCCCGTGCCTGCATCGCCGTGAATAATAAAACAGCCATGATTTTTCGCTTTATTATTAATTAAAAATTTTTCAACAACAGTTTTTAACTCCTTCTGTTCATCTAATAAATCTTTATCAGGAGATAATTTAAATGTGGAAGAGTTTTTAATCGAAAATGACATATAAATCACTTTATCTAGTAGTTAACTTACTTAAATAACATAAGAAACTATTAATAATTTATCTAAGTAGAAAACTAATATCTATTGATGGTAAAAATACTTAATGTAAACAGATTGCACTACTGATTCAGTAAGACTTTTGGTATTTACGGCAAAAACAAGGTGTTAAATTTTGTGTTTAATTCGATAATTTTTGTGTTTTAAACACTGGCAATACATTGAAAATAAATAAAAAATAAATCAAAAAACACACTTTTATAACACTTTATAATCTTGTTTAAAGTCTGAACAATTTTTATAATGCTGGATAGTTTTTAGGAGAAAATATTACTTTTCGCTTAATTAGATAAACTAAGAACTATCTATTACTTTATATTTTTACTACAAAACGGTGTGATGTACTCGTACTATTTTTGAGAAAATTTGTGTTTGATAGATTTAAAATTAATAAATTTACTACAGTAAAAACGACTCAGACTTTCACATTGTTATTAGTAATTCCTTTTACTTTTTTGGTTTATTTATATGCAAGAAACAGTTCGTGAAATTTTATCCGAAAGTGGATTCTCCTATTCTATAGAAACTTATGAATATAACCCCCAAGGCTCTGCTATCGGGGTTCAAGCAGCTAAATCTATGGGGCAAGCGGAAACCAATGTGGCTAAAACACTCATTATTGAAGTAGACAAGAAACACCCGGTCTGCGCTGTACTTCCCGCACATAAAAAAACGAATATGGAAGCAATAGCGGCGCTAATTGACGGTAAAAAAGCTCGCATGATGAATGCGGAAAAGTCGACCCAAATGACAGGCTTTCAGTCTGGTGGTACGAGTCCTCTAGGCGTATTTAAGCTCATGCCTGTTTTTATCGCTCAAGAGCTTGAGCAAATTACATCTATGTACGTCAATGCTGGTGGGCGAGGCGTTGTGGTAAAAATAGCCCCTCAACATCTGGCTCAGATTACAAGTGCAAAGTTTGTAGATATTTCAATTTAGTAACCATTATCGTTATTGTACGTTTAGCATCGTTGTAGCTATGAACCACAGGAAAATAATTAATTATTTTACAAACACTTACCTTAATGTTCTACATAAAAAGAAACTAAACAATAACAACATTTGGTTTTACAACCAACTAAGCTTAATTGAATTAAGCATCGATGGTTATCTTCCCGAATAAACGGGATCAACCTTACAGACAGTGAGACAACAGGAAAACTGTAATAGAGACCGTTCATGAAACCGTGTCAATGTAGCAGTAGTATGGTGAGACTATGACGATAAAAAAATCCCCATCGATCAACATTAGTAAAATGCGTAATAAAGTCGTAGTAAAAAGTAATGAGTTTATTCAAGCATCTGAATATAAGATTTCTTACAATCAGTACAAAGTGATCAAGTACTGTTTTGCTACCTTGGCGGATAAACAGCAACATGTGGTTGATATCAATATTAAAGAATACTGCCAAGCGATTGGTTTGACCCTACAATCTAATAACTTTGCGGGTATTCGTGAAGCCCTTGCTACTATGGAAGGCGCACCTTTCAAAGTTGAAGGCGAAGTCACATCAATAAATGAAGCGATCATCGATTCAGTTGAATTTCCATCTAAGAATGAAGCAAAAATTAGAATTTCAGATGCGTACACTCCTCTTGTACACTACGTAGAACCGCCTTACACCCAGTACAAATTTATTAATATTGCATTTTTAACCAGCTATTACTCCATTCGTTTATATGAAATGTGTAAATCTTGGCAGGTAAAAAAATCATTTACGATTGAAGTAGATAAACTGCGTAAACAGTTTGGTGTAGAAGATACACTAAAATGCTGGCAACACTTTAAAGAACGAGCTTTGTTAAAACCGATACAAGAGATTAATCAATTGACAGATATTAATGTTGAAATGCACTACATCAACCGTTTACGAACCGTCAATCAGATTGAATTTCACATCACCTCTAAAACTCGTGAGGAACGAGCGAAGGTGAAAGAATATATTGAAAAATATATCGACAGTAAATACTAATACGGCAACGCCAACAGATTTTTTAGCCGTACTACTAACTCAAGCCCATAAAAAAAGTTCACACAATGTGTGAACTTTTTTATTTCTAAATCAATTATTTAGAATGGGATGTCATCATCAAAATCCATTGGCGGCTCATTATACTGAGGCTGCTGCTGTGGAGCCTGTTGAGGCGCTTGCTGAGGTTTTTGTTGTTGATATTGAGGCTGAGCCGCTGGCTGTTGAGGCTGACCCCATCCGCCTTGTTGTTGCTGCTGTTGTGGAGCCATACCTTGACCGCCACCTTGACGACCACCAAGCATTTGCATGGTGCCATTAAAACCTTGAACAACGACTTCGGTTGTGTAGCGGTCTTGACCACTTTGGTCTTGCCATTTACGAGTTTGTAGTTGACCTTCAATATAAACTTGAGAGCCTTTACGCAAGTATTCACCTGCTACTTCAGCTAATTTGCCAAACAGAGCAACACGGTGCCATTCAGTTTTTTCTCGCTGTTCACCTGTTGCTTTATCACGCCATGAATCTGACGTTGCAACAGTGATATTCGCCACTGCTCCGCCATTTGGCATGTAGCGAACCTCAGGATCGGTACCTAGGTTACCTACTAATATTACTTTGTTCACACCACGGCTTGCCATGTTCTGCTCCGTCTAAACTGTAATTACTAAAAATTAGTCGGCAAGGATAACACGCTTTATCCATCACACCAATCTCTGCTCAAGAAGCGATGGTGCTCCTCTCCGAACTTTACCTCTAAATTGACCTTAGCAGAAATCTATCTCTTGTTTGTTCAATTTAGGTTTTAAATTGCGGCAAATATCAATCTTTAGAATGAGTGGTTACTCAGAGCAAACCCAAAGGCAAGAAATCTGACGCAAAATAGAGGATAGCTTATCGTCATCTTCCCAGTAATTAGTGACAGTAATCCTTTATCTCATCGTTAGGATTACGTTATGCAATCAAAACACACAAGATACATTCGCTGGATTCGTTTAGGTAACAATGTCTGTGATAACAAACTTCTTAAGCAATGTTCTGCACATTCGATCCCTTTGCAAATTGTGACGATCGAAGACGTAATGTTAACCTATTATGATAAATCTTATCAGATTTTACTCATAGACTATCAAGACCATTACTCAGTGAGAAAAGCACTCGCGCCAATTCGCTTACATGAGGGGTTATTTGAGGTAATTCTTTACAACGTACCACGCCGTTTAGATACGGATGAACACCTTTCCTTTGGACGTTTAAAAGGACTTTTTTATTCTCATGCAGAAACCGAGCATATTACAGCAGGACTAATAGAGATCATTAACGGTTCTCATTGTCTTCCCACCGAGAGTTATCAGCAGCTCGTCAATTATCTCCAATGCAATTTAGATATCTATTACCGTAAAACCTATCCACAACTCAGCCAAAGAGAAATTGAAATCTTACAACTGCTAAAAGAAGGCTTCTCAAATACCAGAATTGCCGATGATCTTTTTATCGCGGAATCAACCGTCAAATCACATCTCTATGCTCTATATAAAAAACTCAACGTCAAAAAACGAATTGAAGCCGTCGAATGGGGAAAGCAAAATTTACTGAGCTAAATGCGGATTCAAGCACATTACGCGCATCAACACCTGTGAATCCAACACCTTGTCATGATAATTTATACGTATATTCTTAAAGAAACGTGCAAAATAGGTTATTACCATGATTAAAAAGTGCCTTTTCCCTGCGGCAGGCTACGGCACCCGCTTTCTTCCTGCAACTAAGTCTATGCCAAAAGAAATGATGCCTGTGGTGAACAAACCCCTGATCGAATATGGGGTTGAAGAAGCTATTCAAGCAGGTATGGATGGAATGTGTATAGTTACAGGGCGTGGAAAACACTCCATCATGGACCACTTCGATATGAACTACGAATTAGAAAATCAAATTCGTGGTACAAACAAAGAAGAATTACTTATTGATGTTCGCGAAACAATGGAAAAAGCAAACTTTACTTATATTCGTCAACGAGAAATGAAAGGGCTGGGTCACGCTATTTTAACTGGTCGAGAACTCGTTGGTGACGAAGCTTTTGCTGTTGTTCTCGCCGATGACTTATGCGTTAATCAGGATAAAGGCGTCCTTGCTCAAATGGCTGACTTGTATAAACAGTTCCGCTGTTCAATTGTTGCAGTACAAGAAGTGCCAGAGGATGAAACGCACAAGTACGGTGTTATCTCTGGCGAAATGATCAAAGATGATATTTTCCGCGTTGATGACATGGTTGAAAAACCAGAACCGGGCAAAGCACCGAGCAATCTAGCCATCATAGGCCGTTACATTTTGACTCCAGATATTTTCAAAATTATAGAAAATACAAAACCAGGTAAAGGTGGAGAAATTCAAATCACTGACGCACTACTTCAGCAAGCGAAAACAGGCTGCGTATTAGCATATAAGTTTAAAGGTCATCGCTTCGATTGTGGGAGTGTTGAAGGTTACATCGAGGCTACGAACTACTGCTATGAAAATCTGTATAAAAAAAATATACAGAAAGTAGAACTCGATAAAAAATCCACTCATCGTAGCTAATAAACTCTTTCTTAAAAATAGTTAGGCTTGTCCTAACTGTTTTTTTATCCAGTATTTCTTTGCACAAAACTCACTCTATGTAATACTTGTTCATCTTGGTAAAACATGTAGAGCAGAGTGATGGATAAAATAGAAGTACGTGGTGCTCGAACCCATAATCTAAAAAATATAAATCTAACGATCCCGAGAGATAAACTCGTTGTTATCACTGGTTTATCAGGTTCAGGAAAATCATCGCTAGCATTCGATACTCTTTATGCAGAAGGCCAACGCCGATATGTTGAATCTCTTTCAGCCTACGCGCGACAATTCCTCTCTTTAATGGAAAAACCTGATGTAGACCATATTGAGGGCCTATCTCCTGCAATCTCAATAGAGCAGAAATCAACATCACACAACCCACGCTCAACGGTCGGCACCATTACCGAAGTATACGACTACTTACGTCTACTATTTGCGCGTATTGGTGAACCTCGTTGTCCTGTCCATCACGTTCCCTTAAAAGCACAAACGGTCAGCCAAATGGTTGATAAAGTACTGGAGCTGCCCGAAGG
This sequence comes from Vibrio nitrifigilis, assembly GCF_015686695.1. Taxonomy (NCBI): domain Bacteria; kingdom Pseudomonadati; phylum Pseudomonadota; class Gammaproteobacteria; order Vibrionales; family Vibrionaceae; genus Vibrio; species Vibrio nitrifigilis. Next base: position 2,804,777 of record NZ_JADPMR010000001.1, on the reverse strand, counting down.
TGAAAAAATGATGCTCCTTGCGCCTATCATTAAAGAGCGTAAAGGTGAACATGTTAAAACACTACAAAATTTAGCAGCACAAGGGTTTATCCGAGCTCGTATTGATGGTGAAACTTGCGATCTTTCAGATCCACCAGCGCTAGAACTACAAAAAAAACATACCATCGAAGTCGTTGTTGATCGCTTTAAAGTTCGCTCAGATTTACAGCAACGTTTGGCCGAATCTTTTGAAACAGCACTAGAACTTTCTGGTGGTGTCGTTATTGCTGCGCCAATGAGTGGTGAAGGTGAAGAACAAGTTTTCTCTGCCAACTTTGCTTGTCCCCATTGCGGCTACAGCATGCAAGAACTCGAACCTCGCCTTTTCTCATTTAATAATCCTGCAGGTGCCTGCCCAACCTGTGATGGATTAGGCGTTCAACAATATTTCGATGAAGACCGCGTAGTCCAAGACGCGAGCCTAAGCTTAGCGGATGGCGCTATTCGTGGCTGGGATAAACGTAACTTCTATTATTTCCAAATGCTAACGTCATTAGCAGATCATTATAAATTTAAGCTCACAACACCATTTGAGAAACTTCCGAAAAAGATCCGTGACGTGATCTTACACGGTTCAGGTCATACCGACATTGAATTTAAATATGTTAATGATCGCGGTGATTTACGAGTAAAACACCATCCGTTTGAAGGGATTCTTAATACCTTAGATCGACGCTACAAAGAAACAGATTCAAGCTCTGTTCGAGAAGAGCTGAGCAAGTACATTTCGACAAAGTCTTGTGCAAGCTGTAATGGCACTCGACTACGAGAAGAAGCTCGTAATGTATTTATTAATGATACAACTCTGCCTGAAATCGTCGAACTGAGTATTGCCGACTCTTTAGCGTTTTTTGATCACTTAAAACTTGAGGGACAAAAAGCTAAGATCGCAGAGAAAGTGATGAAAGAGATCAAAGACCGTTTACACTTTTTGGTCAACGTCGGACTTAACTATCTCAATTTATCACGTAGTGCTGATACTTTATCTGGTGGCGAAGCCCAACGTATTCGATTAGCCAGTCAAATTGGTGCCGGCTTAGTTGGGGTAATGTATGTTCTTGATGAGCCCTCAATCGGTCTTCATCAACGTGATAATGAACGCTTGCTTAACACCCTTACTCATCTGAGAGATCTCGGTAATACCGTACTCGTTGTTGAACACGATGAAGATGCGATTCGTACTGCCGATCACGTTATTGATATTGGCCCAGGTGCAGGCGTTCATGGCGGGCAAGTGGTTGCAGAAGGCACTGTGGATGAAATCATTGCTAATCCGGACTCAATAACTGGCCAATACTTAAACGGGACACGTTGTATTGAAATCCCTAAAAAGCGCGTTGCACCGGATCCGAAAAAAACAGTTCAAGTACTCGGGGCTTCTGGCAATAACCTAAAAAATGTCGATATGTCGATTCCAGTTGGCTTATTTACATGCATTACTGGAGTATCAGGTTCGGGTAAATCAACATTAATTAATGACACGTTTTATAAAATTGCTCAAACGGCATTAAATGGAGCTACAACCTCAACACCAGCGCCTTACAAATCGATCAAAGGTCTTGAGCATTTTGATAAAGTCATTGCTATTGATCAAAGCCCAATTGGTCGTACTCCTCGCTCTAACCCAGCGACTTACACAGGTATATTCACACCTATCCGTGAACTGTTTGCGGGTACTCAGGAATCACGTTCTCGCGGTTATAAACCCGGGCGTTTTAGCTTTAATGTTCGCGGAGGACGCTGTGAAGCCTGTCAAGGCGATGGGGTGATTAAAGTTGAAATGCACTTCTTGCCTGATGTTTACGTTCCTTGTGATGTATGTAAAGGCAAACGCTATAACCGCGAAACCTTAGAAGTTCGCTACAAAGGCAAAACCATCGATGAAGTCCTGAATATGACCATCGAAGAAGCTCGTTCATTTTTCGATCCAGTTCCAGCTATTGCTCGTAAACTGCAGACATTAATGGATGTGGGGCTATCTTATATTCGCTTAGGACAAGCAGCGACAACATTATCAGGCGGAGAAGCACAGAGGGTAAAACTTGCGAGAGAACTGTCGAAACGTGATACAGGTAAGACTCTGTATATTTTAGATGAGCCAACAACTGGTCTACACTTTTATGATATTCAACAATTGCTCAGTGTTTTAAACCAATTACGTGATCGCGGTAATACTGTCATCGTCATTGAGCATAATTTAGATGTTATCAAAACTGCTGATTGGATTATCGATCTAGGACCAGAAGGTGGTCAAGGCGGTGGTGAGATTATCGCCCAAGGCTCACCGGAAGATGTTGCAAAAGTAAAAGGCTCTCATACCGCCAGATTCCTTAAGCCTATGTTAAAATAGAAAGTTCCGTAATTTTGTCACCTTCAAATGGATTATTAAAGCAAGAGTAAGATAGTAAGTTTTCATCAGGCTCTCGTCTTACAATCATTTAGGTAGTAGAGACCAGCTGATGCGCTGGTCTCTTTGTTCAACAAGCGAGAGATATATGGCATTAGTGCTTTTAAGTGGAACAAAAATGGAACCGGATGCTCCCAAGGTTCCGCTTAACAAACCGTTTATCTATCTTATCGGTATCATTTATCTCTACGCGATGCATTTCTACATGCCAAATATAGGAGGTGCCGGACTACACCTTCCTTTCAATAATACAACATGGATGGTGCTAAGCTTTGCTGTTGCAGTAGGGTTCTACCAGTTGGCTAATCAAAGAATACTGCGTTATACCAAACTGACTATCAGCTTGTTTTGTGCCTGCCTACTCATGACCATACCGGTTTTTTATCATGACGCTTCATTCTCACAGAGCTACATGAGACTTATCGGCCTTTGGAGTGGTTTTATTTTCTTTTTGATGCTGCAACAATTCCGATTTAGCAATAAAGAAAAACAGTCATTGCTATGGTTAATTTTACTGGGTGTTCTTATTGAAGCATTTATCGGTATTTATCAGTTTCTCGGTAACTTTCAACCTGCTGCTGAAGGCGCAAAATACCTTCGCCCTTATGGTACATTCCGTCAACCCAATGTTATGGCAAGCTTTCTCGCTACAGGGCTAATGTTATCAGCCTATCTTCTGGCAAGACAGGCCACCAAATACGGCCGTAATGTGAAAGAGTTAGGCGTCCTTTTTTTCACTCCGCTTATCACCCTACCTTTACTCGTAGTACTTGCGTCACGAACGGCTTGGCTCGGTACGATTTTGGGTGTTGCACTTATACTGCCTTACCTATACAAATATGCATCAAAGAAACGTTTCTATATCTGGGTAAGCTTACTGATTATTGGGCTTGCTATCGGTATTTCTACGCTATTTATTCAATCCACCGGTGGTGTAGTTAGCAACAAAGCCGACTTGGAATCACCAAGGCGTTACACATTCCCCCAAACGATTGATATGGTTATAGAAAAACCATTTACAGGCTATGGTTATGGGAAATTTGAAGAGAAGTACGCCCTGTACACCGCGCGCCAACACCAACTAAACCCAAGCTATCACCCGGGTCTACCAAGTATGGATCACCCTCATAACGAGCTACTGTATTGGGCAGTTGAAGGGGGACTGGTACCTATTGCGGGTATTTTTATTGCTGCGGCATTTGTATTACTGCGTATATCTCAAACAAAAAAAGGAACTCGACTCGCTCTATTTGCCCTGTTGGTACCTATAGCGCTTCACACTCAGCTAGAGTATCCCTTCTATCATTCTGCAGCCCACTGGATTACTTTTTTGATTCTCCTTTATTGGATAGATCAGCGCTCTATTCACTTTCATCAACTCACTTTCTCATTAACGATCAAACGAATTCTGCGGATTAGCTCCTTATTGGTGCCCGCACTCACAACAGCTTTTATGCTTACTTCGCTACAAACCAATTATGTATTGGCTAAGTTTGAACGCACCAAAGATCATGATCCTGCACTTTTAGAGCAAGTAACGAATCTGACCGTATGGAAAGATCGCTTTGATTGGGACACCTACACGACTTATCTCAAACTCGGGCTTGATGAAAATAAATCAGCGTATATTCAACCTTATATAGATTGGTCACTTGAAATAATAAAACGTCAACCACGGCCTATTTTTTACCGCAATTTGATCTTTGCTTATCAATTTATTGGTGAAAAGAGTCGAGCTGATCAAATTCGAGCTGAAGCAGAATTTCTCTTTCCAAATATAGACTTCAGCCATATTCGTTATGAAAACGGTAGGATAGTTGACACCATATCGTCAGTCAGTAGTTCAGTCAGCATATCAAAACCTTAGCTTTATGAACGTAGGGATACTCAGTATCCCTACTCTGATCTCGTCAGCTGATTACTCTTTATGAAGTATGGTATCTAATGCATGTAAACATAAAGCGACATTTTCTTCACGAGCGCCATAGCCCATCAGACCAATACGCCAAGCTTTTCCTGCTAGCTCCCCTAATCCTGCCCCAATTTCTAAATTATAAGTGTCCAGTAATTGTCGCCGGATGGTTGCCTCATCAATCCCTTGAGGAAAATATACCGCATTAAGTTGAGGTAAGCGGTATCTAGCATCAACCACAAATTTAAATCCCATCATTTCTAAGCCTAGTTTTAGCACATCATGCATATTTTGATGACGACGCCAGGCCATCTCTAATCCTTCGTTTTGCAATAAAATTAACGCTTCATGCAAAGCATACAAGCTATTGACTGGTGCAGTATGGTGATAACTACGTTTACCATCGCCACTCCAATACCCCAACACCAAACTCTGATCTAAAAACCAACTCTGGATGGGCGTTGAACGTGACTGAATTTTTTCAATAGCAGCAGGAGAAAAGGTGAGAGGAGACAAACCAGGTACACACGATAAACATTTTTGACTGCCAGAATAAACGGCATCTAACTGCCACTCATCCACCAGCAAAGGTACTCCACCAAGAGAAGTCACAGCATCAACAATAGTCAGAATGCCAAATCGTTTAGCCAATGCACCAAGCTCTTGCGCATCACTCAAGGCTCCCGTTGAGGTTTCAGCATGAACAAATGCCAAAATTTTTGCATCTGGGTTTTCTTTCAGTGCTTGTTCAACTTTATCTATAGAGACAGGAGCTCCCCATTCATCATCAACAACAATGGGCTTTCCACCGCACCGCACGACATTTTCGCGCATACGCTCACCAAAGACACCATTACGACAAATGATCACCTTATCCCCAGGTTCTACCATATTAACAAAACACGCCTCCATTCCCGCGCTTCCCGGAGCAGAGACAGCAATGGTAAATGCATTTTTTGTTTGAAAGGCATATTGAAGTAGAACTTTCAGTTCATCCATCATTCCGATAAACAGTGGATCCAAATGTCCTACGGTAGGTCGACTTAGTGCCTGTAATACTCTGGGTGAAATATCTGACGGTCCAGGTCCCATCAATATTCTTCTCGGTGGATAAAAGCTCTCGATTGACATGCTCCCTTCCTGTAGTGATTAAGTGCTCATTAAGGTTAGACAGTGATTTAAAATCCCGCCAAATATTCCTTTCCACTGCCTCACTAAGGTATAAAACCCAAAATAATGCATTGATTTGCCGATTATCAAAATATTCATGCAATTTACGATTGACATTCCACGCTCAAAAACGTTCAATGAAAAGGCAATTAAGCAGAAGAGGAGCACTACCCAGGTAGCTGTTTTGTGGAGCCACAACTCCAAGACAAAACATTGAGGGGGAGTAGTGCCGAGATGAATCATAATGTGGTCATGATTTGTCGGGTGAATGGGCTGAATCCCTTCAACTGTCGTTAGTTCTATCTAACGAAGAGCTTCTGAGGTAATAACCTTCCTTAAGTTACACCTCTACTTTGCTCTTAGCATCCTCTCTTAAAACAACCATCTACATCAGATATCGAGCAATACCGGTAAAAAACAAGTTATTGATATATAAGATCATATATACAAAATAGTATAATAACTCATCGGTGTAAGAGATGTTCAATGCTCATATCTCATTAGATACGGTTTAGGACACTGGCTGGGTATATCAGCCTAACATTATCATTTAGGAAGTATTGGGAGAATCTATCGTGAGCGCATTTAATGTGGCTAAGTTTGGCGGAACCAGTGTAGCGGACTTCGCTGCGATGAGTCGTTGTTCAGCTATTATTGAAAACAACCCTCAAACTAAACTGGTTGTAAGCAGTGCATGTTCAGGAGTCACTAACCTGCTTGTCGAACTAGCAAGTGGCATTGCAGAACCAGAACAACGTGCGCAAATAATTACGCAAATTGCAGAGATTCACCACGCGATTATTGACCAATTAGCTGAACCTACTCAGGTAGAAAAAGACGTTCATGCTATTTTAGATGTAGTAAAAAGCTGCGCTGAAGCCGCGTCTTTCCAATCGAGCAAAAAATTGACCGACCATTTAGTTGCTTGTGGCGAACTTATGTCCACTCACATTCTGGCTCAATTGATGCGAGAACGCGGTGTAAATGCTGTACGCTTTGATATTCGTGATGTACTTCGTACTGATGATAATTACGGTAAGGCAGAGCCTCAGTTAAATGAGATTAGCGCATTAGCTCAAGAGAAGCTCACCCCACTTTGCCAACAACATGTCGTAATTACTCAAGGCTTTATCGGCTCTGACGAACAAGGCATAACCACTACATTAGGACGCGGTGGTAGTGACTATTCCGCGGCACTAATTGCAGAAGCCGTACAAGCTTCTGGTCTAGAAATCTGGACTGACGTTCCAGGGATCTACAGCACTGACCCTCGTATTGCTCCTCATGCTAAACCAATTCCAGAAATCAGTTTTAGTGAAGCATCTGAGATGGCTAACTTTGGCGCAAAAATACTGCACCCATCAACATTATTACCCGCACTCCGCGACGGTATCCCTGTGTTTGTGGGATCGTCAAAAGAGCCAGAAAAAGGCGGTACTTGGATTCGCCAAGAAGTTGAAAGCGCTCCCCAATTCCGAGCATTAGCATTACGTTCAAACCAAACCATGGTAACACTGCACAGTGCAAACATGTTCCAAACCTACGGTTTCTTAGCCAAAGTATTTGAAATTCTTGCTAAACATAAAATTTCAGTTGATTTGATTACTACTTCAGAAATCAGCGTCTCATTAACCCTCGATAAAACCGACACTTCTGGTGGTTCACCAGAACTACCTCAAGCGGTTAAAGATGAATTACAAGATTTATGTACTGTAAAAGTAGAGCATGATTTAAGTCTAGTAGCGCTAATCGGTAACCAAATGGAAAACCGAGGCTATGCAAAACAAGTCTTTGGGGTGTTAGATAATTTCAACCTACGAATGATCTGTTATGGCGCAAGTGATCATAACCTTTGCTTCTTAGTCGACTCTTCTTCAGCTAAAGAAGTCATTCAGCACCTACACGCTGAACTATTTGAATAAAGAATTAAATAAAAAGCTAAATTAAATAAAACAACAACGAGAGTGTAAAAAGGCCATCGCTATAACGATGGCCTTTGTTTTATGCAAAGTACTAACTAACCATTAATATTCGGTCCTAACCACTTCTCTGCTTCAAGTAGGTCCCAACCTTTGCGTTCTGCGTAACTTGCAACTTGATCGGCTTGAATTTGAGCCACTGCAAAATAACGTGAGTCAGGATGAGAGAAATACCAACCAGAGACTGAAGCTCCAGGATACATTGCATAACTGGAGGTCAATTGCATACCAATCGCCTCTTCAACATTCAGTAACTTCCATATCTGACCTTTCTCGGTATGTTCCGGACAGGCAGCGTAGCCTGGAGCAGGGCGAATACCCTGATATTTTTCCCGAATAAGGTCATCATTAGACAACGCCTCATCAGGAGCATAACCCCAAAGATCTTTACGAACCACCTGATGTAAATACTCGGCAAATGCTTCCGCTAAACGGTCTGCTACAGCTTGAACCATGATGGCATTATAATCGTCACCTTGTGCTTTAAATTCATCCGCAAGTTCACGCTCATTGATCCCTCCCGTTACCGCAAATGCGCCAATCCAATCTTCTTTACCACTTTCTTTTGGCGCTACATAATCAGATAAGCAGTAGTTAGGACCTTTAGGTTTCAATGTTTGTTGCCGTAGATGATGCAAAATATGGCTCACATCGCTACGATTTTCATCCGCATACACTTCGATATCATCACCGATACAAGCGGCTGGAAATAAACCGCAAATTCCTGATGCAGTCAGTAAACCTTCAGCTTCAATACGATCTAACCATTCATTTGCGTCGTGGAATAGACGTTTTGCTTCTTCTCCCACTTCCTCATGTTCAAAAATCGCTGGGTATTTACCCATTAATGACCATGTCATGAAAAATGGTGTCCAATCGATATATTGGCGTAAGGTATTCACCGACATATTTTCGAAGACATGAATGCCAGGTTTAGCAGGCTTAGGCGGAGTATATGAATCCCAGTCGAGAGCGACCTTATTGGCTCTTGCCTCTTCTAAAGTCACTGGTCGCGATTTGGGCTTTTTGCGAGCATGCTGCTCACGGGTGCGTTCGTAATCGGCATCCAACCTTTCAACAAACGCAGGACGTTGCTCATCAGAAAGCAATGCAGCGCAAACACCAACAGCTCGAGATGCATTATTCACATACACTACAGGGTTATGGTAATTTTGCTCAATTTTGACTGCGGTATGCGCTTTAGACGTTGTAGCACCACCAATCAGTAATGGCACTTCATATCCCAAACGCTCCATCTCTTTAGCAACATGGACCATTTCATCTAAAGATGGTGTGATAAGACCTGACAATCCGATAATGTCGACATTTTCTTCTTGAGCGACTTTCAAAATTTTCTCACAAGGGACCATGACACCAAGGTCGATAATTTCAAAGTTATTACATTGCAGCACCACACCAACGATATTTTTACCGATATCGTGTACATCACCTTTCACAGTCGCTAACAGAATTTTACCGTTACTCGAACCCTGCTGTTTTTCCGCGTTAATATAAGGCTCTAAATGAGCAACAGCCTGCTTCATTACACGCGCTGATTTTACGACTTGAGGAAGGAACATTTTTCCTTCACCAAAGAGATCACCAACAACATTCATGCCGTCCATTAACGGACCTTCGATCACTTCCAACGGTTTTGCTGCATTGATGCGAGCTTCTTCCGTATCTGCAACGATAAACTCTGTGATACCTTTAACCAATGCATGTTCGAGGCGTTTCGCTACTGGCCAAGTACGCCATTCATGAGTGGAAGCATCTTCTTCTTTCCCCACAGCATTAGAGCGGTACTCTTCTGCGATTTCTAACAAGCGCTCAGTCCCATCATCACGACGGTTTAAAATAACATCTTCAACAGCTTCTCGCAGTTTATCAGGCACATTGTCATAGACTTCTAACTGGCCAGCATTAACAATCCCCATATCCATACCATTTTTAAAACAATGGTAGAGAAATACCGCGTGAATCGCTTCACGCACATAATTATTACCGCGGAAAGAGAACGAAACGTTTGATACCCCACCAGAAATCATGGCATATGGAAGATCTCGTTTAATATCGGCGACAGCATTAATAAAATCGAGCGCGTAGTTATTATGCTCATCAATACCAGTCGCAACTGCAAAGATATTGGGGTCAAAAATAATATCTTCTGGAGGGAATCCTATTTGATCAACCAAAATACGATAAGCCCGAGTACAAATTTGTAACTTACGCTCACGAGTATCCGCTTGCCCTACTTCATCAAAAGCCATCACAATTACAGCAGCACCATAGCGGCGCACCGTTTTCGCATGCTCGATGAATTTTTCTTCCCCTTCTTTTAGAGAAATAGAGTTAACGATGCCTTTGCCTTGAATACATTTCAGGCCCGCTTCAATAACCTCCCACTTAGAGGAGTCCACCATGATAGGCACTTTGGATATTTCTGGCTCTGACGCACAAAGATTGAGGAAGCGCACCATGCAGGCTTCAGCATCCAACATCCCTTCATCCATGTTGATATCAATGATTTGTGCACCATTTTCAACCTGTTGACGCGCAACATCTAGGGCCTCATCGTAGAGTTCTTCTTTGATTAACCGTTTAAAGCGAGCAGACCCCGTAACATTGGTTCTTTCGCCAACGTTAAGAAAGAGCGTTTCTTTAGCTATATTGAGCGGTTCTAAACCAGATAAACGACATTCAACAGCCATATCGGGTAATGGGCGGGGAGGAACACCTTCAACCACTTGAGCTATCTGACGAATATGTTCTGGAGTCGTACCACAACAGCCCCCCACTAAGTTAAGAAAACCCGCTTTAGCCCATTCACCAATATGCTTCGCCATATCTTCTGGAGATAAGTCATATTCACCAAACGCGTTAGGTAGTCCGGCGTTAGGGTGTGCTGAAACAAATGTCTCAGAAATACGCGACATTTCCCCCACATACTGCCGTAATTCGTCCGGTCCTAATGCGCAGTTCAAACCAAAGGATAGAGGCGTGACATGGCGCATAGAGTTGTAAAACGCTTCTGTAGTTTGACCCGATAAAGTACGGCCAGAGGCATCAGTAATAGTGCCGGAAATCATGATAGGAAGGTCGACGCCTAACTGTTCGAACGTCACTTCAACGGCATAAGCACACGCTTTTGCATTTAAGGTATCGAATATGGTTTCAATTAGGATGAGATCTGCTCCGCCTTTGATAAGGGCAGTAGCCGATTCAGAATACGCCTCAACTAATTGATCAAACGAAACATTACGAAATCCTGGGTCATTCACGTCAGGAGAGATAGAGCATGTTCGGTTGGTAGGACCGAGAACTCCCGCGACATAACGCGGTTTTTCTGGTGTTTTTCGGGTCCACTCATCAGCGGCTTCGCGAGCCAGTTTTGCTGCTGAAAAATTGATCTCTTCGCTTAAAGATTGCATGTCATAGTCAGCCATTGCAATCGTCGTGGCATTAAATGTATTAGTTTCAAGAATATCAGCGCCAGCTTCTAAGTAGGCACAATGGATTTCCTTGATCAAATGAGGCTGACTGAGTACGAGTAAATCATTATTACCTTTCAGATCACAATGCCAATCAGCAAACCGATCTCCTCGGTAATCTTCCTCTTCCAGCTTATAACTTTGAATCATAGTCCCCATACCGCCATCAATTAGCAGTATGCGTTGTTTTAATTGTTGTTCTATTTGATGTCGTATTTTACTACCCACAATACAGCCCCATTCCTTACGCTTAATTTGCATCCTACCATAACTCATATGGAAATCTAGACGTCTAAATACAAAAGTCCTTAAGAAATATAGTGATTAGACATTCAACAAAAAGTGTTTGCTATTTATTCACCATCGAACGACAATTTCCGTTCATTGTTTGTTACATAAGTGAAGAAAATGTCAGTCTATTACACACTTTGTTTTCTCTCTGCCGCTGCAATGTTGATTGCTTTTTTCAATAGCAAGATCGGAAAAATGCAAACAACAATTGCCATCACGGCGGGTTCAATGCTGCTTTCCTTACTCATTCTAGTTGCTGGTCAAAATAATTGGTTTAACCTCACCCAAATCGCCAGACAAACTATGACTAGTATTAACTTCGAGGATTTTTTACTTAAAGGAATATTGGGTTTTCTTTTATTTGCTGGTGGATTAGGAATCAAACTCCCTAATCTCAAGGATCAAAAATGGGAAATTGCCGTTTTAGCACTCGGAGCCACTCTTTTTTCAACCTTTTTTATTGGCTTTGGACTTTACTGGCTTTGTCATCTCGTAGGGATAAACCTGCAATTGGTTTATTGTATGTTATTCGGGGCACTTATCTCACCAACAGACCCGATAGCTGTTCTAGCCATTGTGAAAAAACTTAACGCCCCAAAAAGGATCTCTACTCAAATTGAAGGGGAATCACTATTTAATGATGGGTTTGGCTTGGTTATTTTTGTGACTATTTTCACTATTGCTTTTGGATCACAAGCTCCTACTATCGGAAGTGTGGCAGGACTATTCATTCATGAAGCGATAGGCGGCATTATCTATGGTTTTGTATTGGGTTTAATTTTTCACTACCTAATCAGTGCCACTAACGACCACTCAATGGAGCTGCTTTTAACCATCGGCGTTCCGACTGCAGGTTTCGTATTTGCCGATATCATCCATGTATCCGGACCATTAGCAATGGTCGTGTCAGGCATCATGATTGGTAATTGGACGAGATTTATCGGTTTCTCTAAAGAGAGTGAAGAACACCTAGATCACTTTTGGGAATTGGTGGATGAATTTCTAAATGGTGTGCTATTTTTGTTAATCGGTATGTCAATGTTGCTATTCAAATTTCATGAAGAAGATTGGATAGTAATGGCAATTGCTATTCCATTAGTTCTTTTGGGTCGCTATACCAGTGTTGCGGTTCCATACATCGGCTTTAAACGCTATAGAACCTATAACCCATGGTCGATTCGCATTCTAACTTGGGGCGGTTTACGCGGTGGGCTAGCGTTAGCAATGGCACTTTCCATCCCTTCAGGGATCATGGTGATTCCAGACAAACTCATCGACGTGAAAGAATTAATTCTAGTCATGACCTATGCCGTTGTCGTGTTCTCCATTTTAATCCAGGGTTCAACCATTACTCCTATGATTGAAAAGGCAAAAATGGAGGAAAAAAACATGGCCTCGAATACAGAGGAAGAAACTCCAGAGAACGCCCGCTAACCCCAAATTAAAAGGAGCGACTAGCGCTCCTTTTTTATATGCCAATTACAGCAAATCATTTAATGCGATACCCACACCAATTCTTTGAGTATGAACGTTATAATCAATTAAACTTTCACCATAACCATTAAAATACTGAACATACGCACGTAAATTACGATGAATTGGATAACTCCAAGTTAACTCTAGAGCAGCACGGTTGTGCTTCTCTAAGTTATTACGAAACATAAAGCTATAGCGTTGCTCACCCACACCATACAAGCCTGTTAATTCAAAGTTACCCATATAATGCGTAATATCAGGATTATCATCGCCAGTCGCATCTGTTGGGCTACTTTTTTCACTCTCAGGTATACGCCACCATACTTTTGTACTTAGAGCTAATGGGCCTTTATCAAATATCATAGAGCCATAAAGTCTATTCCAGCTACGAGATAGGGTACTAGAACGCCCATTAGACTGATGATCAGCACCGACCATCCAGTAAGAATTTTTAAATCCAGCGACTTCCCAATCATTATCAAACAATAAAAATAGTTCTGGTTCATGGACGGTTTCACGAAATGGCGCAGAACTGTCTTTATTGTATACCTGCCACCATGACTGGTTGGTATAGGCGAAGTACAAGTCACCATCACCCACAAGATCAATAGCAAGAGGCATTTTAAAAGAGATTTGAAACTTGGCCTCAAAATTATCTAGTGAATCAGCGTATTCATCATCATCGCGAAAAGGCTTGTTATTAGGGTGAGGGTTATAAGTAACAGGTAAAAGGTAGTTAGCTTTGTGTGGCATAATCACGAAAGGATTATCCATCACTTTGTGTTCTTCTTTTGTTCTCTCATCGACTAACGAATCATCAGTATCATTTGTCGTTGTATCAGCAGCATACACAGCACTAGAGACTATATAAGACAGCAGTAATATCGTTAAAGATACCTTCATTCAGTATGCTCCATAGAATTGATGCTAAACATTCAGCAACTAAATTATCATCGGCTCTGTACTATTAAAAGATACCAGATCTTTTATCACAACAAATTAACATAAGATTAGCTGAACCTTTATAAGAAAAGAACTTAAACAAAAATATCAGGCACAAAAAAGCCCCGAACTTTCGTTCAGGGCTTCAAAACTCAGTGCGGACCGGCCGGGGTTACGGGCAACCGGGATTCGTCCCACGGTAATGCTAACCAGCAACACGCCCAGTCCCAAATAGCCAAAACAAAAAAGCCTCAATCTTTCGATTGAGGCTTCAAAACTAAGTGGCGGAACGGACGGGATTCGAACCCGCGACCCCCGGCGTGACAGGCCGGTATTCTAACCAGCTGAACTACCGCTCCGCGAAACTGGTTTTTACCGTAAAGTGTCTAACACTCTACCGTTTAATTTAAAGCCTGGCGATGACCTACTCTCACATGGGGAAGCCCCACACTACCATCGGCGCGATTTCGTTTCACTTCTGAGTTCGGCATGGGATCAGGTGGGTCCAAAATGCTATGGTCGCCAAGCAAATTCTTTTTGTTACCGCTACGCAGTAACAATTAATTCAGAAAGCTGTCGTTCTCTACACAATCAAGTGTGTCTCTATATCGAGTCCGATACAAAACCTTTTTGGTGTTGTATGGTTAAGTCTCACGGGCCATTAGTACAGGTTAGCTCAACGCCTCACAACGCTTACACACCCTGCCTATCAACGTTCTAGTCTCGAACAACCCTTTAGGACGCTTAAAGCGCCAGGGAAGACTCATCTCAGGGCTCGCTTCCCGCTTAGATGCTTTCAGCGGTTATCGATTCCGAACTTAGCTACCGGGCAATGCGTCTGGCGACACAACCCGAACACCAGAGGTTCGTCCACTCCGGTCCTCTCGTACTAGGAGCAGCCCCCTTCAATCTTCCAACGCCCACGGCAGATAGGGACCGAACTGTCTCACGACGTTCTAAACCCAGCTCGCGTACCACTTTAAATGGCGAACAGCCATACCCTTGGGACCGACTTCAGCCCCAGGATGTGATGAGCCGACATCGAGGTGCCAAACACCGCCGTCGATATGAACTCTTGGGCGGTATCAGCCTGTTATCCCCGGAGTACCTTTTATCCGTTGAGCGATGGCCCTTCCATTCAGAACCACCGGATCACTATGACCTGCTTTCGCACCTGCTCGAATTGTCATTCTCGCAGTCAAGCGGGCTTATGCCATTGCACTAACCTCACGATGTCCAACCGTGATTAGCCCACCTTCGTGCTCCTCCGTTACTCTTTGGGAGGAGACCGCCCCAGTCAAACTACCCACCAGGCACTGTCCTCACCCCCGATAAGGGGGCCAAGTTAGAACATCAAACATACAAGGGTGGTATTTCAAGGTCGGCTCCACAATCACTAGCGTGACTGCTTCATAGCCTCCCACCTATCCTACACATGTAGGCTCAATGTTCAGTGCCAAGCTGTAGTAAAGGTTCACGGGGTCTTTCCGTCTAGCCGCGGGTACACTGCATCTTCACAGCGATTTCAATTTCACTGAGTCTCGGGTGGAGACAGCGTGGCCATCATTACGCCATTCGTGCAGGTCGGAACTTACCCGACAAGGAATTTCGCTACCTTAGGACCGTTATAGTTACGGCCGCCGTTTACCGGGGCTTCGATCAACCGCTTCGAGTTACCTCTAACAGCATCAATTAACCTTCCGGCACCGGGCAGGCGTCACACCGTATACGTCATCTTACGATTTTGCACAGTGCTGTGTTTTTAATAAACAGTTGCAGCCACCTGGTATCTGCGACTCTCAATAGCTCCAAGAGTAAATCTCTTCACCGTCAAGAGCGTACCTTCTCCCGAAGTTACGGTACCATTTTGCCTAGTTCCTTCACCCGAGTTCTCTCAAGCGCCTTGGTATTCTCTACCCGACCACCTGTGTCGGTTTGGGGTACGATTCCTTACAATCTGAAGCTTAGAGGCTTTTCCTGGAAGCATGGCATCAATGACTTCATCACCTTAGTGACTCGACATCGTGTCTCGGCCTTAGAGGAAACCGGATTTACCTAATTTCCAAGCCTACGCACTTGAACCTGGACGACCGTCGCCAGGCCCACCTAGCCTTCTCCGTCCCCCCATCGCAATTGTAAGAAGTACGGGAATATTAACCCGTTTCCCATCGACTACGCTTTTCAGCCTCGCCTTAGGGGTCGACTTACCCTGCCCCGATTAACGTTGGACAGGAACCCTTGGTCTTCCGGCGTGGAGGTTTTTCACCCCCATTATCGTTACTCATGTCAGCATTCGCACTTCTGATACCTCCAGCAGACTTTACAATCCACCTTCAACGGCTTACAGAACGCTCCCCTACCCAATACCTTAAAAGGCATTGCCGCAGCTTCGGTTTACAACTTAGCCCCGTTACATCTTCCGCGCAGGCCGACTCGACTAGTGAGCTATTACGCTTTCTTTAAATGATGGCTGCTTCTAAGCCAACATCCTAGCTGTCTAAGCCTTCCCACATCGTTTCCCACTTAGCTGTAATTTGGGACCTTAGCTGGCGGTCTGGGTTGTTTCCCTCTCCACGACGGACGTTAGCACCCGCCGTGTGTCTCCCGGATAGTACTTACTGGTATTCGGAGTTTGCAAAGGGTTGGTAAGTCGGGATGACCCCCTAGCCTTAACAGTGCTCTACCCCCAGTAGTATTCGTCCGAGGCGCTACCTAAATAGCTTTCGGGGAGAACCAGCTATCTCCGAGTTTGATTGGCCTTTCACCCCTAGCCACAGGTCATCCGCTAATTTTTCAACATTAGTCGGTTCGGTCCTCCAGTTGATGTTACTCAACCTTCAACCTGCCCATGGCTAGATCACTCGGTTTCGGGTCTATATCCAGAGACTGGGCGCCCAGTTAAGACTCGCTTTCGCTACGGCTCCCCTAAACGGTTAACCTTGCCACTGAATATAAGTCGCTGACCCATTATACAAAAGGTACGCAGTCACCCCACAAAGAGGCTCCTACTGCTTGTACGTACACGGTTTCAGGTTCTATTTCACTCCCCTCACAGGGGTTCTTTTCGCCTTTCCCTCACGGTACTGGTTCACTATCGGTCAGTCAGGAGTATTTAGCCTTGGAGGATGGTCCCCCCATATTCAGACAGGATATCACGTGTCCCGCCTTACTCGATTTCACCATAAATACGTTAACGGTTACGGGGCTATCACCCGGTATCGCGTGCCTTTCCAGACACTTCACCTGACGCATAAATGGCTTAAGGGCTAATCCGGTTTCGCTCGCCGCTACTACCAGAATCTCGGTTGATTTCTTTTCCTCGGGGTACTTAGATGTTTCAGTTCTCCCGGTTCGCCTCTTTAACCTATGTATTCAGTTAAAGATAACTGCTTATGCAGTTGGGTTTCCCCATTCGGACATCGTAGACTCAAGTGGCTCTTACTGCCTCATCTACGCTTATCGCAAGTTAGTACGTCCTTCATCGCCTCTGACTGCCAAGGCATCCACCGTGTACGCTTAGTCACTTAACCATACAACCCAAAAAAGTTTTGAGTTGATGAACAAGTCACCAAGGTTTGTCTGCATTTTTATACATGTTGCAGACTCGATATTGCCGGACTCAATTTTGAATACTTACTTAAAAAGTAAGCTTCCCAAGAACACTTGAATGTGTGTTGGTTATCTATCAATGATAGATAATTGAGAACTTTTACAAACATTCTAAAAGAATGTTTTGTCAGCTTTCCAAATTATTAAAGAGCAAAGATTCGCTTTCTATAAAGAAAGAAACCATTTTTAAGAACACTTAAGCAAATGCGCTTAAAGATGGTGGAGCTATGCGGGATCGAACCGCAGACCTCCTGCGTGCAAGGCAGGCGCTCTCCCAGCTGAGCTATAGCCCCATCTCGGTTAAAATTTTCAGAAACAAGGCCGTTATTGAGGATGTGTAGTTCGCTACACGACGAAATAACTAACGCAGTTACTGGAAATTTTGGTGGGTCTGAGTGGACTCGAACCACCGACCTCTCGCTTATCAGGCGAACGCTCTAACCACCTGAGCTACAGACCCACTAGGTGCTCTATTAAACCGTATCAATCTGTGTGAACACTCATCGCAATAATCTATATCGTTAAGGAGGTGATCCAGCGCCAGGTTCCCCTAGCGCTACCTTGTTACGACTTCACCCCAGTCATGAACCACAAAGTGGCAAGCGTCCCCCCGAAGGTTAAACTACCTGCTTCTTTTGCAGCCCACTCCCATGGTGTGACGGGCGGTGTGTACAAGGCCCGGGAACGTATTCACCGTAGCATTCTGATCTACGATTACTAGCGATTCCGACTTCATGGAGTCGAGTTGCAGACTCCAATCCGGACTACGACGCACTTTTTGGGATTCGCTCACTTTCGCAAGTTGGCCGCCCTCTGTATGCGCCATTGTAGCACGTGTGTAGCCCTACTCGTAAGGGCCATGATGACTTGACGTCGTCCCCACCTTCCTCCGGTTTATCACCAGCAGTCTCCCTGGAGTTCCCGACATTACTCGCTGGCAAACAAGGATAAGGGTTGCGCTCGTTGCGGGACTTAACCCAACATTTCACAACACGAGCTGACGACAGCCATGCAGCACCTGTCTCAGAGCTCCCGAAGGCACCAAAGCATCTCTGCTAAGTTCTCTGGATGTCAAGAGTAGGTAAGGTTCTTCGCGTTGCATCGAATTAAACCACATGCTCCACCGCTTGTGCGGGCCCCCGTCAATTCATTTGAGTTTTAATCTTGCGACCGTACTCCCCAGGCGGTCTACTTAACGCGTTAGCTCCGAAAGCCACGGCTCAAGGCCACAACCTCCAAGTAGACATCGTTTACGGCGTGGACTACCAGGGTATCTAATCCTGTTTGCTCCCCACGCTTTCGCATCTGAGTGTCAGTATCTGTCCAGGGGGCCGCCTTCGCCACTGGTATTCCTTCAGATCTCTACGCATTTCACCGCTACACCTGAAATTCTACCCCCCTCTACAGTACTCTAGCCTGCCAGTTTCAAATGCTATTCCGAGGTTAAGCCCCGGGCTTTCACATCTGACTTAACAGACCACCTGCATGCGCTTTACGCCCAGTAATTCCGATTAACGCTCGCACCCTCCGTATTACCGCGGCTGCTGGCACGGAGTTAGCCGGTGCTTCTTCTGCAGCTAACGTCAAATGATGAGACTATTAATCTCACCACCTTCCTCACTGCTGAAAGTACTTTACAACCCGAAGGCCTTCTTCATACACGCGGCATGGCTGCATCAGGCTTGCGCCCATTGTGCAATATTCCCCACTGCTGCCTCCCGTAGGAGTCTGGACCGTGTCTCAGTTCCAGTGTGGCTGATCATCCTCTCAGACCAGCTAGAGATCGTCGCCTTGGTGAGCTCTTACCTCACCAACTAGCTAATCTCACCTGGGCATATCCTGACGCGAGAGGCCCGAAGGTCCCCCTCTTTGAGCCGAAGCTATTATGCGGTATTAGCCATCGTTTCCAATGGTTATCCCCCACATCAGGGCAATTTCCCAGGCATTACTCACCCGTCCGCCGCTCGCCGCCCATAAGCGCCCCCGAAGGTTTGTTTATGTCGCTGCCGCTCGACTTGCATGTGTTAGGCCTGCCGCCAGCGTTCAATCTGAGCCATGATCAAACTCTTCAATTAAAAGTTTTTGTGGCTCAATGAATACTGAATACATTACTAAGTAATGTTGAATTGACTGTGCCAAGACCCCTAATGTTTCCAAAAGATATCTTGATTGGTCACTCAGTTCATTGAAACCAATTGGAAACCGAAGTTTCTCATTTGATTATCATCAACGAGTGCCCACACAGATTGATAGGTTTAAATTGTTAAAGAGCTTTCTTTCAACTTTGCGAGTTACTTCGCATCGAAAGAGGCGGCTATTCTATCGATTTAAAACTTAGTGTCAAACACTTTTTTAAATTATTTTTTCTAGCCTCTCGACCGGAGAAGTTTCCTTCTAGAGCTTGTCAGCCCTTGCCCTGTCGATGGAGCGGCATTATAGAGATCTTAATCACAGCTGCAAGCCCTTTTTGCAAAAAGTTGCAAAAATAATGGTTAAACGCTGAACTTTCATCCAAAGGCTTATTTATCCAACTTTAGTCATAGAATAAGAACAACTTATCCACAGAGTTATCCAGATCTCGCATCTTTTCGCTTTTGTTTAGATATAAAAAAAGCTGCCTACTCATGCAGCTTTTCTATTGAATAATAAATTCTTAGCCATTAAATCCCCGAACCATGTTGCTCACCATCATCTTCATGTAATCCACATTCACGTTTCAAACCAAAGAAGCGAGTTTCCTCTTCGGACATTCCTGGCTCCCATTTACGCGTTGTGTGTGTATCACCAACAGATAGGTATCCTTGATCCCATAGAGGATGATAGCTAAGACCATGTTCCTTTAGATAGTAGTGAACATCTTTATTCGTCCAATCTACAATTGGCAAGAATTTAAACACACCATTTTGAATGGCCAGTACGGGAAGTGTTGCTCGTGACTGCGATTGCTCGTGACGAAGACCAGAAAACCACGTACCAACTTGAAGTTCATCTAATGCTCGATGCATAGGTTCAACTTTATTGATACGATTATATTTTTCTATTCCTTCAATTCCCTGCTCCCACAATTTGCCGTAACGAGCTTCCTGCCATGCTGGAGAATACTCTGCTCTATATATATGTAGGTTTAGTTTTAATTTCTCCGTTAACTCATCAATAAAACGATAAGTTTCAGCGAAGAGATAGCCCGTATCCGTTAAAATAACTGGCGTATCTTGTTTCTCATTAGATACTAAATGAAGCATCACAGCAGCTTGAATACCAAAACTAGAGGTAAGAGCATGTGCTCCGGGTAAATTATCTAGTGCCCAAACAACACGTTCGGATGCATTTAATGTCTCCAGGTATCGATTGATTTCAGTAAGGCGGAGCGTTTGCTCCGCCTTAGATAAAGTCAATAGTTCAGACAACTCTGGGACAGAGAAGCTGTTATCAGGCATGAAAATCCCTCTTAGATACTTTGACTTCAGGAACAATACCGGCGCGAATAGTAAAATCACCGAAACACTCACCATCAAGACGTTCTTTCGCCCAGCGAGCCACCAGCTCATCAATATCTATCAAGATTTGCTCTACGGTAATGTTCTCTTTATACATTTTAGGTACTCGAGTACCCGCGCGGTTACCGCCTAAGTGAAGGTTATAGCGACCCGGTGCTTTACCAACTAAACCAATTTCGGCCAACATCGCACGACCACATCCGTTTGGACAGCCTGTGACACGTAAGATGATGTTGTCTTCTTTTGGTAAGCCGTGTTTTTCCAGAATCTCTTCAACTTGAGTCACAAACTCAGGGAGAAAACGTTCTGCTTCTGCCATCGCTAATGGACAGGTAGGAAACGAAACACACGCCATTGAGTTTTTACGTTGTTCACTCACGCCATCATCAATCAAACCATGCTTACGAGCCATTTGATCAATAATTGCCTTTTGATCGTCTGGTACGCCAGCAATGATCAGGTTTTGGTTTGCTGTCATACGGAAATCACCTTGGTGAATTTTGGCAATCTCAGCAACACCTGATTTTAGCGGACGATTTGGATAATCAAGCAAACGGCCATTTTCGATAAACAGTGCTAAATGGTTTTTTCCGTCAATGCCTTTTGTCCAACCAATACGATCACCACGACCAGTAAATTCATATGGTCGAATAGCTTCAAATTTCACTCCAGCACGGCGTTCTACTTCTGCTTTGAATACATCAATACCAACACGGTCTAACGTGTATTTCGTTTTTGCATTCTTACGATTTGAGCGGTTACCCCAATCACGCTGCGTTGTTACCACAGCTTCAGCAATCGTCAATGTATCTTTTAGTGAGATATAACCAAACTCATCGGCACGGCGAGGATAAGTAGAGGTATCACCATGCGTCATAGCCAAGCCACCACCGACTAAGACATTGAATCCGACCAATTTGCCATTTTCAGCAATAGCAATAAAGTTCAAATCATTCGCGTGAATATCCACATCATTTTGTGGTGGAATCACTACCGTGGTTTTAAATTTACGAGGTAAATAAGTACTACCTAAAATAGGTTCCTCATCTGTACCTTCGATCTTTTCACCGTCTAACCAAATCTCTGCATAAGCATGTGTTTTAGGCAGTAAATGCTCACTGATCTTTGTTGCCCATTCATAAGCTTCTTGATGTAACTCAGATTCGATAGGGTTTGAAGTACACAACACGTTACGGTTTACATCACCCGCAGTTGCAATGGAATCAATACCAATTTCATGAAGCATACGATGCATCATTTTGATATTCGGCTTTAATACACCATGAAACTGAAATGTTTGACGAGTAGTCAATCGAATACTGCCGTACATGGTATGTTCAGTCGCAAATTTATCGATCGCTAGCCACTGAGCAGGCTTGATTACCCCACCAGGCATACGAGCACGAAGCATCACATTATGTAGTGGTTCTAATTTTTGCTTAGTACGCTCTGCGCGAATATCACGGTCATCCTGCTGATACATCCCATGGAAGCGGATGAGTTGAAAGTTATCCGGTGTAAAACCACCTGTGATACGATCTTTCAGATCTTCTGCAATCGTCCCACGTAAAAAATTACTCTCAGCTTTAAAGCGCTCGTTATCCGCAAGTGGACCAAGCACTTCGCCTAAGACTGTTTGTACATTTGTTTCTGGATTAATGCTCATTAGTACACGTCCCTTTGATAACGTTTTGCTTTGCGCAGATCATTAATGAATTCTTCTGCTTGTTCTTGGCTTAAACCACCAGCTTGTTTTGCTACTGTAACCAGCGCATCATTCACGTCTTTAGCCATACGGTTTGCATCTCCGCAAACATAAAGATAAGCGCCATCTTGTAGCCACTGCCACACATCTTCCGCTTGCTCTAAGATACGTTGCTGAACGTAAACTTTTTCGTTTTGATCACGACTGAAAGCCACATCTAAACGAGTTAAGACACCATCTTTTAAGTATTTCTGCCATTCCACTTGATACAAGAAATCTTGTGTAAAAGTACGATCGCCAAAAAACAGCCAGTTTTTACCGGTGGCATCACGATTATCACGTTCTTGAATGAAACTGCGGAATGGTGCAATGCCAGTACCAGGGCCAATCATTATCACCGGCACACTATCATCCTCTGGCAATTTAAAGTTGTTATTGTGCTCGATAAAGACATTAACGCTGTCGCCTTCTTCTAACCGACGAGTTAAGTAACTAGAAGCACCACCTTGACGTAAATGCCCATCAAAATCGTACTCAACAACACCAATAGTAAGATGAACTTCGTCTTCTACTTCACTTTGACTAGAAGCGATAGAATATAAACGAGGTGTTAAACGACGAAGAGATGCCACCAACTGTTCAGCGGTTAATTTAACTGGGTATTGTTTAAGAACATCGACAATTTGAGTTTTCGCAGAATATTCACGAAGCTCATTTTTATCTACGATCAAATGGTTTAAATCATCGCTCTCGGCAAATTCAGCTAACTTATTAATAAACTGAGGGTTTGCAGCAGTGATTTCATACTTAGCGACAAGAGCACTGTGAATAGATAGGCTTTCTCCATCCACATCAACACTCTCAACACCTGATAGACCAACAGCACCGAGAATTTCGTTAGCTAATTCTGATGAGTTTTCATACCAGACACCAAGTGCATCACCAGGTTGATAAGTAATACCAGATTCAGCCAAATCAATTTCGATATGACGGACATCTTTACCGGAATCTCGCCCCGTAATTTTTTGGTTAGTCAGTAGGCTTGCTTGATATGGATTCAGCTTAGTGTACTGAGCATGAGATACCGCTTGACCAATAGAGCTAGACACTACGGGTGCTGCTGCGCTAGCTAATGCTTCTTTTACCTTAGCAACCGCTTGTTCACTCCAAACCTTCGCCGCTTCGTCATAATCGACATCACAATCAACACGATCAATAAAACGAGAAGCCCCTTGCTTTTCAAGGAAAGCATCAAAGTCTTTACCGGTTTGGCAGAAAAATTCGTAACTTGAATCCCCTAAGCCAATCACACCATATTGTAAATTAGGCAACTTCGGTGCTTTTTTCGATTGTAGGAACTCATGTAGTGTTAATGCGTTATCTGGCGGCTCGCCTTCACCATTGGTCGAGGCAACAAAAATAACGTGCGTTTCTTTAGCTAAGTCCTTGCCTTTGTAATCACTAGCATCAACTAGGGATACTGGGATACCTGCGGCACTTGCTTGAGCTTCTAGCGCTTCAGCAACGCCTTTAGCGTTGCCTGTCTGAGAAGCAAAAATTATTGTGAGTTTTCCAGCTGGTACTGCAGTAATTTGAGCGTTAGGAGCCACCGTCACCTCTGACGACTGACTCAACCCCCAAAAGTAACCGCTCGCCCATGCTAATTGTGTTGGCGAAAGTTGAGAAACGGCCTGTTGCAACTGATTCAGTTGCACATCATTTAGAGGGCTCGTTAAACCAGCTAATTCTTTTGGTGTGGTGTTTGCTGAAGACATTGTCACGACTTCCTTATTCATTGCGTGACGATAGATTAACCACTCCTCTAAATAACAAGAAAGAATAGATCAGCATGTTTTATAACTTTTTGGAAGTAGGCAGCTAAAAATCAGAACTCTCGTGCTTCTACCCGAACTTGTGAAAACCCGACAGCCATTGCCGATTCTGATGCTAAATCAAGATTATCGTGGTGTTGTTCTATTCCTATCTCATCAGTGAGTAAAACAAAACCCCCTCTTTGATGACGAAATTCGACTATCCACGCCCCCTCTTGAGTTGAAGGTTCAATAATGGCTTCGACTAGCTGATTATTTCTATAAAGGTCTTGCAGTTCCGTAATAGTCATAATTCATCACTTCCACGGTTCACCTTCATTAAGAATGGTCAATATTGGCAACAGTGCCAACTGTTATTACAACCATAAGCAACAGCGTACTATGTGAATACAAAAGTAACGTTAAATAACGCTTAGAATTTGAAAGGAATAAATGTAGGCATTAAAAATTGATAATGGCGCCAATAAACCATCCTGAAATATGAATATGTTTGGGATCATCCACCGAATCAGGAATATCTAACTCATCGATATCTATATGACTGTTACGATAACCTGAATTCAAAGCCAAGGTGCCGATATTAATAGGTACCTTCCATTGAATTCCCAACGCATAATCTTGGTTCCCCACATCACTGCTCCCATAATCGCCAAAATCAATACGGGCGAAGACATCAATGGGGCTAAACGGAATAGCTACCGCGCCATAGGTATACAAATTGACGGTCGCATCGTTAAATGAATATTCCTGCTGATCCTTAGCGGTGTATTTTCCACTCATAAAACGGGAAAAACTGGCTCCAACATCAAAAGTATATAAATCTTGATTGAAGATATGGTAGTACAAGGTGTAGGTAAACTTGTCGAATTCAGCATCATCTTCAACCAGATTCGTGTAGCGAAAAGAAATATTAGGGAGGACGGGAAAGGAATGCTCTAACGAGATGATCAGTGAGGGAACATTTGATGGTTGGCCTCTTTCTCCTGATGCTTTGGTTGCACCAAACCAAATATCCGTGCCAACCTGTCCTCTATAAAAAGAGTCGGCACCAAAGCTTGCCTCAGAAAAAGCACTGATCAATACACAACAGCACCCAATACTCAATTTGTTCATCGAGAGCTCCACTACTCGCCTAACGGCATACTTATCTAAGTATCAGTATAGTGGAAAGTTTTTAAGATGCTGCTGTGACTCCCTGATTAGGGTCTATTTAGCCATTTATGTATCAGTTTTAGGATTATGCCCGACCATAGCGGCGGTATAACCAAACACCAGCACACACTACGACTAGAACCGGTAAAATTTTAAATACCGTACCTAACATACTGATTAAAAATACGACTGCTAATGCTACAGCTAAAGCAATCACTACGTTGAACTTACTTAATCCGATTCCCCACAAGGCAGCAAAGAATGAGAAAAGAAAAATAACTGCGTACATACTAATTTCCTGACGTTAAGTGTTAACGGAACAGTTCTATGCTGCTCTCGAATCTAATAATTGTGGAGGTATTCTAAACGACACAGCACCAAACTCGCTCAAGATTTGATGCCGTTGCTGATAAGTAGAATTAGTTTTATGGATAAAGATCACACATCAAGTTCTTCATAAGGGACTTTAGCCAGCGCTTGCTCAAGAACTTCAATTCCCGCCCCTTTTTTATGGGCATTTTCACTAATATATCGGCGCCATTGACGAGCGCCCGGCATATTTTGAAATAGTCCTAACATATGACGAGTAATATGGCCTAGGTAACTCCCATTTGATAAAGCATTCTCAATGTATGGATACATTTCTTTCACCACATCAGAACGTTTTTTTACTGGCGTATCTAAGCCAAATATTTTTTGATCGACTTCAGCCAAAATATAAGGATTTTGATATGCTTCTCGCCCAATCATAACACCATCAAGATGGTGTAGATGTTCTTGCGCTTCTTCTAGCGTTTTGACACCACCGTTAACAGCAATGGTCAAATTAGAAAAATCTTGTTTGATTTGGTAAGCACGTGAGTAATCTAACGGTGGAATCTCTCGGTTCTCTTTCGGACTCAAACCACTAAGCCATGCTTTACGAGCATGAATCGTGAATTGTTCACAGCCACCTTTTTCAGCTACAGTCGATATAAAATGAGTAAGGAACTCGTAAGAATCGAGATCATCAATACCAATTCGAGTTTTTACCGTAACAGGGATATCCACCACATCCTTCATCGCTGCAATACACTCAGCGACTAAATCAGCTTCGGCCATTAAACAAGCGCCAAAGCGGCCGTTCTGAACTCGATCTGAAGGGCACCCAACATTAAGGTTCACCTCATCATAACCGCGCTGCTCAGCCAGTTTTGCACAATGGGCAAGATCCACAGGGTTAGAACCGCCTAACTGCAAAGCAACCGGATGCTCCTCTTGATTATAAGCAAGAAAATCGGCTTTACCGTGAATAATGGCGCCAGTTGTTACCATCTCTGTGTAAAGTAAGGTTTGGGCAGTCAGTAAGCGATGAAAATAACGACAATGGCGATCGGTCCAATCGAGCATTGGCGCAACGGACAGGCGCTGCATAACAACATCTTTTGCAATATCAGGTGTCGACACTGAACTACCTCAACTTGTAACTCTATAAAATGAAACAAATAGCGTTGTGACCTTTTGGATCATAGCAACCCAAAACCTCTAGAAGGTGCACAACACTCATTCAAACGATTCGCGGATTATACACATAGCACCTAAAACATACAGGTTAAATGAGGATCACATAACCCAAAACTCCCTAACAATTTCTCTATTCAAGCTTTATTTATCACAACTACACTGCTTTATAACGTTAATAGATGTCGTAATGTCCTGATAAATGATATTGTTTGATGGTAAAAACAAATAATTGGACCTTATCAACGATACTATCTATGTTAGTGATTGAATAAAGCACAGATATTTCTCTTATGCGAAACGATATTCATCGCGAAATGGTATATGATTATTAAAGTCCATCAGCAATGGTGAAAATATTGGACAATAAGCTAATCCAGCAGATTGAAGAAATATGTACAGCAAGAGGGGTCAGGCTTACATCACAACGTAAGCGTGTCTTCGAGTTGATTTGTTCGAGTAAAAAAGCATCCAGTGCTTACGAGTTGCTTGAAGAGCTCAAAATAAGTGAGCCACAAGCTAAACCGCCTACAGTTTACCGTGCACTCGATTTTTTGCTGGAACAAGGCTTTATCCATAGAGTAGAGTCAACCAACAGTTTTATTTCATGCTGCTCATGTAACGCCCATAAACATTCATCCCACCTACTTATCTGTGATGAATGTGGTAACGTAACTGAATTGCAGAATGATAAATTAGTGACTCTCCTGGAAGAAAATGCGGAGAAGCACGGCTTTAAGATTCATAACCATGTCATTGAATCTCATGGTGTTTGCCAGTCTTGCTCCTCTAACTAATGGATTAAATGAATAGAAGAAGGTTATGCGCGCTGAATTTGTGAATCCGTTTTTAGCTTCTTTAATGAATGTGCTAAAGACCATGGCTTCCTTGGAATTGAAGCCACAAAAACCTCGTCTGAAGAAAGATGAGATTGCTCGAGGGGATATCTCCGGGCTTATTGGTATGGTTGGCCCACAAACCCGAGGCTCAATGTCTATTACTTTTGACGAAGCCTTAGCCTTTGAAATTATGCAAAATATGTTAGGTGAACGCCCTAATGGCATCAATGAAGAAGTCACTGATATGGTTGGTGAAATCACCAACATGGTAACAGGCGGAGCTAAGCGTATTTTGGCTGAAAGTGGATTCGATTTCGATATGGCAACCCCTGTTGTCGTATCAGGTAAAGGCCATACTATTCGCCATAAATGTGAAGGTTCAATTATTTTAATGCCATTTGCCTCCCCTTGGGGTAATGCATTTATAGAAATCTGCTTTGAGTAACCTCACCACTAAATAACTAAAAAAGCGGATGACTAAGTCATCCGCTTTTTTATATGAGAGAAAATAATCTCTTAGTGATTAGTCACGTAATGCTTTAAACGCATTGATAAGCCCATTCGTTGAGCTATCGTGTGAATCTACTTCATCATTTGCCACTAATTCAGGAAGAATTTGGTTAGCTAATTGCTTACCTAATTCAACGCCCCATTGGTCAAAAGTAAAGATGTTCCAAATCACACCTTGTACAAAGATTTTATGTTCGTACATTGCAATCAAATGACCCAAAGAACGCGGAGTAATTTCCTTCACCAAAATAGAGTTGGTTGGACGGTTACCTTCAAATACTTTAAATGGTACCAATTCCGCAATTTCAGCTTCTGATTTGCCTGCTTTTTCTAGTTCCGCACGTACAGTCTCAGCTGATTTACCAAACGCCAATGCTTCAGTTTGAGCAAAGAAGTTAGACATCAATTTCTGATGGTGATCACCCGTTGGATTGTGAGTTTTTGCCGGAGCAATAAAATCACATGGAACAATCTTAGTGCCTTGGTGGATCAACTGGTAGAACGCGTGTTGACCATTCGTACCAGGCTCACCCCAGATAATAGGACCTGTTTGGTAAGTAACTGGATTGCCATTACGGTCAACATATTTACCGTTTGATTCCATATTACCCTGCTGGAAATAAGCAGGGAAACGGTGCATATATTGGTCATATGGCAAGATAGCTTCGGTTTCAGCACCATGGAAATTGTTATACCAGATCCCAATCAAGGCTAGGATAACAGGAATGTTATTTTCTAACGGAGTATCAACAAAGTGCTTGTCTATTTCATGGGCACCCGTCAATAGTTCAACATAGTTGTCAAAGCCGATAGATAGAATAATTGAAAGACCAATCGCAGACCAAAGTGAGTAACGACCACCAACCCAATCCCAGAATTCGAACATGTTATCTGTATCGATACCAAATTCAGCCACTGCTTTTGCGTTAGTTGATAGTGCAGCAAAGTGTTTTGCCACATGCGCTTCATCACCAGCAGTTTTTAAGAACCAATCACGTGCAGTATGAGCATTGGTCATTGTTTCTTGGGTAGTGAAAGTCTTAGAGGCAATCAGGAACAATGTTGTTTCTGGGCTAAGATCTTTTACTGTCTCTTCAATATGAGTGCCATCAACGTTAGAGACAAAATGCATATTTAAGTGGTTTTTGAATGGAACAAGAGCTTCAGTCACCATGTATGGGCCTAGATCTGAACCACCGATACCAATATTCACTACATCTGTAATAGCTTTGCCGGTATAACCTTTCCAATCACCAGAAATCACTCGATCAGAGAATGATTTCATTTGTTCCAAGACTGCATTGACTGCTGGCATTACATCTTTACCATCAACTAATACAGGTGTGTTGCTACGGTTACGTAAGGCAGTATGTAGAACAGCACGATCTTCAGTACGGTTAATTTTTTCACCGCTGAACATTGATTGGATAGCACTTTTGATATCAATCTCATTTGCCAATGCAAATAAGTGTTTCATGGTGTCGTCGTTGATGAGGTTTTTTGAGTAATCAACCAATAGATCCGATCCAAAACGAGCTGAATATTTAGCGAAACGATCTTTGTCGTTCGCAAATAGTGTTTTTAGATCCAAATCTTGCGCAGTTTCAAAATGCGCAGTCAACGCTTTCCAAGCCTCGGTTTGCGTTGGATTGATATTTTTAAGCATAGTATCTATCCCGATATAACAGTTGGTCTTATTCCATTCGGCAATGGTCAGCCTGTGGAATCCCCGATTAAAAAATAAAAAGCCCGCTATGCCTCATAGGGCATAACGTTGTAATTCGAATTAAGGCACTGAGTATGACCTAGCTCGTCAAACGCCACATTGAGATAAGTCAGTAACACAGGAAAATCATTATACTTAAATACTTCCTGCCAATTTAGAACACTCAGAGCGGTTACCATCGATCCTCGCCAACCATAACGCTATACTGACGAACAAACAATAGCCTTTGGAGCAATGGATTATGTGGCAACAGCAGGTCATCCACCTTAAAGCCTATCGCCGAGGATTTCATCTTATTACGCGAGAAATAGAACGACAGCTTCCACAAATTGACACTATTTCTGTCGGATTGCTGCACCTTTTTATCCAGCATACCTCTGCAAGCCTCACCATCAATGAGAATGCAGATCCAACCGTACGATCAGATATGGAGCAGCATTTTAATAAAATGGTTCCAGAGCGAGCCCCCTATTATCAACATACATATGAAGGTGATGATGATATGCCAGCTCATATCAAGGCATCCATATTGGGTAATAGCATCAGTATTCCAATTAGCCAGGGAAAGCTAGCATTAGGAACGTGGCAAGGAATTTATCTTGGAGAACATCGTGACTATGGTGGCGAACGACGCATTATTGCCACCATTCAAGGTGAGTAATTTTCAAACAGAGCAGATCGCTAGATCTGCTTAATACACCATCGCTATTCTAGACGTTAACTTAGTCACCAACTCATATCCAGATGTTCCGATATGGTGAGCAACCGTTTCAACAGGTAGCGACGCCCCCCATAAAATCACTTCATCACCAACACAATCTTTAGCTTCAGACCCAAGATCGACACTGAGCATATCCATACAGACACGTCCAACGAGCGGTAACTGACGTCCATTAACAAGTACCGGTGTACCATTTGGTGCGGTTCGTGGATAACCATCGCCATAACCAATAGCGACAATTCCTATCTTGGTATCACAAGGGCTAGCCCACGTGCCACCATAGCCAATCGGCTCACCCTGCTTCACGTCTCTAATGGCAATTAAGCGAGAAGTTAAAGTCATTACGGGTTTAAGCCCCATTTGTCCTGCCGTTTTATCCGCAAAAGGGGAAACACCGTACATAATAATCCCAGGGCGAACCCAATCGAGATGGCTGTCAGGCAAAGCAAGGAGTCCTGCGGACGCGGCAATGGAACACTCGCCTATTTCCTGCTTAGTTAACTGCTTGAATAGGGCAAGCTGACGTGGCGCACTATCATTATTAGGTTCATCAGCACAAGCAAAGTGACTAATAAACCGCAGATCATCAGCAACATTAGGACAACGTTTTAAACGTGTAACAAATTCTGCAAATTGCTCAGGGCTAATACCTAAGCGATGCATTCCGGTATCGACTTTAAGCCATACCGAGATAGGTGAATCTAGTTGAACTTGCTCGAGTGCTTCAAGCTGCTCAATACAATGCACCACGGTTTGTATCCGGTTTGTTGTGATAACCGGTAAATCTTGTGCGGAATAAAAGCCTTCTAATAAGAGAATCGGTTTAACTATCCCATTCGCCCTTAACTGCAAAGCTTCTTCAATTCTAGCGACACCAAATGCATCAGCCTCAACAGACACAGCCTTAGATACTGCATGAAGACCATGTCCATAACTATTCGCTTTCACAACAGCCATTATCTGGCTACTTGGTGCTAGCTCTCTGACTTTTGCCAAATTAAATTGTAAGGCGGCTAAATCAACATGAGCTGTTGCAGCTTGTGTATAGGCTTGACTGTTATTCATCATCAAACGCAGGGCCAGCATAATTATCAAAACGAGAGAATTGCCCTTGGAAGGTTAGTCTTACTGAACCAATCGGACCATTACGTTGTTTACCAATAATAATTTCCGCAATCCCTTTTAGAGCACTATCAGGGTGATATACCTCATCACGATAGATAAACATAATTAAGTCGGCATCTTGTTCGATAGATCCAGATTCACGCAAATCCGAGTTAACAGGGCGCTTGTCTGCTCGTTGCTCCAAAGAACGGTTAAGCTGAGATAGAGCAACGACTGGGACATTAAGCTCTTTTGCTAATGCTTTGAGAGAGCGAGAAATTTCTGCAATCTCTAATGTACGGTTATCCGACAACGCTGGCACACGCATCAACTGCAGGTAGTCGACCATGATCATAGATAAACCACCATGCTCACGAGCAATACGTCTTGCACGAGAACGAACTTCTGTCGGGGTTAAACCAGAGCTATCGTCAATGAACATATTTTTCTTCTCCATAAGGATCCCCATGGTAGAAGATATTCGCGCCCAATCTTCATCATCGAGCTGACCAGTACGAATTTTAGTTTGGTCAACACGTGATAGCGAAGCTAGCATACGCATCATTAACTGTTCAGCAGGCATCTCAAGAGAAAAGATAAGAACAGGTTTTTCTTGCTCCATCGCGGCGTTTTCACATAAGTTCATCGCAAAAGTCGTTTTACCCATCGACGGACGAGCCGCGACAATCACCAGATCAGAACCTTGCAGGCCAGCCGTTTTTTTATTGAGGTCAGTAAAACCAGTATCGACACCTGTTACACCATCTTGTGGGGTTTTATACAAGATTTCGATACGCTCTAAGGTTTTTTCCAGAATATTGTCGACATTCTGCGGCCCTTCATTTTCACTGGTGCGTTCTTCTGCTATTGCGAACACTTTACTCTCGGCAAGATCGAGCAAATCTTCCGATGAACGACCTTGAGGGTCATAACCAGCATCAGCAATTTCATTCGCGACACCAATTAGGTTGCGAACCAGTGCCCGTTCAGCGACAATCTCTGCATAAGCGTTAATGTTGGCAGCACTTGGGGTGTTCTTAGCCAAATCGGCAAGATAAGCAAAACCACCCACATCTTCTAATTGTTCTCTCAGTTCCAAAAATTCTGAAAGAGTAATTAAATCAAGGGGTTTACTTTCTTCAAGAATACTTTTTACTGCATCAAAAATGAGTCTATGGGGACGACTATAAAAGTCTTTTGTCACCACTCGCTCTGATACGGTATCCCAACGTTCATTATCCAGCAGCAGACCACCAATAACAGATTGCTCTGCTTCAATGGAATGAGGTGGTACTTTGATAGCATCAACTTGTGCATCAGAAGAGGGTTTACGGTTTCGATTTTCAGTTCGTGGATCAGCCATGACTTCACTCTGTAACGCTTTAATGACCGTACATTATAACGGTATTAGATAATTTGTAATTAGCTGATAATAAGTTTGTGTTGAATCGGACAGAATTAACCTAGCGTTGACTATTTCACAACCCACAAACTCTATTATCTACCCTATTCAACATTAATATCAGAGGTTCTTTGTGTCCAAAATTTGGCTTCTAAGCGCTAGTCTTTTGCTTTCTGGCATTGCCTATGCGGAGGACACGACCACTTCGACAACTGACTCCCAGCAGAACGATAATGTCGATATCCCCTCACCTTGGGAAGGCCAAGTTGAACTGGGTTATCAAGCACATTCGGGTAACACCAATACGGAAGCACTCAACACATTAGTGCAAGGGACATATACCAAAGGTCGACACCGTACAACAGGTGAGTGGAAGGTCTACAAACTTGTCAGAGAGTATTATAAGGACAAACGCAAATCCAATTATTCACTACAAAGTGACTACAAACTCGGCCCTAAAAGCTATTTATACAGTAGTTTTAGCGGTACAGACTCAAACTATACGGCCTATTTTAAAGACTATACTTTTTCAGCAGGTCCCGGTTTCCAGCTAACCCATACTGATGATGTCACTGTTGAGTTTGAATTGGGTCCCGGTTATCGCTATCAGCGCCCTAACCTTGATGAAATCGATTCAAACGATGTTGTATTCGACGAAACCATTAAAGAACCCATCATTCGCGCAAACTTGCGTAACGAATGGGCGATATTTAAAAACCTCAATGTCTACGCCGATCTTACTGTCGTAACGGGTGAAACTAACACAACCTTCACCAGCGATGTCGGCATAACAAATAACATCACTGATAATATAGCTCTAAAACTTAGCCACAACTTGCAGTATTACAATAAAGTACCAGACAGTTCACTGAAGAAGCATGATGGTATTTTCACTGTTAGTGTTTTAGTCTCATTTTAAAAAGAAAGGGAAACAAACAATTGTTTCCCTTTTTATTGATATAAAAAAACACCAGCCAAAGCTGGTGTTTTCTAAGTCGGTATACCGAGATTACTCAGCAACAACTTGAAGTTTTACAGTAGCAAATACTTCAGAGTGAAGTTGAACGTTGATTTCAAATTCACCAGTTGTGCGTAGAGCACCTTCAGGTAGACGAACTTCGCTCTTAGCTACTTCAACACCCGCTGCAGTGATCGCATCAGCGATATCACGAGTACCGATAGAACCAAATAGTTTACCTTCGTCACCAGCTTTAGAAGCGATAACAACTGCTTCTAATTCGCTAACTTTGTCAGCACGAGCTTGTGCAGCTTGAAGTTCTTCAGCAACTTTAGCTTCTAGTTCAGCGCGACGAGTTTCGAACATTTCAACGTTAGCTTTAGTTGCCATTACTGCCTTACCTGTTGGGATAAGGAAGTTACGAGCGTAACCAGATTTAACGTGAACTGTATCGCCAAGACCACCTAGGTTACCGATTTTATCAAGTAGAATAACTTGCATTGCTTAATCCTCTTTCTTAATAAACGGTGCCGATTACTGATGTTTGTCAGTGTATGGCAATAGAGCTAGGTAGCGTGAACGTTTGATTGCACGAGCTAGCTGACGCTGATATTTAGCGCTTGTACCAGTAATACGGCTAGGTACGATTTTACCAGCTTCAGTGATGTAGTTCTTAAGAGTTGCTACGTCTTTGTAATCAATCTCTTGTACGCCTTCTGCAGTGAAACGGCAGAATTTACGACGACGGAAGAAACGAGCCATGGGCTATCTCCTGATCTAAATTTGAGTAATGTTGTCGGCATGTAACACCAATTTTCCCACGCCATTTCGGCCGGTCTGATAAGCGACAAAACCACTTACCTTGATGTGACTGCCTTGTACTAAATCTTGAGTGAATTCATTTGACCGTTTGCCACTGACTACCACAGGCATGCGACAATACACTTGTCTGGGTAAATCAGCTTCAATTACCGTGGAGCGATGTTCAAGCCAAAATCGGCAGTGAGCAACGCCCGCAGGGCTTTTGCTTCGAAGCGGAGGTTTAGCAACAGTGCCACTAAGCTCCATTCGATTGGTCATTATAAAAAATTACTCAGCGTTCGCTTCTGATTTAGCTTCGTCACGCTTAGTACGCTCTTCTTTAGCTTTAAGCATGATTGAAGGTTCAGTTACAGCGTGTTTAGTACGCATAATCATGTTACGTAGAACTGCATCGTTGAAACGGAAAGCAGTTTCTAGTTCATCAATCACAGCTTGGTCAGCTTCAACGTTCATTAGAACGTAGTGAGCTTTGTGAAGCTTGTTGATTGGGTAAGCCAGTTGACGACGACCCCAGTCTTCAAGACGGTGTACAGTACCGCCTGCTTCAGTGATAGAACCAGTGTAACGCTCGATCATGCCAGCAACTTGCTCGCTTTGATCTGGGTGCACCATGAATACGATTTCGTAATGACGCATTTATTGCTCCTTACGGATTATTCAGCTTCCCAATTTGGCCCGGTCATCCAAAGGAAGCAAGGAACGAATGATAGTTGACCGAGAATAAAGGAGCACGAATTGTACAGAATCGCCAAAAACTAAGCAAGCGAATTATCTGTACCGAGAAGAGGAAATTGATAAGAAAAGGTTCGTTGTAAACGAAAAATATAACAGATTGAAAAATCGAGGGAATAAGAGGTAGAAAAGTAAGAAAAATGGCAATGCTCGGCAATGAATATAACCGAGCACATCACAACGGCGTTAACTAATCGTCTTCATCCACAAATTGGGCTTGTACGTAATTAGGCAAGCCAGTCATATCGATCAAGCCTAACTGAGTTTCTAACCAGTCTACGTGATCTTCTTCATCTTCTAAGATATCTTGAAATAAATCACGTGAGACATAATCACGGATATCTTCAGCATAAGCGATCGCTTCACGTAAGTCTGGAATTGCGATCATTTCGAGCTTTAAATCAGACTCTAACATTTCCTTCACGTCTTCCCCGATCATCAACTTACCGAGATCTTGTAAGTTCGGTAACCCTTCAAGGAAAAGAATTCGCTCGATCAAATGGTCCGCATGTTTCATCTCATCGATAGACTCGTGATATTCCTTATCGGCTAGGTTTTTAAGGCCCCAGTCTTTATACATACGAGCATGAAGAAAGTATTGGTTAATGGCAATAAGTTCGTTGCCAAGGATTTTGTTGAGATGTTGAATGATGATTGGATCGCCTTTCATAGATAAACCCTCCTGTTTGGTCACATTAACTTTATTAACCAAATACAAGAGTGTCAAAAAAAGACCAAAAAATAATCAACTGGCTTGCTGTAGTTCTATTGGTTTTACCTGCTCCAAAATCTCCTTTGCTTGGCGAACACATCGTCCACACTGAGTACCAAGCGCAGTACATTTTTTTATTCCCCGAATATCTGTCACTCCCTGCTCAACAGCAAGTTGTCTGATTTTTTTATCCGATACGGCATGGCATAAACAAACGTACATAACATCATCTTCTTAATAAAACTAAAGACAATATAAACAATAACTATTCTTATTACCACCTTTAGTGAAATAAGAATTAATAACATTTAGTTATAAATAGAATTATCATCAGTTTATTTCGTGCTCCTAACATGCAAAAAGGGAAGCC
Source organism: Vibrio nitrifigilis (assembly GCF_015686695.1). Lineage (NCBI taxonomy): Bacteria > Pseudomonadati > Pseudomonadota > Gammaproteobacteria > Vibrionales > Vibrionaceae > Vibrio > Vibrio nitrifigilis. The sequence continues at coordinate 2,767,879 of NZ_JADPMR010000001.1, read as the reverse complement.
GAAGCTTCCCTTTTCTTTCAATGCGATGTCCGCACTAAATTTAATGCAAATTAAGCATCAATTTTAGCTACAACACCTGCACCTACTGTACGACCGCCTTCACGGATCGCGAAACGTAGACCTTCGTCCATCGCGATTGGGGCGATTAGTTCTACAGTCATTTTAACGTTGTCGCCTGGCATTACCATTTCTACGCCTTCTGGTAGCTGGATGTCACCAGTTACGTCAGTTGTACGGAAGTAGAATTGTGGACGGTAGCCTTTGAAGAATGGTGTGTGACGACCACCTTCATCTTTAGACAGTACGTATACTTCTGATTCAAACTTAGTGTGTGGAGTGATTGAACCTGGTGCCGCTAGTACTTGACCGCGTTCAACTTCGTCACGTTTAGTACCACGTAGTAGTGCACCAACGTTTTCACCCGCACGACCTTCGTCTAGAAGTTTACGGAACATCTCAACACCTGTACAAGTAGTTGCAGTTGTGTCGTGAATACCCACGATTTGAACTTCATCACCTACTTTTAGGATACCGCGCTCGATACGGCCAGTTACTACTGTACCACGACCTTGGATTGAGAATACGTCTTCGATTGGCATTAGGAATGGCTGATCGATTGCACGTTGTGGTTCTGGAATGTAAGAGTCTAGCGCTTCAGCTAGTTCTACAATCTTCTCTTCCCATTGTGCTTCACCTTGTAGTGCGCCAAGTGCTGAACCTTGGATTACTGGTAGGTCGTCGCCTGGGAAATCGTATTCTGTTAGAAGTTCACGAACTTCCATTTCTACTAGTTCTAGTAGCTCTTCATCATCAACCATGTCACATTTGTTCATGAATACGATGATGTAAGGGATACCAACCTGACGGCCTAGTAGGATGTGCTCACGAGTTTGTGGCATTGGGCCATCTGTTGCAGCAACAACTAGGATACCACCGTCCATCTGTGCAGCACCTGTGATCATGTTTTTAACATAGTCAGCGTGTCCTGGACAGTCTACGTGCGCGTAGTGACGAGTTGGAGTATCGTATTCTACGTGTGAAGTTGCGATTGTGATACCGCGTTCACGTTCTTCTGGAGCGTTATCGATTGACGCAAAGTCACGTGCTGAACCGCCGTATACTTTAGACAGTACAGTACAGATAGCTGCAGTTAGAGTTGTTTTACCGTGGTCAACGTGGCCGATAGTACCAACGTTTACGTGCGGTTTCGTACGTTCAAATTTTTCTTTAGACACGATCGTGTTCCTTCCTAGTTATGATTCACCTTGAGTAACGTACACCCAAGGCGCGCCAGAAATTGCTATTTTATGCGCCAACGCTCGTTAGCGCAATAGATTCATTGTTAACCGCGCTCAGCAACGATTGCTTCAGCAACGTTTTTAGGCACTTCACCGTACTCACAAAACTCCATAGAGTATGTTGCACGGCCCTGTGTCGCAGAGCGAAGGTCAGTTGCGTAACCAAACATTTCCGCAAGAGGGACTTTAGCATGAATAATTTTCAGCCCGACAGGCCCTTCATCCATACCATCGATAAGGCCGCGGCGACGGTTAAGATCACCAACAACATCACCCATCCAATCTTCCGGAGTGGTTACTTCAACTTTCATTAGCGGTTCAAGAATAACTGGGTTTGCTTGCAGCGCACCTTTCTTAAACGCCATCGAGCCAGCGATTTTAAACGCCATCTCGTTAGAGTCAACATCGTGGTATGAACCATCGAACAAGGTCGCTTTAACATCCATAACAGGATAGCCAGCAAGAACACCATTGTTCATTTGTTCTTCGATACCTTTCGCTACCGAACTGATGTATTCCTTAGGAACGACACCACCAACGATTTCGTCAACAAAAACAAACCCTTCGTCTGGTTCAGACGGTTCCAGTTTAAGCCAAACATGGCCATACTGACCTCGCCCGCCCGATTGACGAACAAACTTGCCTTCTACTTCGGTGGATCCACGAATAGTCTCGCGGTAAGCAACCTGAGGTTTACCCACGTTACAATCAACACTGAATTCACGCTTTAGGCGATCAACGATGATATCAAGGTGAAGTTCACCCATACCAGAAATCAACGTTTGGCCTGTATCTTCATCCGTTTCAACGCGGAAAGAAGGGTCTTCAGCAGCCAGTTTACCCAGCGCAATACCCATTTTTTCTTGGTCAGCCTTAGAACGAGGCTCTACAGCGATTTGAATAACCGGTGTAGGGAATTCCATACGTTCTAGAATGACTCGATGGTTTGGATCACAAAGTGTGTCACCCGTAGTCACATCTTTTAGGCCGATTGCCGCAGCAATATCACCTGCGTAAACTTCTTTGATTTCTTCACGTTTGTTAGAGTGCATTTGCACAATACGGCCAAAGCGTTCACGTTTTTGTTTCACTGAGTTGTACACAGCATCGCCTGATTTTACAACACCAGAATAAACACGCATAAACGCCAACGTACCAACAAACGGGTCTGTTGCGATTTTGAATGCTAGTGCAGAGAATGGTTCTTGGTCATCAGCATGACGCTCAAGCACATTACCTGACTCATCTTCACCTTTAATAGAAGGGACATCGATTGGCGATGGCAAGAATTCAATCACTGCATCAAGAGCAGCTTGAACACCTTTGTTTTTAAATGCACTACCACAAGTTGCCAATACAATTTCATTATTAAGCGTACGTTGACGAAGACCTTGTTTGATCTCCTCTTCCGTTAGCTCACCTTCTTCAAGGTATTTATCCATTAACTCGTCGTTTGCTTCTGCCGCAGACTCCACCATGTGGGTGCGCCATTCTTCAGCAAGTTCAACGAGATCTGCTGGAATATCTTCATGGGTATAAGTCATACCCTGATCGGCTTCATTCCAGTTAATGGCTTTCATCTTGATTAGGTCGATGACACCTTTAAACTCATCTTCCGCACCAATATTTAACTGGATTGGAACTGGGTTTGCACCAAGACGATTTTTAATTTGGTCTACAACGCGTAAGAAATCTGCACCTGCACGGTCCATCTTGTTAACAAACACCATGCGTGGAACGTGGTATTTGTCAGCCTGACGCCATACGGTTTCGGATTGAGGTTCAACGCCCGATGCACCGCAGAAAACAACCATTGCACCATCAAGCACGCGAAGAGAACGCTCTACTTCAATAGTAAAGTCAACGTGTCCTGGGGTATCAATGATGTTGATGCGATGTGGTTCAAACTGTTGGTCCATACCACTCCAGAAGGTAGTAGTTGCAGCCGAGGTAATTGTGATACCACGTTCTTGCTCCTGCTCCATCCAGTCCATGGTTGCTGCACCATCGTGAACTTCACCGATTTTATGAGAAAGGCCAGTGTAGAACAGAATACGCTCAGTTGTGGTTGTTTTTCCTGCGTCTACGTGAGCACAAATACCGATGTTACGATAGCGCTCAATAGGAGTTTTCCTAGCCACGATTGTATCCTCTTACTAAGGTTAACCTTAGGATCTAGAAATGTGCTGCGAGAGAACCTCGCAGCACAGAAGGTATTATTACCAACGGTAATGAGCAAACGCTTTGTTTGCATCTGCCATACGGTGAACGTCTTCACGTTTCTTAACAGCAGTACCTTTGTTTTCAGCCGCGTCTAGCATTTCTGCTGATAGACGTGCAGCCATAGATTTTTCACCACGCTTGCGCGCAGCTTCAACCAACCAACGCATAGCAAGTGCGTTACGGCGAACCGGACGTACTTCTACAGGCACTTGGTAAGTTGAACCACCAACACGGCGAGATTTAACTTCTACCGCAGGGCGTACATTTTCAAGAGCTTCTTCGAATACAGCTAAGTGATCTTTACCAGATTTCTCAGCCATAGTGTCTAGTGCAGTGTAAACAATTTTTTCTGCAGTAGATTTTTTACCGTCAACCATAAGGATGTTAACGAATTTTGCCAGCAGTTCAGATTTGAACTTTGGATCTGGAAGGATCTTACGCTGACCAATAACGCGACGACGTGGCATGGATATTCTCCGTTGTCTTCTTCAGGTTATCCAAAACTTTTCAGTTTCTTCAAAAATTAATAAATAAATTAGTGTTTGGCCTTACTTAACGGAATCCATTAAGACTTAGGACGTTTCACACCGTATTTAGAACGACCTTGTTTACGGTCATTTACGCCTGCACAGTCAAGTGCACCACGTACAGTGTGGTAACGCACACCTGGAAGGTCTTTAACACGACCACCACGGATTAGAACAACTGAGTGCTCTTGAAGGTTGTGACCTTCACCGCCGATGTACGAAGTTACTTCGAAACCGTTAGTCAGACGTACACGACAAACTTTACGAAGTGCTGAGTTAGGTTTTTTAGGTGTAGTAGTGTAAACACGAGTACATACACCACGTTTTTGTGGGCACGCTTCTAGTGCAGGCACGTTGCTTTTAACAACTTGCTTTGCACGTGGCTTACGTACCAACTGGTTAATAGTTGCCATTAAATAGCTCCTGATTTACTTAAAGTAAGCTTTGTGAAAAATCTATCCCTACCTAAATAGGGACGCAAAATTCTATGCAGCAGCAGAGGGAGTGTCAAGAAATATACAGATCTTTTTTGCGTGTTCTTTAAGGCTGAGTGTCAGTTAAACGCAACACCTTAAAAAAAACACTACCAAGTGGCTGAGTTAACATGGGTTACAGTTAAGTCTACAAAGCCCGCCATATCAACGATGTCCAGCGTTTTTGCTACTTTATGTTCCCAGCCTCTAGCCATTAGATCCTCTTGTAAAACATAAACTCCGACACAAGATTTAATACTCGCATAAGCTTGAGATTTCTCATGTGCAGCATAGATGGCACCTTCTACTAATAAGAGAGCATCTTCTTCTCGTAACAGAGAAATAACAAGAGGCAATTTTTCGATGCTTTTGACGATATGTAACATCTGATTACCTTAATAACTTAAAACATTGTCGAATTGACTTAACTTATCAGCCAACTCTTGAGGAGAAAGGCATTCACCATCAATAATCAATTCACTTTGTGCAATGCCCCATTGCTGCAAACTCTCACTGCAAATATAACGTTGCTCAAGGTCATATAAATCTAACAGCTTAAAAGCACTGGAATAATTACGGCTCAAAATATGCTCTGGCTGTTGGTCCTTAAGCAACTGTAAGACACCTTCACCAACAAAAAATAACGCAATATCTTCGCTATAGTTGGATGTAGCAAGGATGGCATCTAACCCTTCTCGCCCCGAAGTCACTTGGTGTGGTGCTTGATGAAAGATAAACGCGACTTTATTCAAAATTGCACCACTCTGTCCTGTGTTAATAGCGACTCCGCCAAACTACCTAGCCCTGTTTGTTCAAAACCTTGAGCCAGATTACTGTTGGGCAATTGATGTAACTGTTGTTCAGCTTCACTAACAATTCCCCGACGCAATGCCGCTGCCACACATGTTTCGAGCTTTACGTTATGTTTTTGCGCTAACGACTGCCAAGCTGCTACAAGGTCAAACTCATCATTTGCGGGTACGGTCAACGCACTACCATTATTGACTCCATCTTGATAGAAAAACACACCCTTTAAGGTGTGTCCTTTTTCAATCAAAGCGTTGGCAAATAAGTAAGCACTACGTGACGTTTGGGTTCCATAAACCGGACCATTTACCACTAAGCAATAGTTCAGTGATGTCGATGGGCTTTCACTCACTTTTCATCTTCCTCAGTTTTACGCTGACGAATATATAAATAGACAGTGTGTTTAGAGATGTTCAAACGATCAGCGACCCGATTTATTGCATCTTTAATATCGAAAATGCCTTTATCAAATAACTCCATCACAATCTGGCGGTTTTTGGTGTTATTCGATACCGATTTATCCGCATTGATCTCTTCAATTGTACGCTCAACGGTTTGGTCCACCAGCTCTTCAACATCACTAGCAAAGTTAACGTTAGAGGCAGCTTCTTGTGCTTCAGGTGTTGGCAAAAACGAATTCAGAATTTGTGAGAATGGCGCATCTAGGTTTACGTTGACACATAATAAGCCGATCACACGGTTATCCCCATTACGGATAGCTACCGTGATGGACTTCATCAATACGCCACCTTTAGCCCGAGTAAAATAAGAACGCGAAAAGTTTCTTTCCGAACCTTCAATATCCTTTAGCATTTTTAATGCTAAATCAGTGATTGGCGATCCCACCTGACGACCGGTATTTTCACCGTTCGCAATTTTTACCGCAGAGGTATTCAGATCTTCCAGTGAATGCAAAACGATTTCACAAAAAGGACCAATCAGACTGGCGATACCGTCTACCACAGCTTCGTAGGATTTAAGAATCACTTTGTCATGTTCAGAAAAAGGCTTCACATGCACCGATTCCATCTCCAGAAGCAGTTCAGAGTTAATGGTTTCTGTGGTTGTCACTGTTTTTGACCTTAGAACAATAATTCAACAATTTAGGGTAAGTTTATCAGAAAATTTTAATATTTTGCTGCGCTATATTACCAACTAGTGACCTAGAACAATTTTAATGTTCTTATCAAGATAGATAACTATAAAAAAAGGGCTTGATAAACAAGCCCTTTTCTCTATTTTGTCTCTAAATTATTTTTTAGTACTTGGTACTGCTGCTTTGTGCTCTGGCTTAGGGTTGACTTTAAGTAACTCCACTTCAAACACCAACGTAGAATCTGCTGGAATTTTTGGTGTTGCTTGTTTGCCATAAGCCAATTTTGGCGGAATCACAAACTCATATTTAGCGCCTGGTTTCATTAGTTGAACACCTTCAGTCCAACCAGGGATCACGCGATTTAGCGGGAAAGTAGCTGGCTCACCACGGTCATAAGAGCTATCAAATTTCGTTCCGTCAATCAAAGTACCTTTGTATTGAACTTGAACGGTATCCGTTGCTTTAGGTGATGCGCCTTTACCTGGTGTCAGAACTTTATACATCAAACCAGATTTAGTCGTTTTCACGCCGTCTTCTTTTGCAAACTTAGCACGGTAGTCATCACCTTTCTTCTGGTTAGCTGCTGCTTCATCCGCTTGCTTTTTCTTCATTTTTTCAGCAACGCGCTTATCCAGATCTTTAAGCACTTTACGTGTCTCATCATCTTTCATGCCCGCTTTACCAGCGAATGTATCTTCGATACCTTGCAGAACGATATCTTTGTTAAGCTCAACACCAATCTCTTTTGGTTTTTCTAAGCTAGAAGATAGGTAGTTAGCAAAAGAAACACCGATAGCGTATGCCGCTTTATCATCGTCTGATTTAAAGTTAACTGCACCTTGCGATTGCTCAGCAGCTGGTTTAGTGTCCGATTTTTTTTGTTCATCTTGCTGGCAGCCAGCTGCTAACATAACGGTAGCGGCAAGCAGTGACACTTTAAATAATGATTTCATTAAATTCTCCAATTTTTCGGCAGTCCTATTGGGATTGTGCACAAAAATGAGGTTTGCAGTGGTGCACAACACACAGTTGTACCAATATAACTTGATGTTATTCGATTGTCTTGATACTTAACGGATTATTAAACTTGAAACAGTTAATTTCTCATTTCATCCTGTATCTGTTTGTCATAGTGACGTTAAATGGATGCTTTTTCACAAGCCACTCTGTCGAAGAGTGGGATCTTGAACCCAATGGTTCGACGGCTTTTGGTCTAAGTCGTGATGGCCGTTTTGCTCTTATTTATTCAAAAGAACATCAGCTATTACTGTGGGATCTTACCCAACGTAAACAGCTAGCCGATTTAGGTGCTCAAGACCAAGAAGCAACCACTGTAACCAATATCCGCATTTCTGATAATGATCGCTATGCCATCACAGCCTCCCAAATCAACTTTGCTGTTTGGGACTTAGGAATGACACAAGCCAAAGGACTTTGGTCTATCTCAGATGGCCTAATTCGTGACGTTGATATCTCAAGTGATGGTCAACAAGTCTTACTCGGTTTGTCCAATGGAAAAGCAATCTACGTCGACTTAGTCACCGGGCGCCGCTTAGAGTTCCTTGCTCACCGCGAAAAAGTGAATACTGTCGCTCTATCTCCCAACGGTCACTATGCCTTAACCGGTGGTAACGACCATAATGCGTTCTTATGGGATACCCACACCGGCCAGATCATATTAACCTTTGAACATGAACACAGAGTGAATAGAGTCGCATTGCAGCGTGACGGTTTATATGCCTTCACCTCAGATGATGGTAAAGATGCCTATATCTGGAATTTAAAAACAGGAAAGAAACAAGCTCAATTGAAAAGCTTTTCCCGTCAACTTATTTTCAGCTCAGCTCGTTTTTCTGATGATGGTCGTTACTTAATCACTGGTACACCGTCAAGTCGAGTCGAAATTTGGAATACGCAAACAGGAAAACGCCTCGATAGTTTCGACACAAAACCGAGAAAAGATGCGCGCCCACCAAGGGCGGTAGTGTATGATGCGGCTATTGATAAACAGCAACGCATTATCTCAGCAACATCAGCAGGTATAGCCGAAGCTTGGCAGTTTGAAGAGTAACAATGAAAGACGAACAGATAACTAAACTAGAACAACGTATCGATGATTTGGAATGCCAAATGGCCTTTCAAGAGCAAACGATTAGCGATCTTAACGATGCTTTGACTCAACAACAGTTACTCATCACCAAAATGCAAGATCAGATGAAGTACATGGTTGGTAAAATTAAGTCGATGAGCACCTCGAACTTGGCGGATCCATCTGAAGAGACTCCTCCACCCCATTACTAAATAGTTCTTGCTTCGTTACAGGAAAAAGTGGGCAATCACGATACCGGCAACCACTAAACACCCGCCCATACGACGTAGTTGATGATCGGATTGTTGGCTAATTTGAGCAATCATTTGACGCCAACCGTTGGGCGCAATTAATGGTCCTAGCCCTTCAATAATTAACACGACACCTAAAACCCCAAAGATGGTTGTTGCCATTACTTTCTACCTGTCACAAACAAAAAAGAGAGGCTCCCACAGGAGCCTCTCTTTTTCAACTTAAAACAATGAATACGGTACTATTTCGCAGTAGCGCCTTTCGGATCCTTCATGTATTTGAAGAAATCACTACTTGGATCAAGTACTAACACATCATTCTTATCATTAAACGATTTTTCGTACGCCTGAAGCGAACGCAAGAACGTAAAGAACTCTGGGTCTTCATTGTAAGCTTTGGCATAAATTTTTGCCGCTTTAGCATCTGCTTCACCGCGAGTAACTCGAGCAGTTTTATCCGCCTCAGCTAAGATCGTCGATACTTCAAGTTCTGCTTGAGCACGTATCACTTCCGCTTTTTCACGGCCTTGTGAACGGTGCTTACGTGCAACGGATTCACGTTCAGCTCTCATACGACGATAGATTGATTCACTGATTTCATCAGGTAGGTTGATTTTCTTCATACGGAAATCAACAACATATACACCTAAATCTTTTGCAGCACTCTTACGAGTGTCAGTCAGTACATCAGCCATGATTTGATCACGCTGACCATCAACCTCTAATGCTTCTTTTGCTGCTTCAGTTGTCACTACGTCAGCATCTGAACTTGCAGGAAGCACATCATCATTACGAGGACCTGAAACAATCTGCTTAATTTCACGAGCACCAATTTCAGAACGTAATACGTCCGTTACCTTACGTTCAAGCAACGCTTCTGCAGTTAATGCATTACCGCCGCCTGTTGCTAGGTAATAACGACCAAAGTCTTGGATACGCCATTTTACGTAAGAATCGATGATGACATCTTTTTTCTCTGCCGTAACAAAGCGGTCTGCTCTACCATCCATTGTTTGAATACGAGCATCTAGTGTTTTCACTCGATCGAACAAAGGTAATTTAAAATGAAGTCCAGGATTATAAATTTGCGCGACTGAACTTTCATTTTCTTTAAGCACTTTACCGAATCGAATCACAATGCCTCGTTCACCTTCTGGAATAACGAACATCGACATTAACAGCAACGCTAAAACAACGACAACTGCAGGGATAAGTAATTTACGCATGCTTAGTATCTCCCTTGACGTGTATCGTTACTACGAGATGCGGAATCTGACGCATTCTTCTTACTATCAGAGTGTTGTGACTCAGCTTTTATTTGGTCATAAACAGACGTTGAATCGGTGTTATCCGTTTTCTTCGTTGTTGGTTTGCCCGCATTTTCCATGATCTTATCAATTGGTAAGTACAACATGTTACCACTCGATTTAGAGTCGACCATGACTTTAGAAGTACTTGAGTACACTTTTTCCATCGCGTCTAGGTATAGACGTTCGCGAGTAACTTTAGGTGCAGCTTCATATTCAGGAAGCAATTGTTCAAACTGAGCAACCTGACCAATAGCGCCATTAACAACACGTTCGCTGTAACCCTGAGCTTCCTTCTTCAAACGTTCTGCACGACCGGTTGCCTTAGGTAAGATCTCATTTTTGTATGCTTCAGCTTCACGAATAAAGCGTTCTTCATCTTCTCGAGCAGCAATAGCATCATCAAACGCATCTTTCACCTGCTCAGGTGGACGTGCTGATTGGAAGTTCACATCAACTATCGTGATACCCATACCATAAGTATCGATAATATCGTTGAGTGTCTCTTGAGTGGTTTGACGAATCTGTTGACGTCCACTCGTCAAGATACTATCCATCAATGAGTCACCAATCACTGCACGCAGCGCAGAATCAGTTGCCTGACGCAAACTATCGTCAGCATTGGTCACAACAAATAAGTATTTGTAAGGATCCGAAACTCGATACTGAACATCCATAGAAACGGTCACAACATTCTCATCTTTTGTTAACATCAGTCCTGATGCACGAAGAGAACGAATTGCCTGAACGTTAACTGGAGTCACTTGATCAACAAAGCGCGGACGCCAGTTTAGACCAGGATCGACAATACGATCGTATTTACCGAGCCGCAGGACAACCCCACGTTCAGCTTCACCGATGGTATAAAAGCCAGCAAAGAACCAAATGAGGACAGCGATAAGAGCGATGACACCGATACCGACTGCTCCGCCATTAGAAAACGAAGGTCCTTTACCGCTCCCCTTCTTACCAAACTTGCCCCCGAGCTTTTGACTTAGCTTATTGAACACTTCGTCTAAATCTGGAGGACCTTGTTCACGGCCACCGTTGTTACCACGATTATTGTTACCCCATGGGTCATTATCGCGGCCACCATTGTTGCCGTTGTTATTACCAGGCTCATTCCACGCCATTAGAAAGCTCCATCATTTGATATGACGTTATACTCTAGCAGTCATTTAAGTAACTATAAAGTCAGATAAAACTGCCTGTTCTCTTTTCTCTAGTCTAGACCAATCTGCCTGTTGCATACGAACTGTAATTAACAAATTGCCTTCTGGATCATATTCTTCTGTTTTAATCGAGTTCATTTCGAAGAAAGTGCTACGGATACGCCCTTGATGTTGCGGCGGTATCTTCAAGTCATATTGAACCATTTGTTTTGCTAAACGTTCGCTCAATGCATCGAACAGCAAATCAATGCCATCACCGGCCATGGCAGATACGTACACGGCTTTTGGCACACCTTCATCATCACGTTCAATACGTGGCTGTTGGTGATCTAAACTATCAATTTTATTCATGACTAATAAAGTTGGAACTTCATTCGCTTCAATCTCTACTAGTACATCATTTACCGCTTCTATGTTCTCACGAAAGCGGTCATCACTGGCATCAACAACATGTAACAAAATGTCAGCTTCTTGCGTTTCTTGTAACGTAGCTTTAAAAGCCGCGACAAGATCATGGGGTAGATGTCGAATAAAACCTACCGTATCAGCCAAAATAGCTGGACCTATTTCATCCAACTCAATTTTACGTAGCGTCGGGTCCAATGTGGCAAACAGTTGGTCTGCTGCATATACCCCAGCCTCTGTGATACGGTTAAATAAAGTCGATTTACCGGCGTTGGTGTATCCCACTAACGAAAGCGTAGGGATCTCTGCTCGGTTTCGTGCTCGACGCCCTTGTTCTCGTTGCTTTGCTACCTTGTCTAAACGACGTAAGATAGCTTTTATACGTTCACGCAGTAAACGTCGGTCAGTTTCTAACTGGGTTTCACCCGGACCACGCAAACCAATACCACCTTTCTGACGCTCCAAGTGCGTCCAACCACGGACAAGGCGAGTCGATAAATGGCGTAATTGAGCCAATTCAACTTGTAATTTACCTTCGTGAGTTCGTGCGCGCTGGGCGAAAATATCAAGGATTAGACCTGTACGGTCAATCACTCGACATTGACATAACATTTCTAAGTTACGTTCTTGAGCGGGAGATAGTGCGTGGTTAAAGATAACAACATCAGATGCAGTACGGTGCACTGCATCTGCGATTTCTTGGGCTTTACCTTCACCAACATAATACTTAGGGTGCGGAGATTGGCGACTACCGGTAACAACCTGCATCACTTCTACTCCGGCAGAAGAAACTAGCATTTCACATTCGCTAAGATCTTCCCATTCACCCTCTTGCGTGAAGTTGATATGAACAAGTACGGCTCGCTCCCCGGCTTCATAACGGTCAAACAAGCGATCAACTCCTTAATGTTTGAAAAGTATTAATATTAATTAGTCTTCTGTTTTGTCAGATGGACGATCCTGTGCAGGACGCTCAGCACTGTGATGACTAACTGGACGAGCAGGTACCACAGTTGAAATTGCGTGTTTGTATACCATTTGATTTACAGTGTTTTTCAGCAAGATCACAAATTGATCAAATGACTCAATCTGACCTTGTAGTTTGATACCGTTCACTAAATAGATTGATACAGGGATACGCTCGCGACGTAGTGCATTTAAGAATGGGTCTTGTAGAGATTGCCCCTTAGCCATTTTTTTTTCCTTATTTTGTATTTTGTAGTAATTATTTAGCTAGTGGTGCACTAAAGTTCTGTGCGGCCTTCACATCTGAGCTAAACGAATGAAAACACCCTAATCCGTTTGTTGGGGCACATAAGGCCGACTTCAAGTAACGGATCCTTTACAGGGCACATTACGCAAAAGCGATCCCATTATACACAGCTTAATCAACTAGATGCTATTGCATTTGAAACAGTTTCTAAAGCTTGATCAATGTTTTCGCTATCTAACCAAGTTAAATCATCCCAGCTGCGTAACCAGGTGATCTGTCGCTTGGCCAATTGACGGGTAGCACAGACACCACGAAAGATCGCTTCGTCTAAACTACCGTTTCCGTCTAAATAATCCCACATCTGACGATAGCCTACACAACGAATCGAAGGTAAGTCTGGGTGAAGATCTTGTCGCTCATGTAGCGCTCTAACTTCTTCTTCAAATCCCGCTTCGATCATTTTTTCAAAACGTAGTTCTATACGACGATGCAGTTCAGCCCTTTCCTTGGGAGCAATTGCAAACTGCTTAACACGATAAGGTATAGCATCTCCTTTCGTTTCAGTCAGTTCAGTTAAAGTTTTACCTGAAATTCGATAAACTTCCAACGCCCGTGACAATCTTTGTGGATCATTTGGATGAATTCTATCCGCTGATACAGGATCGATCGCCTTCAGCTCATCGTGCAAGATCGACCAGCCCTTAGTCAATGCTTCTTGCTCGATTTGTTGACGAATTTTGGGATCTGCTGCGGGTAATGGAGACAAACCTTGTAACAGAGCTTTGTAATAAAGCATGGTTCCGCCCACAAGTAACGGAATTTTTCCTTGGTTTACAATCTTTTCCATTTCATCCAATGCGTCTTGCCGAAAGTCTGCCGCAGAGTAGGAATCTTTTGGATCGAGAATATCAATCAATCGATGCGGGGCTTGCTCTAACTCTTCAGCCGTCGGTTTAGCCGTACCTATATCCATCGTTTTATAGATCAAAGCAGAATCAACACTAATGATCTCAACAGGAAATCGTTGTCTTAACCGAATCGCAAGATCTGTTTTCCCCGATGCGGTCGGTCCCATGAGAAATAATGCTAGAGGTAGTTGTTTGGTCATGAATTCAATGCTGCAATAGTCGCTGAAAAATCTACAGATCGGACAAAATGGCTATCGTGCAAAGGTAATTCACCTTGCCACAACTGCTCAATTTCTGAAATCAACTGAATACCTTCTGATAGAGTGTAGTCAGTTTTATCCAGTTTCACATAATTGCTCAACCAAGTGGCTAAACTATCACGATCTAACCGCTTTTCCGTCTGATCCAGTGTTGAAGAGGCGTAAGATAACAGATCTGGTACTAAATTTTGTAGATTTTGCTGCCTTAATGGTTGAGGGACTCCCATTACCATAATGCTTTGCTTGGAGCGTATTTGAAGATCAATACCGAAAGTCATTAATAACTCATGATAAATCTCAATGGCAGCCGCTTCACTTGGAGACACTTTTACCGCCAACGGAACAAGCAGCGGTTGGCTTTTTAGCGCACCTTGTCCCACATTCAATTGACCACGTGTTTTTAGCCAGTTGGCGTGATTCAATGAAACAAGCACACAACCTTGAGGCGTTCCCATCACCAAATACTGCCCTTTGACAACCGTTATAGCTTTGCCTAATTTTTCGATTGGTAGCGATTGTTCTTGATAATCACTCACAATATTAGACGCCGACTCTTTCAATTGTGGAGTCTGCAATAACTGTTGATAAACACGCACTTCATTTGCTGAAGGTGAATCCGAATTGTACTTTTCGCGCCCCTTTTTCGCCCCACTCGCATTCGGTTGTTTAGAGCTACGATAAGGCATCTCATCGCTAAAACTCTTTGCCGGCGGCTCAGCAATAGATGTATCGGTTACATCTTGCATCTGAACCTGAGGCTTGGACGTTTGGATTGAAGAGTGCTGCTCTTTAGGCTTCTGATAGTCTTTTTGCCCAGGATAAGCTGGGGTTTTATCAGCCTGCCAATGGCGAGGATCGCCTTGTTCACGGGTCGAGTCAGGCATATCAGAGTCATGAGGCTGATAAAACGCAGCTTCATTATGTGCTGGCGCATCGATATGCTGACCTTGAGCTAAGGCACTAGTCAAAGCTTGATAGATAAAATCATGAACTAAGCGGGCTTGATGAAAACGCACTTCATGCTTAGCTGGATGGACATTAACGTCGACCTGATGCGGATCAACCTCAATAAATAGCACATACGTTGCGTATTGATCAGGCTTCAGACTGGTTTCGTAACTTTGTCTAATCGCGTGGTTGATCAGCTTATCTTTCATCATGCGGCCATTCACATAGCAGTACTGTAAATCGCTTTGCTGGCGAGCACCTTCAGGTGTCGTGATCCAACCCGAGAGTTTAAGACCTTGATGCTCTAGATCAATCCGCAGCATATTGCGCACAAATGCATTGCCACAAACCGCCCCAATCCGCTTTTCTTCCTGTAATCGAGTTTTCGTTGCCCGATATTGGCGCACCATTTTTCCGTTATGACGTAGATTCAAGGTAACATCAAACCGGCTAAGGGCAATACGCTTAATTAGCTCATCAATATGAGTAAATTCGGTTTTTTCTGTGCGTAGAAATTTACGCCGCGCTGGCGTATTAAAAAACAGATCGAGAACTTCAACTGACGTTCCAACAGGATGGGCGGCAGGTTGCAACTTGACAGCCATATCACGCCCTTCACTGTACGCAGACCACGCTTCTTCTTGTGTCGTTGTACGAGAAGTTAATGTTAAACGAGCAACAGAGCTAATACTCGCTAACGCCTCCCCGCGAAATCCCAAACTCATAATAGCTTCTAGATCATCAAGATTATGAATCTTCGATGTCGCATGACGACTTAACGCGAGTGATAACTCATCTTTAGGAATACCCGAACCATTATCGCGAATGCGAATAAGCTTAGCGCCTCCTTTTTCAATATCGATGTCGATACGAGTAGCGCCTGAATCCAAACTGTTTTCCACCAGCTCTTTAACGACGGAAGCTGGCCTTTCCACCACCTCTCCAGCAGCGATTTGGTTTGCTAAACGAGCGGGTAAAATTTGAATAGCCATAATGGTTTCTATACTTAAGTTATTTGCAAAGCCTCTAACGACTCTACTTATTCGGAATAATTAATATCTGCCCGATAGCCAATGAGTCTGAACGCAAATGGTTGGCAGTTCGAATACTGTTCACACTCACGTTATATTCATTGGCAATTTTCCCTAAAAAGTCACCACGTGAGACTTTATGTTTACGCAATGGCTTATCTTTCAAGCTCACGGTGATTTTAAGCTTTTGACCCACATTCAAAGAATTACTGCGCAACTGGTTTTCCCGCTTGATATCAGCAACGGATACTTTGTATTTTTGAGCGATTCGACCTAAATACTCGCCACGACTTACAGTATGAGTAATGGTTTCAGTCTCAACTGGGTTCTCAACCTGAGGCACTTTTAAAGATGTTTCTCCTCCAGGAATTTTTAAGATTTGCCCAACTGATAAAGTATTGTTTTTTAGTTTATTCTCATTTTTTATTGCCGATACAGACATACCATAACGCTGGGCAATCACTGACAGTGAATCACCACTTTGTACCCGGTAATTATGTGTTTTATTACGATTAGCAAATAACGTCCCTACTGGAGGATTATCTTTAAAATATTGCACTACCGCTGTCGCAACAGCACGAGCAAGCTTATCTTGGTGACTCCGTTGAAACAGCAATCTCTCTTCAGTAGGATTGGAAATAAAGCCTGTTTCAACCAACACTGATGGAATATCAGGAGATTTCAAAACTGCAAGACTAGCATTTACTGGTTTACTTCGATGTAAATGCGTCACTTGCGCTAAATTGTGAACGATATCAGAAGCCAATTTATAGCCTTCTTTTTGCGAATGGCTAAATTGTAAATCCAGCAGGGTTTGACTCACATTTCGATCGCGATTGTTTTTCGCTAGCACCGCCCCAGCCCCACCTAATAACTCAGATTGCTCTTCGTGGTTTTCTACCCAACGAGCTATTTCAGTGTTCGCACGACGAGTATTTAACACGAAAACTGATGCACCACGTGGTTTAGGGGAGTTAAATGCATCCGCGTGAATTGAAACGAGTAAATACGCCCCATGTTGGCGAGCAATCTCAGTTCGTTTATTCAAACTGACATAATAATCGCCTTTACGCGTTAGAATCGCTTTCATACCGGGAACACGATCAATTAAGTTGGCTAGCTTTTTGGCAATACTCAGCGTGACATTCTTTTCAAATTTATGTCCCGGACCAATCGAACCAGGATCTTCTCCGCCGTGACCAGGATCCACCGCGACGATAATATCCGCATTGCCCGCTAACTGAGAAGCATCACGACTCACCTTTAACTTTTGAATCGGATTGTTGTTAGATAACGCTTGCTGCTTTTTAGTTTTGTTTGGTAAATCGATGACCAAACGGTGCCCATACTGACCACCAGGCGTTGGAGGAAGCTTAAATATATTAGCTGAAATATGCTTTTTTAATTCCAACACCAGCCGATAGGTCCCTTTCTTTGGTGATGAACTTGACCGTATTTTGGTTAATATTGCGCTATCAGTGACCTTCATTGGCAACTTGGCTTTTAACGACGTATCTTGTAAGTCAACCACCAAACGACTTGGACTGCTTAAAGTAAAATAGCTAAATGTTACTTCGGACTTAACATCCATCACTACTCGAGTCTCATCAGGTGAGGGCCAAACCCTAATACCTTCTAATACATTGGCATACACCGAAGAAGTGAAAACAGTGATAAAAAACGTTATTAATAAAACGATGGTACGGAAACGATTAACAATCAACATAACTCCAACTGGCTTAATAAAGCACATCCATATTCATTGTTTGCCGTAAGTTCGGCCTGACGTTGCTCACCATCATAACGAATATCGATAGTGATATCTGGTTGCGGTAACATCCCCTGACCTTTATCTGGCCATTCCACCAGACAAATAGCATCTGGAGTGAAATAGTCCCGAATCCCCATAAACTCAAGTTCTTCAGGATCGGCCAAGCGGTAAAGATCAAAGTGGTAAACACTCCATTGTTCTAATTGGTATGGCTCCACTAAAGTGTAGGTCGGGCTTTTTACATTGCCGTTGTGCCCTAAAGATTGAATAAAGCCACGACTAAATGTTGTTTTTCCAGCACCAAGATCGCCATAGAGATAGAGAGTGGTTTGTTGAGAACATAAGCGTGATAACGCCGTTCCCAATGCAACTGTGTCTTTTTCATTCTTTAATGTAAAGGTCTTGGTGTTCATGTAATACTTTCTCAAAAAATGCCTAATGGCGGAAAATGCCAAAGAACCAGAATAGTAAACTGTAGTGGAATTGATTAACAAGAGATCTTCTGTAAGCAAACAGAAAAACATCCCTAGTTTCATGTCAAAACGCTATGATCAACTTACTAGATCCTTGATATAGGATCCGTTAAAATCCACGCCCTTTACATTTCCCTATTAACTAGTAGATACCTGATGGACTATCAAGCGCTCGCCAAAAAAATAAAATTTTGGGCTCACGAATTAGGGTTCGCCAAGGCCGGGATCTGCGATGTTGATCTTACAGAGCACGAAGCACCTCTCCAGCAATGGCTTGATAAAGGTTATCACGGAGAAATGGATTGGATGGCACGACATGGCATGATGCGCGCAAGACCAGCAGAATTATTACCTGGTACATTGCGAGTCATCAGCGTTCGTATGGATTACCTTCCACCAGATGCTCATTTCGCCTCAAACCTCAATAATGCCAGTGAAGCTTATATTAGTCGATATGCTCTGGGACGAGATTACCATAAGCTGGTACGAAATCAGCTCAAAAAGCTGGGGGAAAAAATAAAAGCAGAAACAGGAGAACTGGGTTTTCGACCGTTTGTTGACTCTGCTCCAATATTAGAACGCCCCCTAGCTCAAAAAGCAGGACTAGGATGGACTGGCAAGCACTCATTAATTTTAGACGAAGGTGCTGGCTCATGGTTCTTTCTTGGCGAGTTACTCGTTGATATACCACTACCTATCGATACCCCATCAGAAAACCAATGCGGTAAATGTACTGCTTGTATGACATCCTGCCCAACGAACGCTATCGTCGAGGAAGGAATTGTTGATGCACGACGTTGCATCTCGTATCTGACCATAGAATACAGCGGTGTTATTCCGGAAGAATTTCGATCACTGATGGGTAACCGTATTTATGGCTGTGACGATTGCCAATTAGTCTGCCCGTGGAATAGATTCGCGCACCTAACAGAACAGAGTGATTTCCATCGACGCCAAGCTCTCCATGATCCTGACTTACTCGCATTATTTGCTTGGGATGAAAAAACATTTTTAAAAAATATGGAAGGTTCAGCCATTCGCCGTATTGGGCATGAGCAATGGCGCCGCAATATTATTATTGCAATGGGTAACGCACCGTACAGTCAGCAAATTATTGAGACATTGGAGCAAGCTAAAGGCCATTCAGAGCTATTAGACCCACATATTGATTGGGCACTGACCCAACAACAAGAACAATTGCCATTTAAAGATCGAAAGAAAGCTCGCCTTATTCGTATTGTAGAAAAAGGACTACCGAGAGATGCTTAATAAAGTCGATAATTTTCTCGTTATTTAACTTGACAACAAAAACAAAATCAAAGTGTGGAAAAAGTTTTTATGATGCACGTTTTTCCTACCCCACCAAAAGTTAGTCACAACAGCAGGAAATGATTAGGATCAAGTGTTTTTCAGTTAATGATCGTTTTCTTACAGATTTGAGACAATTAAAAAAACAAATAACTTAATAAAAAACAACAAGTTAAGCTAGAATACTTCCAATTAAAAAAACTGATATACCAAAAAAGATCCTAGACATACAACCATTTTTCAACACACAAAAACACTTTATACACCAAGTTATCCACAAGGATATTTTGTGGATAAGTCTGTTGATTATACGTATAGAAGTTATGGAAGTTCTGTAAGCACAACGCTTCTAGCAGTGGACTAATTTCTTAGAACTCTGTAGAAGAACTGACTCAAGGGGAATGATGCTTCACAGCATTAAGAAAGAGCATTCACGGTGAGAACTTAAATCTAGCACAACCAGATAGACTGGAAAAATTCTCTTTGTGATCCACATAACAATGTGGGAAGTTGGTTGCGGGGGCCAGATTTGAACTGACGACCTTCGGGTTATGAGCCCGACGAGCTACCAAGCTGCTCCACCCCGCGTCCGTATATTGTGCATCGTTGAAGTACGATGAAGACTCTCTTCTTTTACAAGAAGGAAACTGGAGCGACACACGAGGTTCGAACTCGTGACCTCAACCTTGGCAAGGTTGCGCTCTACCAACTGAGCTAGTGTCGCATTCACAACCTGTCTCTCGACAAATCGTTGGAATGTGGTTGCGGGGGCCAGATTTGAACTGACGACCTTCGGGTTATGAGCCCGACGAGCTACCAAGCTGCTCCACCCCGCGTCCGTATATTGTGCATCGTTGAAGTACGATGAAGACTCTCTTCTTTTACAAGAAGGAAACTGGAGCGACACACGAGGTTCGAACTCGTGACCTCAACCTTGGCAAGGTTGCGCTCTACCAACTGAGCTAGTGTCGCATTCACAACCTGTCTCTCGACAAATCGTTGGAATGTGGTTGCGGGGGCCAGATTTGAACTGACGACCTTCGGGTTATGAGCCCGACGAGCTACCAAGCTGCTCCACCCCGCGTCCGTATATTGTGCATCGTTAAAGTACGATGAAAACTCTCTTCTTTTACAAGAAGGAAACTGGAGCGACACACGAGGTTCGAACTCGTGACCTCAACCTTGGCAAGGTTGCGCTCTACCAACTGAGCTAGTGTCGCATTCACAATCTGTCATTAAACAAATCGTTAAAATGTGGTTGCGGGGGCCGGATTTGAACCAACGACCTTCGGGTTATGAGCCCGACGAGCTACCAAGCTGCTCCACCCCGCGTCCGGTGTCATCGTTAAAGTACGATGAAAACTTTCTTCTTTTACAAGAAGGAAACTGGAGCGACACACGAGGTTCGAACTCGTGACCTCAACCTTGGCAAGGTTGCGCTCTACCAACTGAGCTAGTGTCGCATTAACAATCTGTCATTAAACAAATCGTTAGAATATGGTTGCGGGGGCCGGATTTGAACCAACGACCTTCGGGTTATGAGCCCGACGAGCTACCAAGCTGCTCCACCCCGCGTCCGGTGTCATCGTTAAAGTACGATGAAAACTTTCTTCTTTTACAAGAAGGAAACTGGAGCGACACACGAGGTTCGAACTCGTGACCTCAACCTTGGCAAGGTTGCGCTCTACCAACTGAGCTAGTGTCGCAAAGTAACAACGAGTATTCCCCGTCGTTAGGGCTGCGAATTATAAGAGCATTTTTTTGTGATGCAAGTCCTTACATGCAAAAAAAGAGATTTTTTTTCATAAGTGATGAAAAAGCATACAAAAAAGATTCAATACCAACCTAGCAGCCCAAGGAAACACCCTAAGATTGGATCTTAACGTGATCTTTAAATAGCGAACACGTGCTGACGATAATACTTTAACTCTGCAATGGATTCTCTAATATCATCCAGAGCTAAGTGACTACCTTGTTTAGAAAAGCCATCTAACACTTCAGGTTTCCAGCGACGAGTTAGCTCTTTAATCGTACTCACATCAACATATCGATAATGAAAATACTCTTCGAGTAGTGGCATATGTTTATATAAAAATCGACGGTCTTGGCCAATACTATTGCCACAAATAGGAGATTTACCTTTTGGCACCCATTTTTCTAAAAAGGCAATGGTTTGCTCAACGGCTTGTTCTTCGGTGACAGAACTTGCGCGAATGCGATCAACTAAACCACTTGCTGTATGAGTTGTGGTACACCATTCATCCATCTTCGCCAACTCTAATTCTGGTTGGTGAATAGCAAGTACGGGGCCTTCAGCAAGAATATTCAACTCGCTATCAGTCACGATACTCGCAATTTCAATTATTTTGTGCGTTTCAGGATCGAGGCCTGTCATCTCCAAATCGATCCAGATAAGATTCTGTTCGCTATATGACATAGATAGGTGCCTATATGGGATTATCATTAAAAAAGGTACTATACATAAATTCGAAGTACCAAGATACTGCGCTATCTTGGATTTCACCGCGTCAGCTGTTATACATGCAGCCGACAACATTACATTCTCAAGATAAAGATACGCATAGTGGCAAAAAGAAAAAAGCTGACTAAAGGCCAAGTACGGCGAGTAAGAAGCAATCAACATAAGCGACTCAAACAGGAAGAGACCGTTCAATGGGATGAATCCATGCTAGAGAACGCCAAAAACGGTTTGGTGATTACCCGTTTTGGTCAACATGCGGATATTGAAGATCTCGATACTGGCGAAGTACACCGTTGTAATATGCGACGTGGCATTGAAACATTGGTATCTGGTGACAAGGTAATTTGGCGCCCGGGTATTGAAACCCTAGCTGGAATTTCTGGTGTAGTAGAAGCAGTAGAACCTCGTTCTTCGGTATTAACTCGCCCCGATTATTATGACGGTTTGAAACCCGTTGCCGCTAACGTTGATCAAATGGTGATCATTTCCTCCGTATTACCAGAATTATCACTCAATATTGTAGACCGATACTTGATTGCCTCTGAGACACTGGCTATCGAACCACTTATCGTATTGAATAAGATTGATTTACTTAACGATGAATTGGCTGAACTGTATCAAGAATGGCTAAGCATCTATAAAACGATAGGTTATCGAGTCCTATACGTCAGTAAAGAGACCGGTGAAGGCATTGAAGAATTAGAGTCACTGCTACGTGACAAAATTAACATCTTCGTAGGCCAATCTGGCGTTGGTAAATCGAGTTTGGTGAATGCTCTGATGCCTAATACTGATTGGATAGCCGAAGAAGGTGAAATCTCGGAAAACTCGGGCTTGGGCCAGCATACAACAACGGCGGCTCGTCTATATCATATTCCTTCAGGTGGCGATTTAATCGACTCTCCAGGAGTGCGCGAATTTGGTTTGTGGCACTTAGAGCCTGATGATATTACCGAAGCTTATAAAGAGTTTCGTCCTTATTTAGGCGGCTGTAAATTTCGCGATTGTAAACATGGCGACGACCCTGGCTGCTTAATTCGTCAGGCCGTTGAGGATGGTGAGATCAGCGCGATTCGTTTTGATAATTACCATCGTATTATCGAAAGTATGGATGAAAATAAAGCCAACCGTCAGTACTCAAAAAGCAAAAAAGCTGACCTTTAAGTCGAGCGATTAAGCTTTATTTGAGCGACATTACGATTAATTTTGAAGGGCACGACATAGACAAAGACTGACATTTTTTGGTTTTTTCAGTACTATTTCGCGCCCAGATGACAAGACATTGGAATGACAAGCAATGGATAAAATTAAAGTTGGACTCCAATATTGGATTCCACAACATGGTTTAACCCGTTTAGTCGGCAAGCTTGCTTCAGCAAAAGCAGGACGTCTAACCACCGCAGTAATCCGTTGGTTTATCAAACAATATAAAGTGAATATGGATGAAGCATTACATTCAGATCCAAAACACTTCAACACATTTAATGAATTTTTTGTTCGTGAGCTGAAACCAGGTGTACGACCTGTAATTGAAGATGAAGACGTCTTAACTCACCCAGCTGATGGCTGCGTAAGTCAATTTGGTTACATGAACAATGGCAAGCTCATTCAAGCAAAAGGTCATGATTTTTCTGCTCAAGAACTTTTAGGCGGTGATGCCGAATTAGCCAAAGAGTTTATTGATGGTGACTTTGCAACGATTTATTTATCTCCAAGTGACTACCACCGAGTGCACATGCCATGTGCTGGTACATTACGCCAAATGATTTACGTACCTGGCGATCTATTTTCAGTGAACCCACTGACCGCTGAAAATGTCCCAAACCTATTCGCACGCAATGAGCGTGTTGTTTGTATCTTTGATACAGAATTTGGCCCGATGGCACAAGTATTGGTAGGTGCCACTATCGTTGGTAGCATTGAAGTTGTTTGGGCAGGAACCATCACTCCACCTCGCGGTAACAGTGTTTATCGTTGGAATTACCCAAATGAAGGCGAAAAAGCCATTCATCTAGAAAAAGGGCAAGAGATGGGTCGCTTTAAACTGGGATCAACGGTGATAAACTTATTCGCCCGTGATGCTGTTCATTTCGATGAAAGCATGCGAACAGGCAGCACGACTCTAATGGGAACAGCTTACTCCCATAAAGCACAGTAATGCAGTAATAACAAATCTAGAACGATTAGGCTCGAGTATTGCTCGGGCCTTTTTTATACCCAAGTAACTTCAAAATGCTGTTTTAGCGAGAATGGTTTCGCTCTTAGGTAAGGCACTGATTTGAAGATATAGTCATCCTACGTTGAAAGTCAGTAACATAGCCTAGGAGCGAATAAAACTCGCTCTTCGGGCACTCATCAATAACCCCTACTACTTTATCTTAATAAGTGGCATATTTAGCCTCAATTTCTTCTCTATTCATTGTTATAGGATTCTCTATGGGTTATGAGTGGCTTGCGTTAGCCGCTGCCTTACTATGGGCAATTGCGGGGTTGATGTCTGTTGTTCCTTCTCGTCATCTTGGCTCATTTGCCTATAGCCGCTGGCGTATGGGATGTACATCGCTGATGCTAGGTGGATTTGCACTATTCACAGGAGGGTGGAATAGCGTAGCCAGTAGTGATGTTTTTCCTATGGCATTATCTGGCTTCATTGGCATTTTTATTGGTGACACCGCTTTATTTGCCTGTTTAAATCGAATGGGTCCGAGGCAATCAGGGTTGCTGTTTTCCTGCCATGCTGTCTTTTCGGCCACACTCGGTTATTTTTTATTTGGCGAAAGTATGACAAAACTGGAACTGCTCGGCTCAGTATTGGTTTTTTCTGGTGTCTTAATGGCTATTTTCTTTCGTGGTAAAAAGCATTCTCTTGATACGGTCAGTGGTCATATTGGTATTGGCATCACACTCGGTATTACTTCTGCTATCTGCCAAGCTCTTGGAGGTATTATTGCCAAACCTGTCATGGTAACGGCAATCGACCCCATCGCCGCCTCTGCAATTCGGATGATTGCTGCCTTCGCTGCTCATAGTGCCCTTCGACTTACCGGTTATCGAGCATCTCGCGCCCCTAACCCAATGACTAAGTCTATTTTTGGTATTACTTTAATTAATGGTTTTCTTGCTATGGCTGTGGGAATGACTCTTATCATGTATGCACTAAAAGATGGCAATGTCGGTATGGTCGCTTTATTGTCCTCTACCACACCAATTATGTTATTACCGATTATTTGGCTTTATACCAAACAACGTCCCAATCGATATGCTTGGGTTGGTGCAGCCGTTGCTGTTATAGGAACCGGTATTTTGGTGTATTAAATCCGTAATATCCTTACAAAACCAATGGTTACTATTTCGCATTTTTTTGACCGTAAGCTCAGGTTGATTGCATTGATAGATAGAATCATTGATCTTAACCTACAGCTAAGGGTAAAAAGTGTAGTAAAATTACGCTAATTTCAATTCTTTTTGAATTTGACGAGGTCAATATTATGTCTGCTAAAAAGCCTATGGCTCTAGTCATCCTTGATGGATGGGGTCACCGCGACGACAACGCAAGTAACGCAATTAATAATGCAAATACCCCGGTTCTTGATGGGCTAGCTGCAAACAACCCAAATACTCTCATTAATGCTTCGGGCTTAGATGTTGGTCTACCTGATGGCCAAATGGGTAACTCAGAAGTTGGTCACACAAATATTGGTGCTGGTCGTGTCGTATATCAAGATTTGACTCGTATTACCAAAGCAATTGCTGATGGCGAATTCCAAAAAAATGAAGCACTTATCAATGCTATCGACTCTGCAGTAAGTGCAGGTAAAGCAGTACATATCATGGGCTTGATGTCACCTGGTGGCGTTCACTCTCACGAAGATCATATCTACGCAGCCGTTGAACTCGCCGCAGCTCAAGGTGCAGAAAAAATTTACCTCCACTGCTTCCTTGATGGACGCGATACTCCACCACGCAGTGCAGAAGCATCACTAAAACGTTTTGATGAACTTTTCGCAAAACTAGGCAAAGGTCGTGTTGCTTCTCTTATCGGTCGTTACTACGCAATGGACCGTGACAACAACTGGGATCGTGTTCAGCACGCTTATGATCTTATGGTTGAAGCGAAAGGTGAATACACAGCTGATTCAGCCGTTGCTGGTCTTGAAGCTGCTTACGCTCGTGATGAAAACGATGAGTTTGTTAAAGCAACCGTTGTTTGTGCACAAGGCCAAGAATCATCTGCGATTGAAGATGGCGATGCGGTAATCTTTATGAACTACCGTGCTGACCGTGCGCGTGAAATCACTCGTACTTTTGTACCTGCATTTGAAGGCTTTGAACGTGCTAAGTTCCCTGAAGTGAAGTTTGTTATGCTGACTCAATACGCGGCAGACATTCCTCTCGCTTGTGCCTACCCACCAGCTGAACTTCATAACACTTACGGTGAATGGTTAGCGAAAGCAGGCAAAACTCAATTACGTATTTCTGAAACTGAAAAATATGCTCACGTGACTTTCTTCTTCAATGGCGGTGTTGAAAATGAATTTGATGGCGAAGATCGTCAAATCGTCGCATCACCAAAAGTTGCTACTTATGACCTACAACCAGAGATGAGCTCTGCTGAACTCACTGATAAATTAGTTGCTGCTATTAAATCAGGTAAATACGATGCCATCATCTGTAACTACCCTAACGGCGACATGGTGGGTCACACTGGTGTTTATGAGGCGGCAGTTCAAGCATGTGAAGCTGTTGATGCTTGTATCGGCCGTGTCGTTGAAGCCATCAAAGAAATGGATGGACAACTGCTAATTACAGCCGACCACGGTAACGCAGAAATGATGGTAAACCCTGAAACAGGCGGCACCCATACTGCACACACTAACTTACCAGTACCTCTTATCTACGTAGGTAACAAAGACATTGAATTTAAAGAAGGCGGTAAACTTTCTGATTTAGCACCAACAATGTTGGCTCTAACGGATCAAGAAATCCCTTCAGAAATGACTGGTAACGTTCTTTACAAATAAGCACCGCTATCATCAATCAGATTCGAAGCCTCCTAATTGGAGGCTTTTTTCACTGCTAAATATCACCTATCAACCGCACGACTACCTCTCCAATATGCAGATAATGACAAACTTTTTGCATGCATCGCTCGCCTCCCTTCATCCATTGGGTATACTGTTTTTCCTATACGTTTAAATCAACATAAGCTCAGCCATGATGTTCAAGATGCTCCTTTCTCCCTGCGCACCACAATTAAATCGAAAACACCTAGTCAGTTTTCTACTGAGTTTTTGTGTACTCACTCCGAGTCTCTCTTTCGCCGCCTCTCAGCAAGAGTTAACAGGTGTTACCAATGAGATTCAGCGCCAAAAATTATCCCTTTCCAAACAGCAAAAAATGTTGGATGAGCTGCAGAATGAATTGAAACACCAAGAGTTAGATATCGCAGCGCAGAAAAAACAGATTCAAGAGACTGAGCAACAACAAGCGAAAGCGAATCGAAATATATCCAATTTAAGTAAGAAGATTCTGCAGTTAGAAAAACAGCGTAAAGAACAAACAGAATTGCTGACAAAACTAATGAAGACTTACTACATAACCAAACGCGCCACTGCCAGCGGTAATCTGCTCAATACAGGTATCGAAGAAGACCGTATTAGTCAGTACTACCAACATTTAGCTAAAGCTCGCACCGATGCGATCAAAAAACTCGAGGGGACGCATCAGGAATTAAATAATACCGAACATCAATTAAAGCTAGAGCGCGACCAGATCACTACGTTACTGAAACAACAAAATGCGAAATATAAACGTCTTGCACAAGCTCAAGACAAACGTCGTCATACGCTGGGAAAAATTAAACACAATATATCTGGTGACAAGGTGTATTTAGCAGAACTGCAACGTAATGAAACTCGCCTTAAAGCAGAAATTGCCAAAGCAGCCAAACGCAGTTCGGTACCAATGGATGGGTTATCAAGAGAAAGGCATAAACTTCCTTGGCCCGTTACTGGATCTTTATTACATCGCTACGGTGAACATCAAAGTGGCCAGATAAACTGGAAAGGCATTGTCATTAAGGCCAAATATGGCGAACGAGTGAAAGCCGTCTATCCTGGTACGATTGTATTTTCTGATTACCTACGTGGTTATGGATTAATGGTACTCATTGATCATGGTAAAGGTGATATGACGCTCTACGGTTTCAATCAAACCTTAACGAAAAAAGAAGGCGATAAAGTTTCCGCAGGAGAAACCATCGCCCTAGCCGGTGATACTGGGGGACAAACCCAACCGTCAGTCTATTTCGAAATTCGCCGTAATAGCCAAGCTCAAAACCCTTTAAACTGGCTTAAGCGCTAACTCGAATAATAATCACGAACCACTTGGATAAATTGATCGACTTCTTCGCGAGGAAGTCGATTAATCCCACCTGCTGCTTCGCGCCCTCCTCCTGTTACAAATTGTGCACAAAGCCCACCAGCACCTTGCTTATTCGTCAACGGTGCTCGCAGTGAAACAGTAAACGCTGTGCCATTCTCCAGTTCGGTCAGCACAATATGTGCTTGGTTTTCTGACTGATTGGCTAGTGTATTACCGTAAACACCGCTAATGCGATAAGACGCTGGATCATCAGGTAATTGAAATACCCTGACAAACGGCTCATCAACGAGAGCGGACTGCCCCATAGCTAACGCCATATCCGCTTGATATCCAGTACGCAATTGATAAAGAGGAGATTGAGGATCCGCAAACAAGTCAAATGGAGAAAGGTAACAGGTAAGTGCTTTGAACAATTCATCTGGATGATAATGAAGATCATCAACATGGCGTCCATAACCGTTGTAGTTAATCAATGTTCCTATTTCTTGTAACTGCCCTGCTTGCTCTGAATTAAACCCTGCTTGCAAGGCTAGCTTATCTGCAACCGACATTAAATTATCACCGTAAGCCGCAGCAATGGCCCACGCATGAAATTGTCCATTGAGATAACGATCGATGATTAGCGCGGTGCACACATTCGCATCTAAGTCGATATAAGCTTCAAGCTGAGGGTGTGATGGGATTTCCCC
Organism: Vibrio nitrifigilis; assembly: GCF_015686695.1. NCBI lineage: Bacteria > Pseudomonadati > Pseudomonadota > Gammaproteobacteria > Vibrionales > Vibrionaceae > Vibrio > Vibrio nitrifigilis. Next base: position 2,738,764 of record NZ_JADPMR010000001.1, on the reverse strand, counting down.
TGACTGGTGATGATCAGCATAAAAAACAGACGCTCCGATTTGCAACACGTGTTGCAAAGCCGCCGAATTCTTGGCCATTGATATATCTAATACGGTAATAGAATCTTGTGATTGTGGTTGAACTTGCTTTAAAAGCTCAATATCACGCTTAATCCCAGTGACTAATTTTGCTGATTTAGGCTGAGCTAATCTCAACTGGAGAAGAGCGATGATGCCATCAGCATCACCGTTAAACACATCATAATGCATAGAACAGAATCCACTTTCGTCTAATGGAAAGAAATATTCATCTGACTAAATTATCAGTCATTTGTTACGCATTATACGTTAGCAATAATCACTCACTTTTCCCAAGGAGGAAAGGTTATATCTCATTGCTTTTATGCATGCATGGCTTTAACGCCCTCTTCCATCAATTGCAGCTGCTCATATCCCGTTTTCGTTGCAGTAGGCTTCACGACAGAAATAATTTGCAATACACCTTGGTGAATCACTTCTTCAGTAATTCTGGTCTCATGAGACATGGCTGATTGATACGCTAACCAAGAAGAAGCAACAATATGCAGAGTGGTCGCCGTTTTTTGCAAATCCGCTTCAGCGATATCAAGCAAATTGATATCAACAAACGCCCGGATAATATCTACGAGGTTCTTCTGGAGCGTATCTTGAACCGCAATATAATCCGTATGTAATTCCTCGTCACGTTGCAAAATATCAGGAAGATTGGCGTAAAAGAAACGATACTTCCACATCAGAGCAAACATGGACTCCAAATAATGATTAAGCAAAGTCAAACTTTCATACTGTCCTTGTACAGGAGTAAAGCGCTCGATCAACTCAGCTGAATACAGATTAAAGATTTCACGTACAATTTCTTGTTTATTACGAAAATGGTAATACAAGTTACCCGGACTAATATCAATATGCGCTGCGATATGATTGGTTGTCATATTGCGCTCGCCATTTTCATTGAATAACTCTAATGCCGCATAAACAATTCGATCTCTTGTTTTCATAGAGTACGATTTCCTTATTATGAGCGTGTATCTTTGTTATCCGTACTAGTTAATTCACTAATAGGAAACAGAGAAAAACGCTGCACACACATCGATGGTGGCACAGCGTTGATAAATATTATTTACTCAGATGGAATGGTTTAGACAGTTCATGGACAGCATCAACGAACACACCCGCATTCTCAGGTGGCACATCAAGATGGATACCGTGGCCTAAATTAAACACATGCCCTGTATCAGCATGACCAAATCCTTCTAAAATAGTAGACACTTCTTCACGAATACGCTCTTTGGATGCATACAACATGGAAGGGTCCATATTTCCTTGTAGAGCCACTTTATCGCCAATACGAGCCTTGGCATCAGCAATATTGATTGTCCAATCCAACCCAATAGCATCACAGCCGGTTGCTGCAATCTGCTCTAACCACATGCCGCCGTTTTTCGTAAATAAAGTTACAGGCACACGACGACCTTCATTTTCACGCATTAACCCATCCACAATTTTGTGCATATATTGTAATGAGAAATCATTGTAATCTCTCGGAGTTAGCACACCACCCCAAGTATCAAATACCATCACAGATTGAGCTCCGGCTTTGATCTGCGCATTTAAGTATTCAATGACGCTATCCGCTAACTTATCCAAAAGCAGATGCAGTGTTTGAGGATCGCTATACATCATTTTTTTGATTTTCGTGAAAGCCTTCGAGCTTCCACCTTCAATCATATAGGTTGCTAACGTCCATGGGCTGCCGGAAAAACCGATAAGGGGCACTTCACCTTGTAAATCTTTGCGGATTTGACGTACCGCATTCATCACATATTGCAATTCACCTTCTGGATCAGGAATACCAATTTTATCTACATCAGATTTACTGGTAATAGGACGAGAGAATTTAGGCCCCTCTCCCGCTTCAAAATGTAACCCTAACCCCATGGCATCAGGAATAGTTAAAATATCCGAAAATAAAATAGCGGCATCTAATGGAAAGCGACGTAATGGCTGAAGAGTGACTTCAGAAGCTAACTCAGCATTACGACAAAGCGACATGAAATCTCCCGCTTGAGCACGAGTTTCACGATATTCTGGCAGATAGCGGCCTGCTTGGCGCATCATCCATACTGGAGTGCAATCTACTGGTTGCTTGAGCAAAGCGCGAAGATAGCGGTCGTTTTTTAATTCTGTCATTCCGTCTTCCATTGATTGTAATAATAAGGCTGATAATTTTGCCGAACATTCTAACATTGTTCGGTCGCGAAAGTCGTAATGCTAATTCAGTTTATCCCTAAATAACGAGCGTCCAAACAGCGGTATTCGAGTGTTCCATCACTCACCCATGTGAACAATAAATGCCATGTTGGTGTTCCAAGGTCCAAATGGCAAATATATGTTATTTATGGTTAAGGATAGCAGGATAAGAATTGCTTACCGATGATCTTTATCGATGTCTTTTAGGGTCTGCTCAATCAGTTCACGAGCGATGGTGCCCTTAGGAGCCAGTTCTGGTAGTTTTGCGGGACTAAACCAATCAGCATCACTCAGTTCGGTATAATCCGGCTTAACATCACCACCAGCATACTCTGCCAAAAATCCGGCCATTAAATTAGATGGGAATGCCCAAGGCTGACTTGCCATATAACGGATATTTTTGACTTCAAGACCCGTTTCTTCTTTTACTTCTCGAGCCACACACTCTTCTAGAGTCTCACCAACTTCGACAAAACCGGCAATCACAGTGTACATTCCGGTTTTATGTCGCGGGTGCTGAGCAAGTAGGATTTGGTCATCCTTGCGCACCGCAACAATAATACAAGTTGAGATGCGAGGATAATGCAGTGTACGACAGTCTTGGCACTGCATCGCATTCTGACTGTGATTAAAATAGGTTCTACCACCGCAATGCGGACAGAAACGCTGAGTTTGAGTCATGTGACCATACTGAACCGCTTTACTAATGAGATGGAATAATTCCGTATTTATGGTCAGTAAACTTCTCAATGGCGTAAGTTCAACATCAAACTCCAGGTCACTTGCATTTAGCCAATAAACAGGATGTTGCTGATACTCTCCGATCTCAACAGCGTTGGAAACCGGCAAATTTAATGCTTGAGCTGTACCAAAAGGGATACCTTCGTCAACACTCCATAAGTCAGATCCTGAAACAACACACCAATAAGCGGATTTCTCGTCACCATTTTTTAACATATGAACTCCTCGCTGGTTGCAGTTCCTTCATTTTACTGGCAATCTGAATTCATGCCAGAATTTGTAGTTATTCAATTAATGTTCTATAAATTCTTGTATAACAAATAGGTTTTTTTCGAATTTAGACCTATGAGCCAAGGAAGATCATCGCTGTGATGATGAATCATGAGGGCATAGCCATGCTGAAAAAACTGAAAAAAACGCAAGAACAGTGGGGCGGTTCCAGTGACGTCATTGACCATTGGTTAGCCAAAAGACAAGAATTAATCGTCGCCTTCTGTAAGCTTGCTTATCTTCAGCCAAGTGCCGCAGAGGTCTCTATCGCTGAGCTCCCATCCCCAACAGAACTCCAAGTATTCTGCCAAGATCTGGTTGATTATATCTCTGAAGGTCACTTCAAAATTTACGATATGGTCATGAACAAATGGCATGCCACAGGGTTTCACGCTACAGAGGAAATGGATTCCACCTACGGTGATATTATAGAAACCAACGAACCACTACTGAGCTTCACTGATAAATACTCAGCCATCGCCGATGACGACGATCTAGAAGATTTAGATCATGATTTATCTGAAGTAGGTGAAGTACTAGAACAGCGCTTCAATATTGAAGATTATTTAATTCAACTTATCGCTGATAGTTTAGCGGTTCCTCCTGGTGCATAAGCCCAGAATTCCCTATTGGCTTTATAGATAAGTATCTTTATACCCAAGTAACTTCAAAGTACAGTTTCAGCGATAAAATAACAAAACCATAGAAAACAAAAAAGGCACCCGAAGGTGCCTTTTTTATCGCTATTAATTACTCGTCAGAAGAGAAACCAGCGTTTAGCAGTGCAGCTAGGTTATCTGTTGCTTGTTCAACAGAAGGACCTTCTTTCTGTGCTTCGCGCTTAGCTTGGCGCTCTTGGTGGTATGCGAAACCAGTACCAGCTGGAATCAGACGACCAACAATTACGTTCTCTTTCAAGCCGCGTAGTTCATCACGTTTACCAGATACAGCCGCTTCAGTAAGAACGCGAGTTGTTTCTTGGAACGATGCAGCAGAGATGAATGACTCAGTTGCAAGAGATGCTTTAGTGATACCTAATAGTTCACGTTCAAAACGTGCAGGTTCTTTACCTTCAGATTCTAGCTGACGGTTAGCAATCTTAACTTGAGTGTATTCAACCTGTTCACCCGGTAGGAATTCAGAATCCCCAGCATGAGTGATAGTACACTTACGTAGCATTTGACGAACGATAGTTTCAATGTGCTTATCGTTAATCTTAACGCCTTGTAGACGGTATACTTCCTGCACTTCGTTAGTGATGTACTGAGTCACAGCGTGAACGCCACGTAGACGAAGAATGTCATGTGGAGCTTCTGGACCATCAGCAATTACGTCACCACGTTCAACACGTTCACCTTCGAACACGTTCAACTGACGATGCTTAGGAATCATCTCTTCGTAAGAGTCACCACCATCACGAGTGATAACTAGACGACGTTTACCTTTTGTTTCTTTACCGAATGACACAGTACCTGTGTGTTCAGCAAGAATTGCAGGCTCTTTAGGCTTACGAGCTTCGAACAAGTCAGCAACGCGTGGAAGACCACCGGTGATATCTTTGTTACCGCCAGATTTTTGTGGAATACGTGCTAGCGTATCACCCACACTTACTTCTGCGCCATCTTCGATATTCACGATCGCTTTACCAGGTAGGAAGTATTGTGCTGGCATATCAGTACCAGGAATCAATACATCGTTACCTTTCTCATCAACAAGTTTGATAGCTGGACGCATATCTTTACCTGCAGATGGACGAGCTGCTGGGTCTGTTACTTCACTTGAAGATAGACCAGTCAAGTCATCAGTTTGACGAGAAACAGTTACACCATCAATCATATCAACGTATTGGATACGACCTGCCACTTCAGTGATGATTGGCAATGTGTGTGCTTCCCAGTTAGCAACTAAGTCACCAACTTCAACTGCTGCGTTATCGCCTTTGCTTAGGTGAGAACCGTAAGCCAGTTTGTGTTTCTCTTTAGTACGACCAAATTCATCAATGATAGTTAGCTCAGAAGCACGAGATGTGATTACTAGCTTACCTTCTTTGTTCGTTACGAACTTAGCATTGTGAAGTTTGATAGTACCTTTGTTCTTAGCTTTGATGCTGTTCTCTGCTGCTGCAGTCGATGCCGCACCACCGATGTGGAACGTACGCATGGTTAGCTGTGTACCAGGTTCACCGATAGATTGAGCAGCAATAACACCTACTGCCTCACCTTGGTTAACCAAGTGACCACGAGCTAGGTCACGACCGTAACATAGTGAACAACAACCGAAGTCAGAATCACAGGTAACTACTGAACGTACTTTAACCATGTCGACGGTGTTTTCATCAAGAATTTGACACCATTTTTCGTCAAGAAGCGTATTACGAGGAACCAATACATCTTCAGTACCTGGTTTCAATACGTCTTCTGCAACAACACGACCTAGTGCTAGTTCAGTCAATGCAACTTTAACATCACCACCCTCGATGTGAGGAGTCATGATAACGCCTTCATGAGTACCACAATCGTGTTCAGTAACAACCACGTCTTGTGCCACGTCAACTAGACGACGAGTCAAGTAACCTGAGTTTGCTGTCTTCAATGCTGTATCCGCAAGACCCTTACGAGCACCGTGCGTTGAGATAAAGTACTGAAGTACGTTTAGACCTTCTTTAAAGTTCGCTGTGATTGGCGTTTCGATGATTGAACCATCTGGACGAGCCATCAGACCACGCATACCAGCAAGCTGACGAATCTGCGCGGCAGAACCACGTGCACCAGAGTCGGCCATCATGTAGATGCTGTTGAATGATTCTTGCTCTTCTTCTTCACCGTCACGGTTGATTACCGTTTCAGTAGAAAGGTTAGCCATCATCGCTTTCGCTACGCGATCGTTGGTTGAAGCCCAGATATCGATCACTTTGTTGTAACGTTCACCCGCAGTTACCAGACCAGACTGGAACTGTTCTTGGATTTCGCGAACTTCTTCTTCTGCTTCAGCGATTTCAGTGTATTTAGCAGGTGGTACAACCATATCGTCGATACCAACAGAAACACCAGAAAGTGCTGCGTAAGCAAAACCTGTGTACATGATTTGGTCAGCGAAGATAACAGTATCTTTCAGACCTAGCTTACGGTAAGCCACGTTCAACAGGTTAGAAATTTGTTTCTTACCAAGTTTTTGGTTGATGACTGAGAAAGGCAGACCTTTCGGTACGATTTGCCACAACATCGCACGACCAACAGTAGTGTCTACCATTGAAGTGTTTGTAGTGCTGTTGCCATCATCATCAATCACTGTCTCAGTGATACGTACTTTAACTCGAGCGTGTAGTGTCGCAGTCTTAGTGCGGTACGCTTTTTCTGCATCAGCCGGACCGGAGAAGTACATGCCTTCGCCTTTGTCGTTGATTTTAGAACGAGTCATGTAGTACAGACCCAATACAACGTCCTGAGAAGGTACGATGATAGGATCACCTGACGCTGGCGACAGAATGTTGTTTGTCGACATCATCAGAGTACGAGCTTCAAGCTGTGCCTCTAGAGTTAGAGGTACGTGAACCGCCATTTGGTCACCATCGAAGTCCGCGTTATACGCCGCACACACCAATGGGTGTAGCTGCATCGCTTTGCCTTCGATTAGAACTGGTTCAAACGCTTGGATACCAAGACGGTGAAGTGTTGGTGCACGGTTAAGCATTACTGGGTGTTCACGGATAACTTCATCCAGAATATCCCATACTACCGCTTCTTCACGCTCTACCATTTTCTTAGCAGCTTTGATTGTAGTCGCAAGACCACGAGTCTCTAACTTGCTGTAGATAAATGGTTTGAACAGCTCAAGTGCCATCTTCTTAGGCAGACCACATTGGTGTAGGTGTAGGTATGGACCAACTGTGATTACAGAACGACCAGAGTAGTCTACACGTTTACCAAGAAGGTTCTGACGGAAACGACCTTGTTTACCCTTGATCATATCAGCAAGAGATTTCAGAGGACGCTTGTTCGAACCTGTGATCGCACGACCACGACGACCGTTATCAAGAAGCGCATCAACAGACTCTTGCAGCATACGTTTTTCGTTACGTACGATAATGTCCGGAGCAGCTAGCTCTAGAAGGCGTTTCAAACGGTTGTTACGGTTGATCACACGACGGTATAGATCGTTCAGATCAGACGTCGCAAAACGACCGCCATCTAGTGGAACTAGAGGACGTAGATCTGGCGGAAGAACTGGAAGAACGGTCAAGATCATCCATTCTGGTTTGTTACCAGAAGTAACGAACGCTTCTACCAATTTCAAACGTTTAGTGATTTTCTTACGCTTAGTTTCAGAGTTAGTGGTTTGTAACTCTTCACGCATCTGTTCAGCTTCAGCAACTAAGTCCATGTCTTGCAGAAGATCTTTGATCGCTTCTGCACCCATCTTAGCTGTGAACTCATCACCCCATTCTTCTAGGCGATCCAGATACTCTTCTTCGGTAAGCATCTGACCTTTTTCAAGATCAGTCATACCAGGTTCTGTCACTACGTACATTTCGAAGTAAAGTACACGTTCGATGTCACGTAGCGGCATATCCATTAATAGACCGATACGAGATGGTAGTGATTTAAGGAACCAGATGTGAGCAACAGGAGAAGCAAGTTCGATGTGGCCCATACGCTCACGACGAACTTTAGTTTGTGTAACTTCTACGCCACACTTCTCACAGATAACACCACGGTGTTTCAGACGCTTATATTTGCCACAAAGACATTCGTAGTCTTTCACTGGACCAAAAATACGCGCACAGAACAGACCATCACGTTCAGGTTTGAACGTACGATAGTTGATAGTCTCAGGTTTTTTAACTTCACCAAAAGACCATGAACGGATCATATCTGGTGAAGAAAGACCGATTTTGATCGCGTCAAATTCTTCAGTCTTGTGCTGTGCTTTTAGAAAGTTTAATAAGTCTTTCACAATCAGCTCCTGTAAGGAGTTAAAAGGAGCTTGCCGCTAAGCAAGCGCCTTTCTACCGAAAACCTACTAAGCAGCCCTCAAGGGGCTACTTTTCAGGTTTACTCTTCGTCTTCTAGCTCGATGTTGATACCTAGTGAGCGAATCTCTTTCAACAATACGTTGAACGATTCTGGCATACCAGGTTCCATAGAGTGAGTACCATCTACGATGTTCTTATACATCTTAGTACGGCCATTCACGTCATCGGACTTAACTGTCAACATTTCTTGTAGAGTGTAAGCAGCACCGTATGCTTCTAGTGCCCATACTTCCATCTCACCGAAACGCTGGCCACCGAACTGAGCTTTACCACCAAGTGGTTGCTGAGTTACTAGGCTGTAAGAACCGGTTGAACGAGCGTGCATCTTGTCATCAACAAGGTGGTTCAGTTTAAGCATGTACATGTAACCAACAGTTACTTGACGCTCAAACGCATCACCAGTACGACCATCAAACAGAGTCAACTGACCAGATTCAGGCAAATCTGCAAGTTTAAGCAGTGCCTTAATGTTTGGCTCAGATGCACCATCGAATACTGGAGTCGCGATAGGCAGACCATTACGTAGGTTCTCAGCCAATGTACGAACTTCATCATCAGATAGGCTAGCAATGTCTACTTGCTGGCGAGTGTTGCCAAGGTCGTAAACTTTTTGCAGGAACTCACGTTGTTTAGCCAGTTCTTGCTGCTCTTTAACCATCGCATTGATCTTGTCACCGATACCTTTCGCAGCAGCACCTAAGTGAACTTCAAGGATCTGACCGATGTTCATACGAGACGGTACACCCAGTGGGTTCAGTACGATATCAACTGGGCGACCAGTTTCATCGTAAGGCATATCTTCGATTGGGTTAATCTTAGAAATTACACCTTTGTTACCGTGACGACCCGCCATTTTATCACCAGGCTGGATACGACGTTTCACAGCTAGGTAAACTTTAACGATCTTCAGTACACCAGGAGCAAGATCATCACCTTGAGTGATCTTACGACGTTTAACTTCGAACTTCTTATCGAATTCCGCACGTAGTTCGTCGTACTGCTCTGCCAACTGTTCTAGTTGGTTTTGCAGTTCATCACTTTCTAGTGTTTGCTCTAACCATTTCTTACGATCAATGCTGTCTAGTTGAGCTTCGCTGTAACCGCCTGCAAGAAGAAGTGTACGAACACGAGCTAACACACCGCCTTCCAAGATTTGGAATTCTTCTGTTAGGTCTTTCTTCGCTTCTTTCAACTGCATTTGTTCGATTTCAAGCGCACGTTTGTCTTTCTCTACGCCATCGCGAGTGAAGACTTGTACGTCAATAACCGTACCTGTTACAGAACCAGGAACACGTAGAGATGTATCTTTAACATCAGATGCTTTTTCACCGAAGATTGCACGTAGCAGTTTTTCTTCAGGCGTTAGCTGAGTTTCACCTTTTGGCGTCACTTTACCAACTAGGATGTCACCACCCTTAACTTCAGCACCAATGTAAACGATACCTGACTCGTCTAGTTTAGACAGAGCAGCTTCACCTACGTTTGGAATGTCCGCAGTAATCTCTTCTGCACCTAGCTTAGTATCACGAGCCACACAAGAAAGTTCTTGAATGTGGATAGTGGTAAAGCGGTCGTCTTGAACAACTTTTTCAGACACTAAGATTGAGTCTTCGAAGTTGTAACCGTTCCAAGGCATGAACGCGATACGCATGTTTTGACCAAGCGCAAGTTCACCCAAGTCGGTTGATGGACCATCAGCCAGAACATCACCACGAGACACTGGTTCACCTGGCATCACACATGGACGCTGGTTGATACAAGTGTTCTGGTTAGAACGTGTGTATTTAGTTAATGTGTAAATGTCGATACCTGCTTCACCAGGAATCAATTCATCTTCATTTACTTTTACTACGATACGTGAAGCGTCAACTGACTGAACCATACCACCGCGTTTCGCAACTGCAGTAACACCTGAGTCAACTGCTACGTTACGTTCAATACCGGTACCTACAAGAGGTTTGTCCGATTTCAGTGTAGGAACTGCCTGACGTTGCATGTTCGCACCCATCAATGCACGGTTCGCATCATCATGTTCTAGGAACGGGATAAGCGAAGCAGCGATAGATACTACTTGGTTTGTTGCAACGTCCATGTAGTTAACATGTTCACGTGGGTGAAGACCAGATTCACCTTTCTGACGAGCAGTGATTAGCTCATCAGCAAATGTGCTTTCTTCAGTCAGTTTCGCGTTCGCCTGTGCGATAACGAATTGACCTTCTTCGATAGCAGATAGGTAATCGACTTCATCAGTAACAACACCGTCTACAACTCGGCGGTACGGAGTTTCTAAGAAACCGTACTCATTACAACGTGCAAACGCTGATAGCGAGTTGATCAAACCGATGTTTGGACCTTCAGGTGTTTCGATAGGACATAGACGACCGTAGTGAGTTACGTGTACGTCACGTACTTCGAAACCAGCACGTTCACGAGTCAAACCGCCAGGACCTAACGCAGAAATACGACGTTTGTGCGTTACTTCTGATAACGGGTTGTTTTGGTCCATGAACTGAGATAGCTGTGAAGAACCAAAGAATTCTTTAACGGCTGCAGAAATTGGTTTCGCATTGATCAGATCTTGTGGCATCACGTTGTCTAGATCGCCTAGGCTTAGACGTTCTTTAACAGCGCGTTCTACACGTACAAGACCAACACGGAATTGGTTTTCTGCCATTTCACCTACGCTACGGATACGACGGTTGCCAAGGTGGTCGATATCGTCCACTTCGCCTTTGCCGTTACGAATAGCAATAAGTTTACGCATAACTTCGATGATATCAGTTTCATCGAGTGTGCCTTGCTCACCGGCGTCTTCACGACCGATTGAGCTATTGAACTTCATACGACCAACGGTAGATAGATCGTAACGCTCTTCAGAGAAGAACAAGCTCTCAAATAGGGCTTCAGCCGCTTCTTTTGTTGGCGGCTCGCCAGGGCGCATCATGCGGTAGATTTCTACTAATGCAGAAATGCGGTCAGTTGTGCTGTCTGTACGAAGCGTATCAGACATAAACGGACCGTGGTCTAGATCGTTCGTAAATAGAACTTCTAGTTTCTTGTAACCTGCTTGAGATAGGTTAGCTAGCGCTTCTAGGCTGATTTCTTGGTTAGCCGCTACGATAACTTCGCCTGTCGCTTCGTCAATGTAATCTTTAGACGAAACTTTGCCTACGATGTACTCAACAGGTACATCGATGAACTTCACGCCGTCTTTTTCTAATTGACGGATATGACGTGCAGTTACGCGACGGCCTTTTTCTACGTAGACTTTACCTTCAGCTTCGATGTCAAACGTTGCAGTTTCGCCACGTAGACGCTCAGGTACCAACTCCATGTATAGAGTCTGGTCTTTAACTTCAAAGTTAATTTTCTCGAAGAAGAGATCAAGGATTTCTTCTGTCGATTTACCTAAGGCACGAAGAATGATAGATGCAGGTAATTTACGACGACGGTCAATACGTACGTATAAGTTATCTTTCGGATCAAACTCGAAATCTAACCATGAACCACGGTAAGGGATAACACGTGCGTTATAAAGAACTTTACCTGATGAGTGAGTCTTACCCTTATCGCTGTCGAAGAACACGCCGGGGCTTCGGTGCAGCTGGGATACGATAACCCTCTCGGTACCATTGATTACGAAGGTACCATTTTCAGTCATGAGTGGAATTTCACCCATGTAGACTTCTTGTTCTTTAATATCCTTGACAGTACCTGCAGGCGCGTCTTTATCAAAGATCACTAAACGCAATTTAACGCGCAGTGGTTTTGAATAAGTTACGCCGCGAATTTGACATTCTTTAACGTCAAATACTGGCTCACCAAGACGGTAGCTAACGTATTGCAGCTCTGAATTGCCGTTGTAGCTCTGAATAGGAAATACAGAACGAAAAGCGGCTTCAAGACCGTATTGTCCTTCAGGATCCTGTTCGATAAATTTGTCGAACGAATCGAGCTGGATCGATAGCAGGTATGGAATGTCCAAAACTTGTGGACGAGTACCAAAGTCCTTACGGATGCGCTTTTTCTCGGTATAAGAGTAAACCATGGGGTTCCTCAGCTCGCTGATAAGTGACCCAAACTGTCCGCCTTGGCAGTTATTCTGTAGCAAAGGGTTGGGACAGTGACTAATGGCTGTTTACTGTAGTGACGAGTTATTGCGAAAGAATAAGTCGTTTTTTGCTCGGATATCGACGCCTAAACAGCGGGAAAACTCATCGATGCCCTACAGCGCAAAAAGGCCGGTGGTTATTAAACCACCAGCCAATAGCCTTTACGGCTATGAAATCAAGTAATTACTTAACTTCAACAGTCGCACCAGCTTCTTCAAGTTGTGCTTTTAGTGCTTCAGCTTCTTCTTTAGCAACACCTTCTTTAAGAGGAGCAGGAGCACCGTCTACAAGACCTTTAGCTTCTTTAAGACCTAGGCCAGTAGCACCACGTACTGCTTTGATTACAGCAACTTTGTTACCGCCAGCAGCAGTTAGGATAACGTCAAATTCAGTTTGCTCAGCAGCAGCTTCGCCTGCAGCAGCGCCGCCAGCTACAACAGCAGCAGCAGCAGAAACGCCGAATTTTTCTTCCATCGCTTCGATTAGTTCAACAACTTGCATTACAGACATTTCTGCAACTGCGTCTAGGATTTGCTCGTTAGTAATAGACATAACAATTCTCTTTTAAGTCAACAATAAGTTTATTTTGCAACCAGTAAAAAGCAAGCTTTATTATTAAGCAGCAGCTTCTTTTTGATCGCGAACAGCAGCAATAGTACGTACCAATTTGCCAGCAGAAGCTTCTTTCATGCACATCATTAGGCGTGCGATTGCTTCGTCGTAAGTTGGTAGTTTCGCTAGTACTTCTACGTCAGCTAAAGCACCTTCAAATGCAGCAGCTTTGATCTCAAATTTGTCATTCTCTTTAGCGAAGTCTTTGAAAAGACGCGCTGCAGCACCTGGGTGCTCGTTAGAGAAAGCGATCAAAGTTGGACCTACGAATTGGTCTGTAAGACATTCGTAGTCTGTGCCTTCTACTGCGCGACGTGCAAGCGTATTACGAACAACTTTTACGTAAACACCAGCTTCACGAGCTTGTTTACGTAGAGAAGTCATAGCAGCAACTTGAACACCACGAGAGTCAGCAACAACTGCAGAAAGTGCACCACTGGCCGCTTCGTTGACTTCAGCAACAATTGCTTTTTTGTCTTGAAGATTTAAAGCCATTTGGATTAACTCCTGGTTGTCGTTACACCACTCACTATTATCACAACAGTGAGAGCTAATTAGGTGCATTCCCAGAAGAAAGATATAAATATAGAGCTTTCGTCAGTTCGGGCACCATCTACGTAGGTACGATTAAGTCATCTATTCGATAACGCCTACGGTCTTGGACGGAGACTGCTTCAATTTCGAGAACCGAATCAGCCCCAACCACAAATATTTAGGCGCAGAATTATACATCAATTTTGCGCCTAAGCAAATGTATTAAGCTTATTAAGCTACAGTATTCAAGCTACCTTGATCTACTGATACACCAGCACCCATAGTTGTAGAGATGCTAACTTTCTTCAAGTAAACACCTTTAGCTGCTGATGGTTTTGCTTTCTTAAGTGCAATTAGAAGAGCTTCTAGGTTCTCTTTAAGTTGCGCAGTTTCGAAAGACGCTTTACCAATAGTGGTATGAACGATGCCGTTCTTGTCGTTACGGTAACGAACCTGACCAGCTTTAGCATTTTTAACTGCTTCAGCAACGTTAGGAGTTACAGTACCAACTTTAGGGTTTGGCATAAGGCCACGTGGACCTAAGATAGTACCAAGTTGACCTACAACGCGCATTGCATCTGGAGATGCAACAACTACGTCAAAGTTCATTTCGCCTTTCTTAACTTGTTCAGCTAGGTCTTCCATACCCACTAGGTCTGCGCCAGCTTCTTTAGCAGCTTCAGCATTTGCACCTTGAGTGAATACAGCAACGCGGATTTCGCGACCAGTACCGTGTGGTAGTACAGTTGCACCACGTACGTTTTGGTCAGATTTACGAGCGTCGATACCTAGGTTAACAGCAACGTCAACAGACTCTACGAATTTTGCAGTTGCTAGTTCTTTAAGAAGTGCAACAGCTTCGTTGATTTCGTACTCTTTAGTTACATCCACTTTTTCGCGGATAGTACGCATGCGCTTAGTTAGTTTTGCCATCGTATTAACCCTCAACCACTAGGCCCATTGAACGAGCAGTACCCGCAATAGAACGTTTCATTGCTTCGATATCAGCACCAGTCATATCAGCAGCTTTAGTTTCTGCGATTTCTTGGATTTGAGCGTCAGTGATTGTGCCCACTTTATCAGTGTTTGGACGACCAGAACCAGACTTAATGCCTGCTGCTTTCTTAAGAAGAACAGCTGCTGGTGGAGTCTTAGTGATGAACGTGAAAGAACGGTCATTGTAAACAGTGATAACTGTTGGAATTGGTAGACCTTTCTCTACAGATTCTGTTTTCGCGTTGAACGCTTTACAGAATTCCATGATGTTCACACCACGTTGACCTAGAGCAGGACCAACTGGTGGACTTGGGTTTGCCATACCAGCTGCAACTTGCAACTTGATATAAGCTTCAACTTTCTTAGCCATGATATTTCCTACATTTTGGGTTCTAACGCTAGTTCGACTGAACAGCTCCCCGTTTTACAATAAAGACCTGTAAAAAGGCGCGAAATTATAATCAGATTTCGCGCCTTAAACAAGCCTAAAAGCTGTTTTTTTAATCAAGTTTTTCAACTTGACCAAATTCAAGTTCAACTGGTGTTGCACGACCAAAGATCGATACAGACACTTTCAAGCGACTCTTCTCGTAATCCACTTCTTCAACAGTACCGTTAAAGTCAGCAAATGGACCATCGTTAACACGTACCACTTCACCCGCTTCAAACATAGTTTTAGGACGAGGAGCTTCGTTAGCTTTTTCAAGACGGTTAAGAATGGCGTCAGCTTCTTTATCAGTAATTGGTGCTGGACGATCAGACGTACCACCGATGAATCCCATTACTCGCGGTACACTACGTACTAAGTGCCATGATTCATCATTCATGACCATTTGCACTAATACATAACCAGGGAAGAATTTACGTTCGCTTTTACGACGCTGACCAGCGCGCATTTCGACAACTTCTTCAGTAGGTACAAGAACCTCACCGAAAAACTCTTCCATTTCATGCATTTTAATATGCTCACGTAGTGACTGAGCAACACGACCTTCGAATCCTGAGAAGGCTTGAACTACATACCAACGTTTTTTTGGTGCTTCACTCATGTTTCTAACCCTCTCTTCTTTAAATTCCAGTCGCAAAGGCTACCAAACGAACCATAATGCCGTCGATGCCCCAAAGCACAAGTGCCATTACAACACTTACTGCTAAAACAATTAATGTAGTTTGCATTGTTTCTTGACGCGAAGGCCAAACAACTTTCCGGATCTCCATACGAGATTCCTGTGCAAAACTGATCGCAGCTTTACCTTTTACGGTAAGTGCGGCTACACCAAGTGCCGCAGCGATAAGGACGATAACGCCCGCAGCTCTGATGACTACAGACATATCACTATATAGGTGATTACCCACAACAGCGGCGGCTAACAGAGCAAAAGTGACAACCCACTTGAAAATCTCTGCCGCACTTGAGCTATCAGGAGTTTCAGCATTTTTTGCTTTCATAAACCAACCTGTCACAAGTCTACTTTAGACGACAACAACCCCGCTGTTGCAGGGCAAATCCTTTTTCAACACTTTGAGCGTTGAATATAACACTTTGGGCCAAGAATTGCTCTTAGCCTTTAGAATTCTGCTCGTGATTGCTTAATTTTCACTCAAATCAAACAATAGCACTTAAAAAGGGCATCAAATGATGCCCTTTATAGTAGTGTTTCGTCAAATAATTAATGCAAATTAAGCATCAATTTTAGCTACAACACCTGCACCTACTGTACGACCGCCTTCACGGATCGCGAAACGTAGACCTTCGTCCATCGCGATTGGGGCGATTAGTTCTACAGTCATTTTAACGTTGTCGCCTGGCATTACCATTTCTACGCCTTCTGGTAGCTGGATGTCACCAGTTACGTCAGTTGTACGGAAGTAGAATTGTGGACGGTAGCCTTTGAAGAATGGTGTGTGACGACCACCTTCATCTTTAGACAGTACGTATACTTCTGATTCAAACTTAGTGTGTGGAGTGATTGAACCTGGTGCCGCTAGTACTTGACCGCGTTCAACTTCGTCACGTTTAGTACCACGTAGTAGTGCACCAACGTTTTCACCCGCACGACCTTCGTCTAGAAGTTTACGGAACATCTCAACACCTGTACAAGTAGTTGCAGTTGTGTCGTGAATACCCACGATTTGAACTTCATCACCTACTTTTAGGATACCGCGCTCGATACGACCAGTTACTACTGTACCACGACCTTGGATTGAGAATACGTCTTCGATTGGCATTAGGAATGGCTGATCGATTGCACGTTGTGGTTCTGGAATGTAAGAGTCTAGCGCTTCAGCTAGTTCTACAATCTTCTCTTCCCATTGTGCTTCACCTTGTAGTGCGCCAAGTGCTGAACCTTGGATTACTGGTAGGTCGTCGCCTGGGAAATCGTATTCTGTTAGAAGTTCACGAACTTCCATTTCTACTAGTTCTAGTAGCTCTTCATCATCAACCATGTCACATTTGTTCATGAATACGATGATGTAAGGGATACCAACCTGACGGCCTAGTAGGATGTGCTCACGAGTTTGTGGCATTGGGCCATCTGTTGCAGCAACAACTAGGATACCGCCGTCCATCTGTGCAGCACCTGTGATCATGTTTTTAACATAGTCAGCGTGTCCTGGACAGTCTACGTGCGCGTAGTGACGAGTTGGAGTATCGTATTCTACGTGTGAAGTTGCGATTGTGATACCGCGTTCACGTTCTTCTGGAGCGTTATCGATTGACGCAAAGTCACGTGCTGAACCGCCGTATACTTTAGACAGTACAGTACAGATAGCTGCAGTTAGAGTTGTTTTACCGTGGTCAACGTGGCCGATAGTACCAACGTTTACGTGCGGTTTCGTACGTTCAAATTTTTCTTTAGACATGAGTTGTCCCTCTAGGTACGGATTTAGGTGGCTATATTAATATGACCACGCAACCAATAATTATCGGTAGAAAGTATATATTAAAAGGAAAAGTTTGCTTAGAGCTGGTGCTGATAGGCAGAATCGAACTGCCGACCTCATCCTTACCAAGGATGCGCTCTACCGACTGAGCTATATCAGCACACAATAATGAGTGGAGCGGGCAGCGGGAATCGAACCCGCATCATCAGCTTGGAAGGCTGAGGTAATAGCCATTATACGATGCCCGCAACACGTAACTCTTTTTGCTATTTCCTATTTAATATGGTGGAGGGGGACGGATTCGAACCATCGAAGGCGGAGCCGGCAGATTTACAGTCTGCTCCCTTTGGCCACTCGGGAACCCCTCCAAAATTTTTTCGTCCACTTTCACTACTATAGGAGAAAATGGTGCCGACTACCGGAATCGAACTGGTGACCTACTGATTACAAGTCAGTTGCTCTACCTACTGAGCTAAGTCGGCATAAGTGGGGCGCATTCTATTGAATGATCTAAGTCCTTGCAACCCCTAAATATAAAAAAAATCCCTAAAATTTAGCTATTTTTACTTATTAGACGGTTTTTTATCCAGTTTTTTATTCAATTATGAAATATGCCGCGAATGTCGTTTGCAATCTTCTCCCTGTATTGTATGTTGCCTTTTCGCATGAAAATGAAATGTTGAGAATGCTATGAGTCCGTATTTATCTTTTGATCGTAACCAGTGGGCCAATTTACGTAATTCGGTTCCAATGACGCTATCTGAAAGCGATTTAAAAGAACTGCAAGGTATCAATGAAAAAATGACGATGGAAGAAGCCGTAGAAATCTACCTTCCTCTTGCACGTTTATTGAATTTGTATGTGGCAGCCAGACAAAGCCGCAATACGGTCTTAGAGCAGTTTCTTGGCAACAAGGAGAAAGCGCCACCTTTTATTATTGGTATCGCTGGTAGTGTTGCGGTTGGGAAAAGTACCACAGCTCGCTTATTACGTGCTTTGCTTTCGCGCTGGGGTAACCACCCCAAAGTAGAATTGATCACTACAGATGGATTTCTTTATCCTAATCACGTACTCCAGCAGAAAAATATCATGCATAAGAAAGGTTTCCCTGAATCTTATGATATTCGCAAATTGGTGCAATTTGTATCTGATGTCAAAGCAGGAGAACCTCATGTGGTCGCTCCGGTATACTCACACGTAACCTATGATATTACAGACGAACAAAAAGTCGTTGATCGTCCAGATGTGTTGATAATAGAAGGTTTAAACGTATTACAAAGCGGTATGGATTACCCTCACGCGCCTCATACTGTATTTATTTCAGACTTTTTAGATTTTTCTATTTATGTGGATGCAAACAGCCAACAAATAGAAGAATGGTATGTTGATCGTTTCATGAAGTTCCGCCACAGTGCATTCAAAAAGCCTGGCTCTTATTTCAGCCACTACACCCAATTGTCGGAAATTGCTGCAATAGAAAAAGCCCAGACAATTTGGGATACCATCAATGGCAAAAACCTACAACAAAATATTCTTCCGACGAAATACCGAGCTCATTTGATTTTAAGGAAAGGAAAAAATCATATGGTCGAAGAAATATTGCTCCGTAAATAACATCCTATTACTCAAAAAGAGGCAGACATGCCTCTTTTCTATTTTTCGAAAATTAACCGGGCTCTAGTCATTTCTACGTAGTGAAATTTCTCCACCGATATAGCTTTTAATACCATCGGCAGTTTCCAGTAACACTCCTCCGTGACTATCTATACCTCGTTCAATGCCTTCAACCTCTTTATCTCCCATAATGAGTCTTACGGGACGATCAAGAAAATTATCTACCTTGTTCCAACGTTCAACAAAGCCATCCATACCATTTAGTTCATAGTCTTTTAAAGATTGGTTAAGACATTTAATAAAGGAAACCACCAATTGATTGCGATCAATTTGATCATTACCGATCACTTCAGAGAGACTAGTCCATGGCTGATCAATGTTTTTGTCTTTATCTTGCATCAGCAGGTTCATTCCCATCCCGATGACTAGGTGAGCAGCGCCTCCGGTTTGGCCTGACATTTCCACCAAAATTCCCGCTAACTTTTTGTCTTCAAAATAAAGATCATTTGGCCACTTTAATTTAACGCCCTCTATACCCAAGTTTTGTATTGCTTCAACAATAGCAACCCCCACGACAAGGCTAAGCCCCATTGCAGCAGCAATGCCCGCTTCTAACCGCCAATAAATCGAAAAATATAAGTTCGTACCGAATGGTGATAACCATTGACGGCCACGACGCCCTCTCCCTGCTGATTGATACTCAGCGATACAAACACTGCCTTTTTCGATTGTGGCAGTCTTCTCAATTAGGTACTGATTCGTTGAGTCAATAACTGGATGCACTTCGACATGATTGTCTACCTGTTGCTGAATCGTTGTTTGATCAAGCAATATAAATGGCTGAGCTAATTGATATCCTTTGCCTTGTACGCGAAAGACATCAACGCCCCACTCTTGGATGCCTTTAATGTGCTTACTGATCGCTGCTCGTGAAATACCAGCCTGTGCTCCTAGTGATTCTCCTGAGTGAAAGGCCCCATCAGATAGGGTTTTTAACAATTTCAATTTGACGCTATGGTCTTTCACTCTATTTCTCCACTAATTGATTGAGATATGTTTCTTTTTCTGCGGCCATAAACCGGACTTCATGTTCCAGCTCTACACCATAAAGCTGATGCACTGTATTACGAATTTTTGCTGCCAAATTGATTACATCACTTGCAGTTGCTTGCCCTGAACGATTAATAATAACCAACGCTTGATTGGGATGAACTTGAGCACCGCCAATACTTTCCCCTTTTAATCCTGCTTGATCAATTAACCATCCTGCTGCAAGTTTGACACCTCCATCAGTTGTATAAGCCACCATATCAGGGTGCTTTTGTTTAAGATACTGATACTGCTCTTGGCTAATTACTGGATTTTTAAAAAAACTTCCGGCATTTCCTTGCTGGTTGGGATCAGGTAATTTTGAGCCACGAATATGGCAAACCTGCTGATAGACTTGCTCTGGAGTACATTTATCCCCAAGTTCTTTTAAAGGTCCGTATTGTATTTTGGGGTGCCATTGCTTGCTCAGTTTTAACCCTAAAGCAACAATAACCGCCTTTTGATATAAATGATGCTTAAAGATAGAGTCTCTATAGCCAAACAAACACTCTGGATTATTAATTCGTTTTACTGTCAGGGATTCTAAGCATAAGTAATCCACATATTCACATACATCTTTCAACTCAACGCCATAAGCGCCTATGTTTTGAATGGGTGCGCTTCCTGCGCATCCTGGTATCATTGCTAAGTTTTCTAAACCTGCAATTGACTGTTTGACTGACCATTCGACTAATTGTGGCCAATCTTCTCCAGCAGCAACATGTAGATAGTGATAACAATTATCTTGGCTATGAGAGATACCTTTAATACGGTTGATTAGCACTAAACCCTTATAAGGTTCGGTGAACAGCATATTACTGCCTTTACCTAACATAAGTTTTTCAACATTATGGTATTGGTGGTCAGCATATACTGATTTGAGATCCTCAAGCGACTCTATGATCACCAACTGCTGACATTTTTGGTCAATCCCGAAGGTATGATAAGGTTTGAGCGATGTATTATAGTGAAATTGCATGGCATTCTTTTAAACTATTAAACTTTACGCATTCTACAACAGTTAATGCATTAGAACAGAAGCAAATGTCCACTCTACTATTTGAAACTCTCGACCCTATCAAGATTCCGTTAATTAAACGTTTCTATAAAGAACATTATCCAGGGACTAAACCTAAGAGTGATGAACTCACAATTGTCGCTTATGATGACTCCGTACTTGTTGGCGTCGTTCGCTTTCGTCATGTCGGTCAATTGAGGTTGTTAACGGGTATGGCGATTTCTAGTTCGAAAAGAGGACAAGGCATTGGTCAACAACTACTGGCTTATTGTGTTGAGCATATCTTGCAAAATGACGATTACTGTTTCGCTTACAGTCACCTTAAAGACTTTTATCAAAATGGTGGTTTCGAAAAAATATCACCAGAACAACTACCGGCTGACCTCAAAACGCTTTATCAGCGCTATACTCAACACGGTAAGGATCTCATTCCTATGCACTTTCGTTACGATCGTTAGTAGAATGTTGTCCTTTTCTAGCTATTTATGTTTTGAATTTGGTAGAATGCCCAGTCCGCAATTTTGCACATATAAAGGTAAAGCATCCCTATGATTGCTCGTAGACATCCCGTCAAAAAGCTTCCAGCGATTGCGCTATCTCCAGAGAACGTTAATGTCCTTCTCTCTGCGAAAGAATTTCGCGCACAACTGATCGAATCTATACGCAATGCAACTAAGCGTATCTATATCGTCACGTTATATCTGGAGAACGATGAAGCTGGCAGAGAAATCCTAACGGAAATATATGAGGCAAAACAGCGTAATCCTGGACTTGATATTAATATCTGCGTTGATTGGCACCGCGCCCAACGTGGTTTGATCGGCAAAGGTGAAACAAAAGGCAATGCAGCGATGTACGCTGAATTCGCTGAAAAATACGAACACTCAATTCCTGTTTATGGTATCCCTGTTCGGGGACGTGAGGTTTTTGGTGTTCTGCACCTTAAAGGCTTTATTATCGATGATAGTGTTATATACAGTGGTGCTAGTTTAAATAATGTGTACCTCCACTATGGAGATCGTTATCGATTTGATCGCTATCATGTTCTTGAGAACACTCACCTAGCAGATTCAATGGTGAATTTTATCCGCCAAGAAATGATTGCTCATCCCGCTGTTTACGATCTTGCAAAAGAAGATAAGCCAAAGACAAAAGATATCAAAATAGATATCCGTCAATTCCGAGCGTCCTTAAGTCAATCTTATTACGAGTTTACCCCACAAGAAATCAATGAATCACAAGTAGCTGTCACACCTTTAGTCGGCGTTGGCAGACGACGTAATTTTCTTAATCAATCCATCATTCAGATGATTGCTCAAGCGAAAGAAGAAATATTCATCTGTACACCTTACTTTAACTTTCCTAAAAGTGTTTCTAAGGAAATTAAAAAAGCGATTCGTCGTGGGGTTAAGGTGGATATTGTTGTTGGTGACAAAACGGCTAATGATTTCTATATATCACCTGAGCAAGAATTTAAAACTATAGGTGGTCTCCCTTATCTATACGAGATCAATTTACGTCGCTTTGCCAAAATTAATGAAGCTAATATCGCTAGTCGTAAACTTTCTGTACATCTATGGAAACACGATGACAATAGTTTCCACCTGAAAGGTGTGTGGGTTGATAAACGTTATATGCTGCTAACAGGTAACAATATTAATCCTAGAGCATGGAAACTAGATTTAGAAAATGGACTTTTCATTAGAGATGAGAACCAGCACCTCCTAGAGCAGTTTGAAAAAGAGAAAGCGAACATATTGCAGCACACTCAACTTATTTGTACTTATAAGCAAGTAGAAAAGCTAGAGCATTATCCTGCACCGGTTCAACGTCTAGTAAGAAAGATTACGAGAGTAAAAGCTGATCGCGTACTTAAACAAATACTCTAGCGACAGTTTCAATAAAATAAAGCCGCGTTAGCGGCTTTTTCTTTATCTATCTCAAGCCAACGGAGATAGATATTGCATGAGAGTCATCCCGCCGCGATACCAACTATCAACTTCTCATACCAATCACACTAATTAACTGGTCAATATGGTCCAATCTCTAAAGCAGAGCGAAATGACTCTGCTTTTGTCTGCACAAAAACGATTCCAAGCACTACACAGCTTGTCGACAATATCGTCGTAACATTCAAAACACCTATTGGCTATTTCTTTCTGACGCAACCAACTCCATACCTGCTCTATTGAGTTGAGTTCGGGTGAATAAGGAGGTAGATGAATGACAGTCAAGTTCTTGAATGAATCCGCTAGATAGCTTTGATGCCAACTGGCTTGATCCATGATGACGACAGCATGTTTGCCTGTGGGGGTTGATTGAGAAATGAGTCTGAGTTGTTCCTTCATTGCTTCCATGTTGCTCATAGGAACAACAATAGCTTCAGTTTCTCCGGTATTAACGCACACCGCTCCAAATAAGTACGCATACTCAAATTGCTGTTGTTGTACCGCCCTAGGACGAGTCCCTTTTTTTGCCCAGATTCGGGTTGTTGTGTTGCGCTGGCCAAATCTGGCTTCATCTTGAAACCAGATTTGAACATCTTTTAAAGCAACATGCCCAGGGATCTTAAGGATCGTTTCTATTGGGAATTTTTTTAAAAGCTTCTTGCGCTTCTACAGATTGCTTTGGGTGCTTTGAACGAGTGGTTATCCAAACTAAATTAAGCTTTCTCAATATCTTATAGATGCCTGATAAGCTGTAAGATAGGCCAAATTCCTCATGGATGAATTCAATAATATCAGTCCCTTGTAGTCTTCCACCTTCAGGTTTAATCGCATTGGAAGTGATGTACAGCTTTAACAGAGATAGCTGATCTTCAGTCAGTCGTGGAGGACGGCCTGTATGCTGCTTTTCTACTAAACCTTCAACACCATTCTTTAAATAAGTCGCAACCCAGTTATTGACACTGGTACGGCTGACTTTTAAATATTTGGCGATCTCAGTGCGGCTTTTTCCATCCACGAAATGAGATATAGCAAGAAGTCTCGTACGCATCCTCGCATCGGATGTTTCACGAATAAGTTTTGGGAAGTCAGGGGGGTTCATATCAGCTCCTATCGAAGCTGATATTAGATCATAAAATTAGTGCGATTGGTATCAATACAAAAATATCGGGCTCAAAAAAGCCCCAATCTTTCGATTGAGGCTTCAAAACTCAGTGCGGACCGGCCGGGGTTGCGGGCAACCGGGATTCGTCCCACGGCAATGCTAACCAGCAACACGCTCAGTCCCAAATAGCCAAAATAAAAAAGCCCTGAACTTTCGTTCAGGGCTTCAAAACTAAGTGGCGGAACGGACGGGATTCGAACCCGCGACCCCCGGCGTGACAGGCCGGTATTCTAACCAGCTGAACTACCGCTCCGCGAAACTGGTTTTTACCGTAAAGTGTCTAACACTCTACCGTTTAAATTAAAGCCTGGCGATGACCTACTCTCACATGGGGAAGCCCCACACTACCATCGGCGCGATTTCGTTTCACTTCTGAGTTCGGCATGGGATCAGGTGGGTCCAAAATGCTATGGTCGCCAAGCAAATTCTTTGTTGTTACCGCTACGCAGCAACAATTAATTCAGAAAGCTGTCGTTCTCACACAATCAAGTGTGTCTCTATATCGAGTCCGATACAAAACCTCTTTGGTGTTGTATGGTTAAGTCTCACGGGCCATTAGTACAGGTTAGCTCAACGCCTCACAACGCTTACACACCCTGCCTATCAACGTTCTAGTCTCGAACAACCCTTTAGGACGCTTATAGCGCCAGGGAAGACTCATCTCAGGGCTCGCTTCCCGCTTAGATGCTTTCAGCGGTTATCGATTCCGAACTTAGCTACCGGGCAATGCGTCTGGCGACACAACCCGAACACCAGAGGTTCGTCCACTCCGGTCCTCTCGTACTAGGAGCAGCCCCCTTCAATCTTCCAACGCCCACGGCAGATAGGGACCGAACTGTCTCACGACGTTCTAAACCCAGCTCGCGTACCACTTTAAATGGCGAACAGCCATACCCTTGGGACCGACTTCAGCCCCAGGATGTGATGAGCCGACATCGAGGTGCCAAACACCGCCGTCGATATGAACTCTTGGGCGGTATCAGCCTGTTATCCCCGGAGTACCTTTTATCCGTTGAGCGATGGCCCTTCCATTCAGAACCACCGGATCACTATGACCTGCTTTCGCACCTGCTCGAATTGTCATTCTCGCAGTCAAGCGGGCTTATGCCATTGCACTAACCTCACGATGTCCAACCGTGATTAGCCCACCTTCGTGCTCCTCCGTTACTCTTTGGGAGGAGACCGCCCCAGTCAAACTACCCACCAAGCACTGTCCTCACCCCAGATAATGGGGCCAAGTTAGAACATCAAACATACAAGGGTGGTATTTCAAGGTCGGCTCCACAATCACTAGCGTGACTGCTTCATAGCCTCCCACCTATCCTACACATGTAGGCTCAATGTTCAGTGCCAAGCTGTAGTAAAGGTTCACGGGGTCTTTCCGTCTAGCCGCGGGTACACTGCATCTTCACAGCGATTTCAATTTCACTGAGTCTCGGGTGGAGACAGCGTGGCCATCATTACGCCATTCGTGCAGGTCGGAACTTACCCGACAAGGAATTTCGCTACCTTAGGACCGTTATAGTTACGGCCGCCGTTTACCGGGGCTTCGATCAACCGCTTCGAGTTACCTCTAACAGCATCAATTAACCTTCCGGCACCGGGCAGGCGTCACACCGTATACGTCATCTTACGATTTTGCACAGTGCTGTGTTTTTAATAAACAGTTGCAGCCACCTGGTATCTGCGACTCTCAATAGCTCCAAGAGTAAATCTCTTCACCGTCAAGAGCGTACCTTCTCCCGAAGTTACGGTACCATTTTGCCTAGTTCCTTCACCCGAGTTCTCTCAAGCGCCTTGGTATTCTCTACCCGACCACCTGTGTCGGTTTGGGGTACGATTCCTTACAATCTGAAGCTTAGAGGCTTTTCCTGGAAGCATGGCATCAATGACTTCATCACCTTAGTGACTCGACATCGTGTCTCGGCCTTAGAGGAAACCGGATTTACCTAATTTCCAAGCCTACGCACTTGAACCTGGACGACCGTCGCCAGGCCCACCTAGCCTTCTCCGTCCCCCCATCGCAATTGTAAGAAGTACGGGAATATTAACCCGTTTCCCATCGACTACGCTTTTCAGCCTCGCCTTAGGGGTCGACTTACCCTGCCCCGATTAACGTTGGACAGGAACCCTTGGTCTTCCGGCGTGGAGGTTTTTCACCCCCATTATCGTTACTCATGTCAGCATTCGCACTTCTGATACCTCCAGCAGACTTTACAATCCACCTTCAACGGCTTACAGAACGCTCCCCTACCCAATACCTAAAAAGGCATTGCCGCAGCTTCGGTTTACAACTTAGCCCCGTTACATCTTCCGCGCAGGCCGACTCGACTAGTGAGCTATTACGCTTTCTTTAAATGATGGCTGCTTCTAAGCCAACATCCTAGCTGTCTAAGCCTTCCCACATCGTTTCCCACTTAGCTGTAATTTGGGACCTTAGCTGGCGGTCTGGGTTGTTTCCCTCTCCACGACGGACGTTAGCACCCGCCGTGTGTCTCCCGGATAGTACTTACTGGTATTCGGAGTTTGCAAAGGGTTGGTAAGTCGGGATGACCCCCTAGCCTTAACAGTGCTCTACCCCCAGTAGTATTCGTCCGAGGCGCTACCTAAATAGCTTTCGGGGAGAACCAGCTATCTCCGAGTTTGATTGGCCTTTCACCCCTAGCCACAGGTCATCCGCTAATTTTTCAACATTAGTCGGTTCGGTCCTCCAGTTGATGTTACTCAACCTTCAACCTGCCCATGGCTAGATCACTCGGTTTCGGGTCTATATCCAGAGACTGGGCGCCCAGTTAAGACTCGCTTTCGCTACGGCTCCCCTAAACGGTTAACCTTGCCACTGAATATAAGTCGCTGACCCATTATACAAAAGGTACGCAGTCACCCCACAAAGAGGCTCCTACTGCTTGTACGTACACGGTTTCAGGTTCTATTTCACTCCCCTCACAGGGGTTCTTTTCGCCTTTCCCTCACGGTACTGGTTCACTATCGGTCAGTCAGGAGTATTTAGCCTTGGAGGATGGTCCCCCCATATTCAGACAGGATATCACGTGTCCCGCCTTACTCGATTTCACCATAAATACGTTAACGGTTACGGGGCTATCACCCGGTATCGCGTGCCTTTCCAGACACTTCACCTGACGCATAAATGGCTTAAGGGCTAATCCGGTTTCGCTCGCCGCTACTACCAGAATCTCGGTTGATTTCTTTTCCTCGGGGTACTTAGATGTTTCAGTTCTCCCGGTTCGCCTCTTTAACCTATGTATTCAGTTAAAGATAACTGCTTATGCAGTTGGGTTTCCCCATTCGGACATCGTAGACTCAAGTGGCTCTTACTGCCTCATCTACGCTTATCGCAAGTTAGTACGTCCTTCATCGCCTCTGACTGCCAAGGCATCCACCGTGTACGCTTAGTCACTTAACCATACAACCCAAAAAAGTTTTGAGTTGATGAACAAGTCACCAAGGTTTGTCTGCATTTTTATACATGTTGCAGACTCGATATTGCCGGACTCAATTTTTCTTTTGTCTCCGCTTTAAAAAAAGCAGAAGCAAAATAATCTTACTATTAAAGCAAGATTTCCAAGAACACTTGAATGTGTGTTGGTTATCTATCAATGATAGATAATTGAGAACTTTTACAAACATTCTAAAAGAATGTTTTGTCAGCTTTCCAAATTGTTAAAGAGCAATAATAGCTCGAAGCTTACGCTTCAAAACCATCAATCTGTGTGAACACTCATCGCAATAATCTTATCGTTAAGGAGGTGATCCAGCGCCAGGTTCCCCTAGCGCTACCTTGTTACGACTTCACCCCAGTCATGAACCACAAAGTGGCAAGCGTCCCCCCGAAGGTTAAACTACCTGCTTCTTTTGCAGCCCACTCCCATGGTGTGACGGGCGGTGTGTACAAGGCCCGGGAACGTATTCACCGTAGCATTCTGATCTACGATTACTAGCGATTCCGACTTCATGGAGTCGAGTTGCAGACTCCAATCCGGACTACGACGCACTTTTTGGGATTCGCTCACTTTCGCAAGTTGGCCGCCCTCTGTATGCGCCATTGTAGCACGTGTGTAGCCCTACTCGTAAGGGCCATGATGACTTGACGTCGTCCCCACCTTCCTCCGGCTTATCACCGGCAGTCTCCCTGGAGTTCCCGACATGACTCGCTGGCAAACAAGGATAAGGGTTGCGCTCGTTGCGGGACTTAACCCAACATTTCACAACACGAGCTGACGACAGCCATGCAGCACCTGTCTCAGAGTTCCCGAAGGCACCAAAGCATCTCTGCTAAGTTCTCTGGATGTCAAGAGTAGGTAAGGTTCTTCGCGTTGCATCGAATTAAACCACATGCTCCACCGCTTGTGCGGGCCCCCGTCAATTCATTTGAGTTTTAATCTTGCGACCGTACTCCCCAGGCGGTCTACTTAACGCGTTAGCTCCGAAAGCCACGGCTCAAGGCCACAACCTCCAAGTAGACATCGTTTACGGCGTGGACTACCAGGGTATCTAATCCTGTTTGCTCCCCACGCTTTCGCATCTGAGTGTCAGTATCTGTCCAGGGGGCCGCCTTCGCCACTGGTATTCCTTCAGATCTCTACGCATTTCACCGCTACACCTGAAATTCTACCCCCCTCTACAGTACTCTAGCCTGCCAGTTTCAAATGCTATTCCGAGGTTAAGCCCCGGGCTTTCACATCTGACTTAACAGACCACCTGCATGCGCTTTACGCCCAGTAATTCCGATTAACGCTCGCACCCTCCGTATTACCGCGGCTGCTGGCACGGAGTTAGCCGGTGCTTCTTCTGCAGCTAACGTCAAATGATGAGACTATTAATCTCACCACCTTCCTCACTGCTGAAAGTACTTTACAACCCGAAGGCCTTCTTCATACACGCGGCATGGCTGCATCAGGCTTGCGCCCATTGTGCAATATTCCCCACTGCTGCCTCCCGTAGGAGTCTGGACCGTGTCTCAGTTCCAGTGTGGCTGATCATCCTCTCAGACCAGCTAGAGATCGTCGCCTTGGTGAGCTCTTACCTCACCAACTAGCTAATCTCACCTGGGCATATCCTGACGCGAGAGGCCCGAAGGTCCCCCTCTTTGAGCCGAAGCTATTATGCGGTATTAGCCATCGTTTCCAATGGTTATCCCCCACATCAGGGCAATTTCCCAGGCATTACTCACCCGTCCGCCGCTCGACGCCGTTAACGTTCCCCGAAGGTTCAGTTAACTCGTTTCCGCTCGACTTGCATGTGTTAGGCCTGCCGCCAGCGTTCAATCTGAGCCATGATCAAACTCTTCAATTAAAGTTTTTTGTGGCTCAATGAATACTGAATACATTACTAAGTAATGTTGAATTGACTGTGCCAAGACCTCTAATGTTTCCAAAAGACATCTTGATTGGTCACTCAGTTCATTGAAACCAATTGGAAACCGAAGTTTCTCATTTGATTATCATCAACGAGTGCCCACACAGATTGATAGGTTTAAATTGTTAAAGAGCTTTGCTTTCAGTGCGTTAGCACTTAGGCAGGACGCGTATATTACGCTACCCACTTTGAAAGTCAACATAAAACTTTAATCTTTTTTAAAGCTTTATGGTGACTTGCTTACTTTGTAAGCAAGTGGAATTTAAAGCCTGGCGATGACCTACTCTCACATGGGGAAGCCCCACACTACCATCGGCGCGATTTCGTTTCACTTCTGAGTTCGGCATGGGATCAGGTGGGTCCAAAATGCTATGGTCGCCAAGCAAATTCTTTGTTGTTACCGCTACGCAGCAACAATTAATTCAGAAAGCTGTCGTTCTCACACAATCAAGTGTGTCTCTTATATCGAGTCCGATACAAAACCTTTTTGGTGTTGTATGGTTAAGTCTCACGGGCCATTAGTACAGGTTAGCTCAACGCCTCACAACGCTTACACACCCTGCCTATCAACGTTCTAGTCTCGAACAACCCTTTAGGACGCTTATAGCGCCAGGGAAGACTCATCTCAGGGCTCGCTTCCCGCTTAGATGCTTTCAGCGGTTATCGATTCCGAACTTAGCTACCGGGCAATGCGTCTGGCGACACAACCCGAACACCAGAGGTTCGTCCACTCCGGTCCTCTCGTACTAGGAGCAGCCCCCTTCAATCTTCCAACGCCCACGGCAGATAGGGACCGAACTGTCTCACGACGTTCTAAACCCAGCTCGCGTACCACTTTAAATGGCGAACAGCCATACCCTTGGGACCGACTTCAGCCCCAGGATGTGATGAGCCGACATCGAGGTGCCAAACACCGCCGTCGATATGAACTCTTGGGCGGTATCAGCCTGTTATCCCCGGAGTACCTTTTATCCGTTGAGCGATGGCCCTTCCATTCAGAACCACCGGATCACTATGACCTGCTTTCGCACCTGCTCGAATTGTCATTCTCGCAGTCAAGCGGGCTTATGCCATTGCACTAACCTCACGATGTCCAACCGTGATTAGCCCACCTTCGTGCTCCTCCGTTACTCTTTGGGAGGAGACCGCCCCAGTCAAACTACCCACCAGGCACTGTCCTCACCCCCGATAAGGGGGCCAAGTTAGAACATCAAACATACAAGGGTGGTATTTCAAGGTCGGCTCCACAATCACTAGCGTGACTGCTTCATAGCCTCCCACCTATCCTACACATGTAGGCTCAATGTTCAGTGCCAAGCTGTAGTAAAGGTTCACGGGGTCTTTCCGTCTAGCCGCGGGTACACTGCATCTTCACAGCGATTTCAATTTCACTGAGTCTCGGGTGGAGACAGCGTGGCCATCATTACGCCATTCGTGCAGGTCGGAACTTACCCGACAAGGAATTTCGCTACCTTAGGACCGTTATAGTTACGGCCGCCGTTTACCGGGGCTTCGATCAACCGCTTCGAGTTACCTCTAACAGCATCAATTAACCTTCCGGCACCGGGCAGGCGTCACACCGTATACGTCATCTTACGATTTTGCACAGTGCTGTGTTTTTAATAAACAGTTGCAGCCACCTGGTATCTGCGACTCTCAATAGCTCCAAGAGTAAATCTCTTCACCGTCAAGAGCGTACCTTCTCCCGAAGTTACGGTACCATTTTGCCTAGTTCCTTCACCCGAGTTCTCTCAAGCGCCTTGGTATTCTCTACCCGACCACCTGTGTCGGTTTGGGGTACGATTCCTTACAATCTGAAGCTTAGAGGCTTTTCCTGGAAGCATGGCATCAATGACTTCATCACCTTAGTGACTCGACATCGTGTCTCGGCCTTAGAGGAAACCGGATTTACCTAATTTCCAAGCCTACGCACTTGAACCTGGACGACCGTCGCCAGGCCCACCTAGCCTTCTCCGTCCCCCCATCGCAATTGTAAGAAGTACGGGAATATTAACCCGTTTCCCATCGACTACGCTTTTCAGCCTCGCCTTAGGGGTCGACTTACCCTGCCCCGATTAACGTTGGACAGGAACCCTTGGTCTTCCGGCGTGGAGGTTTTTCACCCCCATTATCGTTACTCATGTCAGCATTCGCACTTCTGATACCTCCAGCAGACTTTACAATCCACCTTCAACGGCTTACAGAACGCTCCCCTACCCAATACCTAAAAAGGCATTGCCGCAGCTTCGGTTTACAACTTAGCCCCGTTACATCTTCCGCGCAGGCCGACTCGACTAGTGAGCTATTACGCTTTCTTTAAATGATGGCTGCTTCTAAGCCAACATCCTAGCTGTCTAAGCCTTCCCACATCGTTTCCCACTTAGCTGTAATTTGGGACCTTAGCTGGCGGTCTGGGTTGTTTCCCTCTCCACGACGGACGTTAGCACCCGCCGTGTGTCTCCCGGATAGTACTTACTGGTATTCGGAGTTTGCAAAGGGTTGGTAAGTCGGGATGACCCCCTAGCCTTAACAGTGCTCTACCCCCAGTAGTATTCGTCCGAGGCGCTACCTAAATAGCTTTCGGGGAGAACCAGCTATCTCCGAGTTTGATTGGCCTTTCACCCCTAGCCACAGGTCATCCGCTAATTTTTCAACATTAGTCGGTTCGGTCCTCCAGTTGATGTTACTCAACCTTCAACCTGCCCATGGCTAGATCACTCGGTTTCGGGTCTATATCCAGAGACTGGGCGCCCAGTTAAGACTCGCTTTCGCTACGGCTCCCCTAAACGGTTAACCTTGCCACTGAATATAAGTCGCTGACCCATTATACAAAAGGTACGCAGTCACCCCACAAAGAGGCTCCTACTGCTTGTACGTACACGGTTTCAGGTTCTATTTCACTCCCCTCACAGGGGTTCTTTTCGCCTTTCCCTCACGGTACTGGTTCACTATCGGTCAGTCAGGAGTATTTAGCCTTGGAGGATGGTCCCCCCATATTCAGACAGGATATCACGTGTCCCGCCTTACTCGATTTCACCATAAATACGTTAACGGTTACGGGGCTATCACCCGGTATCGCGTGCCTTTCCAGACACTTCACCTGACGCATAAATGGCTTAAGGGCTAATCCGGTTTCGCTCGCCGCTACTACCAGAATCTCGGTTGATTTCTTTTCCTCGGGGTACTTAGATGTTTCAGTTCTCCCGGTTCGCCTCTTTAACCTATGTATTCAGTTAAAGATAACTGCTTATGCAGTTGGGTTTCCCCATTCGGACATCGTAGACTCAAGTGGCTCTTACTGCCTCATCTACGCTTATCGCAAGTTAGTACGTCCTTCATCGCCTCTGACTGCCAAGGCATCCACCGTGTACGCTTAGTCACTTAACCATACAACCCAAAAAAGTTTTGCGTTGATGAACAAGTCACCAAGGTTTGTCTGCATTTTTATACATGTTGCAGACTCGATATTGCCGGACTCAATTTTGAATACTTACTTAAAAAGTAAGATTCCCAAGAACACTTGAATGTGTGTTGGTTATCTATCATTGATAGATAATTGAGAACTTTTACAAACATTCTAAAAGAATGTTTTGTCAGCTTTCCAAATTGTTAAAGAGCAATGTGTTTTCTTGCGAAAATCACCATTTTTAAGAGCACTTAAGCAAATACGCTTAAAAGTGGTATCCCGTAGGGGAGTCGAACCCCTGTTACCGCCGTGAAAGGGCGGTGTCCTAGGCCTCTAGACGAACGGGACACAAATATTCTCTGCGCCGCCATTGGCTGAGGGCAGAGGGGTTAACGCGGTGCTCTCTATAACTAAACCGTATCAATCTGTGTGAACACTCATCGCAATAATCTTATCGTTAAGGAGGTGATCCAGCGCCAGGTTCCCCTAGCGCTACCTTGTTACGACTTCACCCCAGTCATGAACCACAAAGTGGCAAGCGTCCCCCCGAAGGTTAAACTACCTGCTTCTTTTGCAGCCCACTCCCATGGTGTGACGGGCGGTGTGTACAAGGCCCGGGAACGTATTCACCGTAGCATTCTGATCTACGATTACTAGCGATTCCGACTTCATGGAGTCGAGTTGCAGACTCCAATCCGGACTACGACGCACTTTTTGGGATTCGCTCACTTTCGCAAGTTGGCCGCCCTCTGTATGCGCCATTGTAGCACGTGTGTAGCCCTACTCGTAAGGGCCATGATGACTTGACGTCGTCCCCACCTTCCTCCGGTTTATCACCGGCAGTCTCCCTGGAGTTCCCGACATTACTCGCTGGCAAACAAGGATAAGGGTTGCGCTCGTTGCGGGACTTAACCCAACATTTCACAACACGAGCTGACGACAGCCATGCAGCACCTGTCTCAGAGCTCCCGAAGGCACCAAAGCATCTCTGCTAAGTTCTCTGGATGTCAAGAGTAGGTAAGGTTCTTCGCGTTGCATCGAATTAAACCACATGCTCCACCGCTTGTGCGGGCCCCCGTCAATTCATTTGAGTTTTAATCTTGCGACCGTACTCCCCAGGCGGTCTACTTAACGCGTTAGCTCCGAAAGCCACGGCTCAAGGCCACAACCTCCAAGTAGACATCGTTTACGGCGTGGACTACCAGGGTATCTAATCCTGTTTGCTCCCCACGCTTTCGCATCTGAGTGTCAGTATCTGTCCAGGGGGCCGCCTTCGCCACTGGTATTCCTTCAGATCTCTACGCATTTCACCGCTACACCTGAAATTCTACCCCCCTCTACAGTACTCTAGCCTGCCAGTTTCAAATGCTATTCCGAGGTTAAGCCCCGGGCTTTCACATCTGACTTAACAGACCACCTGCATGCGCTTTACGCCCAGTAATTCCGATTAACGCTCGCACCCTCCGTATTACCGCGGCTGCTGGCACGGAGTTAGCCGGTGCTTCTTCTGCAGCTAACGTCAAATGATGAGACTATTAATCTCACCACCTTCCTCACTGCTGAAAGTACTTTACAACCCGAAGGCCTTCTTCATACACGCGGCATGGCTGCATCAGGCTTGCGCCCATTGTGCAATATTCCCCACTGCTGCCTCCCGTAGGAGTCTGGACCGTGTCTCAGTTCCAGTGTGGCTGATCATCCTCTCAGACCAGCTAGAGATCGTCGCCTTGGTGAGCTCTTACCTCACCAACTAGCTAATCTCACCTGGGCATATCCTAACGCGAGAGGCCCGAAGGTCCCCCTCTTTGAGCCGAAGCTATTATGCGGTATTAGCCATCGTTTCCAATGGTTATCCCCCACATCAGGGCAATTTCCCAGGCATTACTCACCCGTCCGCCGCTCGCCGCCCATAGACGCCCCCGAAGGTTTGTTTATGTCGCTGCCGCTCGACTTGCATGTGTTAGGCCTGCCGCCAGCGTTCAATCTGAGCCATGATCAAACTCTTCAATTAAAGTTTTTTGTGGCTCAATGAATACTGAATACATTACTAAGTAATGTTGAATTGACTGTGCCAAGACCTCTAATGTTTCCAAAAGACATCTTGATTGGTCACTCAGTTCATTGAAACCAATTCGAAACCGAAGTTTCCATTTTGATTATCATCAACGAGTGCCCACACAGATTGATAGGTTTAAATTGTTAAAGAGCTTTCTTTGCAGAACTTTGTTCTTCAAAGTGGAGGTGCATTCTAGCGATATCGTTGTCAGTGTCAAACACTTTTTTCAACTTTCTCATTCGAGCGTCTTATCCTCTTACTGAACCGCTGAAGCCTTATGGCGTCTGCCGTGTCAGTGGTTGCGCAGTATAGACCTCGCGGATTATTAAGCAAGAACTTTTTAGAAAAAAATGCAAAAATCGGTTCGTTAGGATAGTAATTGTGCAAATAGATGAAAAAGAGGGCGATTTCGCCCTCTTTCAGAATATTTTACTGTATAACTTTTAGATGAACGCGTATGCGTCGGCAAACATTCTTTCTGCAAGCGCTTGTTTATTTGCCACAAACTGTTCACGTGCAGCTCCAGCCATTTCAAAGCGCCCAGCTAAATAAATGTCGTATTCAGACAAGGATGCAAAATCTTCATTTATTGCCTGAAGCACATTACCCACTTTACCTTGCCAGTTATCTTCTTGTTGCTCAACAACTGGAACAAAGTGAACATGTTCATTTTGTTCTGCAATAGCAACTAGCTCTTCTTTAGCATAAAGTTGAGTCGCATCTTTCGCTCCCCAATATAGATAAACAGGTTTATTCACTTTATTAGCTACGCAATCATCTAAGATTGAACGTACGTAACTAAATCCTGTACCACCAGCTATAAGTAATAGAGGGCGTTCACTATCTTTGACCCAAGCATCACCATGGGGAACATCTATTTCAATCGCCTTGTCTGTTGTAAGAGAGTCGCGTATCAACTCGACAACTTCACCTGCGTATGCGTTCTGCTCTGCCGCACCGATATGAAGTTCTAATTCGCCATTTTCGCGAGTTGGCGAGTTAGCAATAGAAAAAGGGCGTTTATCTTTTAGGCCCATAACAACCATAAGGTATTGGCCAGCTTTAAATTCGATCTTCTCTTCTGGTTGCAACAATATTTTATAGGTATTGCTTGCTAGCGGAGCAATCGACTTAACTTTACATTTCACAATCATGTGTTTCCTCTAACTTACTCTTCAAAAGTAAGTACTAAATCACTTTCTGGGATAGCTTGGCAGGCAAACACCCAGCCAGATTCACGCTCTTTATCAGTGAGCATTGGTTCTAACTGATAGCTTACTTTGCCTGCGACTTTTTTACACAGACAGGCCGCACACGCGCCAACTTGGCAACGGTTAGGGAAAGAGATCTGCTGGTTGAGCGCAGCCTCTAATATCGTCTGTCCCGACGAAACCGTAAACTGAATCTTATTGGGTAATAATAAGACAGTATGACTCATAGAATATCTAACTCGTCCCAAATTGCATCAATCTTAGCTAATACTTTGGGATCTTTATTAATAGGTTTACCCCATTCGCGTTGAACTTCATCGGGCCATTTATTGGTAGCATCAAAGGCTAGCAAACTGCTTTTGTTATTCAACCCTTCTACTTTACGGATATCTCGAGTGGGATCGATTCTGGTCGTAATCGCCCAAATAACATCTTTCCAATCACGAATATTTACATCTTCATCAAATAAAGCAATAAACTTTATATCACTTACATGTTGAAGATTTTTCAACATGTGATTAATGAACGCCTTAGCTTGATCTGACGCTTCCTTATTTAAACTGACAAGAATAAATCGATGTCCGGTAGAAGGAGGTAAATGAATATCGACTACATTGCTGTATTGGTTCTTCCAATCCTGCAACATGGTCACATCAAAATCTTTACACTCAGGAACGTCATTTAATCCAGTCATGGCTAACTCAGCATCCCACTTAATAGTGGCATCAACTCCCATTTTGGAACCAAGCCCCACAACTGGAGAAGCAAAATCTAGTGAATCAATCGGCGTATTATCAATAAATAAGGCATCGGCTATAGGAGCCATGTTATCAGCCATTGCTTTAACAACATCATCCCAATTGCGAGCATCAACACTTTCATCACACACGATTACGTATTTGGTATACATAAATTGACGTAAGAAAGACCAAACGCCCATCATGACTCGCTTAGCATGTCCAGGATATTGTTTTTTCATGGTTACAATAGCTAAACGGTAAGAGCATCCTTCTGGCGGTAGATAAAAATCTGCAATTTCAGGAAATTGTTTTTGCAAGATAGGGACAAACACTTCGTTTAAAGCGACACCTAACACTGCGGGCTCATCCGGTGGACGCCCAGTGTAAGTACTGTGATAAATAGGTTTATTACGCATAGTTATATGAGTAACAGTGAAAACCCGATGTGTTTCTACCTCATTATAGTAACCGGTATGATCACCATAAGGACCTTCTTCTGCGTATTCGTTAGGGTCGATGTAACCTTCTAGAACAATTTCAGAACACGCCGGGATATCGAGATCATTACTGATTGATTTAACCACCTCTGAGCGACTGCCTCGAAGTAGTCCTGCAAAAGCGTATTCAGATAAGGTATCCGGAATAGGGGTTACTGCAGCAAGAATCGTCGCAGGATCAGCACCAAAAGCAACTGACACAGGGAAAGGTTTGTCTGGATTGACGTCATTCCAATCCTGAAAGTCTAGAGCACCGCCTCGATGAGCTAACCAGCGCATAATAATTTTGTTTTTACTTAACTTCTGCTGGCGATAAATCCCGATATTTTGACGCTTCTTCGCTGGACCTTTTGTCACCGTTAATCCCCAGGTCATTAAGGGGGCTACATCTTCGGCCCAGCAACTCATTACTGGAATTTTGTCTAGATCAACTTGGTCACCTTGCCAAACCACTTCTTGACATGGAGCATGGCGGCGACGCTTAGCTGGCATATTAAGGACTTGTTTAAATACCGGCAGTTTATCAATGGCTTCTTTAAAACCACGTGGCGGTTCCGGCTCTTTTAAATATGATAGCCACTGACCAACTTCTCTTAACCCTTGAACATTTTCTCTTCCCATGCCCAGCGCCACCCGCTCGGGAGTACCAAATAAGTTAGTCAGAACAGGGATGTCATACCCTACTGGGTTTTCAAATAACAACGCAGGCCCTTGTGCTCGCAACGTGCGATCACTAATTTCCGTCATTTCATAGTGCGGGTCGATAGGATGCGAAATACGTTTTAACTGCCCACGCTGTTCTAAATGAGCTAAAAAACTGGGTAAATCCTTAAAAGTCATAGGTATATTTGGCGCTGATTGGGATAGCAAGAGTATAACAAAAACTCAGGTTTCTCGTTTCTTCTTTTTTGCATCCTGAGCAGCTCTCTACGATTCGCTGGTTATTGTTCAAGGACTTGAGATATGACACTTGCTTTAACCTGTCGGTTTGAGCTTAACAACTCTTGTAACCAACTTCTGTGCCCCTGCTCTACCAACGTCTTAGCAACCTGGAATACCTCATCATCATCGGATAAACGGTTGACTAAAAATGCTTTAACATCATCATTCATCGGGTTAAGACGAGCTAAATCTTTGATAGCTTCATCCTTTAAACGCGGGTTTTGAGCAGCCAGCATCATCTGCTTAATCGCAAAGTGGTCATTGCGCTTAGATAGTCGGTCCAATTCACCTTCTATATCTCCGTCAGCTCTCATCAACCACAGTAACTTATAAACTTCTGGGCTATGACTAACTTGGGCTATACGAACCATGACAGCCGATGAAGGTAGCCAACTTGTGACTTTCACAGTAATTAGCTGATCAACTAACGATTGAATAGCTGGGATCGACAAGTGATCAAGCTCTTTAATTAAGAGCTTTTCATGGGTTAACTTGTCAGGTCCAGATAACCAAGCTTTTAATTTCAACTCATGAAGTTCAGCTTTAAGAACAAAATCAACTACCTTTTGATCCTGCTTCCACCGCTTCATTAGCCGAGAACCGACTGCAGTATAATTAAATGCTGGGGAAGAGAATTCATAGCCGTCGCCCTTTACAGTAATTTGGTATACAGGCAACAATCCATTTTGTCGCTGGACAAAACCATATAAAGGCGCAGATAGAGAGATGTTATTTTTATCGAGACGTTTAAATAGTAGGTAGCGAGCAGCTTCCTGCTGAGGAAGAGCAAGCCGCTGGAAGGCAAACTTTAGCGCGTCAATATCATCTTTTATTGCATAGTCGTATAACTGATCCACTTTATGCTCAAGTGTTTTGTCATGCAGAACTTCCTGTTGTTCCGCCACAGACATTTCTACAGCACCAGCAATTCCGCTATACAAGGCTAACGATAATAGAAGAAGCGAGCACAACAATCCTTGTTGCATAAAAACTCCTTTTTACATTCCCTATCAGTCTTGCCTGACTTTATGGGGAATGCAAATAAAAACACCACCGTATCGGTGGTGCTTCACTTTTTTTGGCTTATTGACGGCGCATTGCGTCAAAAAACTCATTGTTGGTCTTCGTCATCGCTAACTTATCAATGAGGAATTCCATTGCATCGATTTCACCCATAGGATGAACAATCTTGCGTAGAATCCACATTTTTTGTAACTCATCAGATTTAGTTAGTAACTCTTCACGACGAGTACCACTGCGGTTAAAGTCAATCGCAGGGAAGACGCGTTTTTCAGCAATCTTACGGTTCAGGTGCAATTCCATGTTACCTGTACCTTTAAACTCTTCGTAAATAACTTCATCCATCTTCGAACCAGTATCAACTAGAGCAGTCGCGATAATAGTTAAGCTACCACCTTCTTCTACATTACGAGCCGCACCAAAGAAACGCTTCGGACGGTGTAAAGCGTTAGCATCAACACCACCGGTCAGAACTTTACCTGATGAAGGCACGACAGTGTTGTAAGCGCGAGCTAGACGAGTAATAGAGTCAAGAAGGATAACCACATCTTTCTTATGCTCAACTAGGCGTTTTGCTTTCTCGATAACCATTTCAGCTACTTGCACGTGGCGGTTAGCAGGTTCATCGAATGTGGAAGCAATCACTTCACCTTTCACCAAACGTTGCATTTCAGTTACTTCTTCCGGACGTTCGTCAATAAGAAGTACCATCAATTCACATTCTGGATGGTTGTAAGCAATACTCTGAGCAATATTTTGCAGCAACATGGTTTTACCCGCTTTAGGCGGAGCAACAATCAAACCACGTTGACCTTTACCGATCGGAGAGGCCAAATCCAGTACACGTGCAGTGATATCTTCTGTTGAGCCATTACCACGCTCCATAACCATGCGTTCATTCGCATGTAGGGGGGTTAAGTTTTCAAACAGGATTTTATTACGTGCATTATCAGGCTTATCGTCGTTAACAGTGTTCACTTTTAACAGTGCAAAGTAACGCTCACCTTCTTTTGGCGGACGGATTTTCCCGGCGATTGAATCACCGGTACGTAAGTTAAAGCGACGAATTTGGCTTGGTGATACGTAGATATCGTCTGGGCCAGCAAGGTAGGAGCTGTCTGAGCTTCGTAAGAAACCAAAACCGTCTTGTAGAATTTCCAGAACCCCATCGCCAAATATATCTTCACCACTTTTCGCGTGAGCTTTAAGTATGGAGAAGATTATGTCTTGCTTTCTTAGGCGTGCTAGATTTTCTAAGCCTAGGCTTTCACCAAGTTTCACAAGATCAGACACGGGTCTGTTCTTCAATTCTGTTAGGTTCATTGTGGTGGATACTTGTTTAGTCAAAATTAGGATCTGTTTTTTAAGTTAAGTAAGATGGATTTGGTCGCAGGATTGACCAAGAAGTGAACACTTGTTTAATTAACGGTCGATAAACTATCACTAAATGTCAGTGTAGTCTAGAAAATGTTTAACCATAAAACAAACCGCACATATTTCTATGTACGGTTTATGTAAATGCGATTAAAGGTTCGCGTCTAAGAATTCTTTAAGCTGAGTCTTAGAAAGTGCGCCTACTTTAGTTGCCGCGACGTTACCATCTTTGAATAAAAGAAGCGTTGGAATACCACGAATACCAAATTTTGGTGGTGTTCCTGCGTTTTGGTCGATGTTAAGTTTGCCGATTGTGAGCTTGCCTTCATATTCTTCTGCGACTTCGTCAAGAATAGGAGCAATCATTTTACAAGGACCACACCATTCTGCCCAAAAGTCAACAAGAACAGGGCCTGCAGCATTAATTACGTCAGCCTCAAAACTATCATCAGTTAGCTGCAAAAATTTATCACTCATCTTCCACTCCACTGTGTTTTTCTGAACTGGTTGCATACTAACCAGTAAATAGATGCTCTATTGGAATGTATTTACTTCCATATTGCAAGCCTAGGCTGATATTCTATAGCTATGAAAAAGACGCATATCACAGAGCATAAGTTCGCCGACTTCGGTTTAGAGCCGCAAGTCATTGATGGATTGGAAAAAAAAGGGTTCGAATATTGCACCCCTATCCAAGCCATGGCGATGCCGGTCCTGCTCGCCGGCCGAGACATTGCAGGCCAAGCCCAAACGGGCACGGGTAAAACGCTTGCGTTTCTTACTGCAACCTTCAACCATTTGCTGACAACACCGGCTCATGAGCGCCGTAAACAAAATCAGCCTCGTGCTATTATTATGGCACCGACTCGTGAATTAGCGATTCAAATTTATCATGACGCCGAGTGTCTTGTTGAAAGTACAGGACTAAAAGCCGCTTTAGCTTATGGTGGCGAAAGCTATGACAAGCAATTAGAGCAAATCAATGCAGGTGTGGACATCCTTATCGGTACTACAGGCCGTATTAAAGATTTCATCCACCAAAAAGCGTTTAATCTTAACGACATCCAAGCGGTCGTACTCGATGAAGCGGACCGAATGTTTGATTTGGGCTTTATCAAAGATATCCGTTTTCTTTTCCGTCGTATGCCAGAGCCTAAAGACCGCCTCAACATGCTGTTCTCAGCAACGCTGTCTTACCGTGTTCAAGAACTCGCATTTGAGCATATGAATAGCCCTGAACACGTTGTTGTTGAACCTGAGCGTAAAACAGGCGCACGCATTAAAGAAGAGCTTTTCTACCCATCAAATGATGACAAAATGGCTCTACTACAAACGCTTATCGAAGAAGAATGGCCAGACCGCGCCATCATTTTTGCAAACACAAAACATCAGTGTGAAAAAATTTGGGGTCATCTCGCTGCAGATAAACATCGTGTCGGCCTGTTAACTGGCGATGTACCACAGAAAAAACGTGAACGGATTCTAGAACAATTCACTAAAGGTGAATTGGATATTCTAGTAGCCACTGACGTAGCTGCGCGTGGCTTACACATTCCCCAAGTTACTCACGTATTTAACTACGATCTACCTGATGATTGTGAAGACTATGTTCACCGTATTGGCCGTACCGGTCGTGCTGGCGCTAGCGGTTTTTCTATTAGTTTTGCTTGTGAAGAATACGCGATTAACCTTCCGCCAATTGAAGAATATATTGAACACTCAATCCCGGTTTCTGAGTATGATCCTACAGCGCTGCTGACAGATTTACCAAAACCCATTACCCTACGTAGAAATAACCAACGTCGCACCAATACTGGTGGCTCGCGTTCTGGTAATAAACGTAATAATAATCAACGTCGTTCACGTCCTCGTCAGAAAAAGGATTCGTAATTAACCTATGAGCCGAGATGTATCTTCACCGCTATATGCCGCGATTGATTTGGGGTCGAACAGCTTTCATATGCTCGTTGTCCGTCATATTGATGGTAGCGTTCAAACCATGGCGAAAATTAAACGTAAAGTTCGCCTAGCCGCAGGCCTTGATGAAAACAATGCATTGAGTTTAGAAGCGATGCAGCGTGGTTGGGATTGTTTAAGCCTATTTGCTGAACGTCTACAAGATATTCCTAAAGAGAATATCCGCATCGTGGGAACCGCAACTTTGCGTACTGCGATAAACGTTAATGAGTTTCTTATCAAAGCAAATCAAATCCTAGGTCACCCAATAGAAATTATTTCTGGGGAAGAAGAAGCAAGCACCATCTATAAAGGTGTGGCTCATACTTCCGGGGGTATAGGCCGTCGATTGGTGGTTGATATTGGCGGTGCAAGTACAGAGTTCATCATCGGTGAAGGTTTTGAAGCCAAAGCACTCAACAGCCTAAAAATGGGCTGTGTCACTTGGCTCGAACGACATTTTAAAGACCGTCAGCTCAACAACACTAACTTCCAAAGTGCAATTGAAGCAGCCAAACAAACGGTATCGCCAATTTTAGAATCTTATTGTCAAATTGGTTGGGATATCTGTGTTGGTGCCAGTGGTACGGTGCAAGCATTGCAAGAAATTATGCTGGCACAGGGAATGGATGAAATCATTACCCTGCCCAAACTGAAGCGCTTACAAAAACAGGCGATGATGTCTGATCATCTTGAAGAGTTGGAGATTGAAGGGCTGACGCTAGAGCGTGCTTTAGTATTCCCTAGTGGGTTATCTATCTTAATTGCCATTTTTGAATCTTTTAAGATAGAAGAGATGACACTTGCCGGCGGTGCGTTACGTGAAGGTTTAGTTTATGAAATGGTGGATGGGCTACGTCAAAATGATATTCGTAGCCGCACGATTGATAGTGTGCAACGCCGTTATCAAATCGACCAAAATTACGCTAAGCAAGTTGCGACCTTAGCCAGCAATATGTTCAACCAGTGTGGTGGCAGTGAATGGGTTGAAGAATCACAAGCTGAAATGTTGTTATGTAGTGCGGCCCAATTACATGAGATTGGGCTTAGCATCGACTACAAAAAAGGGGGCGAACACAGTGCTTACCTATTACAACATTTAGATTTACCCGGATTTACCCGCGCACAGAAGTTCTATATTGGTGAATTAGCTCGCCGCTATAGAGAGCAACTAACATCATTGCCAGAACAACATGCTCTTTCTGGTACCAGCGCAAAACGTGTCTTGCGCTTACTCCGATTAGCAGTGCTACTTAGCCACCGACGTAATGCTGATTTAGAACCTGCATTTACATTGGAAGCCAGCGGTGATCAACTCACTCTAACTTTGGATAAAACTTGGCTAGAGGCAAACCCGCTCACTAAAGCGGAATTAGAGCTAGAAGCTAATCGTCAGACCGATATTGGCTGGCCGCTACAAATTGAAGAATCACTCTAGATTTATCAAAACTACATTCATTCGCCCTCTTTCGAGGGCGTTTTTACTTTGCTAATAACAAAGCGCGCAATTTAAGTGGCTTAACAGGCTTAGCAATAAACCGGAAACCGTGAGTTTTTACAGCTTCAAGTATCTCAGTCGTTCTATCAGCACTAATGATTACGCCGGAAAAGTCATCGCCTAACCTCAAACGAAATTGCTGCAATACCTCTAACCCGGTTCGGCCATCATCAAGGCGGTAATCAGATAAGATGACATTGGGTCGCCATTGTTCTTCAAGCACTTGCAAGCTATCAACAAGATTTAAGGCGGTTTTAACTTCACACCCCCAACGCTCTAACAATTCACGCATCCCATCTAAAATAGCGCTTTCATTATCGACACATAACACTCTTAAATACTCAACATTATGTACCG
The DNA here is from genome assembly GCF_015686695.1 of Vibrio nitrifigilis. Lineage (NCBI taxonomy): Bacteria > Pseudomonadati > Pseudomonadota > Gammaproteobacteria > Vibrionales > Vibrionaceae > Vibrio > Vibrio nitrifigilis. Next base: position 2,694,048 of record NZ_JADPMR010000001.1, on the reverse strand, counting down.
ATTCGTTTGTTTCTGGGGTGAAAGCAATAGGTTCAGGTGCTTGAGCTTTATCCATGGTGACAGAAAAAACGCTCCCTTTTCCAACCCATGAACGCATCGCGATATCATGATGTAATACTTGAGCAATTCCTTTTGAAATAGCAAGACCGAGCCCTAACCCCTGATCAGAACGAACTTGAGAACCGCGATTAAACTCTTCAAAAATTTCTTGTTGTTTCTCTTGCTCTATTCCCACACCATTATCCCAAACCTCGATTACCACTTTTTCTGCTTTGTGCCTTACCCCCAGTAGAACCTTGCCATGAGAACAGTACCGGAAAGCATTAGTCAGGAAATTTTGAACCACACGCCGCAACAGTTTTTGGTCAGAAATAATGTATTGAGAAGAAGGCACCATTGAAAACTCAACACCTTGCTTGGAAGCTATCACACGAAATTCAGCGGCTAAATTATCCAAAATATTCCTTACAGCAAAAGCTTGCGGATACACTTCCAACTTTCCGGATTCCAAGCGAGAGATATCTAATAAATCACCGATCAAATCTTCCGCGGCGCCGAGTGAACTTTCAATATGCTGAGACAACTGTTTGACTTCTTTATCTTGAGCTATTTCTCCTAGCGATGAAGAAAACAGGCGGGCTGCATTCAAAGGTTGCATCAGATCATGGCTAACTGCAGCGAGAAAACGCGATTTCGATTGAGATTCATGTTCTGAACGTTGAGTGGCGAGGACTAACTGTTTATTCAGAGTTTCTAATTCATGGGTACGTTGATGAACTCGCTCTTCAAGGTTTTCGTTGGCTTCTTTTAAACTCTGTTCTACCGCGCGAAATGCGGTGATATCATTAAAGCTCATCACGAAACCTCCTCCGGGCATCGGATTCCCTTGCACCTCAATCACTTTACCATCAGGCCTTTCACGAGCTGAAGTATGCGCTGTCCCTTTTTCTAAATGTCGTAGGCGCTTTTCGACATGCTCTTCTACATCACCAGGGCCACATAATCCCTGCTTAGCATTATGGCGAATAATATCTTCTATCGGCCGCCCTACTTGAACTAAACCGGCCGGAAAATTAAATAGTTCAAGGTAACGTTGATTCCATGCCACCAGCCGTAAATGTTTATCAACAACAGCCAAGCCCTGGCTAATATGTTCAATTGCCCCTTGAAGTAAACCACGGCTAAAGTCATAAATTTCTGACGCTTCATCAACAATGGTCGCCACATCTTCTAAATGCATATTGCGACCTTGCAATGCTGAAGTAAGAACCAATTTGGCAGACGAAACACCAAAAACTCCAGCTAATACTCTTTCTGTATGACGAATTAGTGAAGCCGTTGCTTGCTGACCCTGCATCAACCTTTCAGGTTGAGCCGACCAATACTGTTCAAAGGCGTGTCTAACCCGCGCTCGACCAACAAATCGCGCTGCCAACATTTCTAACTCACCCACGGTAACTCGACTTTGATAAATCGTAATGTTGTCATTATTGGGCATTGGCGTACCAACAAAGGATGCGGCTTGCAGACGCTCACTCAAACTAGCACGAGTAACCAATGACACCACTACATAGCAAAGTGCATTAAGTACAACACTAAGAAACATTCCCCACTCAGGTGAGGCAAGCCCCCAATGTTTGAGCGTTAGCGGAGGCGTCGAAATCCACAGCAATACATTATTATTAGCACTACCAGCCAGTAAGCCCGTTGCATTCATCAACGTAATCAGCCAAATAAAAAATCCCACACCAAGCCCCGCATAAGCACCTTTACGATTGCCTTCTCGCCAATACATTCCCCCGAGTAACGCAGGAGCAAATTGAGTAATGGCAGCAAAAGAAAGGAAACCTATCGCCGATAGTGACGGAATAGAATCAAGAACCTGATAGAAGCCCCAAGCTCCTAACATAATCAGCAAAATAAGTAGGCGCCGAACGATGACCAAAATCCGAGAGATATGAATGTGGTTTCTCTGGGTTAAGCGCATACGGCGTAATAACAAAGGCATGACTAAATCATTCGACATCATTATTGCCAGTGCCATCGTCGAAACAATCACCATACTCGACGCCGCCGAAGCCCCTCCTAAAAAGGCTAAAAGAGCAATACCATCTGCTTCAACAGCTTTGGGAATACTTACGACAAACGTATCAGGATTTCCCAGTAAAAGCCCTTGCCCGACCCATGAGATAGGCAATACAAACAGACTCATGAGAAATAAGTACATAGGAAATAACCAACGCGCGGTATGTAAATCTTGCCCCTGCTCATTCTCAACCACGATGGTGTGAAATTGGCGCGGTAAACAAATGATGGCAACAACAGTCAAAACAAGATGAATCGTCAGAGTAGGCCAGTTGGGAGGCTGATAGCTGATTTGAGCAAGCTGCCCCATTGAAAAGTCGGGAGTATTCCAGGATACATAGCATATAAATATCCCAACAATAATGAATGCCGCTAACTTAATGATCGATTCAAACGCTACAGCGATCATCATGCCACGGTGATGCTCGGTGTTATCCACCTGCCTCGTACCAAATAGCATGCTGAATAAAGCCAGCGCGAATACAACAAACCACGACACACTTTGATCATCGTACCCCAAATCAGAAAATAGCTCTGGGGCGACCACATTAAGTCCAGTAGTAATTGCGCGTAATTGCAACGCGATATAAGGCAACACGCCCACAACGGCAATCACGGTAACGACCACCGCCAATCCCTGAGCTTTGCCGTATCGAGCAGAGATAAAATCAGCAATTGAAGTAATGTGCTCTCGCTTGGCCGTTAAAATCAGCCGAGCAATGATGCGCCAGCCAAAAACAAACACCAATATCGGAGCAAGATAGATAGGAATAAATGACCACGGATTAGCGCTTGCTTGCCCAACCGTGCCAAAAAAAGTCCAAGAGGTGCAATAGACAGCAATAGATAGACTATAAATCCACGGACGCCAACCTTCTAACCATCGCCGCTGACGATCGCCATACCAAGCTATAAGAAATAATGCGCCCAGATAAACCAAAGACACTGGAACGACTAACCATCCTTGCATCGCTCTCCTTACTAATAAAAAAGCCTCTTCTAACTATAGAAGAGGCTTTGATTTAAACGAGTAACAACCGGATGAACAATCTAAGAAATTGATTTCTGCGGGGTTGAATAAGCTTTTGCTTAACTGGAGGTTTGAATTTGAGACCGAGGTAACTCTAAGCGAACCAACAAAGAAAGAACCCCCATTGCCGACATCACCCAAAATACATTCGCGCCAAAGTGCTGGAATCCCCACCCACTAAATGACGTCATGATGGCAATGCACAAACCTTGGGCCAAAGCATTATACAAAGACTGCAACGCCACCATACGGCTTTGTGCCGATTGCTGTATGTAACGAATCGCCGCTAAATGAGCAAGTGCATAAGTCAGACTATGCAGCAACTGAACGATCACTAAAGGAATCAAAGCCGTTGTGCTGGCAGTAATCCCCCAGCGAACAATAACAGCAACCGATGAGATCAAAAATAAAGTGCGTACTCCCCAGCCAGCAAAGATACGTTTACTTAGGGCAAAGAGCATCACTTCAGCAACAACCCCCAGACTCCAGAGATAACCAATCACATCTTCGGAATAACCTGATTGTTTCCAATACAAAGAACTCACACTGTAATAGGCGGCATGACTTCCCTGAATTAACGCGACTAAAACAAGAAACTTAACAACGGGCCACTCGCGTAATAAGTGAAGCAATTTAGGTCTTTCTGCTGCATTAGCGGGTTCAGTATCCAACGGTTTAGGATCTGGTGTTCTTAAGCTCATCATCCATGTGGCAGCAAAACCGAAGATAGCAGTATATAAAATCCAACCACTCCCCCACCCTGTGACCAGATACCCTACCAAGGTAGAACCAACAATAAACGAAATGGAGCCCCACACGCGCGTTGAACCATAATCGAGAATATTCAATTTGGCATAATAATTCGCCATCGCATCAGGCAACGGCATCATTGGCCCCATGCAAAGATTAAACAGCACGGTTACTATCGCCATGATCCAAAAGTTACCACCCGCCACAAAATACAGTGAAGCCGCAACAGTGCCTAAAAATGACAACCAGCGCAGAGCAGGCAATATGTAAGAAAGTTTATGAATTCGAGGAGTGATTAAAAGGTTCGAGGCACAGCGGGTAGCAAAACCTAAACCAACTAACGTACCAATATCTGTCGCCGACACACCTTGGGAAGAAAACCACAGCGCCCAAAATGGCAGGTACACACCATAAGAAAAAAAGAAACCGAATAGATACTGCGAAATCCACCCGTAAGGGGATGTATTTTTCATAACAACGTCCTGTCTAAATGAGGTTACATCGCTGCCAAAAGTAAAAAGGCTGATTACGCTAATGAAATATGTTCAGGCGCCAAAGCAAGGGTGGTTGCGATGACGACAAATTATGCAATGGATAGGGTTAATTTCAAAGGGATACTTTAGCAACATGCTGTTTCCAAATAAGAAACTTACATCATTTCCAGTCATGCAGAACACTATTAATCCACCTATGAAACATCCGGCTTAGACCAAAGTCGTCTGGAGAGAGTAAAGAAACACGCCACACTTAAGATCCAATGTTCAAAAGGAGGCCCCCCTCCATGCCAACTAAATTCGACATGCAAACACCCCCTTTTGATCATTTAACAGGGGTGCAACAGAAGCGTTTTCGCGCAGCACTGGATATTGCTTACTATCGAACAGGGCAGATAATTATAGAAGCACAACAACCCGCGCAATATCTCCATATCGTGATAAAGGGGACAGTTGAAGAACAGTCTGCTGAAACCGGAGAAGTATACGCCCACTATACCCATGATGATCTATTTGATGTGCGAGGATTATTTTCCACGTTAACCAAACACAGATACGTAGCTTTAGAAGACACGTTAGTCTATCTTCTACCTAAATCTGTTTTTGCCGATATTTATGGGAATAACGCCGATTTTGCGAATTACTTTGACACCAGCCTTGTTGCTAGACGAGCATTATTAGAGAAAGCCCAACGTCAAAAAAATATTGCTGAGTTCATTCTAACCAAAGTAGATGCTTCCATTTATCACCCACCTTTACTCATTGCGGGCTCAACATCCATTCGAGACACAACCTTAGCGATGAAGCAGCACGAAGTAGACGCAGCCTTAATTCCTTTAAACGAGCAAGAGCCATTTCCATCTTATGCGATTATCACGCAAACAAACTTATTGCACGCTTTAGTGAGCGAAAAACATTCGCTATATAGCCCCATTCTTCCTATCGCATCTCAGCCTGTTATCTCGGTTGAAGAAGGCGATTATCTGTTTGACGCCATGGTGCAAATGACGCGCTGTAAAGTAAAACGACTTATGGTGAAACGCCAAGGCCAAGCCGTCGGTCTACTCGATATGACTCAGATATTGAGTACCTTTTCCACACATTCTCACGTATTAACATTAGCTATTGCCAGAGCTAATGATTTAGAGTCGTTAATCGAAGCATCACAAAAGCAGCGCCTACTTGTAGAAAGCCTGTTTCAAAGAGGAGTTCGAACCCGTTTTATTATGGAACTGCTCGCCGCGGTCAATGAACAAATTATGGAGAAAGCCTTCCAACTGATTGTGCCGCAAGAAAGACAGGCCCAATGCTGCTTTATCGTATTAGGCTCAGAAGGACGTAAAGAGCAAATATTGAAAACCGATCAAGACAACGCATTAATTTTAGCGCAAGACATCGACTGGCCAGAGGTAGAACAGTGTATGGCTTCACTCTCCACAGCCATGATTCAACTTGGTTACCCTCCTTGTCCGGGCAAAGTGATGGTGAACAACCCAGAATGGATTCATTCTCAAAACGGTTGGAAAGAACAAATAATGTCATGGTGCTCCCAACGTTCAGCACATGATCTCATGCACTTGGCGATATTAGCAGACGCCCATGTAGTGGCTGGTAATCACGAATTAATTACACCGCTCAAAACAACCATCAAACAATGCACCCAACAGCAAGATGCTCTACTCGCTGACATGGTAAAACCAGCACTTGCCTTTGCCTCTCCTCTCACTTTTTTTGGTCAAGTAAAACAAGGGAAAAAAGGATTAGACATCAAGCAAGGGGGTATTTTTCCTATTGTCCATGGCGTTCGTACTCTATCGTTAGAACATGGGGTTGAAGTGACAAATACCTTTGAGCGCATCGAAACTCTGCAGGCTCAGCATATTTTGGAAAAAAACACCGCAGATAACCTCAGTGAAGCTTTAAAATTTTTCATTAAGCTCAGGTTAACCCAACAGTTACAACACGATCATCAAACCCATCTACTATCACTTGAACCACTGGCTCGGGCCGAACGAGACTTACTTCGACATAGCTTACATGTAGTGAAAAAGTTTAAGCAATGGCTCGCTTATCACTATCAAGTTCGGGAATAAATCATCTAACATACTGATGTCTGGAAGTGCATATGAATTGGTTAATGCGGCAATACTGGTTACATCATTTAGAAGGCTCGCCTTATCGCTACCTATTTGAAAAAACGACACCTAATGAATATGTTTCACTGGATTGTGAAACCACAAGCTTAGATCCCAATCAGGCTGAGCTCGTCACCATAGCCGCAACAAAAATATTAAATAACCGCATTATTCTCAGCCAGCCCTTTGAAGTGCATTTGAGGCCGCCAACGTCTCTGAATGAAGACTCAATAAAAATTCATCAAATACGCCATCAAGATTTGCATGATGGAATAACCGAGAAAGAAGCACTACAACAGTTACTGGCTTTTATTGGTCACCGTACTTTAGTCGGCTATCATATCCGTTATGATAAGAAGATTCTTGATATCGCTTGCCGTAAACATTTAGGCTTTCCTCTCCCTTACAAACACGTTGAAGTCAGCCAGTTATACCAAGACAAACTCGCCAAACAACTGCCCAATACGTATATCGATTTGAGTCTGGATTCGATATGTAAACATTTAGAGCTACCGATCCAAGATAAGCACGATGCCCTCCAAGATGCCATTTCTGCCGGACTCATTTTTATCCGTCTCATGAATGGCGACCTTCCGCCACTGCGTTCACAATAAATTCAACAATCACAATGTGATCTGGCTTTTCATACTCCTAAAGTCTAATTGAGCAATTGCACCGATTAGCCAATGTTTATAAGCAAGAAAAATTCCTATTTCACCATCCATAATTCGATTCAAAACATTAGGAATTTGCTGATTTCACAAGGAGAAGGCCATGAGTGATGCTCAAATTTATCCCGTTAAGCCAAATATTAAGGCTTGTACTCACGCGGATAACGATACCTATTTAAAAATGTACCAGCAATCGGTTAACAATCCTGAAAGCTTTTGGGCTGAACACGGGAAAATTGTTGATTGGATAAAGCCCTTCTCTAAAGTAAAACAGACGTCATTTGATACTGGGCATGTGGATATACGATGGTTCGAAGATGGCACGCTCAATGTATCTGCTAACTGCATTGACCGCCATTTAAAAGATCATGGGGATGATGTGGCGATCATTTGGGAAGGTGACGATCCAGCCCAAGATGCCAAGATCACGTTTAACGAACTTCATCAGCAAGTCTGCCGCTTTGCTAACGCACTAAAGGCCCAAGGGGTACGTAAAGGTGATGTGGTTTGCCTTTACATGCCAATGGTGCCGGAAGCCGCAGTTGCTATGCTCGCTTGCACCCGTATTGGTGCTGTTCACACAGTGGTATTTGGCGGATTTTCTCCTGAAGCTCTTGCAGGAAGAATCATCGACTCTGATGCCAAATTAGTCATCACTGCCGACGAAGGCGTTCGTGGTGGTCGCGCCGTACCGTTGAAAAAGAATGTCGACGAAGCCCTCACTAATCCAGAAGTAAAAACCATCAGTAAAGTCATTGTGATGAAAAGAACTGGTGGCTCAGTAGACTGGCACTCTCATCGAGATATCTGGTGGCATGAAGCAACAGCATCGGTTAGCGATCACTGCCCACCAGAAGAAATGAAAGCCGAAGATCCCCTTTTTATTCTCTACACTTCTGGATCAACAGGTAAACCCAAAGGTGTGTTACATACGACGGGCGGCTATCTGGTTTACGCCACGATGACGTTCAAATACGTGTTTGATTATCAACCCAATGATGTTTATTGGTGTACCGCCGACGTTGGTTGGATTACAGGACACACGTATCTCATTTATGGCCCACTTTCTAACGGGGCAAAAACCATTTTATTTGAAGGGGTGCCAAACTACCCACAAACCAGCCGTATGAGTGAAGTGATTGATAAACATAAAGTCTCTCTGCTCTATACTGCCCCAACCGCTATTCGTGCGTTAATGGCCAAAGGAGACGAAGCCATCAAAGGCACCACTCGCTCTAGCCTACGCATCATGGGATCCGTTGGTGAACCCATCAATCCAGAAGCGTGGGAATGGTATTACCGTACAATCGGTAACAGTGAATCTCCCATTGTTGATACGTGGTGGCAAACGGAAACCGGTGGCATTTTAATTACCCCGCTACCAGGTGCGACAGAATTAAAACCAGGCTCGGCAACTCGTCCATTCTTTGGCGTTCAACCTGCCTTGGTTGATAACTCAGGTAACCTTGTTGATGGTGCCAACGAGGGGAACCTTGTGATTCTTGACTCATGGCCGGGACAAATGCGCAGCGTTTACGGCGACCACGATCGCTTTGAACAAACCTATTTTTCTACTTTTAAAGGGATGTACTTTACTGGTGATGGGGCACGGCGCGATAAAGATGGGTACTACTGGATTACTGGGCGTGTCGATGATGTACTGAACGTATCTGGCCACCGAATGGGCACGGCTGAAGTTGAATCGGCATTAGTCTCTTTTGATAAAATTGCGGAAGCCGCCGTGGTAGGTGTACCTCACGACATTAAAGGGCAAGCCATTTATGCTTATATTACGCTTAATGATGGCGTTTTCCCTGATGCTCAACTCCATAAAGAAGTCAAAGACTGGGTACGTAAAGAAATTGGAGCGATTGCAACACCAGATGTTTTGCACTGGACAGATGCTCTACCGAAAACCCGTTCAGGTAAGATTATGCGGCGAATTTTACGCAAAATAGCCACCGGTGATACAGGTAACCTAGGTGATACCTCCACACTTGCAGATCCGAGTGTGGTACAAAAACTCATTACAGAAAAAGATCATTATTCCGCTAAATAACAGCGTTTAACTCGTCCATGTCATAAAAACTCCGAATGCTTTGTCATCGGAGTTTTTTATTGGCATTACATCGTATAATTATTAACAATACTCTCATTGTAAGTGCAAAATCCCTCTTTATGAGTATTGTCGTAATGGGGAGAATAAAGAGAAAATATTGCGTTTTATTAGTTACCTATACTAATATCAGCGACCACTCATTGACCAAACTCTTTTTAGCTCTGGCTTGTTCATTCTCTATTGGACCAAACCTTTACCCGTGGCCTCTAGCAAAGAGGTCTGAGTTGTTATGTCACTCATAGAGTAAGTATCGAATATCTTCGAGCTAATTAACAAACTAGGAGATTAGACCAGTAAATTGCTGCCATTTGCTGTGAATTAGCTATAATCTTGGTCAATTTTTAAAATCTAGGGAATTTTGACAATAATTTGAAGTCAAATGCACTATGATGAGGGTATAATTTAAGTTTCATCGACTATAAAGGAAGATAACAGCACAATGACTGCAAAATTACGCATTCTTGTTCTCAATGGACCAAATCTAAATTTATTAGGTTTAAGAGAACCTGCACACTATGGTTCAAACACGTTAGAACAGATTGTCACGACATTACGTGAACAAGCAAAAAAAGCAGGCATTGAGTTAGAGCATCTTCAGTCAAACCGTGAGTATGAACTGCTTGAAGCGATTCATCAGGCACACGGTAAAGTCGATTTTATTATTATTAACCCGGCAGCGTTTTCTCATACCAGTGTAGCACTGCGCGATGCTCTACTTAGCGTAGACATCCCATTTATAGAAATACATATGTCAAATATTCATGCTAGAGAAGCGTTTCGCCACCATTCTTACCTGTCAGATAAAGCACAGGGTGTCATTTGTGGTTTGGGCGCTCAAGGGTATCAATTCGCTCTGTCGGCAGCGATTCAATCACTGCGGGCAAAGTAAACAATCACTCTGCAGTCCCAATAGCGGGGCTGTCTTATTCACAGATAAAAGAGAAAGAAACAATGGATATTCGTAAAATCAAGAAGCTTATCGAACTAGTTGAAGAGTCAGGCATTGCTGAACTAGAGATTGCTGAAGGTGAAGAGTCAGTGCGCATCAGCCGCCACGGCGTTGCTCCTGCAGCTCCAATTCAGTACGCAGCACCTGCACCAGTTGCTCCTGCAGCAGCTCCAGCACCAGCGGCGGCTCCTGCACCAGCAGCAGCGCCAGCTTCTCAAGAGCCTGCGGGTCACAAAGTGCTTTCTCCAATGGTTGGTACTTTCTACAGCTCTCCAAGCCCAGAAGCTAAATCTTTCGTGGAAGTTGGCCAAAGCGTTAACGTTGGCGATACTCTATGTATCGTAGAAGCGATGAAAATGATGAACCAAATCGAAGCTGATAAAGCAGGCGTGGTTAAAGCTATCCTAGTTGAAGACGGTCAACCTGTAGAATTTGATCAACCACTTGTTATCATCGAATAAGTGGAGCTGAAATCATGTTAGACAAAATTGTCATCGCGAACCGAGGCGAAATCGCGCTTCGTATTCTTCGCGCCTGTAAAGAACTGGGTATCAAAACCGTCGCTGTTCACTCAACAGCTGACCGTGATTTGAAACACGTTCTACTTGCAGACGAAACAATCTGTATCGGTCCTGCACGCAGTATCGACAGTTACCTAAACATTCCACGTATCATCTCTGCTGCAGAAGTAACTGGCGCCGTTGCAATCCACCCGGGTTACGGTTTCCTATCTGAAAACGCAGATTTTGCAGAACAAGTAGAACAGTCTGGTTTTATCTTTATCGGTCCTAAAGCGGAAACTATTCGCATGATGGGTGATAAAGTATCAGCAATCACTGCAATGAAAAAAGCAGGCGTTCCTTGTGTACCTGGTTCAGATGGTCCACTAGACGGCGATGAAGCGAAAAACAAAGCTCACGCAAAACGCATTGGCTACCCAGTTATCATCAAAGCATCTGGTGGCGGCGGCGGTCGTGGTATGCGTGTTGTTCGCAGTGAAGGTGAACTGATTAACGCTATCGCAATGACTCGTGCAGAAGCAAAAGCGGCGTTCAACAACGATATGGTTTACATGGAGAAATACCTAGAAAACCCTCGTCACGTTGAAGTTCAAGTGCTTGCTGATGGTCAAGGTAATGCTATCCACCTAGGTGAACGTGACTGCTCAATGCAACGTCGCCACCAAAAAGTTGTGGAAGAAGCACCAGCACCTGGCATCACTGAAGAAATGCGCAAATACATCGGTGAACGTTGTACTCGTGCTTGTATAGAAATCGGTTACCGCGGTGCAGGTACTTTCGAATTCCTATACGAGAACGGTGAGTTCTACTTCATTGAAATGAACACTCGTGTTCAGGTTGAACACCCAGTAACTGAAATGGTTACCGGCGTCGACATCATCAAAGAGCAACTTCGCATTGCTGCTGGCCAACCTTTGTCATTTACTCAAGATGATATTAAGATTCGTGGCCATGCCGTTGAATGTCGTATCAACGCAGAAGATCCTGAGCGTTTCCTACCTTGTCCAGGTACAATCGATATGTTCCATTCACCAGGTGGTATGGGCGTTCGTTGGGAATCGCATATTTACTCAGGTTATACCGTTCCTGCATACTACGACTCAATGATCGGCAAACTGATTACTTTCGGTGAAAACCGTGATGTTGCTATCGCACGTATGCGTAACGCATTGAATGAAATGATTGTTGAAGGCATTAAAACTAACGTGCCACTACAACAATCAATCATGTTGGATGAAAACTTCCAACATGGTGGTACCAACATTCACTATTTAGAGAAAAAGCTCGGCCTTCAATAAGCCGTTCATAATACTCTAGATAAAAAGGTCACCTTAGGGTGGCCTTTTCGTTTATTAAAAGGAAGATAAGATGTCAAAGCTCTCTGACATTTATCGCCAAGCACATAAAGAAGCAGCCATGGCCTTAGGCCTTGCTGTGCTTTATTTTGTTTGGTGGTACACCACAGCCTATGGTTTGGCCCCAGCTTTAGGAGATACATCCATGCCTGCCCTTATATGGGGTATGCCAGTATGGTTTTTCTTCTCATGCTTGATTGGACCGATTCTATTTACTGTATTGTGTTATTTAATGGTGAAAGTATTTTATAAAGATGTTCCACTAGATATTGCCCCTGAAGAGGACGACCATGAATAGTGAACTGATTATTCCATTGATCATTTACCTGATAGCGGTATTTGCTTTGGCAGCGTTTACTCGTCGTTTCAAAAGCAAAAATCACTTTTTAAATGAATACTTTGTTGGTGGCCGCAGCATGGGTGGCTTTGTTTTAGCTATGACGTTAGCTGCAACATATGCGAGTGCCAGTAGCTTTATCGGTGGACCAGGAGCTGCATACAAAATGGGGCTCGGTTGGGTTTTGCTGACCATGATCCAATTACCCGTAGCCTGGTTAACGCTTGGCGTCTTGGGTAAAAAGTTCGCCATCGAAGCGCGTCGCCATAATGCAGTAACCGTTAACGACATCCTCTACGCTCGCTTTAAAAGCCGTGCTGTCGTGATTCTTGCTTCGGCTTCACTCTTGCTCGCTTTCTTTGGCATCATGGTCGTGCAATTTGTCGGCGGTGCACGCTTGTTGCAAACCGTAACTGGCCTTCCCTACCAAGAAGGGCTGTTCATCTTCGCCTTTACCGTAGGACTTTACACCACGATTGGTGGCTTTAGAGCGGTGGTACTTACCGATACTGTGCAAGGCATTATGATGCTCATCGGTACAGTTGCCCTACTTTATGGCGTGATTCATGCTGGTGGCAGCGTGGGTGATTTAGTAAAAAAACTGCACGATATCGATCCTTCTTTAGTCACACCATATGGTCCTCATGACTTTCTCAGCCAGCCCTTTATTTTAAGCTTTTGGGTCTTAGTCTGCTTCGGTGTGATTGGTCTACCTCATGCAGCAGTTCGCTGTATGTCCTATCGTGATAGTAAATCGGTCCATAAAGGCATGATCATCGGTACTGTTGTGGTGGCTCTGTTAATGTTTGGAACTTCCCTCGCGGGCGCACTGGGACGGGCTATTGTTCCAGATGTTGGTAGCCCGGATCAGATCATGCCCACACTGATGATGACCGTCTTACCACCTGTTGTAGCTGGAATTTTTCTTGCGGGCCCAATGGCTGCGATTATGTCGACCATCGACTCGCAGTTGATTCAAGCGTCAGCAACCCTGTTAAAGGATCTATACATCAACTATATCAATCCGAAGGTTGTCGAAGGTGCTAATGGCGAACGAAAACTGAATCGTTTATCGCTATGGGTAACAGGTATTTTTGCCCTACTGGTGTTCTTTGCCGCCACGAATCCCCCAGATATGATCATCTGGATAAACTTAATGGCCTTTGGTGGATTACAAGCCGCATTCTTATGGCCACTCGTACTCGGTCTATATTGGAAAAAAGCCTCAGCCACCGGCGCTCTAAGTTCAATGGTGGTCGGTCTAACCGTGTTCATTTTATTGAGCTGGTTAAAACCCGATATGGGTGGCGTGCATGCCATCGTGCCAACTCAAGTGGTGAGTTTAATCGTCTTTGTTGTCGGAAGCTTACTCAAGCCGGCGCCAGCACGGGTCGCGATTGAAGCAGCCTAATAACATAACTCATTGATACTATTAAACGGAGCCTCGAGCTCCGTTTTTTATTCTACTCATCATCGTGTGGATAAGATGCCATCAGTAAAGGGATCTGATAAACTTCGCCCCCTAATTCCTAATGAGAGTCTTGTAAGATGCCTTGGATTCAAATCAAGCTAAACGCTACCAACGAAAACGCTGAAAAAATCGGCGATATGTTAATGGAAGAGACAGGCGCTTTGTCTGTGACGTTTCTTGACGCAAAGGATACTCCAGTTTTCGAACCTATGCCTGGTGAAACCCGCCTTTGGGGGGATACCGATATCCTTGCACTGTATGATGCTGAAATTGATACCAACCTAGTATTAACTCAGATCCAGGGTAGCCACTTATTGGCAGAAGACTTCGCTTACAAAATCGAACAGATTGAAGATAAAGACTGGGAACGTGAATGGATGGACAACTTCCACCCAATGAAATTCGGTGAGCGCTTATGGGTATGTCCTAGCTGGCGTGATATCCCAGAACCAGAGGCTGTAAACGTGATGCTCGACCCAGGTCTTGCTTTCGGTACAGGTACTCACCCAACCACAGCGCTATGCCTACAATGGTTAGATAGCTTAGATCTTAGCGGTAAAACTGTGATCGACTTTGGTTGTGGCTCAGGCATTTTAGCCATTGCTGCCATCAAACTTGGTGCGGCTAAAGTCATCGGTATCGATATCGACCCACAAGCGCTACAAGCGTCTCAAGACAACGCAGAGCGCAATGGCGTAAAAGACCAAATAGAGGTCTACCTTCCTAAAGATCAGCCTGAGGGGCTGGTTGCAGACGTTGTAGTGGCTAATATTCTTGCTGGCCCATTGCGTGAACTTTCACCAGAGATTAAACGCTTAATCAAACCAAATGGTCAACTGGCTATGTCCGGTGTATTAGATACGCAAGCTGAAGATGTGGCGAATTACTACCGCGATGAATTGGATATTGAACCAATTATCGAGATGCAAGAATGGTGTCGCATCACAGGTCGCAAACACAGCTAGATAAAGGTTTGTACGCTAATTGTTTGAAAAATAGACAATTTACAAAAACAATTTGTAAATGCTCAAATATTAGGCTTTTCACGCAGTAAAAAAATGCGTAAAATGCGCGCCCTTGCTGGTACAGAACTGTGAAGACGTTTTGAAAATCGGAAACTATCAACTCAAGAACAATCTAATCGTTGCCCCTATGGCAGGAGTTACAGACAGACCATTTCGTGAGTTGTGTCTACGGTATGGAGCAGGAATGGCCGTCAGTGAAATGATGTCTGCGAATCCGGCTCTATGGAAAACATCGAAGTCAAAAAATCGCATGGTGCATGAGGGCGAATCGGGCATTCGTTCTGTGCAAATTGCTGGAAGTGACCCACAGCTTATGGCCGAGGCAGCCCAATTTAGTGTCGAGAACGGTGCTCAAGTCATCGATATCAACATGGGTTGCCCAGCAAAAAAGGTGAATAAAAAGCTAGCTGGCTCTGCACTGCTGCGTTATCCCGATGTCATCGAAGACATCTTGAAAACGGTAGTGAATGCAGTCAATGTGCCTGTCACATTGAAAACGCGAACTGGCTGGGACACAGAAAACAAAAACTGTGTCTATATCGCTAAATTAGCCGAAGACTGCGGCATACAAGCCTTAGCGCTCCATGGAC
This sequence comes from Vibrio nitrifigilis, assembly GCF_015686695.1. Taxonomy (NCBI): domain Bacteria; kingdom Pseudomonadati; phylum Pseudomonadota; class Gammaproteobacteria; order Vibrionales; family Vibrionaceae; genus Vibrio; species Vibrio nitrifigilis. The sequence continues at coordinate 2,678,516 of NZ_JADPMR010000001.1, read as the reverse complement.
GCACTAAAGCCTGCATGTACAAAGGGGAGGCGGAATACGACAGCATTAAAGCGGTCAAGGCAGCCATCAACATTCCGGTTATCGCTAACGGTGATATCGATAGCCCGGAGAAGGCCAAGCACGTACTGGAGTACACCTGTGCAGACGCTTTAATGATTGGACGTCCTGCCCAAGGACGCCCGTGGATTTTTCAGGAAATCCAACATTTTTTGGAAACCGGCACCACGATGCCTCAACTACCGAATTCGGAAGTGAAAGACATCATGCTTGGTCATGTACAAGCTCTGCACCAGTTTTATGGTGAGTATCTTGGCCCTCGTATCGTGCGTAAGCACGTCGGGTGGTACTTAAAAGAACATGAACAAGCAAGTGAGTTTCGCCGGACCTTTAACGCCATCGAGTCAGCGCCGCTGCAACTAGAGGCGCTCGAAGGTTATTTTGATAACGTTGCATAAAATTAAGAGAAGAGCTAGACCGAATATGTTCGAACAAAATCTGACTTCAGAAGCTTTAACAGTAACAACAGTAACTTCACAAGATCAAATCACGCAAAAACCATTACGTGATTCCGTTAAAGCATCTCTTAAAAATTACCTTGCTCAATTAAACGGTCAAGAAGTAACAGAACTTTACGAATTAGTTCTAGCTGAAGTTGAACAACCATTACTAGACACTATCATGCAGTACACTCGCGGTAACCAAACACGCGCAGCAACGATGATGGGTATCAACCGTGGTACTCTTCGTAAGAAGCTAAAAAAATACGGCATGAACTAAAAATTATTTTATAAATAATTGTTTTAAAAAGACTTACCATTCATGGTAAGTCTTTTTTTTGCTTAGCTGTAACAACAAAAAACAAAGCCAACCTGAACTAGGTTGGCTTTGTGATTAAGTATATGTGTCTTAACAGACTGAATAACTATGAGTGTGCATGGTGAGATTTAAGAGGGACAGGTTGTTCACTGTCATGAGGGATACCAATATCTCTTAGTTTCTTACCTGACATCAAATTCGCTTCAATAGATTCCAAAGTAACGCCTTTGGTTTCAGGAACGAAGAAGATAGTTACCGCTACAAATAAAATGTTACATACTGCGTATAACCAGAATGTTTGTGCAGTACCGATACCATTTAGAAGAGTTAAGAACGTTGCCCCTAACACCATGTTTGAAATCCAGTTCATTGTTGTTGAACATGCGATACCAAAATCACGACCTTTAAGAGGTTGTACTTCTGAACATAGTACCCACACCATTGGTGCAGCACTCATAGCATAACCACAAATACAAACGATTGAAGTTAGAACGGCTAAGTAAGAGAAGTACACTGGCGCTTCACCAGCCAATACAAATTTAAGTAATAGGCCTAAACAGAACATACCGACACCCATTACAGTAAAACCAATTTTCAATGCAGGTTTACGGCCCCAGCTATCAGCCATACCGATGGCAATAAAGGTTGCAGCAACAAAAGCGACACCAACAAGCACCGTACCAAACATTTGCTCCATGTTACTGGTAAAGCCAGCCATTTCGAAAATTTTTGGTGCGTAATACATCAAGATGTTCATACCCGTAAATTGTTGCATGAACTGTAGAACCAAACCTAGGCCTACACTGCGGCGGAAGTTTTTGTTTGCTTTAAAAAGAGCAAAACCTGATTGTTTTACTTTCAAGCTTGCCACAATCTCTTGAAATTCTGAGCTAGCAGCACGTTCATCAATACGTAGAGACAACAGCACTTTTTGAGCTTCTTGCATATAACCACGCGATGCCAACCAACGTGGCGAACGAGGCATGAAATATACAGAAAGAATAAGAATTACCGTTGGAACAAGCAGCACAGCAAACATCATGCGCCAGTTACCAGTTTGAGCAAACCAAGTGTCAGAGAGGAACGCGACCAAAATCCCAACGGTTACCATTAATTGGTAAGTTGCAATACGACGACCACGAACTTCTTTATCTGACATTTCAGATAGGTAAAGTGGCGCAGCGAAAGACGCGATACCGATAGAGAAGCCTTGAACAACACGGAAGAACAACATGACATTGATGTTCGATGCAAAGGTACAGCCTAGCGTACCAATGGCGAAGATGATACCGCCCCATAGTAAGCTACGTTTACGTCCAAGACGTGCAGATAACCAGTTATTTGAAATTGAGCCTAACGTAGCACCGAGCATCATGGTACTTACAATCCATTCTTGTTGGTGGATTGAAATACTCCATTCCGATGTGATAAATGGTAGCGCTCCAGAAATGAGTCCGATATCTAAACCGAAAAGTAGCCCCGCAAGAGAGGCGGCTACTGAAACGAGAGTATTATAGTTAAACATTTGATTATTATTCCTCATTGGTAGGGTGTCTCTATAATATGGAACCCCGATTTAGAAACATTTGAGGAAATCTCACGCTTACAAACTGAGCGCTTTTATGTATTTTTTTAGCAAAAAAATACATGTAAATGATGGGTATATAACCGATATGATGAACACAGATCGATAACTATATGTTTTTGAAAAAGAATGAAAAAAGCCAGACTAAAACAGTCTGGCTTTTTACTACATATGATTTTGTGAACGAGATCTCTTATTCAAAACGGTTCCTGATATTGATTCACTGAATAGGGATAGTAGAAACTTTACGGTCGACCGAATTCGCTAACTCTTTCATTCTTTGAGCAACAGGAGCATTGTTTAACACAATATCTTGCAGCGCCCCGGCCCAATCGGTTGTTGTTTCAAAAAACATCGGTTGCGGTGTGAACTTAATACCGACATTATCGATAATCTTCATGAAGGTTTCTTCGTAGCCCGTAATTCCTTTGATAACCAGCTGCCACTCTTTTGAATCCCAAATAGATTTTCGAACAGGATTAACAAGGTAATTATGTGTCGCCCCCCAAAGCATCTGTTTTTTACCTGTCATGTATTGCATAAACAACCAAGCGGCTTGTTTATGTGCAGATGAGTTGCTCATAGCCAGCGACCATATCCATTCATTTGCCCCCTGCACGCCATTATCAAATACTGGCATTGGCGCAAAAGCAAGGTTACGCCCTTCCCTAGAATCTGGATCTTTATTCATGAAAAAACCTAGGATATCGGCGTCTAGAGCCATCGCAGCTCGCCCATTACCAATATCATTCATCACATTGTACCAAGTGTAGAATGACCACTGTTTAGGCCCGCTTTCTTTAATGAGTTGAGCATAAGTCTGGGTGACTTTAATCGATTCAGGCGAATCTAGCAGCGACACCAAACGACCATTGCGAATGGTAAAATCTTTCGCCCCAGCATTAGAAAAAGCACTCATGTACCCTGGATGAATGGTCGCCCAAGATAAGCTGCCACGTATGGCAGTCCCGTAGGAATCAATACCATTCCAGCCATTCAGTTCTTTCGATATTTCTAACAGTTCATCAAAGGTTTGGGGCACTGTTAGTCCTTTTTTCTCCAATGCTCGCTTATTATAAATCAACACATTCGCTTCAAAACCAAGTGGGATTGCCCATAGTTTTCCAGTGCCAACAGGATGCCCAGGTGTCAAATCCCAGCGATCGCCGTTTAATACCCCTTCAAAGAAATCTTCAATATCAAACTGACTTTCTGTTCTATCTGGCTCGTTGATAAGTGCATCTAAATACTGCACATGACCTTTCGAGGCATAATCCCATAATTGATATGAGCCCGTCATAAATACATCGGGAGAATGATCGGAATTTAAACCTGCCGTCAAATTTTCGAAGTAGGTATCTTCTGTTGTCACTGAATACGTGACACTAATACCCGTGAGTTTTTCAAATTGGGGAATTTGTAGAATGATGGCATCAGCGTAGGGGTGCTTGTTCAGTTGAACGTTGATTGATTCACCTTTTGCAGAAGTCCAATCAAATGCGGCGTTTGCTGGAATACTTGCTGTCAGCAAAAAGGTGGATGAAATAATAATTAACGATAACTTACGCACATAATCGCTGAAATGTCTCATCACTCAATGATTCCTTTTCATGATCTCTCAGACTTAACCCATGGCATCTCATCATCAATTGATACCCATGATATTTATATTTGTTGGTACAGTAAGATCAGTATAGGCAGAGGGAGAAATTAGCCCAAAAACAACTCGCAGTTTATCGTAGAAAAACACAGATTTAATGCAAATCAGGGCTCATCATGCCCTGAAACAATACGCTATCATGGTAAGTAGACCTGCTACCGACTACTAGAAAAGTAGTGAGTTAATTATTTTCCGTTTCATTCAACGCAGCCAAAATAGAGCAATGGCTGGCATCATCATCCACATCACCACAGCAGGCATTATTCATTTTTTCCAATGCGCTGCGAATGCGTTTTAACTCCGCAAGTTTCTCATCCACTAAACGTAACTTTGCCGAGGTAATCGCCTTTACTTCAGCACAGCTATGTTCGGTTGCTTCAAGTCGAATTTCCATCAACTCTTTGATGTCTTCTAAACTTAACCCCACTTCTTTGGATTTAAGAATAAAGTGAATCTGCTGTAAGTTCGTTTCATTATAAAGTCGATAACCCGATTCACTTCGACCAGCAGGCACGATTAAGCCATTTTTCTCGTAAAAACGCAGTGTATCTGTAGAAACCCCACTACGTTTGGCAAACTCACCGATTTGAAACATCTGAAGCCTCTTTAAATTTTTCTTGAAAAACACTCTTTTTGCGATTATTTTGCGCATGCCAAACGATTGCGCGAGCTTTTTCTTAAGAGATTAGTTAGAATGTGCGCCATCAAATTTGGGATTAAAGGTCTTTACCAAAACTCGCCAGCGCGTCCCTAACATTGCCGCGTAATACTCAGTTTTGGCAAGTATCTTTCGTCACTAACTCCAAGCATTTGAGGAAAAGGGAAGCATGAATAACGCTCGTCCAATTCGTCGCGCACTCATCAGCGTATCAGATAAAACTGGCATTGTTGAGTTTGCACAGGCACTCGCACAACGTGGTGTCGACATTTTGTCTACCGGTGGCACTGCCCGCCTACTTGCAGAAAAAGGCATTGCTGTAACAGAAGTTTCTGATTACACCGGTTTTCCAGAGATGATGGATGGACGCGTAAAAACGCTTCACCCTAAAGTTCACGGTGGTGTACTAGGCCGTCGCGGTCAGGATGATGCCATCATGGAAGAGCACGGCATCAAGCCTATCGATATGGTTGTTGTTAACCTTTATCCATTTGCTGAAACAGTAGCAAAAGAAGGTTGTACTCTTGCTGATGCAGTAGAAAACATCGATATCGGTGGTCCAACTATGGTTCGCTCTGCAGCGAAAAACCATAAAGATGTCACTATCGTAGTAAAAGCTTCAGATTACGACCGTGTAATCACTGAAATGGACGCAAACGATAAGTCTCTCACTCTAGATACTCGTTTCGATCTAGCTATCGCTGCATTTGAACACACTGCGGCTTACGACGGTATGATCGCGAACTACTTCGGTACTATGGTTCCTTCTTACGGCGAAAACAAAGAAGGCGACGAAGAGTCTAAATTCCCTCGTACGTTCAACATGCAGTTCGAGAAAAAACAAGACATGCGTTACGGTGAAAACAGCCACCAAGACGCCGCTTTCTACGTTGAAAGCGATGCACAAAATGGTTCTGTTTCTTCCGCTAAACAGCTACAAGGTAAAGCGCTTTCTTACAACAACATCGCTGATACTGACGCAGCACTTGAGTGTGTGAAAGAATTCGACGAACCCGCTTGTGTTATCGTAAAACACGCCAACCCTTGTGGCGTTGCAATTGCGGATAACATCCTTGACGCTTACGATCGCGCATTCAAAACTGACCCAACATCATCCTTCGGTGGCATCATCGCGTTCAACCGCGAGCTAGATGCTAAAACAGCAAAGTCGATCATCGACCGTCAATTTGCTGAAGTGATCATCGCACCGAAAGTAACGGCAGAAGCGGTTGAAGTCATTGCAGCGAAGAAAAACCTACGCCTACTTGAGTGTGGCGAATGGACTGCACAATCCACTGGTTTCGACGTAAAACGTGTTAACGGCGGCCTATTGGTTCAAGACCGTGACCACGGCATGGTAGCCCTTGACGATCTAAAAGTCGTGACTAAACGTCAACCGACTGAAGAAGAAATGAAAGATGCGCTATTCTGCTGGAAAGTAGCGAAATTCGTGAAATCTAACGCGATTGTATACGCGAAAGGCAACGGCACTATCGGTGTTGGCGCAGGCCAAATGAGCCGCGTTTACTCTGCTAAAATTGCAGGTATTAAAGCGGCTGATGAAAACCTAGAAGTTGCAGGCAGTGTAATGGCGTCTGACGCTTTCTTCCCATTCCGTGATGGCATTGATGCTGCGGCAGAAGCAGGTATCAAATGTGTTATTCAACCTGGCGGTTCTATTCGTGATGACGAAGTTATCGCTGCGGCAGATGAACACGACATGGCGATGATCTTCACTGGTATGCGCCACTTCCGTCACTAAGACACCCAGGCTGCCAACCTTGTGTAGGCAGCCTCATTTTTTTACACCTCAAGCTGCAAAATGTAATAGTTTAGGTGTTATATAAACTCTCAGTAAGTCCTCACAGTACAAGGATTCAAAGATGAATGTATTGGTAATCGGTTCCGGCGGTCGTGAACACGCTCTAGGCTGGAAAGTCGCTCAAAATCCAGACGTAACGACTGTTTATGTTGCACCAGGTAATGCAGGCACCGCTCTTGAGCCAAAGCTTCAAAACGTTAATATTGGCGTTGAAGATATCGATGGTTTAGTGGCTTTTGCAAAAGATAACGCGATTGAACTGACTATTGTCGGCCCTGAAGCACCACTTGTTATCGGTGTGGTTGATGCATTCAATGAAGCAAATCTGCCAATTTTTGGTCCAACCAAAGGTGCAGCGCAACTTGAAGGTTCAAAAGCCTTTACGAAAGATTTTCTTGCTCGCCACAATATCCCAACTGCAGCATACGCAAACTTTACTGAAATCGAACCGGCTCTTGCTTATGTTCGTGAACAAGGCGCTCCAATCGTCGTTAAAGCCGATGGTCTTGCGGCAGGTAAAGGCGTTATCGTTGCGATGACACTTGAAGAAGCTGAAGATGCGATCAAAGACATGCTCGCCGGCAATGCCTTTGGTGATGCAGGCAGCCGAGTGGTTATCGAAGAATTTCTCGATGGTGAAGAAGCAAGCTTTATCGTGATGGTGGATGGTGAAAACGTTCTGCCAATGGCAACAAGCCAAGATCACAAACGCGTAGGCGATAAAGATACAGGTCCTAACACTGGCGGTATGGGTGCTTACTCACCGGCTCCAGTTGTAACCTCTGAAATCTATGACCGCATTATGGATGAAGTTATTTATCCAACAGTACGTGGTATGGCTGCTGAAGGCTACCCATACACTGGTTTCCTCTATGCTGGCTTGATGATTGATCAATCAGGCACACCAAAAGTGATTGAATATAACTGTCGTTTCGGTGACCCAGAAACTCAACCTATTATGATGCGTATGCAATCAGACATGGTTGAACTCTGCCAAGCTGCTATCGCAGGCAAGCTAGATCAAATGGAATCGAAATGGGATCCTCGCGCGTCAATCGGTGTCGTACTTGCAGCCGGTGGTTACCCTGGTTGCTACAATAAAGGCGATGTTATCACTCTGCCAAGTGGTGAAATTGAAGGCGAGAAAATTTTCCACGCAGGTACCACAGATAAAGAGGGTCAAGTTGTCACTAACGGCGGCCGCGTTCTTTGTGCTACTGCGCTGGGCAATACAGTTTCAGAAGCTCAACAACGTGCTTACGAGCTTGCTAAGACAGTAAGCTGGGATGGTATGTTCTATCGTAACGATATTGGCTATCGTGCGATTGCACGCGAACACTCTGATAAGTAATCACGGTTATTGATCGCAAAGCGCAGACTGAGTCTGCGCTTTTTTTATGTTATTTAGAACAAGCAATAATAGAAGGCATTAATTCTTTTCATCAAGTAGCTCTGGACGAGTCACACATTGATGCTCACTATCATCCAAAGTCAGTAACTTTTCGATATAGATGGTGTTATTACGAATCTTTCCAAGAAACGCAATGTAACTATCAATCGATGCGAGTCGATTAATCACAAAATCCGGCAATGAATCATTGAACTGAACTCGAGCATATTGTCTTGCCCGACACGTTACAAACTTCTCTCCGTTCCATACACCTTGGATTAATTCTAATCCTTGCTTGTCTTGCTCTTGAGTTACTTTAGAAACGTAACGGGCTTGCTGAATATATTTATCGATTTGTTCTGTCGTTAATGGATACACTTTACCATCAATCCGATAACGTTGATAAATAGGCTCACCACGAACATCAAAACGCAGTAACGTTTCGAAAGAAACTACTTTGCCATCTTTACGCTGAGCGCCAACGCGGGCCACTTCTCGTACTAAGTTATTGTCCCAACGATAACTGGTTTTATACCAATTATAAGCGCCAGAAATAACATAATCGGAAGCACTGACTGGTGCTTTGTTTTTTTCTGTGAACCAATAATAACGAGCTTCATCACCCACTCGCTCACCACCACTATACAACTCTGTTTGCGGTTTTTTTAAAGTTGGGGATGTCGAACTGCATCCAGCCAAAACGCTAAGCAACAGTATGGAAGCAATTCTATATTTCATATTTGAAGCTAAATAGAGATGTTCAGGAAGGAAAGAAAAACGCCGAGGATTTCCTCGGCGTTAATCAAATATTATTTCACAGATTCTTTTAGCGCTTTACCAGCTACGAATGCTGGAACATTTGCTGCTGCGATTTGGATTTCTTCGCCAGTTTTTGGATTACGACCAGTGCGAGCTGCACGGTGGTTTACTTTGAATGTACCAAAACCAATTAGTTGAACTTGGTCACCATCTTTAAGTGCACCTTCAACAGCACCAAGTGTAGCTTCAAGAGCAGATTTAGCTTGTGCTTTAGATAGATCAGCTTTTTCTGCGATAAAGTCGATTAATTGGGTCTTGTTCATTAGGTTTCCCTTCTTTATAGGTTATCGAATTGACTTCACTCTAAAGCATAAATAGCCCGTATGGCAAAGGTTTGTCGCGCAAGTTTGGTGACTCTGACGCACTTTTAACCATAATATGAGTAAGAGCTCACAATTTGTTACTCATTGACCAATTTATACGACTTGTTTTGACGTACTTATCACCTTATTTAATAAGTATAAAAACACGTCAAAGCCTGATTTGGCCTGCGTTTAACGGGCATTTCATATGCAACTAGTAATAGTAAACCATAGCAAGAAATTTTCTGCGCTGGTGACGTAATACACTAAAATCATAAAAAGGTATGATAAGGATCGACAATGTTTTTGCTTTCCATCTACATTAGCGTGGCGATCGGTATCTCATTTATCTGTTCGGTCTTGGAAGCGGTGTTACTGAGCCTGACTCCAAGTTACCTCGCCCAACTGCGTCAGCAAGAACACCCCATAGCACCCACATTAATGGCCCTTAAATCCGACATAGATCGGCCTCTCGCTTCTATCCTTACCTTAAATACGATTGCTCATACGATTGGAGCGGCGAGTGCAGGCGCACAAGCAGCTGTCGTATTTGGTAGCGAGTGGTTAGGCGTTTTTTCGGCAGTTCTCACCTTTGGTATTTTGGTGCTCTCAGAAATTATTCCCAAGACTATTGGTGCAGCCTACTGGCGTCAATTGGCCCCTCTCACAGGTCGACTATTGAAATGGATGGTGATCATTCTCGCTCCCTTCGTATGGTTTTCACAACAGATCACCAAACGTCTACAGAGACACCACACCATGCCCAAATATCGTGATGAGATTTCAGCGATGGCGTTATTGGCAAACGAGAATGGCGAATTTGAAGAGGGAGAATCACGTATTCTTAATAACTTACTCGCACTACAGCGCATTCCGATTACTCAAGTCATGACACCTCGTATTGTTTTATTTCGAGTCAGTGCCCTATTGACGATTAATGAGTTTCTCGCCAGCCATAAAGACACTCCTTTTTCTCGCCCTCTAGTGTTCAGCGACACCAAAGACAACATCATTGGCTTTGTACACCGACTAGAACTCTATCGCCTCCAACAATCTGGGTTTGGAGAAAAGCAGCTTGGTGCGGTAATGCGCCCGTTGCACGCTTTAATCAAAACTCAAACACTGCCTAAAGCATTCGAACAGATGATCGAGCAACGCCAGCAAATCGCGATGATTGTCGATGAATATGGAACCGTCCAAGGCATTGTGACTTTAGAAGATATTTTCGAATTTCTACTCGGTGAGGAAATCATTGACGAAGCCGATCATATTATGAATATGCAAAAATTGGCGTTTGAACGCTGGGAAGCTTGGAAAAGGAAATATGGTGTGATTGAAAGCCGTGACGAAGAAGATAAAGCATCTAATGAAGAGCAGAATAAGTGAGTATAGACAAGCTTTTGGATCATAGGGTTCCAATTACCCCAAAGCCTGTACAAATAATATAGACACGCGAGAGTAAAAACATAACAAATTGATTTAATTGTAAATGTACAACTTACAGAGCTTTTAGATCATCATGTATCTAAAGCTCAACAAGCTGTACATCCCTTTCCTTAATGCCCGCTTCTATGGCTTATCATACAAGTGAGCAACCATATCCAAACGTGCCGTCCAGGGGTCTGATACTGTGTGTGAATATGCGACACCTCGATTGGAAAACATCATCATTTCATGGCCATCATCCTGATACAAATCCCAAGCAGGTATACCCTCACCATTAGGATCACCACGTTTGATAAAGTTAACCCAATACTGATGAATTAACGCTGCCATAGCAGAATCATTGTGTGTTAACTGGTCACCATATTTTGCTTTTACTGTATTAAATGTATATGGAATATCAGTCGCGTGGTAAGCACCTGGCCATTGAGACTTCAAGCTATCAGCCACGTATCCAAACCGATAAAAATAGGCGTCTCCACCTTGTTTATCTACTTGCTGTGCGACAAAACGAGCAGGCTCAACCATTAACCTATCACTGGCTAATGCCTGAGCTATCTCCTGTGGCTGAGTGACCCCGCTTTGTTTATAAGCGGCTAACGCTTGGTGGTAGTTGGCGTTGCCAAATATCGCTAAGGCTTGCTGCGTTGACGTCACCGATGGTGCAAAACCGATATCAAAGCTATTTGCTCCGACCATAATAGGCATAGCAAGCCCTTTACCTGACATGTAGTATTCTTGCGGTTGCTTCACCATGATTCGTCCATCGAGCATTGGCCCTGCATACGTTGGAGTATTCATATTCATCATATTCATATCATCCACAACTTGATCTGCAGAGAGTGAACGCAGCTTTTTCAATGCCTGCTCGTTATTACCCTCAATCCCCCATTGTTTGGCAAAAGCAACACCTGTCGCTTCGGCTGAATCAGGATCAGAGAGGGGCACACCAAACCGTTTTGCATGTTCCCATTGTCGTCCTAAACCAGATTGGATGATGGCTTGATTAAATAACCCTTTCGCCTTAGGCGAGGTCAGTAATACATGCTCAGAAAAACCACCAGCAGACTCTCCTACCAGAGTGACCTGCTTGGGATCGCCACCAAACTTACTGATATTATTTTTTACCCATTTCAACGCAGCTATTTGATCCATAAAACCGTAATTACCTAACGCTTCCTCTGGGTATTTACGCTGCTGCTTGGTTAATGCTGGGTGGGCAAAAAAACCAAATCTTCCCAATCGATAATTGAAGCTAACCGCGACTATCCCCTGTTCAGCAAACTGGCTGGCATCGTAAACAGCAGGAGAAGCCCCACCATTGACGAATCCGCCACCATAAATCCATACCATCACGGGTTTAAGTGACTTTTTATCTTGCTTAGGTGCCCATACGTTAAGCACTAAACAATCTTCAGATGGCGCCGTACCCAATGGCGCCGCATCACTAGGAAAAGGCTTCTGCATACAGTCATGACCATACTGCGTCACTTGGCGTATGCCATCCCACGCAGGTACTGGTTGAGGAGCGCGCCAACGCAACTCACCAATAGGAGCTGCCGCAAAAGGGATGCCTTTATAAACATCGATGTTGTCTTGTGATACCCCTTGAATTTTCCCAGCATCTAACGTGACGACCTTTGTAGGTTGCGCCTGCACCATACCTCCCACTAGCGAACAAGCCATGCTCAAAACGCCAGCCGCTATCGTTTGTCTCATTTTCATAGGCTTCTCCTACGCCATAGCTAACGATACCTTTAGAAACATCAAAGGGAGCACCAGCTCCCTCTGTTTATCATGTAAACACTTATAACCACCAGATTTCAATGTGCTCAGTTGTAGGGTCTGGAGCACTGGTTTTTTTAGCAGAGAGCTGTTTAAGTAATACCTGAGCTTTCTGTATTTGTTGTTGTAACTGAGTGATCTGCTGTTGAACAGTTAAATCTTCAGCAGACACACTAGTACTTAATGCCATCAATACAGCAAGAGACAAGGGTCTAACGGTGTTACCACTGGTAAGAATATTTGCTCGTTTCATCGTTATTATCCTTTATTAAGGACGAGTAAACTCGCACTGAGCTCAGGAAAACTCAGTGGAGATACTCGGTTAGGGTGCGAGGTAAGGCGTTTTAGTCTTTGTTATTTCGCCTAAATATCTTATCCAACCATCATGACTGACCTTGGTCTGGTGCCGCTAACGTCGCGCCACGAGATTGAATAATATCTTGATACCAATAGAAACTTTTCTTACGACTGCGTGATAGAGAGCCTTCGCCATTATCATCGCGATCAACATAAATAAACCCGTAGCGTTTAGAGAGTTGCGCAGTAGAAGCACTGACTAAATCGATTGGGCCCCAAGAGGTATATCCCATCACTTCAACACCATCTTGAATGGCTTCACCAACTTGATAAAGATGGTCATTAAGATAGGTAATACGGTAATCATCAATGATTTCACCGCTTTCATTCGGTACGTCCTTCTCGCCTAAACCGTTTTCAACAATAAAGAGTGGTTTTTGATAACGATCGTATAAGAAATTCAATAGGTAACGCAGACCAACCGGATCGATCTGCCATCCCCACTCAGAGGCCGTTAAATATGGGTTTGCAATCATCTGCAGCATGTTGGCATCAGCGTTATCCGCTTGCTTAGGATCTGCGCTAGCACAACCTGTCATGTAATAGCTAAAAGAGATGAAATCAATAGTTTCTTTCAGCGCTTCTTCATCTTCTGGTGTGATATTAAGTTCAACGCCCATATCACGGAATTTGCGCGTCATATAACTTGGGTAATAACCACGCGCTTGAATATCACCAAACATCAACCATTCGCGATTTTGCATTAAGGTTTTTACCATATCGCTTGGATGACAAGTTAATGGGTAAAGCATTGCCCCCAAAATCATGTTACCGATTTTGGCATCAGGAATGATGTCATGACATAGCTTCACCGCTTTCGCACTCGCCACTAATTGATGGTGAATCGCCTGAAAACGCGTCTGCTCGGTACAATCTCTTGGTAGGCCAGAACCGGTGAAAGGTTCGTGAAGAGTGACGTTAATTTCATTAAAGGTAAGCCAACGTTTTACTCTGTGACCGTAACGCTCAAAAACGGTTTTAGCATAGCGAGTAAAACACTCAATCACATCACGACTGGCCCAGCCTTGATACTGTTTTGCCAAGTTCAATGGCATTTCATAATGAGAAAGAGTAACCAATGGCGTGATATCGTGCTTTTCTAACTCATTAAATATGCGATCGTAATAGGCTAATCCTGCTTCATTTGGCTCTAGATCATCACCATTCGGGTAAATCCGACTCCAAGCAATTGACAGTCGTAGACAGGTAAATCCCATCTCAGCAAACAGCGCTATATCTTCTGGATAACGGTGATAAAAATCGATCGCCGTATCTTTAATGTTGTAATCCCCAGCTTTGCGGTCAACTAATTCACCATGTGCCCCTTTAGGTTGCACATCGGACGTGGATAACCCTTTACCATCAGATAGGTAAGCACCTTCAACTTGGTTGGCAGCAATCGCACCACCCCATAAAAAAGATTCGGGAAATTGAAAACTCATGATAAATACGCTCCTCGTATGGGTGTGTTGAGACAAAAAAAACCTGAAAGCACGACCACTCCCCACACGTGGAGTGCGCTTTCAGGTTTTGCCCGCAGAGTCACTGCGGTAACAATCCGAAAAACCCTAAAAAAGTAATTAGGCAAAAAAAGACCAAAAAAAAACCCTATATCTACGCCCAGCTAAAAATACAAACAGTATTTTGCTGGATAGATACAAGGTCTTGCCTGCTTATGCAGTGACAATCCATTATTGCCTGTCCGAAACTCTAAAACACCATCGTCTTACGTGGCAATGGAAAAGATTGAAACCTGTGATAGCTATCACCAAGACGACTCCACTTTATCGTTAAAATAATCTATGTTACTGATATTTATATATTAACTATTAATTTGCTTACTTTGGCTCACAAAGTAAAAAGACGAAAGAGAGCAAACTCACAATTAATTAACTTACTGGTTGAATAATGGGAACGGTTGCCGTTATATATGAACTTAATTGGATTGTTACTGCTCCTAGCAGGCGAAACCTAGACACGATAAAAGCCATAGAAGCTTTTACGGGCTAGGTTTTTTTGTATCCAGCTTCTATTAATCCAAGCCGGAAAAGTGCGTGAACATGCAAATTGAAAAAGTGTTAAATAACAACGTCATTATCTCAAAAGATAACGATAACAAAGAGATCGTTATTATGGGGAAAGGCCTTGGTTTCCAAATGAAGCCGGGGATGGATGTTGCTCTCGATAAGGTAGAGAAGATATTCCGTTTAGAACAAACCGATGATGGCAGTATCGACTTTCGCTATCACAAACTGTTGGCGGAGATACCCGTCGATCTGCTACTAGCAACAGAAACCATTGTTGAAACCGCACAGAAAAAACTGCCGGGTGAATTACACCCAAGTATTCGTATTTCGTTAGCTGATCACCTTTCTTTCGCATTAGAACGGTGTATTCAAGGAAAAGAAATTAAAAACGCGATGCAGTGGGAAATTAAAAAGCTCTACCCACAAGAATTTGCCATGGGGATGGAGGCACTTGAGATCATCAAAAACATCTCAAATATCTCTTTTCCTGAAGATGAAGCTGGATTCATTGCTCTGCATTTAGTCAACGCGCAACTGAGTGAAGACATGCATAACACGATTGGGATAACTAACCTCATTCGCGATATTATCCAACTCATTAAGTATCAATTACGAATTGAAATAGATGAAGAAAGTCTAAATTATCAACGCTTAGTGACACACTTAAAGTTTTTTGCTCACCGTTTGATGCATCGTGCATCTGTAACTAGCGATGATGACGCACTCTTTCAATCGGTACGATTGCAATACCCGCAGTCTTTTGCTTGTACACAAAAAATTTACTTGTTCGTCGAAGAGAAGTTTCGTCACGCGATGACTCAAGAAGAGATGATGTTTCTCACCATTCATATTGAACGGCTGAGACGTTCTATTTAAACCTCATAATGAGGTAATAACCAATGCCCCTACTCATGGGCATCCTACCAAGGAAATATTCTTGGCAAAATAATGAGTTGTTGATTCGGATTGTTACTGGTTAAGCAGGCAAGACCCAAACCAAAGGAAACGATTATGAAAGCGCATTTTCATAACCACATTCTTATCTGGGGACTGCCATACATAACGAAATGTCCTCTAAAAGAATGTTCACCTGTTTGCGCAGTGATAGAGGACAATATAAATGAGTAACAAATACGATGAATTAGCCCAAGAGATTGTGGAAAAAGTGGGTGGTGCAGACAATGTTGCCAGCTTGATTCACTGCGCCACTCGGCTACGTTTTCAACTGAAAGATATCTCTCTGGGTCAAGCAGAAGCACTCAAACAAAACCCAGGTGTTATTACCGTGGTAAAAAGCGGTGGCCAATTTCAAGTTGTGATTGGTAATCATGTATCCAGTGTTTTCGACGCCATTCAACCCTATATCGGTGCTCCTTCTGAAGATGCGGACTCAGCCGCCTCTGATCAAACGATCCTTAATCGCGTTATTGATATTATCTCCAGCATCTTTGCCCCTATTCTTGGCATTATGGCAGGAGCCGGTATTTTAAAAGGCTTAATTGCACTCTGTGTCGCAATGAGCTGGATGGATGCATCCGGAGGAACTCACCGCGTCATGAACGCGGCCGCGGATGGTATGTTCTACTTCCTGCCTATTTTCCTTGGTTATACCGCAGCGAAAAAATTTGGTGGTAAGCCGTTTATTGGAATGGCAATAGGTGCTGCTCTGGTTCACCCAGATGTAATGGGACACTTTAATGCTATCTTTGCTGCAGAATTATCAGGAAAGACGATTCCAAGTGAATATTTCCTCGGTATCCCAATCAGCTACATGAACTATGCCTCCTCTGTTATCCCTATTATTCTTGCTTGTTGGTTTAACGTCATACTCGAGAAACGCTTTAATCAATGGTTGCCTGATTCAATTAAAAACTTGTTCACGCCTTTCTTATGTTTGCTAATTACTGTACCTCTCACCTTCTTAGTGATCGGCCCTATTGCCACCATGATTGGTGAAGGTCTATCAGCTGCATTTATGTTTGTATACTCAGCCAGCCCGGTCATCGCCGGTATGATCATGGGCGCTCTATGGCAAGTTTTGGTAATTTTTGGCTTACATTGGGGCTTAGCGCCCGTGTTTATCAATAACTTAACTGTCAATGGCTTCGATGTATTTGGTCCAATGACTCTCCCAGCCGTATTCGGTCAAGTGGGGGCGGCATTAGGTATCTTTATTATTGCTAAGAACAAACAAACACGCGCTTTAGCAGGCTCAGTCGGTATAAGTGGATTCTTCGGTATCACTGAACCCGCAGTCTACGGTTTGAACCTACCCCGTAAACAACCGTTTATATTTGGTTGTATTGGTGGCGCTATCGGGGGCGGTATCATTGGTTTCTTTGGTACTAAAGTCTTTTCGATGGGGATTCCAGCCATCTTCAGTATCGCACAATATATCCCAGATACCGGGATTGATATGAGTGTTTACGGTGCCATTATTGCCGCTATCGTTGGCATTATTGTACCTGCTGTTTTAGTGGTGACCTTCTACCATGAAGAAACGAATGAAGAACCAGTGCCACAAACACCACCAGCCGCACAAGCTCATACACTATCGAAACCTGAAAAAGAAACATTAAGCAGCCCATTTTTTGGTGAAGTAATTGATTTAAAAGGTGTAGAGGATGAAACGTTCGCCAGTGAACTCATGGGCAAAGGCATCGCGATTATTCCCGATGACGGCACCCTATATTCACCCGTTGATGGCATCGTCGAATCCATCTTCAAAACCAATCATGCCTTTGGCTTAAAAAGCGATCACGGCGCTGAAGTATTAATTCACGTAGGCCTTGATACCGTTCAACTCAATGGTGAATTTTTCACGCCTCAAGTCAAAGAGGGTCAACGGGTTAGCCAAGGTGACGTACTGCTGAAATTTGATATAGAAGCTATTCGTGCGAAGGGTTATGACGTGACAACACCAGTCATCATCACAAACACCGAAGAGTATCTCGACGTTTTACCTTCCTCCAACCAACCGCATATAGACGCTCGTTCACCTATCTTATCTTTGGTGTAATGACCCCAAAGCAAGAAGCCACTCAAATGAGTGGCTTCTTTTTGTATATCGGCATTGATAAGCGTTAGCTTACACACTCATACCAATATTACTGATGTTTTCTTCGCGCAGCTCTAAACGTAAGTCTTTTATTAATTGAATGTCACGCTCTTGTGCTTCTTTCAAAGGTCGGAAAATTGCCCACTGCACATCCCATTCTGCGCATACCGCTTCATTACTCTTTTGGTTTTCGTTAGTGATTTCTTCACTACCTTGTGCTTCTTCTAATTGAGCAACCGTACGCACCGATACTTGGCTAACATCTAAAACAAATTCCAATAAATTATCACGATCAAGCAAGCCATGCAGCAATGTAGCCAGTGCCTCACAAGCATCAATTGCAGGGTAAACTGCGTAAAAATCATAATCTTGTGAAGTTGGAATCAGTTCTTCCAATTTCTCTAGCTGGCGCTCAAAATTCACTTTGGCATTTTTTACCGTAAGAATTTCCCACACGCTATCTAGAATTTCTCGGTAAACACGTGCTGGAGCAAATTCAGTATGTTCACAAAAAACCGCATAGTTTGGATACATACGTTCACATAGACTGACCATAAAGGTAATCTGTTGCCAAGGCTCAAACTTTTCGAGTCGAAGCTGTAAAGGATTCTGTAGCATAATCACTCAATCGTTGCAGAAAAAGACAGCGGCAGTGTACTGGATAACCAGCAGGGAAAAAAGCCACCAATATGAACAATTTTAACCATCACTTGTATATTTTAACTGAACACGACGATATTTACCGCCAAGCGATAGAAAACACTCACCTTGATGGCCTAACAATCACAGATAACCGTGCAGAAGCGACTATCTTGTTAGCCGCACCACCAATGGCCGCATCGTGTATCAACGATTTTCCTAACGTAGAATGGGTCCAGTCAGTATATGCTGGTGTCGATGCCCTAACACTCCACCCAAAACGCACCGATTACCTACTGACCAATATTAAAGGTATTTTTGGCCAGCTTATTTCTGAATACGTAATCGGCTATATCATTAGTCATTACCGCCACTTTCCTTTATATCGTCAACAGCAAAGCGCAGAGCAATGGACTCCGCATCTCTATGAATCGCTCTCGGGCAAGGTGATGGCGATACTCGGCACCGGCTCGATTGGCTCTCATCTCAGTCATGCCGCATCAGGATTAGGCATTGATGTTATTGGGATAAACAGCAGTGGTATCCCCCCTAAAGCAGGGAAATTTAGTCGCACCTATCATGCTAATGAACTCAGTGCGGCGCTTTCACAAGCCAATATTATCGTAAATACCTTACCCGATACGGAACAAACCCGAGGCCTCATCAATGAGGAGGTTCTCTCCCATTGTTTTCGCACATTAGTCTTTAATGTCGGACGAGGGAAAACCGTGGTTGAGTCAGACTTACTTAACGCCATCGATAAGGGCTATGTGGAACACGCTTTCCTTGACGTATTTGAGCAAGAGCCGCTCCCTGAGCAGCATCCATATTGGAAAAATCACGCAATTACTGTTACTCCGCACATTGCGGCATTAAGTTTTCCAAGCCAAGTACTCGAACAATTCATTCATAACTACGATTTGTGGTGTACAGGGTTCCGCTTAGATAACGAGGTAAGCTTTGACAAAGGTTACTAAGCAACTCAGGTCAAGTGATGACCTGACCATTTTAATGCAGCAGGTGCGCCAATGCCGCACCTGTGAGCCTCATTTACCGCTAGGAGCCAATCCAGTCATCCAAGCTCATCATAATGCACAATTGCTGATCATCGGTCAGGCTCCTGGTACGAAAGTGCACGCGACCTCCATTCCATGGAATGATCCCAGCGGCGATCGCTTACGCCAATGGTTAAACCTCGACAAAGAAACGTTTTACGATCCAACCAAAGTCGCCATCATTCCTATGGGGTTTTGCTATCCGGGCAAAGGCAATAGCGGCGATTTACCACCACGTAAAGAGTGCGCCCCCCTATGGCATGAAAAGCTATTAACCTTATTACCTAACATCAAAACCACATTATTAATTGGTCAGTACGCACAAAACTATTACCTGCAAGACAAACCCAAAACATTGACTGAAACAGTAAAAAACTGGCAACACTGGGCTCCAGAAAAAATCCCACTCCCTCACCCATCTCCAAGAAATAATATTTGGCTTAGACGCAATTCATGGTTTGATAAGGAACTCCTTCCTTATTTAAAAAATATTGTATCCTGATTTCCAATCATAGAATTCTTATACTTTAAAATCAGTGTCTTGACTAAGAGAAAATGGGGTTTCGCTGCAACAGTATTTTAATGTGATTTAGGTATATCCATAAAAATGAAAAATTCCAGATTTAATCCAGATCACCCTATGAACTTAAAATACATAGTAATAATTATTACTAGTATGCTTTGCAACATATGTACTATAAACTGATTAAAAGGTTGTCGCGAGATAAGACATAAAACCGAAAGGAACGTTTATTATGCTGAAATATATTGTAATCATTCTTGTTGTAATCGGTATATATCTTGGAGTGACGTATAAAGATGATATCACTGGAAAAGTGGGACAAGATCGAGTCGAATCCATTCAAGAGCATGTAAACGATACAATTGAACATGGTAAAGAGACAATGAAAAATACATTAGATGAAATCAATAACGAATAGATACAATCTATTGTCTATTATCATTCAACATAAAGAGCTTTCTTAATGGCTCACAACCTTTAATACTAAGCTCTATACACCTAAAGTATTTAAGGTAAAGCACATTAAATACGATTCTAACCAAATCTGAATATCGACTGATCACCCATTAACAGAAGCGGCCAAAGAGTGGATTATGATAAAAAAAGGATGTTTATTTCTCATTTTAACGAGTCAACTCTCTGGCTGTGTTTTTCCCGAGCTCAGTAGTTCTCCTGTCTATATTACCAATGCAGCAGAGCCGATAAAAAAGTCGCAGAGCAAACAGATTTTTGTCTTACCCGAGGCTATTCCGATTACCTCGCCAGACTTTGAACAAATTAAGCTCCGAGTGCCTAAGGCCCCTCTTGTCCAAACAATTCAACAACAAATCGAATCATTAGTATTAGAAACAGGCAATCAACTAACGGATAGAACAGGCATAGCACAAACCGACCAAATGATAAGAAGCGAAATATTACAGGTATCACCGAATCTTACCGCTCTTATCCCTTCGTCGGATTACATGATTTACCCTCGTATTAACGTTGAGCCGTTAACCAGTCGGTTCGAACAGGGATATCAATATAAGGGCCGAAAAGGTGAACTTCAGTCGGTTCCTACTACATGCTTTTATGCTCAAACCGTCAAAGTTACCGCCCATATCTACGATGTGAAGGCAGACAAAGAAATAGCAGCGGTTGATATGATCGGTAAGCAAACTGCGACCATCACCCCAAAAGTGCCGACACACCGATGTCCTATGAGCCAAGCCCACCAACAAGCAATGATCGTGAATGCCGCGCGTAAAGCCGTGCTTTATCATAAAAATGATGTGGCTAACTACATCAAACCCGTTGGCCCAGTGCTACAGCTCAGAAAAACGGACAATGGTGACTCTTATCTCGTAAAAATAGCCTTAGGAACCAGTAACAATGTAAAGGCGAAAATGGAAATCGAGTTTTCACGGCTAAAGCAAGGCAAAGCTTATAAATTAGGTGTGGGCTATATCATTAATAATCCAGATGCCATCCAGCCTAACTATGCTTGGGTCACCGTGAAAAAAGAGCTCGCACAGCATATACAGCGTGGAGATATGGCGGCACCAATCTACGATATTTGTACCAATAACTTAGCGCCCGAGTGTATGTTCGAAAGCTATACGAACCTGACTCAGATGGAAGAGACAGCGCTTTAATCGCTCAATAAAATGCAAGAAACCTTCCAATGGAAGGCTTCTTTTGTATCACTAAACAGATTGTTCTACCGCAAGTGCCCGGTTCTCAGCAATGGTTGCAGAGGTCCGTTCAAAGGTGAGCGACATTCGCTCAAAACTACCGCGAATCAAATCATATTTATCGTGAGGAAGGTTTTCCTTTGAGAGCCGTTCGAGTATTCGGTGGCACGCATCACTAAACGACGACGTACCTTGACCGCGATAACAACTCATAAAGGCATCGGCTAAAGCCTGTTGCCAATGCTCTAATTCCCCATCCATTCGACTATCACAACTGCTTTTAATAACTTGACGCAAACGCAAAGACACATGGCCCAAGTTTAACGCGGTTAAACCTAGGTCAGTCATATCACGATTTTTACTCATTCCTTTTTCATAGGTAGAAATACGTAATAAGCGATCACCCATTCGCGCATTAAACCAAGTTTCGCCTAGCTTATGGTGTGGAACCTGAACCAAATCGTTATAAGTATCTCGCATTAACCGATTCATCATCAAATTCAAGCTTGGCCCTG
Organism: Vibrio nitrifigilis; assembly: GCF_015686695.1. NCBI lineage: Bacteria > Pseudomonadati > Pseudomonadota > Gammaproteobacteria > Vibrionales > Vibrionaceae > Vibrio > Vibrio nitrifigilis. Next base: position 2,656,389 of record NZ_JADPMR010000001.1, on the reverse strand, counting down.
TGATTAACTTGAAAAGCCACAGCAATATCGTTACCCCAACAAATATGGCCATCGCATAACTCACTGTATAATCAATGGAAAAAGAGCGAGTCATATTCGTACTTGGCATAACAAAAATAGTAAATGGAATACTCATCCCCAATGCGTAAGGTAAAGTTGGACGATTTGCCAGAGGTAATAGGCTAATAAAATAAGGGCCAGCGAGTACCAAAATCAGAATCTCAAAATCACCAGAGCTTTCGGCCAACAGTGGCAAAGCGAAGAACAAGGCCATGGGTAACGCAATTAATATCCCAACCAAAATACGTTTCATCACAATGGTTAAGATCATCATAGGTAACCGCGCCATCATGACCGAAAACACCACTGGCAATATCATGATCATAAGCACCGCCGTTGCGCCGGTACCAATCCAAAGCCCAGCACCAACCAAAAACATAATGGCACTGCGAACTCCGGTCGTTAAGCCCACCAGCGGATCGCGGTGCGACATAATACGAATCGCGTTAAGCAAAATGGGTTTGGAAGTAGTAATGGAGTTATATCCCTTCAAAACCATGATTAACTCAGCACTCAACTCCAGCGCTATTTTATGAATACGCGCTTCAAAAGCGGTTTTCGCGACTGAATTGTTGGCATAATAAATTTGTCGACGCCGCAACTTTTGCGCCATCTCATAACACTCATGGTAATCCTGAGATTTCTCCATGGCGTTGAAGGTCTCACGCATTTCATCCAAAAGGTTTTTCAAGTTATCTGAAACCAATTCATCGTGCTTACGTTGCAGACGACCGAATATCTGAATCAATGCCAATAAGGATAAGGTTTTATTCGACAATAACGTCGCAGCTCTACTTTGCCCGGGGCCATCAGGGCCTTCATATGCCACCGCACTAGAATCATCATTTAACGCTGTCAGTGATTCCAAAATACCATCAATGGATTGGTGACGATCATCGTGAGAACCGGCCGGATCTAACTCTAGCGTAAAGTACTGCAGAGTTTGGTTAATGACACTGCGAGCATGAACCTGCAACGCATCACGGACTCGAACTGGCCAAATCATCGTACTGACTAAGGCGGCACAAATAACCCCAATGATGATTTCACTCATACGAGCTTGAGCGATTGCAAAAATATAGGCGCTGTTTGTTTTAGACGGCTGAATCATAACGAGCAAAACAACCAAGCAGGCTGTCATACCAGCCATAGCGAAGGCATACACCAGGTTTTGCCGACGAACTAATGCCGATAGTGCCGAGTTAATTCCCAACCATAGAGCTAGCGAACCAATCGCTAGCTCTGGATAAGCAGAGAATAACTGCAACACAAAGATAGCGAAGATGCCCCCGACCAGTGTGCCAACGATCTGACACAAGCCTTTTTCGATCACAAGGCCACTTTCAGGACGAATCTGTAGGAAGATCGCCCCGATCATTGCCCAATAAGGACGATCCAAGTTAAAAAACATCGCGATATAGAGTGACAGCGCCATGGCTATCACCCCTTTTATCGCAAACTTAACCGCTTTGATATCGGGAAAGAAAATGGCATTAAACAGTATCCGCATATTACTGTTCTTGCTCTTGGTTCATATGAATGGAAACGGTCATCCCCGCACTTAAATTCACATTTTTATCCACGGAATCCAACTGAATATCAACCGGAATACGTTGCGCTAAGCGCACCCAGTTAAAGGTTTGTTGAACTTGAGGTAATAATTGAGAGTTCCCGTTGGTGTTAGTGTCTGCTATCGCTTTACCAATACTCGTTACCTTGCCAGTCAATGGCTTACCGCCACTCATCAAAGTAATCGTTGCAGTCTGACCGACATGAATCATAGGGACTTTTGTTTCTTCGAAATACCCAGTCACGTAAAGCGATCCATCTTTCACCAACGACAATACCGACTTACCTTTGCTGACATAGTTACCTTGGCGCAATGTCAGGTTAATAATGGTCCCGTCAGCAGGCGCTCGAATAACCGAACGCTCCAAATCAATTTGTGCAGCTTGAAGTTTTGCTTCGCTCAGCTTTAAGGCAGCTTCTGCTAACTTTGTTTTGATACGGGCACTTTCTGCCGTTTCATCACTCACTAATTTGCCGTTAGTACTCAACTTCTTACGACGTTCGTATTGATGCTTGGCTAATTCTAATGAGTAACGATCACTTTCCACCTGAGCTTCAAGTTGTGCAATGGTCGCTTTATAACGCGTTGAATCGACCGTAAAGATAACGTCGCCTTTGTTGACGTGTTGGTTATCTTTAACATCCAACTCGGTTACCCAGCCAGAAACATCAGGAGCGATAGTAATCACATCAGCGCGAACTCGGCCATCACGAGTCCAAGGTGAATACATATAGTGAGACCAAATCCATTGGCCTGCTAATAATGCAATCACCACGACGGCTAGAGTCAGTGAGATACGTACTGTTTTTGACATAATTTTTTATTAGCTCCCAAGTAAATATACGACTAATGCGAGATAACAGACGTAAAGACCGACTTCAAACCAAGCCGCTCTCCAAATTTTGGCATATACACCAGTCTTATAAAGAATCACCCGCGTAATCCAAGATAGGATAAATGCCAATGGCGCAAATAAGACCAAGGGGCTAAATAACAGCCCGCCCAGCGCTAATTCTTCAAACATATCGGAACATATCCCTCATCAGTACTTTATTAAGCGTATACATGCCATCCCCAACAATGTATGAATAAAATATGATAATCCAACCCTTCTCAATGAACACGCATTGAGAGGAAACCATGATCAAAACCCCCAGCATTGGCTTCAAGCCATAATAAACGTCACGCCTAACCTCAGCCTGAAGCAGTGGTTGCATGATAAGATCATTAGTTCGTTTGGTTGCTGCCTGAGGAATTATCCTTCGAATCTTACGGTTACTGTGGCATTTGTTAATAAACCACTAATCCCAAGGAGTATAAGACAGGATAGAGAATACTGCTCGATAACTTAGACACACAGGCAGTGATAGAACACCGAATGGTTAGTAATGTCTGTCTTTAGGTCATCGTCATCTCTATTAATCACACCCCTATTTTTATCCTTAAATGTGATGTAGTTCAATAAATTATTCGGATGCAGACTATTTCTTAATAGGAAATAATATCTTAAATAACTCTGACACAGGCGTGATTTTAATCAGTAATTAAAAACCCTTTCGTAGCGAGATACTCGTCTTCCTCACCCACGGACTCGCAGTGATCGAGCTTGAGAACAATCAAAGCGACCTTTTCTTCCCATCAGGATTCCACGTCATATCCAAGCATCTTTAACTCTTGGGCGAAATCTTCTTGGACAGTCTTAACCCCATGAATCAGGCGGATGGATTTCGGTTTCTCTTTAATACCTTGAATAAAGCGTAATAGATCCTCTTTGTCAGCATGAGCAGAGTAACCGGACATAGAGTGAATGTGAGCGTTCACTTCAACTTGCACCCCATCAATATCAACGTGGCCTTGACCACTTTGCAGCTCATGGCCCAAGGTTCCAACTGCTTGATAGCCAGCGAAAATAACATCAGTACGTGAATCAGGTAATAAAGCTTTCAGATAGTCAATAATTCTTCCCCCTTCGCACATACCGGATGCAGCAACAACAATCGCAGGCTCTCCCGTTGACGCCAAGCGATTCACCAACTTCAAGTGGGAGGCATAATCCGGAATCGTAATACATTGCTCGAATGCTAGAGGATGACGATGCTGAGAAAGACGTTTTTTAGCTTCTTTGCCCCACAACATCTTAAAGTGACGATAAGACTCAGTGACTTTACTTGCCATTGGAGAATCCAAAATAATGGGGATATCCGGTTGTAAATCATGTTCATGTATCAATCGTTCAATATCAAATAACAACTCCTGAGTGCGCCCAACACTAAAAGCAGGTATTAATATCACCCCACCATCAGCTAATGATCGATCAATAATCGTTGCCAAGCGCATACTGCGCTGCTCAACACTTTCGTGGCATTTATTTCCATAAGTTGTTTCGATATAGAGATAATCAGCATGAGGTGGAGAAATCGGGTCAGGGAGTAAAGGCGTATGTGTTGGGCCTAAGTCGCCAGAGAAAACCACGATGTCTTGGTTTGGCAACCGACATTCAATAAACGCAGAACCAAGAATATGGCCTGCAGGATTAAAACGAAGATCGACCGACCACTCGTTAAAATAGGCGATATCAGCAGAGTTATGATTAAACCAGTCAATGGAATACCAATGACCATATTCCATTGGAACCATCAATTGCTTAATCACATCGATAACTTTACTGCTCTGTTTAGCTGTCAAAGAGGTTTGCAGTTTGAGGCTATCTTCAAGCATTAAAGGGACCAATTCAGCCGTCGCTGGTGTACAGTAAATCGGTTGACGAAACCCAGCAGCAATCAGCCAAGGAAGTCTGCCCACATGGTCTATATGGGAGTGAGTAAGCACTAACCCACAAACTGAATCAAGTGAGAAATCAATCTCTAAATTTTGCTCTGCTCGTTCATTTCCTTGAAATAATCCGCAATCAATAAGTAGACTGCTTGATCCCCATTTCAGCTCATGACATGAACCAGTGACCGTATGATGACCACCATGATGCACAACAGTATGCTGCAACATACTTCCCCCCTAGATCATTCATTCCTGTATAACCATAGGAAAAATCTCTGCGCATCTCTTTAAGTTAGCGAATAAAAAATTCGGTATGACTCGAGAAATCACTCAATACTCAAAAATAAGCACCACCGACGAAACATACCCGTACCAAATCGTTGTAAAAAATATGCAATCACAACACTCTTTTGCGATCCCATTTCCAGACTAAAATTATTAACAAAAACCTCACTTAAGCTCGATAGCCTCTTAATTTCGAATGATAGCCTTAAATCGATTATTAACACTTATAAGGTTAGAAAAATGAGAGACAAAAGAATCGATCTTTTAAGGTTCATCGGCCTATCCATGATTATACTCGCCCACGTCGAACCACCAGATCTCATCATGCAAATTCGTAACTTCGATGTTCCTATCATGGTCATCATCTCTGGTATTTCCTTTTCCATTAGCTTCAAAAATAAAGAAACATTTTCGCTTTACGTATGGAAAAGATTTAAACGTTTGGTACTTCCTGTATGGGCATTTTTATCGATATTCTTCTTGCTGATGACGCACGTATTCCCTCATACCATTGACCTTAATCTCAAAATAATGGCCAAATCGTATTTTCTTACCGATGGCATTGGTTATGTGTGGATTATTCGAGTATTCCTACTCGTCGCGTTAGTATCACCGCTTCTTTACCACTGGAATCAAAAAGAGAAGAGCAACACTCGTTATCTGCTAACATTAGCAATCCTCGCTATTGCTTATGAGGTATTCCGTTATTATTCATTGCCCTACATTCACGGCGGTAAACTGCGTTTAATCTCTTTAGTTAGTCACTACGTGCTTGCTTACTCATTGATCTTTGCGCTTGGTCTGCGCATTTATCAGTTCAAAAAACCAGAACTTATCGCAACGTTTCTTGTGGCAATCGCGACCTTTGTTATCACACGTTGGTATCTAGGTAGCTATACGGACAGCTCAATCTCAACACAAGACTACAAGTACCCCCCTTCGTTTTATTATTTTTCTTACTCTATTTTTGTCTTTGCCATATTATGGTCTATCAGCGACAAAATCGTTTCGTTTGTAGAATCAATAAAACTATCGGGGGTAGTATTTTTTGTGGCACAAAACTCTATCTGGGTTTACCTATGGCACATTCTCTTCATTACGCTATTGCCTGATAATCATTATCTTGAAAAATACTTACTCACGTATATTTCCGCAGGAATAATTACGTATCTCCAAACCCGCATAGTCAGCCTGATCATCAATAAAGAGTCACTGCCAAATGATATGAAAAAAAACATTCGAATGGTGTTTACAGGGTAATTATAAGCTAGCAACCATAACGCTAACTTGGTTTCACCGATGTTAGATGTAAAAAAGCCACCTAACTAAGTAGGTGGCTTTCGCATGTATAACAAGGTTCTTGAGAAGAAAACTACAGTCGTGGTGCTTGGCTAAATTCCAGTCCTTCAACATCTTTCGCAGAGAGTAAAGGTTCACCATCTAATGGCCATTCCACAGCAACCGTTTTATCGTTCCAAAGTAAACTCACTTCAGATTTTGGATTGTAATAATCAGTACACTTGTAAACAAACTCAGCTTCGTCACTCGTCACATAAAAACCGTGCGCAAAACCAGCAGGGATCCAGAACTAACGTTTATTCTCAGCGGATAAATAAACACCAACCCATTGACCAAATGTTGCCGAATCTTTGCGCATATCAATCGAACGGTCGACATGAGATTCCACAGCTAAATGCATCACGGCATCTTGCTGATGTTGAGCAAAAATGCGATCCATAGCAGCTCGGTCGCAAATATAAGCATGTTCAAATGCATAGCGCTCACTCTTATCGACAGAGTAAAGAGATTCTAAGTTACCTGCCTAGGTAAGTTTATCCACATTAATCACTGAATCTTGTGTGTGATTGATGATCTGGCGAACAACAGCATAACCGATAAAACCAGCCCCGCCCGTGATTAAAATTTTCACATTATAAACAACCAGTTACATTCAACAATTGACGTTTAAAAACTATATTGATTACATCCGTACACTATGAAGCATACGGATGTACATATGTAAGATGTGTTTTCTACATTATTCTGCGATTGCTCGCGTAAACCAAGGAGAACGAGCATCAGTTAAATCGTATAAACCGTATTTCCGACCCAACATCTGCCCTCCATCACGGGTCAGAGGCTGCCAAGACAAGTTAGCTCTATTAACGCTTGGTTTCACCGTCATGACATCGAATGGAATCGAAATATAAAAGCCCTTGGTAAAGCTACCTTCACCATATTCTGCGGCAGATAGGTTAGTTTTGGTGGCAAACACACCAGCAATCACACCACTATCAAACTGTTTAGAATAATCGACCGTTACGCCTTTATCCCCAGTAAGATATTGTCCGACACTCACTTTAAGACGAGTATTGTCTAAGAGAGAAGTAAACTGAGGTTCCCAATATAATGTGGCATGGCCCGTGTAACCGCCAGTTTGCACATAGTAATAACGATTAGTTTGCGTATCGTAATGTCTTTCCTGCTTAAAGAGACCGAATAGACTATTGGGATCACGCTGGATAACATAGTTACCATTAATACCAATCGCCCAATTAGTATCTCTCGGACGATACAAAAGCTCTGAACCATAACCAGCAAACATGGTCTCGAGATAGCCTGCATAAGCTTGTGCATACAAATTATCAGACCAGCGATCAAAATAGGTTAATTGCAGATTACTCACCAAAACACGCTGATCTAAATATTGTCTTGCCAGAGTTCTAACCCGTTTCAAGCTGGTTCCATCTGGTGGCACTGTATATTTAAACTTATCGTAGTTGTTATTGATATCTCCGTATAACCCGCCAGAAAAAACAAAATGCCGGCCCGCATTGTATGTTATCCCCGCATTAACACCCAAGGCATACAGATAAAAACCTTCAGAGGCGCCAAACGACTGTTTCAGTGACGGAGATAAACCATACGACAAATCATTAACAGAATTCGCTTTGAGCTGCCCCTCTACAGGCGTAGTTTCTTGAGATTGTCTTGCATCGTCAAACTTTGCCTCTGGATAATCATTATCTGCGACTCGTTTGAACGAATAGGCGTTAATTTCAGTCTGGGTTACCGGTAAATGCTGCTTCGTTTCAATAATGCGATACGATTTGGCATTAATCCCCGTATTCGCAATAAGAAGAGCAGCTCTTTCTTCAGCAATTTTCCGATCTCGATACTTTTTCTGTTCACCTTCAACAGTAATGGTATGACGACTTTGATAGACCGATGCTTCACGATAACCGGCTATATTACCCAAATCCTCAGTCAGCTTTTTCCATTGTTTTGGCGTCAGATCCGATGTCGTTGGTTTCGGTGCATAACTAGGTTTCTTATTATCTTCTAGCCAGGTAGGACGTAAGTTTGCAAGATTGGTTGCTACAGAAATGCCTGCCGAAAGAGTATTCCCTCGTTCATAACTAAGGCGAAGTTTCGCCCAGTCTGCTAAAGAGTACACAAGGCCAACGTTCCACGGAGTATCATCTGGCATTGAAATACTTCCCCTAGTGACAGGGAAATCGCTTTGATAGTCATTACCATCATATTCGAGTTTAAGCACAAGTGGCTCAAAAGGCGTTTGATATTCAATACCGCCAAACAATGCTTTACAGCCGGTAAACATACGACCGGCCTCAAGACTTCCCCCAGTAGAGGTAAAAGCAGAATCGCGACCACAATCGGTAGTATCGGCTGTTTTATTACTTAGATTGCCACGGTTACCAATATAGCCCCACCCCAACCCAAGAGTAATATCAAAAGGACCAAACTGTTTACTGGCCGCAACATACTCCCCATCAAACAGCCCTGTACCACCGATATCTCGTAAACCAATTGACACATCAGGTAACAGGTAGCCTTCTTTGATAAGGTTTAACTTCAAATCAATAGATTTGTCTGTATATTTTGTTGAACCACTAAAAGACTCATCATCGCTATAAAGTAAATCATACACTTGGGTATAACGTATGGTTGACTCTAACCACGGAAAAAGCTGCAATGAAATTGCATAATTAATGTATTCATCATTGCGAGTGATATTTAAACTTAGCTCGCCATCATCCATCATCCGTGCCGATGGCATCTGCATTAACCCTACACCACCAAAATCTGATTGAGAGTGTTGTAATACTGGGCCACTGAATTCATCTGACAGACTCTGTGGAGAAAAAACGGACAGTACGGCTGCTGTACATAAGCTCAATGGCTTTGTAGCATTAAAAAATAATTTCTTCATTGAATGCGATTTCTCAATAATTCAACGATCATATCGTTCGGATTATTAATGGTGTATTCAGGATGTAGCGATGATTGAATAAAAGGCATTGGCACAAAAATAATGGCCCCAGGAGCGACTTCTAAAAAGTTATCTTTCCAATACGCGACAGATTGTTTTTCAACTCGACCATCTGGCTGAATAACATAGACAAACTCTGTATAGCTCTCCCAATGAGCGCTCTTTATATATTGTCTAGCACTGGTTCTATTGCGCCATTCATATTTGCCCGGCCGATCAACTTGACCTAACACCCAAACAGTATTTGGATTCTCATTTAAGCGGAGGAACCACTTACCCGCTAACGTAGGGTTATCATCTTTATTTAACCCCGTCATATCAGGATCAACAGGTAAAAAAATCCGTTTAGAGTATTGCCAATGCTCTAACTGAGTTAATAAATGATTCCAATATGTTCGGTCATCATGATTATCTGCGATATTAGCCTGATCCGTTACCATACTGAGAACACGATGACGAAATGCATAAGGTGCAGATAAATCGAACAAACTTGATGATAACCAGTTAACCTTTTTAGAATCGATCTTTTCCTTGTGCAAAATACTCAAAACGGCTTGATTTAGCCTAGGTACCGCGGAAAAGTTCACATAACTGTTTTGTTGATGATAATTAACAATAAACTCAGTAGGCGCTGCAAATATAACCGCACTCGTAGTCATCGACATTATCAAAAGGGAAGATTGAATGAATTTAAAGAATCTTCTCATTGCTTTTTCTCTCCATGGAATGCTTTACCAATGGAAAGTCCGATTTGGTATGAACCAGGATATAAATACTGTTGAGAGGTAACCACTTGCCCTGATGTTGGACTCACCCAATAATTATTGGTGTATGTCACTGAGAGCTTATCAATAGCCACTGTTTCAGTAACATGAATAAGATTTTCAGTACGATTCGGCAACGACACGCGTTCAAGGTTACCTACAATAAATGTGGAGTGCGCTTGATAGTTCATATGATACCCAGGCATCCAGCTCAACGTAAATTGCCAATGCTTCGGAGTCGAACTGTGCAATATACCAAGCGTTAAAGGATCGCGTTGAGTCGATTGAAGAGAGAGAAGATTACCGCCGTTTGATAAATTGACCGTTTTAACTATTCTTCCCGCCTCAGTCACTATCATTTCTTTGCTAGCAGCAATCCATTTTAACCTCGCTGGATAAGTATTGTTTTCAACCCATCCCAGCACCAACAACGCCTGAGGATTATCACCTAACCGGGTATACATACTCGCATAGGGAATATTATCGACCATTTCTTGCGTAATATTTGTTTCTTCCGGGCCAATAATCGCTGAATAAAGAGTCTTATTAAGACCTTGTGTGTTTTCTGAACATCCAGAAAGAAAAAGAAGCGATGCAAGTGAGCTTACTGTAATAGCTGTCTTCAGCATAAATATTAACTTTGAATAATAATAGGTATAAAAAAGCAACCACTTTCGTGGTTGCTTGTGATTACTTTTTGTCGATTATAAAGCAGTAACAGACGTTGATGTTGACGTTGATGTAGCTGCACCATCATTGTTGTTGTCATCGTTATTATCGCTAGCAGCAACAATAGCGCCTGCAGCAACAACACCAGCAACACTAAGTGAAACAACAGAAACACTACCAACCGCTGCCGCAGCGCCTGCTGCACCAGCAGCACCACCAGCACCAACACCAGTGCCAGTGCCAACACCAGTGCCAGTGCCAGTGCCAGTGCCAGTGCCTGCACCCGCACCGGCGCTTGCACCAGAACCGCCAGAACCACTAGCGCTACCAGTTACTCCAACAGCTGCATAAGAAGGAGCAACCGCGCCTAATGCAAAGATTAGAGCTAACGCGATTTTTTTCATAATTTAACCCTTAATTAATATACTAAGTTTAATATTAAACATCGATGTGAAAGTCTATTAAACTTTCCCTACGATTCTAGAAAAATAGTCACCTTGCTGTAAACAAAAAACATTACCACTTTAACTTTTAAAACAATAAATTATGTAATAATAAAACTAACCAAAAGAATAATTTACAGTTTAATCAATAAAGCATAATTACAAGATAAATATTTTATTAATTCTCTAATGAATGCAGTTTTATATTGAAAGAATCAAAAAATGGCGATTATTTAATCTATCCGAATAAATTAGATTTCTATTTCCTTATATAAGGCAAAAATAATAAGAGAAATATCTATGAATTTTTATCAGATAAATAAAATCATGTCACTAAAATTAAACTGAGCAATATATACCCAAATGACCTCAAAATGCAGGATTCAGAGATTCATCAACGAGCAAAAAGAGAGGCTAATTGGGTATAACATCCATATTATGATCTGGGAAGAAATCCAGTTTTACGAAATAAGGGGAAGACCATGAAACGTCTTCCCCCCCTAACATAAAGCCTTAGAATGCTCTTAAACGTTAGATTTCAGCACAACCCCATTCAGGGTAATGTTTCCGGATATAAGCATTAAGATCTTTTTCTGCAGCAGAATATTCACGAACATCAATAGAATTTGCGTCTGCAATTCTATCTACCATTCCAGCACCTACTGTCACATTAGTATGACGATCGATAATAATAAATGCCCCGGTTTTTGGTAGTTCCTGATACGCATCAATCGCCACTTCATCGGTGAGTGAAACACTGGTTAAACCAATTTCATTCAATTCCAAAGACTCACTGTTTTCAGCATGCTGTTCTAACGTATTCACATCCACTTTATGTGGAATGGCACTCACACGACCAGTGCAAGACTTAGTAGCAAACTTAAACAGGTATTCTTTATGTGTACGCAGAGGCGCCTCACTCATCCAAACAACATGAGCATCAAACTTGCGACTCGTTTGTGGCTCGTGTCCAGTATGAACCAGCATATCCCCACGTGAAACATCGATTTCATCTTCTAGGGTAAGAGTGATGGCTTGCCCTGCCTGTGCAAGTTCAAGATCGCCATCGAATGTGTAGATGGATTTCACACGGGATGTTTTACCTGATGGCAGTGCGGTCACCTCATCACCAACTTGAATCATTCCAGAAGCAAGGGTGCCGCAGAAGCCACGGAAGTTGAGGTTTGGACGATTCACGTACTGCACAGGGAAGCGCATTTGTTGTGAGTGTGTGTCTTTACCCACTTTCACGGTTTCCAACAACTTCATGAGTGTCGAACCCGGATACCAATCCATATTCTCACTTGGTGTCACCACGTTATCACCCAGTAGAGCCGAAATTGGCACAAAGCGAATATCGTCAATGTTGAGGTGCTCCGCCATCTCCCGATAGTCCGCTTTAATCTTCTGATACACGTCTTGGCTAAAATCCATTAAATCCATTTTATTAATGGCCACAATCACGTGTTTAATGCCAAGCAAACTACAAATATAGCTGTGACGACGAGTCTGCGTTTGAATACCATGACGAGCATCGACCATGACAATCGCCAGCTCACAGGTAGATGCCCCTGTCGCCATATTACGAGTGTATTGTTCATGCCCTGGAGTATCAGCAATAATAAACTTACGCTTATCTGTTGAGAAGTAACGGTAAGCCACATCAATAGTAATACCTTGTTCACGTTCAGATTGAAGGCCATCAACCAATAACGCCAAATCAAATTCCTGATCTGTGGTATTAAATTTTTGCGAATCTTTCTCAATCGCGGCCATCTGATCTTCGTAAATCAGCTTACTATCATAAAGCAAACGTCCAATTAGCGTTGATTTACCATCATCCACGTTACCGCAAGTCAGAAAACGTAGTAGGTCTTTATTTTCATGCACCTTCAAATAGGCTTCAATATCTTTTGCAATCAAATCAGATGAGTGCGACATAATCAATTTCCTTGTCAGGGTTAAGAGTTAAATACTTAGGGGGAGCCTCGGTCCCACGCCCTAGGGAAGCTATTGCCTCAATTAACCCTGTAATAATCATTTAGTGTTTGGATAAATTTCGCTTTTTCTGCAAGAGGTAAAGCATTCACGCCAGCGGCCGCTTTACGTCCGCCACCTGTAGCAAACTGGGAGCAGACATCATCCGCTCCAACACGATTATTTAGCGGTGCTCGAACGCTAACCGTATAATCTTCACCCGTATTGTTCAGAGTCAGCACTGCATGTGCCAGAGCGGGAGATTGATTCGCCAACTCGTTGCCATACACGCCACTAATACGGCGTGCCCAGCACTCACACGGCAACTCAAACACGCGGCTCACTGTATCGCTGTGCAGCGGCTTAATTTGAGCCACGTGCGCATAATCCTGTTCATACCCTTGCTTCAATAGGTAGTAAGGGGAAGATAGGTCATCTCTAAGATCAAATGGTGACGTATAGTTGAGAAGTTGTTGAAATAGCGTTGCAGGAGGAATATGCAAATCATCTAATGTCGCGCCGTAACCGTTGTAGTTAATCAGCGTGCCTAATTCACACAAAAAGTCGATATCAACTTGGTTTAATCCTTGTTGCTCTCCCATCGCTTGTGCGCGTTGGTTAAGATTATCGCCAAATGCAGCAGCAATAGCCCAATCGCTGTATTTTCCTTTTAACTTTTGGTTAATCAGTAAACTGGTACACACTTCCGCGTCCAAGTTCACTAACACTTCTAACAGGTCAGATTGAGGCACATCCCCAGTACGGTGGTGATCGCAATAAAACACCGGCACTTGCTTCTCAAGTAAAGCGTGTAACGCAGTTTGATTTTTCTCCATAGAAATATCCAGCGTCGTCACCGATGTAACATCATCCGCTGCCACAACTTGAGAAAGTAACTTAATATCGCGTTTAACCCCAGTAACTAACACACTCTCTTTCGGCTCATGCAGGCGCAACTGTAACAGAGCAATAATCCCGTCGGCATCACCATTAAATACATCGTAATGCATCGTTATTTATCTCCTTGCAAATAACCCAACGCATCCAATTGCGCCACAATCTGTGCAGCACATTGTTCAATAGAAACTTGAGCCGTTTTTACATGAATCTCAGGTTGGATTGGTGCTTCATATGCAGAATCAATCCCAGTGAAATGTTTAATTTCTCCAGCGCGGGCTTTTTTATACAACCCTTTTGGATCGCGTGCTTCGCACACATCTAAAGGCGTATCAATAAACACTTCAAGAAACTGACCAGGTTCAAGTAGATCACGAACTTGCTGACGATCAGCAATAAATGGAGAGATAAAAGCCGTTAGCACAATAGAACCAGAATCAACAAACAATTTAGCAACTTCACCAATACGGCGGATATTTTCCACACGATCGCTATCGCTAAATCCCAAGTCTTTGTTCAAGCCATGGCGCACATTATCACCATCAAGAAGATAACTGTGCTTACCTTGTTCCATCAAAAGGCTTTCCACCGCATTCGCAATAGTTGATTTGCCAGAACCACTTAAGCCCGTAAACCACAAGACGACTGGCGTTTGACCTTTTTGTTTTACACGTGCTTGATGGGTCACTGTCGAGTGATGCCAAACAACATCCCCTCCAGCACTATCATGCTGTTTTTTTTCGTAAGGAGACATTTAGAAATACCCTTCGCGTTTCTTTTTCTCCATCGATGCTGAACTGTCATGATCAATCGCACGTCCTTGACGCTCTGATGTCGTGGTCAAAAGCATTTCCTGAATAATTTCAGGCAACGTGGTTGCTTGTGATTCAACAGCACCAGTTAGAGGGTAGCAACCTAAGGTGCGGAAACGCACCATCTTCTCTTCGATCTTTTCGCCTTCACGTAATTCCATGCGTTCATCATCGACCATGATCAACATACCATCACGTTCTACCACTGGGCGTTTTTTAGAGAAATACAAGTCAGGGATTTCAATACCTTCCAGATAGATGTATTGCCAAATATCTAATTCAGTCCAGTTTGATAAAGGGAATACGCGGATACTTTCACCTTTATTCACCCGACCATTGTAAATATTCCACAATTCAGGGCGCTGATTTTTAGGATCCCAACGATGGTGTTCATCGCGGAAAGAATACACCCGCTCTTTAGCACGAGATTTTTCTTCATCACGACGCGCGCCACCAAAAGCAGCATCAAACTGATACTTATCTAGGGCTTGTTTTAACCCCTGCGTTTTCATCACATCGGTATGCTTAGAGCCATTTTCAAATGGGCTAATATTCATCGCTAACCCTTCAGGGTTTTGATGAACAATTAACTTCATCCCCACTTTTTCCGCCATATAATCGCGGAACTGAATCATCTCTTTAAATTTCCAAGTAGTATCCACATGCATCAATGGAAATGGCGGTACACCAGGAGCAAACGCTTTTTTGGCTAAATGCAGCATCACAGAAGAGTCTTTCCCCACTGAGTAAAGCATGACCGGATTATCAAATTCCGCCGCCACTTCACGAATAATGTGTATCGATTCAGCTTCAAGCTGTTTAAGGTGCGTCATACGCGCAGGAGTTAATGTCATTGTCATTCCTAGCTTAACTTTCATTTATTTGGTGGTGAGATTACAAATAGAAGTATCCCAACATCCCCACCACCACTGTTCCATAAATAATACTAATCGGTAATCCGATTTTCATAAAATCTTTTAAACGATAATTACCAGCGCTATATACCATTAAATTGGTCTGGTAACCGTAAGGGCTAATAAAGCTAGCACTGGCACCAAACGCTAACGCCAATAAATAGGCTTTAGGGCTAGTGTGCAGGCTTTCTGCCATACTGATACTTAACGGAAAAATAAGTGCTGCGGCGGCATTGTTAGTCACCAACTCGGTGAGTATCCACGTTAATACATAAATTACGATAATGCCTAGCAATGGGGAAAAACCTGCCTGATGATAGGAGACCCATTGTTTTAAGCCATTTAACGCGCCAGTATTGGTTAACGCCTCAGAGAGCACCAGTGCAGAAGAGACGATGAGCCAAATATTTTTTTGGTAAGCGGTGCATAATTTCATTAGAGGATAAACAGCCGCACAACAGCAGAGCACCAAGAAAAATTAACAACGAAGTGAATAGCGGCACGCAACCGACTGCTGCAAGTAAAATGGCCACAAAAAAACCATAAACAGAAAGGTGCTCTCGCCATCCGTTCAGGCATTGATCAGCTTCTACATCACTTACCCGATAAAAGTTTTTATTAATATTACGACGAGATTTAAAATCATCCCCTACCGCAATAATTAAGTAATCACCCGCTTTAAGAACAATATCGCCGAGCTTACCTGAGAGTTTTTCCCCATCCCTCCGAATACCAATCACCGCAGAATCAAACAACGCTCGAAAGCCAGAAAGTTTCAGTTTTTTACCGATTAAAACGCTATCAGGGCGGATAATCACTTCTTTCAAATTGTTTAATGGCAATCCATTTTTATGGGCATAACTGTTTAACCCATCGAACTGCGCTAATAACGTGATTTTTTTTATATCGCCACTAAAAATCAGCCGATCGTTTTCTTCAATGATTTCAAAAGGCGTGACCGGAGAAATCAGCCGCCCCTCTCTTAAAATTTCGACCAAGAATAACGATTCCAAATTACGCAAACCATTCGCTTCAATCGTTTTACCAATAAGCGATGACCCCGATTGAACTTTAGCATCGATAAAATAATCGGCAGCAACAACTTGATGTTTTTTATGCTGGGGAAGCCAACGAGAGAAAAAGACCAAGGCAATGCCACACACCAACACAACAATACTGCCAATAGGAGTAAAATCGAAAAAGCCAAGCGCTGGTAAATGCGCATTAATTGCCATGCTATTAACGATTAAGTTGGTCGAGGTTCCAATCAAGGTAAGAGTGCCGCCAAAAATTGCCGCGTAAGAGAGCGGGAGTAATAAACGACTACCTGAATGATAAGGATTATTACGAATTGGAGCTAATAACGTCGAAACAACAGCAGTGTTGTTGAGTAACGCAGAAGACAGCGCACTAAAACTAAACAGCCTAAACCAACTACTGGCATAACTAGGTCGAACAATAAATGTAGCCGCAACGCGTAGTAGTTTGGTTTTTTCTAAAGCTAATGAACACACCATTAGCAGCATTAGAGTGAGAACACCTTGATTAGAAAAACTTTTAATAACTTGCTGCCCCGTCACAATGCCACTGGCCACTAATATCAGCAGCAGCACACCGAATACACGTTCAGGGTAATTTTGAAACCGGACAAGGCCGATGATTGTACATGCAAACAACAGTAAGACTGCAGATGAGCTAGAGAAGTACCATTCCATAACGGTATAGTTATATCCTAAAGTTGCTTATAAACACTTAGACCTTCATTCAAATCAGCGAAATAAGTCAATGCGCCTTGGTGAAGAATCACCGCACTATCGCAAAATTGTTTGATCTCTTCGATATCATGGCTCACCATAATCATGCTCGATGTCTCTTTTTTATCCAACAACGCTTGTTTGGCTTTTTTTCGAAATTTCTGATCACCAACCGATGTAACCTCATCTATGAGGTAAATATCGAAATCGATAGCGATACAGCAACCGAAGGCCAAGCGTGAACGCATACCACTCGAATAGTTTTTGACGGGTAAATCATATTTGTCACCAAGTTCCGCAAACTTTTTAACTTTTGCCTCATATAGTTCTAGATTATCTACGCCGTTTACTCTACCTATAAAACGAGTGTTTTCTCTACCAGTCATTTGAGGGTGAATGCCCGTAGCTAAAGCGACTGGCCAAGAAATAGCTTTATCTGTATAAACATGCCCCGAATTAGGGTACTCGCTCCCACCGATGATACGAAAAAGTGTGGATTTACCGGAACCATTTCTACCCAATAAGGCAATATTTCCTTGAGAAGGAAAAGAAAAGTTTAAATTCTGAAAAACATGCTGCTTTCCGTGTGCCGATGTATAATATTTACTAAGCTTTTTGATTTGAATCATTCTAAAATTAAACTATTAATTATATCAATGTAGTGTTTGGAAATTTTTAGATGGTTGAAATCTCTAACTGCTTTTTGACGCCCTTTTACACCAAAAGCCAACCTACCTTCATGTCCCAACTTTATTATTTTTAACATCGCATCAGCTAATGCGTGGGGATCTTTTATAGGAATAATATAGCCTGATTCCTTATCAATCACAGTATCACGGCATCCTACATTATCAGTTGTAATAATTGGTTTCCCCATTGCACAAGCTTCAATAAGAGACTGAGGTACACCTTCTCGATAGAAAGAGGGTAATACAACACAGTCGTAGTCCTTTACAATATCAAATACATTATCAGTAGAACCTAGGTAATCAACATTATATTCCTTTGAAAATTGCAACAATTCCGATTCAGAAATAGAGTGAGCGTGTGTATTATCTATAAATCCGAGCAAAGAAAACTGCACATTGGTATCACAAAAGTCGACATCATCAAGTATCTTCTGTTTAACTATTTTTGCAGACTT
Source organism: Vibrio nitrifigilis (assembly GCF_015686695.1). NCBI lineage: Bacteria > Pseudomonadati > Pseudomonadota > Gammaproteobacteria > Vibrionales > Vibrionaceae > Vibrio > Vibrio nitrifigilis. The sequence continues at coordinate 2,638,031 of NZ_JADPMR010000001.1, read as the reverse complement.
AGCAAATACACGTACTCCTTTAGATTCCAACATTCTACCAGTCAGTATAAATTTAACATTACCATCATTTCTTGACTGAACAGGCCTAAATCTTTTGAGATCAATACCAATACCATTAACTCTTGAACAACGCTCAGAGTTAATCAATCGATTATCTAAATAGATATTCATATCATCTATATTTTGAAAAATCACATGATCTGCAAAGGGTTGACTTACTTTAAGAAGTATTTTCCCTATATAACTCTTCCACCCTTTATCAATAAAAATAGATCCCAACCCTGAAACAGTATTAATAACTTTAATTCCCAAAATTTTAGAACATACACAAGAATAAATATTAATCTTTGGCGTAAAATTAAGAATACAATCTGGTTTAACTTCTCTGAAGTAAAAGTATATTTCTCTAATACTTCTAATTTCAGAACTGAAATTGGCCCCATTGCGATCCATATATAAATCTTTGTAAACACAACCCAAATCAATCAATTTATCTGATGTATCATCCCAAGGGGCTAAAATATATACTTCACTATGAGTTTTTATAAGCTCTAATATAGATGATCTGAAAAAGTTATATATAAACCATGATGTATTTGCAACGATAACTATTCTTTTCATTTAAAGACCAATATACTGACGCATTTTAAAATTTAAAAATTCTTAGTTGAAAATAAAAACTAATTTAATAAATTATCCTTTTTCATCTCTTTCAATACTAGCACTTGAGTCATAGCATAAATCTCAGTTAAAGCTCGACTAGGCTCAATACTCAAATAGTCGATAAAAAACCACAACTTAGTTGTGTAATTAAATGGATATATATAATAAAAAGAGCAGCGAAATTTCTTAAAATGTAGTAATTTTCTTAATGCATTTTGACTAAAAAAACCAGTATTTTTATTCCAATTCAAAATCCATTGAATTGTTTTATTTACTTGACGAATGGAAAAATGTGTATCCGGAAATATTCCTTGCTCATGAACACATAGAAGAATAATATCATCTAATTGAGCAGAAGAAAGCTCTGGCCAAACAGATCTAATCATTTTCCTAACAATCATTCTAGAGATTTCCATCTGCTGAGGATAATATTTACAAGAGACTTGGTCGCTATGACGATTATAACGCAATAAACCTTCTCTTAAATTATATAGCTTGCCATGTTTAGAAATTTCAAACCATAAAATATAATCTTCAGCATAAAGGTACTCAGTTCTATAGCGAATATTGTTTTCTTCCAATACACATCTTTTAATCATAACCGTAGGATGACAAATATTGCGTTCGAAGAAGTACAATGCCGCACGAATCTGCTCATCAGTTTCCGGGTACTGCATATAACTCTCAGTAGTAGTATTGAAATTTATAATACTCGTACCACAAGCAATATAATCCTCATTTTCTTCTAAGAAAGTAATCTGTTTTTCAAATCTCGTGGGTAAACAAATGTCATCGGCATCCATCCGAGCAACATACTTACCTTTTGCTATAGAAAGACCATAGTTAAGTACGGCAATTAAACCGACATTATGTGGCATATTCACTAATCGAATACGCGAATCTTCATAATCCTCAACAAGGCTCTGCGTCAAATCTGTAGAGCCATCATTAATTACGAGGAGTTCAAAATCCGTAAAAGTCTGATCAAGAACGCTATCTATAGCTCTACAAATATATGCCTGTGCATTAAAAGCTGGGAGAATAACGGTAATGGCAGTCATAAGAACTCAGTATAGTACCTTGTCTTGATTATTTTTAGACCACTTATTTAACAGCATCTCTTTGCTATACCAAGAAGATAACAAACGATAATCATCTTCAAAAAAATCAAATAGTTTATTCAGCTCAGATCGTGACAAACTAGCCAATGGAACTTTATTCTTCCCCACATGTGATTTTGGTATAGATACGTATTCTCCTGTAGCTTCATGTAGAAAACGCTCAAAATCATCGATCCGATTCATAGGGAAAACATGAGTAAATTTGGTTAAATCATTTTTCACGTGCCAACTTAATGGCTTACAGTGGTGCTCAATTACTGGCACTAACATATATTTATCTAGGTGTTCTATAAACTGACTGATATTAGGCCTAAAAAATGGCAGCTTTTTCAACAACCATGGACAATCACGTTCAATTGCCCCGCGATTAAGTTCACCATGATCATAAACGCGACTTCCAAAAGCTGATAAAAATCGTTCAATCGGGTCTCGAATGATAATTATCTTCTGCGGAAAGTGATTTAATGGAACAAGTCGTCGTGTCCAATAATCATGTACGTGAATACCATCATGATCATCTTTATTATATTCACATTCATTTTTAAGTTTATAAAGAGCCATTTTGACCGAGGAGCAAGCTGTCTTAGGTATAGGAAAATACCCGATGGAATTGTTAATTTCTATTGCTTGAAGCTGCTCCTTACCCGATACGAGAGCTATTCGATCATATCCACGTTGTCGATACTCATCTAGCTTTCTCTTAATGAAAGGGCCCTTTGGTCTCGCTCCATGAGCAAGCACCATCAATTTATAAGACAATTCAGGAGTCGTAGTTTCCAATCGAAGAGCAAGATCACGAATATAATCCACATCCTTTTCACTTCCAATATCACGAATGGTGAGAGCGTCAGGCTCTTTATCCTGAATATGCCTGTCTGTCAGTCCCATCATTTTTCTGAGGCGGCGAATACAAGCTGTAATCTTGACTTGGTCTACGTTTTCTAACAGATCTGACACAAGGTTTTGATATACTTTCGCACCTTGAACATCAATCTCTCTATTCTTCAATTTTGTTTTAAGTTGAGTTTGAGAAGGGAAATTAATCACATCATCTAGGGAGATTGTCACAATTACATCTGAGATATTATTTGAAGGCTCAAATTTTTTTCCATTACATTGAAGAGACCAAGTATGCTTAGTATCTCTAATTTTGATTTGAACAACAGTTGATACATAACTACCAATATCAGCATCTTCTAGTAAATAATTTAGAGCACGACTAACCAGAACTTGTTGCTTATTTTTTGATATAAAACGTAACGCGACCAATGTAATAGATTTTTTCATAATTTTTTATTTTTGAATTTATTTAACAAAGTTTCCTAGTAAACCACTTAAAATACGACAAAATATCTTTAATCTATATCGCCAACTAACGTTACCACTTTTCATTTCTTTATATCTTAACGCAAAAAAAAATAGCCAATCAGTAAAGCTTTGTTTATAAAAACGATACCAACTTTCATTTCTTGCACCATAACAGAATTTACCGATATTATATTCATTTATATTTCCGAACCAGACACCTTCATTATTTTGTGTATCGTGAATAACTTGGCTATTTAAAGCACAATAACATTCTAATTCGGAAGAAATGCGACGCGTATATTCAGCATCATCGAACCAAATAAAGAATTTTCCTATCGGAAAACCTACTTTATCAACAGCATGCCTAGTGACTAAACAGGAAACAAATGAGGAACCAATCACCTTTAAAATAGAACTTTCAGAGTTAAATACCCGCAAATAATCCCAATCGACGGAAGGTTGGTTCATTTCACAAACTGATCCATCTCTCCAATTCACTTTAGAACCAATAAATCCGATATTCTTGCCTTTTTCACACAACGAATGATATGCCAATAGAAGCTGTTCAAGCGCATCCCTCTCAACATAACAGTCATCATCCATAAGCCAAAACATGTCAGCCTCATTTCGATAAGCAGACTTCATTCCCAACTCGAACCCACCTGCCCCTCCAATATTTTTATCTAAATGAAATGGTTTAATTGCAGGGTATCTATCGGAAAAATTGTCTATAACTTGTTTCGTCTTTACACTGGAAGCATTATTAATAACATAAATATCATTAGGAACAACTGAACCAGATAACAACGAATCTAGACATGTATGTAATTTTTCTGGTCGATTATGAGTAACAACAATAGCAGCAATATTCACGTATTATCTTCACTGAAAATAAGTAATAGCCTCCAAATTGATAGTTTTAGAGACTAAAATAATTATTTTTATTCAAAAAAAGCAGGGAGAGGTAGACCAGCACTTAACGCTTTTAAAGCATGCTCTGCAGCATTTAAAGCCTTACGGATAGTCACATCCATATCCAAATACTGGTAAGTACCAAGTCGACCAACAAAACTTACTTTATTTTGGGCATTAGCTAATTGGACATATTTCTCAAAAAGTTCATTACCAGAATTGAATTTAACTGGGTAATATGGGATATCTCCATCTTCACACTGTCGGCTATACTCTTTATAGACAACACTGTTATCATGCTCTTCCCAAGGTGAAAAATGTTTATGTTCCGTAATCCGAGTATAAGGAACATTTTCATCACCGTAATTCATTACGGCCGTACCTTGGTAATCTCCTTGATGGATTTCTTTAACAAAGTCCAAAGTTCGATAACGTAAGCGCCCCAGCTCGTAATCAAAATAACTATCTAGTGGTCCACTAAAGAAAACATGATCGAAGTTATCGGCCATATCTCGTTTAAACTCTTTGTTAAGAATTACCTCGATATTTTCATGATCTAGTAACTTTTCAACAATTTCGTTATAACCATTAGCAGGCATCCCCTGATATTTATGGGCAAAATAATTATCATCGTAATTGAAACGAACAGGAAGACGTTTAAGAATACTAGCTGGAAGGTTCGATGGATGAATACCCCATTGTTTCAACGTATACCCTTTAAAAAAGGCTTCGTATAAATCTTTGCCAATAAAGCGCATCGCTTGTTCTTCAAAAGTTTGTGGTTCTTTGATTGAAGAATCAGCGACAGATTCGATAAAATCCTGTGCTTCATTCGGAGTAAAAGACTTGCCGAAAAATTGATTAATGGTGTGTAAGTTTATGGGTAGAGAATAAACTGCTCCCTGAGAAGTCGTCTTTACTCTATTTGTATAGGGTTTAAATTCTGTTAAATCATTAACAAAATCCCATACTTCCTTATCATCAGTATGAAAAATATGTGGGCCATAGGTATGAACTAGTACATCAGTTTGAGAGTCACGTTCAGTATAACAGTTACCAGCAATATGGTTGCGACTTTCAAAAACAGTTACTTTGTAACCAGCTTGTGCGAGTTTATTACCTATTATCGCACATGAAAGACCAGCACCAACAAGTACAATCTTAGTATGGTTCATCAAAGAAACTCCTCATAAGCGTAATCATACATACCTATTTCACGTAATTCTTGGAAAAAATCATGATATTTTTCTTCTCTTTCATCTTTAGACATTTTTTCCTGTTTGACCAAATTAGATGTATACGTAGTACTCTTTTTTATATCTAATCCGCTTTCTCTTAAGCTGTAATAGATACAATTATTTAGATGTTCTTGACTAATATTGATATGGTTGTTGTACGATATAATCTTAAATTTTTGATTATTTTTAATTAAGCAATCTATAACAGAATTATACCATTCATCATTCACACGGCACCATTTTAGAAAATCATCAACACTTAACTTTAATTCTATATCCGTTGTATTCTTTTTTAACCAAGCACCTGATAATAAGGCCTTTTGGAGTGAAAGGTAGACATCCACTCGGCTCCTTACAATTAAAAACTTCAAGTAATCGCTGTTTTTTACAAACCTTTCTATTATGATATTATTATCGAGCTGATTAGGAAATATCTTAAATGAAAATAATTCAAATCCATTGTTGATAACTTTTTCTGTAACTTTATGAGTAAATATTAATGGGCGACTATTTCTAAGAGAAAAAGGATTATCATCTTTAATATTAAGCTCTGCCATCATCTCATTGATAACATCTGGAAAAAAACCTTCAATGCCGTATGAACCTTGCTCTCCAAATATCTCCTTTGCACTATATACTTGTTCAAATCCATTTAGGCTATCACAAAAATAATTAGTTCCGCTTCTATTTATTGATATAATACACAGTTTGCTGATTTTTTTACTCATTACATAATTCCAAATATTTTTCGAAGTTATCACTGATGATATATGAAAATAGCATAAAAACATATTTATTATGCTTGTTTTTTTCTAAAATAGAATATATTTCTTCTTCTCCCCAACGAGATAAAAGAGGTCTAATCAGGCAATAAAAACGATATTGGTTATAAATATGTGTACGTTCGCTAACGTAAAGAACATGATTTATAAACCATTGAAGCAATTCAATTTCGTAGCTAGAGCTTAAATTATTTTCTTCTAAAAAACCTTCAATAGTTAAAAAATGCTCGAACATCTTCAAAAATTTTTCACCTTTACCAATAACTGTTTGGTTAGGATTTCCCATTCGATAATAATGAGTGGCCTCTTTATTAATTAAGCATCTCTCTGACTTAGTGACGACCATCCAATGAAAAGGATTGTCCTCAAAGAAATAATCACCTTCAGGGAAGCGTATATTATGAATATCTAAGAATTCTTTTCGATAGATTTTCCGCCAAGGCATCGCGGCCACTTTTAACAAATCTTTCTTTAACTCTTCATACGGTTTATGTTCTTCTAGTGATTGAATTTGCTCATGATCTGGATGAGGAAGATATTCACCTGTTGACATCCAAAAATCGATATTCTCCGAGAAGATAAAATCAGCATCACTATTAGCTAGCCTGTTAACAGCGCGTGTAAAAGCATCAGGGGCAATCCAGTCATCACCGTCAATAAACGCGATTAAATCGCCCTTAGCCATATTAAGACCATAGTTAGCAGCAGTAGCTACTCCTCCTTGAGTATTATTTTCAAAATTGACAATTTCTAGTGAAAAGTTCTTAGGAGTAGGAAAATGGGTTTTATATTGATCTAAAATTTGCTCTGTACCATCATTTGAACCATCGTTTATAACGATGATTTCGACATCGTTTATTTTTATCTCAAATAAGGACTGAAGAGTCTTATCAATATATTTTTCAACATTATACCCACAGACAATAATTGAAAGTTTCATTGTATATCCTATATTTCCAAGTGTTTAATTTTGTCTATGATATTTTGATGATTATATTTAATTAATATTTCTTTTTTTGTTTCATCCAATTTATTTAAAGATTTAACTGCTAATTTTCTGTATTCATCTAATAAATCGACACTAATATTACATTTTCCCCAATTGATTATGTCGCATTTGAACTCATAGAAAACAGGAACATAACCATTCAACCAATCTTCTGATAACTTATCCTCCACAATATCAAGAGCAGAGAACAAATCTAGCCGATATTTACCTTTATATTCTGTTGCACGACCAGCATTATTTTCAGAACGATTATGCTTATATAAACCAGGTAGGTTTGAAAATAACTTAACTGATTTACAATGAATCATATACATCCAATGGAAAACAATATCTTCTTGCATTCTTAAATCAGGGTATTTTATATCGAACTTCTCAATGATTGACTTTTTATATAATTTATTCCAGGGGAAATTAGCTAATTCCAAAACCCAATTTGCATTCCATAAGTATTCATCAGACGAATATGTAGAACCCCACTTACTGAATATTTTCTCATCCTGAGGATGCATTTTATATATATTTTCACTATTTTTAACGATAAGTTGATATGGAAAAATACGGCAATCAGCATCACAACTTAACATTCTAGAAAAATAAAATGGCCATGCTTCAATAAGAGAATCATCAGAATCAATGAAAGCCAATGTCTCATATGTTGCCAAGCCCATACCTATATTTCTTGATATACCAGGTCCAGAATTAACTTCATTGAAATGACATTTAAATTCAAATAGAATTTGAGTACTTTTTAAATACTCGTAAGTACCATCTGTTGAATGATCATCAACAAATATAACTTCAAACTTTAAATCACTTGCAGAATAATTATTAAAAAAACTGACTTGTCTTTTTATATTATCCAAATCATTATATGACGGTATAATAAAAGAGATCATATTATAAACACCTAGCTGACATTATGTTAATTTTATTAAATTTAAACCTAAAAGACTTACTTTCAAAAAATAAAATGATTGTTCCTTTTTTTGACTGGTAATCTTGAACATCAAGTGGAATATCTATCTTATTTTTAAACTCAGAAAAAATTAATACTTTCGAATACATTGCATCGGAATATCCATCACTCCTAATACCTATTCTAACTGGTAATGTTTTTTTTGTTGATATATCTATTGAAAGTAGTATTTTTTCGTACTTGAAAAATTTATTTATATCTAACTCTAAAGAAAACCAAGAGTTTTCTGGATTATATACTTCCAGTTCTCCTTTAGATATTGATTTAATTTCAATAGTTTTCGTTCTATCATAACCGAATGTAATATTAGGTAGCACGTATTGATAGGCATCAGGTTTATAATCAAGAGTGAGAGTTGTAAGCTTATCCAAACTTTTACTAACCGACGTAATTATTGTACCATTTAATAGACGTTTTATTTTTCTCAAAAATTTTTTCATGTTAATAACCAAAAATCATATAAAAATATAGACCTAAAATTGTTTAATTTATTCCATGCTATAATCTTAATAAATAACCATTATTATTTATTTAATTTCAACAAATAATCATTTAATTTTGTTTTTATATATGGCCCTTCAGGCCTGTTATTAGCTGCAACATTCATTAGCATATATTTGATATCAGCGTTCTCTATATTTACAGCATAATCTCTTATAAAATCAATTTGGCTATCATTTAAAATACTCACATAGTCTCTTTCTTGATTCATTATAATATCATGTACTAATTCAAGATCTTTAATCCAATTTTTATAATCTATAGAATTTCTAGGTTTAAAAAAACTTTCGAATGCTATTTGATTTATAACACCTAACTTTTCCATTTTTATATTTTTATTTAAAAATTTAGTAAAATATGGAGGATTAGTCTGGCTATTTGGTACGTTCACAAGATATCTTTCAGCATTACCACTAAGAATAATATCAGGTGCTAAGCAGTTTGCGACATCTTTAATTATATATGGCTCTCTTAAATATAAAACTTCACTAAACAAATGAGAAAGATAATTTAAGCAACCAACAAAAAAACTATCACCAAAAAGAAGCACTCTTTTTTTTATAGGGGCTTGTGTATTAATTTTTAAATGCATTTCTCCATTATTTCCAGGAAGAACATGATTGGTGGTAAAACTATGAATATCAGAACCTACATCAAACCTATCAATAATATCAACTTCGATAGGTTTCTCCCCTAACATTTTTCCAACGTCACCTTTATAAAATGACTTTTTCAAATGAAAAGGTAAAATAGGAATGTTTATACCTGCCCTTGATAGCGCTTCATTAATAATTTTGATATATCCTTTATATGAGCAATGAGTATCATTTATTATGAACCACTCTTCCGATATATTTTTTAAACTAGGATAATAAACATTGTGTTGACTGGTATGTTCTTCTGTTACAATATTTTTTATTTTGATACCCAGAGACTCAAACCTTTGTTTATATGCAATAGCTTTACATGGAAAAATTATGTGTTGGTAAATTATTTTATTTTTTATGCAGAAATCATTATTCTCTTTAATGTTAAATATAAAATTATCAATACTTTCCCTGCTTATATTTTTATTCCCATTAATATATTCAAATTGATTTTGACCACTATTTTTCTGCCTAAGAAATAAAGCATTTATGCCTTTTATTTTAATAACACCACGACTAACCTCAATGTGTTTATTATTTTCAAATATCATCTCAACCTTCGTTTATATTATATCCAAATAAAAATATATTGTTAACTTATAAAAATTCTAAATAAGAAAATCGAATAAATATTTCTGTCATATAAGACTGACGATCACTTTACTTGAGTAATATTCATTAATTTCATAACATATTCTTTTACTCAGGAAGACGCTTGCCACTTTTTCCCTTTTATAAAAAGTAACAGAACCGCTTACCTTACCCTGATAAAACCCAATAAACTTTGAGGAAAATAATATGAAACAATTTATTAGCAATTTTAGTCGTTTGCTGGCATTAGGTTAAGATACTAAAAATAAATATATTAGTTATCTAAAGTGATAATTAAAATCTATTTTCAATACTAATCAATTAGAAATAATATAAATGTATATAAATTCTTCATAATAAAATTTAAACTTGTTTATTTAATTTCTTTAATAGTTAGAAATATAATACGTCCTACTCCATATCCCATAGCTAGGATAATAAAAAATAGAACTATATTATAAGGAATTTCAGGATATTTATTATTGTCTGGTAAGGTTGGGTTTTCAACAATCACAAGGTACTTCAATTGCCGATAAGTTTCTATACGAGATTTTTCTAAAGAGACTTGTGAAGACGTGTAGGCCTTAAGTGCAAGCTCATTATCAACTTTTAAGTCGGCATATTTAGCTAATATATCGCCAACTGAATACTTATCTTCTTTACCTCTGGTTGCTAACTTATTGCGCTCATTTTCAAGTTGCATTTTTAAGCCTGAAATTTCTTGCTTTAAAGTTAATACCTTCGGTGCATTGTCTGACATGATATGTCGAGCTGTTTTCAGCTCAGCTTCTTTCGCGGTGATCTGTCCTTCCAAAGTATACGCAATCTTCTGGAGTGCCACACCCTCTACTGTTGGATCGAGCAAATTATATTTTTGCTGGAACTTTAATAAATGGCTTTGTGCTAATTTTAATTTCTCTTCAATGTTTTTTTGTTCTTGTTTTACAAAATCCAGTTGGGCTTCAGCTAACTGATGTCCAATCGAATTAATATACCATTCAGAACGTTTTACTATTGTTTTTACTAATAAATTAGAAAATATCGAAGAAAAGCCCTGAGCATAAATACTCAGTATTCCAGAATTACTGTCAATATCTACACTAATATGCTTTTGATAATATGTTAAAAATGATTCTTTATCATCTTTAATCAGACGGCTAAAGATATCAATACTTTGATTAGTATAATGATCTCGTAAATGAATTTTTTCATCCAAAAACTCCAACATATCCGTTGAATAAATATATGTTTTTAATATTTCAGGATCAGTTCCAGACGCAGATCCAACACCAAGGCCACTCAATAAAGCCATAGAAGTATCGAGTGTTGTAGTCGTATCTGGCTGCTGCACTATTACTTTAGCTTCACTCTGATATCTATCTGAAGCTATAATTAATTGATACAAAGAAAAAATAATTGTAGGAATAATAACTAAAATAATAAAGGGATATTTAAAACAATTTTTCAGAACTAATCGATAATTTGTTATTTCTGTTGAATCTATTCTTTCATTTATTGCCTCTTCTTGTTTATTAGATGGCAACAAAGTAGTTAGTAGTTCTATTCTTTCATCAATTTTTTTTATTATAAATTCGTTTTTTTGATTATTTTTTTTTAACTTTAGATAATCTAAGTTATTCCACTGCTCTTCTGAAAGGTTATTTTTAAAAAAATTAAACTCTTTATGGTTTTTTAAGTTTTTTACTCTAATATTAATTCTTTTAGATAGTTCAGGATCTAAAAATTCTAATTCATCTACTTTTATTTTTAAAAAATCGATATTATTAAATTCTTCTTTCGTAATACTATCCCGAAATTCTTCAAATTTCTTTTCAATAATTCTATTCATATATTTATCGACTTTAATGGCTTATTGCCTGCTTCCAACTAATGTGATAGCACGATATGGCAAAAGAAAATAATGTTAATGTGATTACATTCACATAAAAATCACTAACCCCAGAGTTTCCATACTGAGTGACAGCGGCGTAACGAGTTAGCTCTATAATATGTAAGATTGGGTTCCATGTAAGGTAATGCCAATATTTCTCAGGAATATCTTGTAAACTCATGAATGTTCCTGATATAAAAAATAAAGGTTTTGTGATTATTTCTGTTACTTTTTTTAATTCAGGAACAAAACAATATGCCATTGCTAAAATAGTACCTAGACTTACCGCTATTAACCATAACTTTACTAGATTTACTATCACCTCTAATGGGTCGTTAATTGCTATATCTAAACTAAATAGATAGCTTATTATTCCAAGAATAATTACTACAAATAATTTTATTAAAAACTCTAAACCAGCAATTGCTAATATGGCACTGATTGGTTGAACTTGTCGAAAAGAGAACAGCTGTTTATTTTTTGTTACTGCGTTAGCTGTTGAGTTCATGGTGATCAAAAAAAACTGTATCAATGTCATACCGATCATCATAAATAAAAAGGTCGACATACCATGTACATCTCTTCCACCACTGAGTGTATTCCTCATCATGGATAAAGCAAAAATAAAACTAACCGGGGAAATCACAGCCCAAGAAATCCCCACTTTATCATTAAATTTGCTTTTAATTTCTCGTAAGAAAATAGCAATGATAACATCGCCCCATACTTGCAATTTTGAACGCGATTTCACTGCTGCCATAACATAACCTTATAAAGCAACTTTTGCCGCGACTGCAATCTGATAAATAATTTGCGTGATATCTTTTGTTAGCTGCATGCCTTTCGTTTCAACTTTAGGTAATACTAATATCTGATCACCTTTGCGAATTTTAGATTCTGGATCAAATTCGACTAACCCATTCGCGTGCACAATCGCAATATGCTCATCATCAGCTCGATCGCTAAAACCTCCGGCCCAAGCAATATAATCATCTAAGGTTGCTTGTGAGTTATAGACTACTGCTTGAGGCATCAGCACTTCACCACCAACCTGAATCAAGTCAGTTTGGTATGGGATTACAATTTGGTCGCCCTCTTCCAGTTGGATATCGGCGATATTGCCATTATCAGAGACAACCACGCGCCCATCCGGCTTAACCTTTCGAGCTTGAGCAGTAAACTGCATCACCATTTTTGCTTCTTCTGCTCGAATTCCGGCTTCACCATCTGAAGAAGCGGGCGCTGTAAGCACACTACGCTCTAATCGTTCTAGCGAATCATCCAACATTTTCTTCTGTCGCTCAGCCACACTTTTGCGTAATACGTAGATAGAATTGGTATCTGCAAGTTTGGGATCAACAGGAATATAATTCAGGATGTCGTGCAGGTGGGTAGATTGGTCGACAGCGAAATAAGATGGTCCTTGGTAGCTACCCGATACTTGAATATCTAATACCTTTGAACGTAAATCATCATTAAAGATGACTTTGTCACCATCTTTTAAGGAAAATGATTTGAAATCATCGTAAGTCATGTAAAGGGAAATAGGGCCAGAGTCTCGATTACCAACAATACCCACATGGCTTACTTTCGCTAATGGTCGAGCATATTTAATTAACTGTTCACCAGTTGTATTGTCTTGATTCAGTTCAAAGCGGAAAGGATTACGAGCACTGCCTGTTACTGTGATGGCTGCCTTTTGTGGTGTCACTAAAATGATATCACCATCTTTAAAACTTACGTGAGGTAGTTTACCCGAGCGCATAAAATCGTAGAGATCCGCAGTCGCTATGATTTTACCCTGGCGAATCACCTCAATATCACGGTAGCTTCCTCGCTCAGAATCAACACCGCCAGCTCTTTGCAGATAATAAAGCAGGCTATCAGATGCCATACCTGCATATTGCCCAGGGCGAATAATCGCACCAGATAAATATACACTTACAGGGGTAGCAGTAAGCAGGTTAACGTAAACATTCACATTGCGGGTGTAGACTTGCTTTATTTTTTTAGAGACATAACTGTTTATTGAGCCTGCCATCACATCTTTAACATAAATGGGGCCAATATCTGGAATAAAGATGTTTCCCTGATTATCAACAGTTACCACACTCGAATAGTTTGTTGCCCCCCAAATCCAAATATTTAACTTATCGCCAGCGGCGATAGGGTAATTATCTCGGGTACCATCTGTTCTCTCTGTCTCATAGCCACCAGCGAATAGGTTCGCTCCGTAAGGAGGCGGCATATCTTCACCAGATGAAGGCAGCAAATCACGAATATTGGCCTCGCTTGGCAACAGTAACCCTTTGCGTTGGGTTTTCTCATAGCTACCACTTTCTAATGTTTGATTTGGGGCGCTAGTAGAGGCATCCACTTTGGAAGGCGTTGCTGAAGAGGATTGATTAAGAAGGAGAAAACTACTGTCCGCAGCAAACGCACTGTTAATGAACAGTAGACCAGAAAAGAGTGCAATGGCCGTCTTTTGTTTAAAAATCATAAGTCACTTAAAGTTTCAGATCTGACGTTGGTTTTTTGATATCACGCGTTAGATACCATGGCGTGAGTGCGGTGAGTTCATCTTGAGAGGCATGAGTACATGCAATGCGCTGAGTGTGTGTACTTGAATTGATATTTTTAATCGTTAAATTTCGACACAGTAGACCTAACGCAGAAATATAGGATTTAGTGGCAAACACATTGTAATTGACTTCACTAATACGGGCCGTGCCTGCAACTGAGAAATGTTTCCAAAAGATTAGTGGCAATTCTTGTCCTAAAGAATCAACGTCAGAATAAGAAGATTCGACTAAAGGAACAGTTGCTTCAATATGCCTTGGAGGGGATGAACAGCCAGATAAAAACAGACAGGATAAGAAAATTGATAGTACTAATTTATTACGATAATTCTTCATTTGATACGCTACCGCCCTACGGTTTAGGCGTTTTCCATAACACGCGCAAGTAATCCATTACAACTATAAATATAAGACGTCATCAATTACATTTTTCTAATTAATGTAAATCTAATAGATATAAGGTTGCCAACTAATAAGTTTTATTTTAATAGCGCACGAAGATACCTTATGCCATCACTTAAAATCAACCTTAATTTGACATTTTTCTGACTCAATATTAATTAAATAAAATTCAAACAAATAAAAACAAGAGATAAAATCTTTTATTATCAGTAAGTTAATAAGTTCATATGGGAAAGTTATTGTTCATAAAATAATAAAAAAAACCAATGTGCAACTAAATGAATAATAGCTAAATAATTATTAGGTTAAATAAAAATGGATAATTTTTAACCATGCTTATCGCTACATTAATTGATAGTTATAATATTTATAAGAGCGGATTTTAATCTTATGGGGTATTTATAAGCTTTATTATTAATATAAACACAAAGGAAGAAAAATAAATTATTGAATCAAAGTCACAGAATATATCGATTTAATTCTAATTTCAGGGAGGGAAGTTAGAGAGTTACACCAACGATCTCTTAGGTTATTTGTCATTTATATCGTTATTCGCATTTCTACATATTCTGCACGTTCAACGGTGTCCTAACCCACGGACTCGCTGTGATCCCCCTCCCCAACCCTCCCCAAAGGGAGGGAGCTTGTTCAACACTCGCTGATAAGACAGCATTCAATCAACCAACTGACTTAAATACGAAAATCACACCATTACTCTATCTGATTCTCCCCCAGCCCTAACGGTTATAGTCCATTCGTGGTTCTTGTTTTTTATTTATAAAAAAGCCTGATGTTTCCATCAGGCTTCTTATCAAAACTCTATGTGGTGAATGAATTACGCTTCTGCTGTAACTGCTTCTTTCACATCTTCAATCACTTTTTCTACAGGAGTTGATGCTGCTGGTTTCTTGTTGTAAAGGTTTTCGTAGCAGTAGTTAGTTGCTTCGATATACCCTTCAACGCTACCGCAGTCAAAACGCTGACCTTTAAATTTATAAGCAAGGACGCAGCCTGTTTTAGCTTGTTTTAGCAAGGCATCAGTGATCTGGATTTCACCGCCTTTACCAGGTTCTGTCTCTTCAATTAAATCAAAGATATCAGGAGTCATAATGTAACGACCGATGATCGCTAGATTACTTGGTGCAGTGCCTGGTTCAGGTTTCTCTACCATGTCATCGACACGGAAGATATTGTCTTTAATCATTTCACCAGAAATCACACCATATTTGTGTGTTTCTGTTTCTGGCACTTCTTGAACAGCGACAATCGTGCAACGGAACTGGTTGTATAGCTCAGACATTTGAGCCAACACGCCTTTTTCTTCATTAACACACAAGTCATCCGCCAATACCACAGCAAATGGGTTATCACCAACCAATGGTTTACCTGTCAATATCGCGTGACCTAAGCCTTTCATTTCACGCTGACGAATATAAGTAAAGTTTGCAGAGTCCATCAAGCTACGAATATCACCCAATAGCTTCTCTTTTGGTGAACCATTAATTTGATGTTCTAACTCATAGTTAGTATCAAAGTGATCCATAATAGAGTGCTTACCACGGCCCGTTACGACACACATATCAGTCATGCCAGCATGAATCGCTTCATCCACACCATATTCAATAAGTGGCTTATTTACCACAGGCATCATTTCTTTTGGCATCGATTTCGTTGCTGGAAGAAAACGTGTACCGTAACCCGCTGCTGGGAAGAGACATTTTTTAATCATAATAATTCCTGAATTTTTTATTTAAGGGAGCTAAATTCAATATTAATTACTAAATAATCGTTCCTTTATTTAGAGTTAATTAATATGCACCATCACCTCTGACAACAACGCCAACGGTCTTAAATAAGATCACAATATCATACCAAAGAGACCAGTTTTTTACATACCAACTATCTAAATATACTCGAGTTGTATAATCCGTATCACTACGACCGGTAACTTGCCATAATCCAGACATACCTGGTTTAACCAAGTTGTAGTACAAAACATCATCCCCATAGCGTTTTAATTCTTCATCAATCACAGGACGAGGACCGACGAGACTCATTTCGCCTTTCAAGACGTTCCACAGCTGTGGCAATTCATCAAGACTAGTTTTACGCAAGAAATGACCAATTTTCGTTATACGTGGGTCATTTTTAAGTTTGAATTCACGTTCCCATTCTAAACGGGCTTGAGGATCATTCTCCAGTAAATCTTTTAATACTTCCTGTGAATTCATTACCATTGTCCTAAATTTGAGACATTTAAACGGCTTTCCGTTATAACCGATGCGCTCATGACCAAAAGTCGCAGAACCGCCATCACGTTTCACCATTAAAGCAACAAATAAAAAGAACGGAGACAATAGCGTTAATAAAAGAGCCGAAACAACAATGTCAAAGCCGCGTTTTAACATACGCGCCGATATTTTTGAAAGGTTATTTTTAACGCTTAGCATCATTAATTCATAGCTGAAAAAGTTCGATACATCAGCACCATATAATGGAATGCCACGCATTGCCGGTACAACAGAAATATTAGATACGTTCAGATAGGCGAGCTTTCTTACCCAGTAATCTCTTGTTTGGTTATCTTCTTTTTCCAAAGCAATAAATACTCGATAATACTTATCTAAATTATTAATAAACTCTTTTTTACTAATATATGGCACATCTGTTGGGTTTGCTTTATCAGTATGATAATCAGATTTTTTATACGGATTTACAAATGCTTTGATAGTGTAGCCCGTAGAGAGATCGCTACCGATTGCTTTATAAGCCTCTAACGCGTTTTGCTGTTCACCAATAATGACACACGGCACACTCCACAATCCCAATTTATTCAATATGATTTTGGCACTATTACGACATAGAGGAAGTAGAACAAACAACACTCCCCAAGAGATAGCCCAAACTTCAACAGAATAATTAGGAACCAACAGCAAATTCATCGCAAGCGCTAAAATTGAAAGAATGAACAGGTTTTTCAGCACGTCTTTCAATTCATCCCAAAAAGGTTTTCTTCGGGTGTAGTGCAGACGGTTAACGCCAAACCAGAAAATGGACATAAAAGCGATAATGAAGAATACAGTTCCTTGCCAGTAACTACTGCCTTCTGAATTAAATCCAGACCACGATCCTGAATCAGAAAGAGCATAAGCAATATTTTCAGAAACAATAAAAGCAAACAAATCAAATAAGATTAAAATCATAGAGTTAAAAACTGGAATAAACCTCGAATATTTAACTCCACTGCTACCACTCTCAATATTTACATGTTCCATAGCACAACCTATTAATTGTCACAAATTGCGTTTTGAGATCTTTATTCAGATTAAATAAAGGCCTATTATCCTTGCCAACACTACTGTGCAGAGGACGAGTGTTTACAAAATAAAATCCAAAGAGGGTAAAAATCTTGAACACGATATAAAGATTAAAAGCTCTCACTATTTAAATATCAATTTTGTGTCAATTCTATCCAATTCTTTAATCAGATTTGATCCTGACCCCATAATAAAAGTTACATTTCCTGTATTTCTCAATAATTTAATAAATATCTTTTTAATATGAAAAAGACAAAAAAAATGCGAGAGAAATATATAACAACCCTCGCATACATAACTTTGTCAATATTGATAGATAAAACCTATGTCAGAAATTGTCGGCTTACTGTTAATACAATTTCTAAAACATATTGAAATACATCATTAAATAATGATGTGAATTATATTTAGTTTATTCATGAGTGATTGAAAACTATATAATTACTTTTTCAGCACACCGACTAATTCATCATCTTCTAGCACCAATAATGCGCTGATACGCTTGGATTCCATTAACTCATAAGCCTTACCGACCGATGCGTCTGGTGAAATACAAACAGGATTCTCACTGTAGATAGATTTGGCACACACACTGAAAGCATCTTGACCATACTTTTGCATGGAACGACGTAAATCCCCATCAGTGACAATCCCTTTCACCTTATTGGCATCATCGACCACCACAGCCAAACCTAAGCAACCATGCGAAATCACGTTAATAATTTCCGGCAGTTCACTGCTCATTCGTACAATTGGCTGAGAGTCGGTTGCCATATCATCACGTACTTTGCTCAACAACCTTCTCCCTAAACTGCCTCCAGGGTGGAAACGAGCAAAATTTTCTGGTTGAAAGTCTCGCAATTCCATCAAGGTAATCGTTAAAGCATCGCCCATGACTAAGGTTGCCGTCGTTGAACTCGTTGGCGCTAATTGGTAAGGGCAAGCCTCTTGAGGAACAGCAATATTAAGATGACAGTGCGCAGCAGTTGCAAGTGTTGATTTTGGTTTCCCAGTTATCGCGATGACATAATTGCCGTTATCGCGTAAAAACGGTAGCAGCTTCAACACCTCTTCGGTTTCACCTGAATTTGATATCGCAATAAACACATCTTCCGGCTGTACCATGCCGAGATCACCATGAAACGCTTCTCCTGGGTGCATGAAAAAGCTTGGTGTTCCGGTACTAGCAAATGAGGCGGCTATTTTTTTACCAATAATGCCCGACTTCCCCATACCACAAATAATGGTACGCCCCTGCGTTTTCAGAATGGCTTGAATCGCCTGTTCGAAATGGTCGTCTAATTGATTAGAAATCTGCGTTAAACCAGCAATTTCAATATCAATGACTTTTTTCGCGTGCTGTAAAATTGACATTAGCTGTTTTCCATTATGTGTTTAACATCGTCATAATCCTCTTGGGTATCAATACCGTGAGGAGGCGCTTCGTTATAACGTACAACCCCAATAGACATCCCATGACTCAACGCGCGAAGCTGCTCTAGCTTCTCGATTTTTTCTAGTGATGATTCAGGAAATGAACAGAATTGACGTAAGCGCTCAACTCGGTATGCATAGATACCAATATGACGACAAACACTGGCTAGCGAGTCTTTCGATTCGCGATCAAAAGGGATCGGTGAACGTGAAAAATAGACCGCTCGCTGCCCTTCCCCTTCCGCCACTTTAACCACATTCGGGTTATGTAAATCAGCAACGGACAAAATAGGACTCATAACCGTGCAAATATCAAACTGGGGAGACTGAGTCGCAAAATTGGCCAAGGTGGTGATCAGCGCGGGAGGAATCATAGGCTCATCCCCTTGCACGTTAATGACCAGAGTATCGTCGCCCCAACCCAATTTTTCACACACTTCGTATAGCCTATCAGTACCACTGGCGTGATTTTTATCGGTTAATACCGCAGGAATAATATACTGCTGAGCAGCATCCATAATACGTTGGTCATCGGTGGCGACAACAATGTCTTGTATTGAAAAACCCGCAGTAACAGCCTGATTGACTACATGCCAAAACATGGGTTTTTCACACAACGGCATCAAAGGTTTCCCGGGTAAACGGGACGACCCATAACGAGATGGGATCACGATTTTGATGTTTTCAAATGCCATTTTATCTACCTAATTTTCTGTCGTTACAAACTGGCACAATCCTTTGCCCAACCCACTTATGAAAGTTTGCTTTCAAGGTATGGGCGTTTGTGTACCACCTGATCTAGCTCTACTAGGGTTTCCAACATCTCTTTCATTACCGCTAAAGGCAGCATATTAGGACCATCACTCAACGCGACTTCCGGATTTGGGTGAGTTTCCATAAACAAGCCATCAACCCCAGCAGCTACCGCTGAGCGAGCCAATACCGGCACCATTTCACGTTGGCCACCAGAGGTTGCACCTAACCCACCCGGCTGCTGCACTGAGTGAGTGGCATCAAATACCACTTTACAACCGGTTTGACGCATCACAGACAACCCACGCATATCAGAGATAAGCGTGTTATAGCCAAATGAAGTACCACGGTCACAAAGCCAAATATCTTTGTTGCCTACTTCATGGCATTTTTTCACCACCTGCTCCATATCCCATGGGGCTTGAAACTGGCCCTTTTTAATATTGACAGGTTTACCTGCCGCCGCGACTTTTTGAATGAAGTTAGTTTGACGTACCAAAAACGCTGGGGTTTGCAGCACATCCACTACCGATGCCACTTCATCGATTGGTGTATCTTCATGAACATCAGTCAGCACTCTTAAGCCCAACTCTTTTTTCACGTTGGCTAAAATTTCCAGGCCTTTTTCAATACCAGGGCCACGGTAACTGCCTGTCGAACTGCGGTTTGCTTTATCAAAGCTTGATTTAAAAATGTAATCGATCCCCAACTCTGAGGTAATTTCTTTCATCTTGCCTGCGACATCCATGACAAGTTGCTCTGATTCAATGACACAAGGTCCTGCGATTAAAAACATATAAGCCTCGATGAATAATGTTTAAATTTGATAAATTTCTTCCAGATGACGAGCAAAGCGCTCCACAGAAAATCGCTGAAATACGGCTTTTCTATCTGGGAGAGTCGCTTGACGAAACTTATCTGGATCTGCAATAAACTGAGACAACAACTCGATTGCCTCTGAGGTTTGAGTAAATAGACATCCGCCGCGCTTATCGACAACAATATCGCTATTGCCTGCGCAGTCTCGAAGTAATAACGGAAGGCCTGCTGCACTTGCTTCAATCACAGAGACTGGCATGCCTTCCCAAAGCGATGTAGAGAGGTAAAGATCGGCATCATTTAATAACGCGATCACTTCTTGGCGACTTTTCCACCCCGTCACTTCGACACCTGCCTGTTCAAGTACCTCCCTATCTTGCACAGCACCATCGCCAATCCAAACAAAGTGCAAATCAAGCTCCGCGCACTCACGAGCAATCTTGGCAAATTCCATAAAGCCCTTTTGCGGACGAATACCTCCGACCGTCAATACAGTCTTTTTGCCTGGAGCATTATGTGGATTTGGCAACGCTTTAAACTCTGATAAATCCACTGCATTTTCTAGCAATGCCACATCAACAAAGGACAATGCATTTTTAATGGCTGAGCGTTCGCTCTCTGAGCAAGCGATATAGGTTGCAGGCCTCAAACACGCAACCGATTCAAATGCTTTAAATAAAAAGTTTTTAAGTGGGCTGATGTCTTTACGCATGAATGAAATACAGTGAGGGCTATAAAAGACTCTGCTGCGCATAAACACCGAGCTTAGACGCCCCACAAACCCACCGAAAGAAGAGTGACAGTGGATGACATCAGGCTGAATTTTTTTAAGCTCACTACGCAACGCCAAAAGAGACCAAGGGAAATGTTTGGGACTCATCCCCACTTCAACCAAAGTGACATTACTTGGAAATAACGTTTCGATATTCGGCGGCGTATCCGGACGGCGTGAAAAAATCACCGTGACATCATGTTTGTCCGCTTGATATTGCGCGGCCATTGTCACTATAGATAAGGTGCCAGTCGCCGATGATTCAATGACATGTACTATTTTCATAACGTTATCTACAATTGCTCCGACATAGTCTTTTTATTAAAAATCTGTACTTTCCCACTTTGAATATCGTTTAACCAAGTAATACGCGTTACAGCCCATACAATGCCGACCAAAATGGCCAATTTAAGCGGGAATATAAATAACCACGCGTTAGGAATTGATATGCCTGTTATAGCGAAAGTTTTCACAAAAACATCGTTTACATAATAATCAAAGGCAATAATTGGAATGGTATTAACACCTAGCCAAGAAAACCCTCTGGATAACATTTCATTCTTGGCAAATAGTGTAGAAATGACTAATGCGAACCCAGTTCCACTCAAGGACAACACTATATTCCAGACAAAATCGTTCGCTGGACCAAAATTATTTTCAGCCAAGCTAATGACATCACCTTTTGCATGAATAACAAAAACATAATAAGTGATGCAATACACCACCGGAGTAATAAACAACCATGATTTAGATATTGAATGACTGATTCTTTTAATGAAAAAACCAAGTGTGAAATAGATTAAACAAGATAATCCTATAAGTAGGTTAAATGGCGTAACCACGTCCGTTTGATAACTGACCAATACACCGATAACACCTAATACCATTAAGGTAATAATAAATGTATTTTCATTAAGTTTTTTACATAAAATGGCTATCACTTCGATAATAAATAGCGCATACAGGAACCATAATGGCGTACAGTTAAATGTTGTATCCCAAGAAGGATAACCCGTTAATGTGCCATAAAGTCTTGTTAAGAAATTAATGACCGCATCGGTATTAAAGTGCAACAAAGTGATAGCAACAAACGGTAAACCACAAATAAGACCAAACACCCAAGCAGGTATAATTAAGCGGTTAAATTTCTTGGCAATAGTCTCATAAGCACTGCCACCTTTATGTAAATTAAATAAGTAGCCTGCCAGAATAAAAAACGCTGGCATATGAAAAGCATATATAGCGTGATGTAAGGCTATTGGGATATGTTTTACATGTCCCAATACAACGAGCAAAATCAAAAAACCACGAAATATATCAATTCTAGGATCCCTAACCATAAGCACCTCATTGAATTGAATTTTTAGCTCAGTTTCCTTAAGCGAATGTTCTCTGTTACGTACGTTCCTGGTTCGGTAATGCTTTTAGCAATGACTGAACCAGCACCGATAATGGTTCGGTCACAAATCGTTACCCCAGGTAAAATCACTACATTTGAGCCGATCCAACAGTCACGACCAATATGAACTGGCGCAGAATCAAATTCGTTATGACTCACAACCCCATCAACAACACGATGGTTGTGGTCATAAATTTTCACCCCTTCCCCAAATAACGTATTTTCACCAATCACAATCGATTGGTTGCTATTTATCGAGCAATCATTATTGAGAAACGCGCCACGACCAATTTTGACTTCGCCGCCATCAGCAAAAATGGTGCAGCGACGACGGAATTTGACTCCAGTACAAACAATGACACCACCGCGTCGAACTCGAACTGATGGAAAATAAGGCGTTCGCACAATGGCATCAGATTTAACCTGCCCTAAGTAAGCCACTTTCACCAAGTTCGCTTTGACGTTAGCGATTAATACTGAGAGACCAACTAATAATTTATCCACTATCACCTACCTTAATAACGAGCGCAGTTTCATCGTCACTGTACGAGGAAATGCCAGTAATAGGCATGAGCGTACCAACCCATAAGCAAAATGCAGAGAGCAGGCTTTATTATCCCAAATCACCAGAATTCGGTTTTTGACCTGCAAATTTCTCTTTTGCGAAGAAATACTGGTCGATGACACTACATAACGAATCAAGGATTGCGGAAGATTTTTCACTTTACCCAGTTGCATTAACTTAAAGAAAACAGCGTAGTCTTCTGCGGCTTTACGATTCGTCGGATAGCCGTCAATCTGCTTGATGGCATCTGCACGCATCATGACTGCAGGATGGATAAACATATTATTTAAAAACATATGTTTTCTGATGCTGCTATCGTCTGTTGGCACTTTATTGGTAAACAGAAATTCATATTCTTCATTCACGTAATCTGCCCAACCGCCGCATAAAACGATCTCGTCATCCGATTCCATAACCGCAACCTGAGCTTCTATACGGCCAGGAAGTGATAAGTCTCCACAATCAATGCGAGCAATATAGCGATAACCTTGCTGATAAATAAATTCCAGCCCTCGATTTAGAGCCCCTTCAATACCTTGGTTTTTTTCTAATTCAAGCACCTGAATATTCGACTTAAATTGAGTGACATCAAGTTGAGACGCTAAGGAAACTGTACTGCCATCATCGACGATCACTACGTCAGCTGAGTCATCCTCTAGTGAGCGTAAGGTCAAAATCAAATCGTCATAGCAGTTGAAATAAGGAATGAGATAGCAAACCATATTATTTCCCCTCAACTTTGTTCAAAATTGCAACAACATCAACAGGATGGTCAGCAAAGTAATCAACATCATTAATCAAGTAACGATGGATGTATTTCTTGAGTCGCTCATTATCGAACGATTTATACAGTGCTCGACCAAACACATGAGTTGGCTTGCCATATATCATGGACTCCAATCCAACCGTTGAGTTGTTCACGACAACTTCATTACATTGGCGTAATAAATCGTTAGTGTTGTTGGCAACCAAAGTGAACCCTTGAGTCTGGCTCATTTCGACAATCTCTTTTACCTCGGTCAAATTACGCTCTGCAGGATGAAATTTCACATAAAGAGATAATCCTTTCTCATCTGCAATTTTGATCGCCTCACGAATAATGTCTTTGTTATTAAAATCTGAGTGAATTAATAACTGCGTATCTGAGGAAACCTGCAGTGGGCAGAAAATAAATGGTTGTTCTAAATCTGCATTTTTTAGATGAAACTGAGAAAAATCGACCGGTTCCGGCGTAATTTTCTTCATTCGATGCCGTAAGTTTTTGATCCCAGCAATGCTTGAGCAAGACGTCACCAACATATTAATCGCTCTGCAGTAGAGCTGAAATTTTGTCACTTTAGACTGCGGAGGAGGCGCCATTTTATATTGCTCATATTCCACTACCCACTGTTGATGAAATTCATCGGATACCGGCTCTTCTTTATCTAGAACTTCAGGATGGAAAAAGAGCGATGACATGGCGTTCACACCGAGCTTATCAACAAAAATTTTGCTAGGTAGGTTAGACAGTTCCATATAAACACACTGCTCAGGGAACACATCAATGATGCTTTTATCCAGCAGTTGCTGACCATTCCAAATAAGAAACGTATCAAAATGGGCCAATTTAGCTGGCACTTGGCTTAGATAAGAACTGTACACCTTACAAGCAAAGTCTTGCTGATATCCCCCTACGGTTATTTCAGAAGAATTTGCCACCTTATCAGCATATTGCGCATACTCAGGCATCGGCGAGGTTTGCGATAATTGGATACACGGAATCTTATTCCAAGCGCACAATAGACGAACCACTAGATCATTAGTAATTAGGGTCATTGAGTATTCTGGCTGTGATGAATAAAACCGCTTAAAGAACCAAAAACGTTCAATGCAATCACAGACAAGCGCTATATTTCGCATTCTCTAACCTCCGAGAAATGAGAAACTTCTTCCTTGTAGAAATAAAACAGGAATAAAGTCATGAAAAACATGGTCGTCAGCAGGTGATATTTGAACAGTAAAAGTGGCATCAGATACACCATGCTTTTGAAACCAAATAGGTAAAACATCAAGGCGAAAAAGGTCAGGAAACCAAACAAGCCAACGGAATAAAGTAGGTAAATGTAGAATGAGCTATCACGAATTTCTGCCCCGGTTAACCCTACTATTCCCAACGGCTTAGATTCATCTATAAAGACGCCTTCTCCCACCATGTTGAGGTAGGTATTACGGATTTGTAGTTCGGTAAAAACGAACGAGCGACTGGCGATCGCATCATAGTCAGCATCTGCGTTAATCCTCGCATCATAAAACCCATAGAACACGGGAGCCAAAAAGATTGCGGCCGAAATACATAAGATTTTGAGGAATTTGTTGCCTTTACTCAGAAAGATATAAATACCGATCATCAGGGCCATGATAATGATTGCCGCAATCGATAGGCTCAATCCCACACTGATGATGCCAAACACAGAGATCAATTTGTGTTTGTTTAAAATCAAGAAGATAGATGAGATAGGCAACACAATCATGCTGTAGTATGAAGGCTCAGTGAATAGCCCCGTAAATCGAGCTGAAATAAAACTATTCATTAACGCTTTTGATTCATAAAGAACGACGGCATCTTTTGCTCGAACGTATTTACTGAACTCAATGAATTCACCTGTCGCAAAATAAGCAACAACTTGGATATAGAAGAACACTAAATGGATAAACAGCAAATGTTTAAATGCTGTCTCTATTTTTCCTTTATCCTCACTTTTCGACCATTGCACCAGCAAGAAGATATAAAACAAAAACATAATATATTTAGCTACAGAGTTAATATATATATGCTCTATCGAATAAAATGAGTTAAATATTATCGGAAACGCTAGTGCGATAACGAAGAAAAGCAAACGAACCAAACTTACCTTGTTTAATTTACTTACGCTGCACAAACCCAAGAGCAACAATGCCACAGGCATCATGATCGGGTTGAATGTTGCTAAAGAATATAAAACAAGCGATAAGCTTATAATTATTTGCAAAATAAGCTCCTTCTAAGCTTCAGAACAGAAAGAACATTTTTCTCAAATAAGTTGAGTTCAACATTGTTGTTGTAAAATTTTAAGCAGCATTTCACTTTCATTTTCGAAAGATCAAAGGCCATTTTTTTATATTCGAAATAGCTTATAGAGTTACGTTTTCTTAGGTTGTTTTTCAGCTTGGTAAAATTATCAATGCTACGGTAATACTGGCCAATATCTTTCATATCAGTAATTTGTCCATTACCATGATTATCAAACCAAGTAGCGACATTTTCATCAATATATTTACATTTACACTTATTCACTAATTCGATATGTAATTGTGTGTCCTGAAACTTACCCAGTTCTTCGTCGAATTTGATTCGATCAAAAGACTCATGTCGAATAAGCGAAGTATTCGTGTGTAAATAGCTGATACTTTTTCGACCCGATATGATTCCATTTGCGTCGGTGAAACTCATATCCGTTGGACGCTCGGGATTGCTTGCCCGTATCACTCGACCAAAAATCGCATCAAGGCTTTTATCGGCGTTTAATTCACTGACTAGAAGTGACAACTTATTCGGTAGATAAGTGTCGTCGTCATCGAGAAAACAGACGAACTCGCCTCTTCCTAAAGAAGCACCTTTATTCCTAGAAATCGCTCCACCTAAGTTTTCACTATTTTTATGGTAAATAATGTTGATTGGATGTGAGTCGTACTGCTCTAAATGTAATGGGCCGTCAGAATTATCATCG
Organism: Vibrio nitrifigilis; assembly: GCF_015686695.1. Lineage (NCBI taxonomy): Bacteria > Pseudomonadati > Pseudomonadota > Gammaproteobacteria > Vibrionales > Vibrionaceae > Vibrio > Vibrio nitrifigilis. The sequence goes on along the minus strand of NZ_JADPMR010000001.1, from coordinate 2,610,606 downwards.
ATGATAATGACTTCAACATTTTGGTAAGTCTGATTTAAAACGCTTTCTATCGCTTTATAGAAGAGTTCTCCCCGGTTACATGTTGGAATCACGACAGAGACAAGACCTTGTTTATATTTTTCCATAGTATTTTCCATAATCATTAACCCTTCACGAAAGAGAGAATGTCTTTTTTCGACATCAACATCGAATACTGCAGTTTAAAAATATTGGATTTCTTAAAGAAGTAGTTACCTACCGTCCCTGATACTGCTTCAGAGATTAACGCGGCATAACCCGCTCCTATCAGCCCATACTCTTTTACAAACCAATAGCTAAGCCCGACACTCATGATTGAAACCACCAGCGATTTCATCATCATGTATTTGTTACCACCTGCATCGATAATGATGCGAGAAGAAATGGTGCCATACAGGGAAAACATCGTTGTGAGCGTTAGTAAGAACAACAGCGATTGCGCCTCTAAGAACGCTTTACCATATGTTGCTTCGATGATCGGTTGAGCAAGGAAATAAGTGGCGAGTAAGAAAGGCACACTGCACAGCGTCGACGCTAAAAAGCAGAGACGAAAGCCTTTATCTTTGAATGTCGTACTCGACACTGATTTAGAGATAAAACTCATGATCAACGCCAGTGGGACAAACTGCCAACACTGAGCCAACGTGAGCGCCGAAGTGTATAGCCCAACTTCTTTATTAGTTAAAAACGTCCCTAGCATGATCTGCCCCACTTTGATGTAGACCAAAATAGATAGAGAGCTGATCAGAATAGGAAAGCCGTTTTTTAAGAAATATCCCTTAAATTGAGTCGCATACTTTGCGGTTTCAATTCCTTTCGCTTTTATACGATATTTGCGGTACCAGAATGGGATGATGTACAACGCAACGTAAGGTAAAGCAAAAAAGTAATACGGCAGTTTGAAAAAGACGAAAATCGACCGTAATAACAAACTGGCAAGCACACCAGCCTGACCAGAAATGACGTTTTCTTTCGAGCGCATCACCCCATTAAAGTAAAACTTATAGAGATCATACGATTGATAAAAAGAAGCAACGCCTAATATCACGAGAATTAAACGGTCATACTGATTGTAATCTTGATAAGTAAACAGATAGATGGCTGCAAATGAAACGGTGAACAGCAAGCGTCTCATGTTCTTAGTGTGATTAATCAGCATCTTACCTGATTGCTCATTCTTCGCACTTTTTAAGAAAATTAGGATATCGCCCCCAAATTGGGTAATAGGGACGATAAACGCTAAGATGGCGAGGAAATAGTTGATAATACCGATCTTTTCAGGGCCTAAATAACGCGCCGTTAATACGGTGATTAAAAAGCCCCCAAGAAGCGTAATCAGCTTATCAAAAATTAACCAAATAATGTTCCAAGTTAATTTATTCATTTATCGCCATACCATTCCAAACCATTAATACCAACATGAACACCAAGTCGCCCATGATTATTCGTTAACATACTTAGTGATCACTTGAATATTCGTAGTAGTAATAGTTCTCCGATTTCTTCTCGGCGCCATTAAACACCACGCCTTTCACATCAATACCAGCTTGTTTGAATCGTCCCCATGCCAAGTCGATATCTTTAACCGTATTCACACCGAATCGAGTCACCATGAGTGTGGTGCCAGCAAGACGTCCGACAATGCTTGCATCAGTAACAGCTAAAACTGGAGGCGTATCCACAATCACAAGATCGTATTGTTGCGATAAATGGTCCATCAGCTCTTTAAATCGGGCATGCATGAGCAATTCCGATGGGTTAGGTGGGATTTGACCATGATGAATCACATCGAGATTTTCCACTTCACTCGTATTAATGATGTTGTCCATGGGTTCTTTACCAGATAAGTAATCTGATAGGCCAGCACCATTTCGAACACCAAAGAAGCGGTTAACCGTACCTTTACGCATATCAGCATCTACCAAAACCACTCTCTTATCAGCATGAGCGCAGATAGCTGAGAAGTTCGCAGACACAAATGACTTACCGATACCTGGAGTTGAACCTGAAATCATCACAATATTGTTTTCAGCTTCCATCATGGCAAAGTGCAAACTGGTTCTTAAGCCTCGTAGTGCTTCGACTGAAAGGTCTGTTGGATCGATTTCACTAAGTAGCTTAAGTTTCTTATCTTTGGCATACCGTCTATCTAATAAGCTTGTTTGTAGATTAGATTTAGGCACAGTGGCATATACCGATAAACCGATAGCCTCAATATCATCTGGACTCTCAACACCTTTGTTTAAGATGGCTTTAAGTAACACTATCCCCACACTTAGCATGCCGCCCATCAGAGTTAAGATGATGACAATCATGAATTTCTTCGGTGAAACAGGTCTGAGATAAGTCTCTGCATTATCGATAATGCGCACGTTACCTACGGTACCGGCTTTAACGATGTTCAACTCTTGAATCTTGTTCAGAAGCTGTATATAGATTTGTTGGTCAACTTCAACATCACGTTTCATTCTTAGAACTTCACGCTGTGTCTCTGGTAAGTTTTGAACCTTTTTATTTACCTTGGCTTTCTCTTCAAGCAAGGTTTGACGTTTATCCAACAAAGCCTTATAGGCTGGGTGATCTTTGGTATATTTCTTACTGATATCGGCTTCTTTAAACGTCAGCTCGTTCAGTTGAGACTCGATATCTACCATTGTTTTTAAGGCTGATTGCGCTTCAAGACTTAGATCAACCGATTCTTTCTTCTGACGATAATCATTTAATTTATCTTCAGATTTATTCAGTTTGCCTTTCACTTGCGGCAACTGCTTTTGCAAAAACTTAATACTTTGTTCTGCTTCCGCTGAATCACGTTCTACATTCTGTAAGAAATAATTCTGCGCAATATCATTGAGAATAGCTTTCGCTTTATCGGGATCAGAATCGAGATAAGTAATTTTGATAACACCTGTTTGCTTGCCCTTTTCGGCAGCATTTAGGTTCTGGTTAACCCAGTTAATTGCGTCTAGTTCAGTTCGTTTGGAGATATCAAATTTAAAGCCTTTAGTCGCTTCCATAGAAGAGACAAGAATCTGATACCCATCTTGTGATTCTTCTCGTTCACCAACTTTACCTTCTAGAATGACTTTCCCATCATCTCGCACTAGTTTGTACGTTTGCTTAGCAGGATCAGTAATCACTACTTGATGCGCCATATCTTTCGCATATTTGGGAATATCGAACTGGCTAACATCTAAATGCTCTTCTTCATCCATCAAACGAGCTAAGCCCTTTCCTACCACAGGAAAGTAATCTGGCTTAACCACAGTGGTTAAATGGAACTTATCCACAGTTTGACCGAGGATCATTCGAGAAGTGATTAACTCAATTTCAGTCATGGCAGTTGATTCAGAGGCAAACATATCCCCCATATCCCCCACAAGAGAAGAAAAGCCACCATCGGTTTTCTCTTCGACTTGAATTAATGCATCGGCTTTATAAATTGGAGTAGCCAAAATTGCATAAGCGACGCCTAAGACAACGAATACTGAAGTGACCATAACAATCAGCCACTTCTCATCAAGCAATAAACCAATTATTTTACTTAAATTGATTTCATCACTAGAGGAGTTATTTAAATTTTCCTGTTTGCTAACCATATCTTTCGCACATGCCATTAAGTTTGAATTACTATTTTGAATTAGCAAAAACTATATTTTTTTCGCCCATTCTTGAGATGATTGTTCAATCATGGAAAATGAAAGATTAAAAAATTCTTCACTTTTTTTATAAGGGTCAGGAATATCCTTTCCGCCAATCCAATGACTGAATAACATTGCTTTCCCCCTTGCTTCTGGTGCAATTTCACACAATTTGGAAATATGCTTTTTTTCCATCACTAAAATCAAATCAACTTCTTTGCATATTTCAGGGGTAACTTGTCTGGCTTCATGCTTTGATAAATCAACATGATAACTATCTGCCACCTTCACTGCTGTTGCATCCGCTGGTTTACTCTCTAGTCGACTTGTTTTTACCCCTAACCCAGCAGATGACACATGTTTGTTAGGGAGTAACTGTTGCAGATACCGCTCCCCAAATGGGGAGCGACATATATTGCCAACACAAACAACTAATATTGACTCGAACATAGCTATCCTTATGGCCAATTACGTACGCGCAATGTGCCTTCTGTTAGGTCGTTGAAGTTCGTGATACTAGGTGTTAATTGATCGATCAAACGATTCCATTTCGCGACTGGTGCAGCTGTCACATACACAACATCATAAGGCTTCAATTCAAACTCAGTGCCCATGACCAATGCAGTCGCATCTTGCATATTTAACTGATAGACGTTCGCGACAGGAGCGTTCTTATCTTTGGAGTCTTTAGGGATACCGGTACTACGAATAACGAAAATACCCGTTGCATCCGCTTCTTTCTCATCGATACCACCCGCTTTAGCTAACGCTTCCGTTAAACTCATGCCAGTACGATCAATCTTAAGAACTTGGGATTCACCAACTTCACCCATGATGAAGACTTTCTGCGAATCGTTACGCGGAATATGGACAATGTCTCCGTTCTGTAAAAGCCGGTTTTGGGTTAAATCCCCTTTTTGCATTAAGGCATAAAGCGAAATCCGTTGCTCCACACCGTTACGTGTTAATGTGATGTGTTTCCAGTCCGCATTCTCAGTAATACCACCTGCTTTATTGATTGCATCAATCAAGGTTAAAGGGATATTGGAAATGGATTGTTCACTAGGACTATTGACTTCACCAGTGATGTAGCACCGCTGAGAACGAAAGGCTGCTATGTTTACATCGACTTGCGGGTCTTCAATATATTTTTTGATACGCTGCGTGATGAGCTCTCTAACTTCACTCACCGTTTTACCTACCACTTTTAACTTACCGATATACGGATAAAAGATAGTTCCGTCCGCATGAACCCAGTTACCAGCTTCAGCAGAACTGCGGTAAGAACCGGCAGGAATAGTCAGCTCTGGGTGATCCCAAATCGTAACATTGAGGACATCGCCAGGACCAATACGATACTGATACTGAGATATCATGTTTGCCAATTCAGCATTCGACTTCCCAGCAGGGACTACTTGGCTGTATTTAAGTTGATTAACCAGTTTAGGGGTTAAGCGGTAGACGCTTACGCGTGATGAAATCGGCCCGCCTCCGTCAGTCTCCTCAACAACATGTTTGTCGTATGTGGACAGTCCACCACCGGGAATAATGGTACAACCAACCAAAGAGAATGACAGGAAAGCTAACGGCACAACTTTGTTTATCAAGTGCTCTCTCCTGAACTTTACGATTCCCTGCGAAAGGGAGGGTCATTAAAAATATTGATAACTTTTTTAATTAACTCTTTTTTTCTTATTAAAACAAGTATCAAATGAAAATTTCACTCAATAATCATAATCCTGACGAAAAATTAACTTTCAAACAGTTAGCAATTTTATTGGGGCAAGATCACTTTTTAAAAAGTCATTATTTATTAATCGGATATAATAATATTTTTATATTAGTTATGATTTGAGATCGATTCCATTTTAATCTAAGTACAATCATCGTTATTCTTATATTTGAGCCAATGTCACTAATTTAAAAAACAATGCAATTTCATAAATAAACGGTAATGATAAAAATCAATCGAATAATATTTTTAACTGTAGTTGGGCTTAAGTAAAAAAAACCGCTAAAAGAACACTTTTAGCGGTTTTTATGTTTATACTGTACGCTCTTATGTATAAAACCTATTAAAATAAATCACTTGATTTTTAATATTAATAGAATTATGTCCATATAATATATTGACAATGGGTGAATCACTTTATCGATAAGATCCTGTTAGAGTTTTAATGATAACCAATGCTCATTTGGGTTCGATAGTCTCAAGTTAACCATGTGTATGGCATACTGAAGCCTCAGCTTCGAAACTGAATGTAGATTCACAACTCAGTTTCCAGATACAACCATAGGCTACATCGAACATGTTCCTTAGAATCAAAACGATATACATATGGTAAAAACCCTTACATCACATCGAAATTCTCACTATAAAAATCATCACAGCTAGTTTAAAATGCTCGCTCATTATCCATGTGTAAAAGAAGACATCCTCACAATTGTGCAGATGAACTAGAAACGCTTCTTCTCTTGCTAACAAACTCTTTAACATAGGTAGCTGTGTGGCCTTTCATCTATTAGAACTCGTTGTGTTGTTTTTCATTTCCTTGAGTTCACTATTTGTTCTAAGGAAAATTGCAAAAAAAATAGGCCTAGTAGATAAGCCAAATGATAGAAAATGTCACAAGGGTAATATTCCTCTGGTCGGCGGAATTTCTATATGCTCTACCCTCGTGTATTTTTTACTGAGTAACGGCTCGATACTCCCCAACTCATACATATTCATCTCATGTATTGTCTTACTGGTATTGGTAGGAGCATTGGATGATAAATATGATATTAGCTACAAAGTAAGGTTTCTAATCCAAGCCATTCTGTCTTTAATTATGATGATACATGCTCATATAGAGTTGCTTGGCTTGGGTAATTTGACAGGCTTAGGACAAGTAACACTTGGACCTTTAGGTTATATAGTAACAATATTTGCGGTTATTGGAGCAATTAATGCTTTTAATATGATTGATGGGATAGATGGCCTTTTAGGCGCAATATCGATAGTTGCTTTTGGTGGCTTAGGCTTTATGTTGTTTCATGATGGACAAATCAACTACTCCTATTTATGTCTAGTCATGGTTGTCATCATTCTTCCATACTTATTCCTAAACCTAGGAGTCTTTGGTCGTAAGCGCAAAGTATTCATGGGTGACGCTGGGAGTATGCTAATAGGGTTTAGTTTAATTTGGCTGTTACTTTTATCAAGTCAAAATGGTACAAACCCACCACTGAGACCAGTCACCGCTCTTTGGTTAATCGCAATTCCTCTAATGGACATGGTTTCATTGATGATTCGTCGTGTGCGTAAAGGTCATTCCCCATTTAAACCTGATAGAGAACACTTACATCATATTTTCCAACGAATTGGATTTTCATCAACACATACCGTTATAATAATTACTTTGTTAGCTGCAGCACTTGCTGCATATGGAATTGTTGGAGAGATGTTTGATGTGAGTGAAGCATGGATGTTTTATAGTTTTATCCTCTGCTTCGCTATATACTTTTTGGTCGTAACCTATGTTTGGCAAATCACATCGTTCATAAGAAAATTGCGACTCAAAAAATCAAACTAATTTAGTACTCTAAAACTTTGAGCCACTCTTTTACAATTGGGGTTAACGAAAATTTAGCGCGGCACTGCTCTATAGCAGCTGTGCTATACGCGTTGTATGTGTTAGGATCCTCAAGTTGCTCTAGAGCTAATAGTATAGATTTTCCAAGCTCAAGCGTATCACCATCTTGAGTTAACCAACCACACTCTGTGTTTACTATTTCACTTGGGCCAGTCTCACAGTCAAAGCTAACAATAGGCAAACCAAAGGACAATGCTTCGATTAAAACCATAGGCAGACCTTCATAACGAGAACTCATTACGTACATATCAGCTTGTGAATACTGCTCTGCCATATTAGTCACATTCTCGACCCATTCAATAGAATCCGTTAAGCCCAGAGCTTCTGCTTTATCATGAAGCCATGCTTTGTCTTCTCCACTACCAACAATACGTAATGTCCAATCTTGTCTTTTTAAAATGACGTATTGCCAACTATCAATAAGTAAATCAAACCCTTTTTGAGAAGTTAATCTTCCCGCAGCAAGCACCACTTTATTGTTTATTTTTTTTAGCGGCATTATAGGCTCAAAGGGAGAAGGATTAGGAATTGCATCAATGCGAGTTTTAACAGTAAGGTGATCTAACCACAATTGCTTGTCGCGCTCCGTTAACGTAATGACCTGAGTGCAATAACGAGCCGCTAACCGTCTCGCAAGACGTCTGAGTTTATTACCTAAATCAACGTTAAAGTTAAAATGTTCCCAACATATATTTTTCACATTTGTTTTCAATAATGCTGGAATTGAATAAATCGCCAACATGGATTCTATATTGATTAAAACATCCGTATTATTTTTTAGAATAAAACGTCTTAATTTAAAACAAACTTGTGGAAAGTGTTTTTTAAAGTTCACCTTATTTGGATACAACGAGTGTATAGCAATGCTGTCTGACAGAGGGAAGAATGGAGTATTTCCATTGTATAGACTTAAAAAACTAACATTATATCCTAACTTGTCTAGTTCATTTGCTATCAGAGATGCGACTCTTTCAGTGCCACCAGAGTTATTCATTGAACCAGAAAAAAATACAATATTTTTCATTTATCTTTCTCTAATAGTATATATATCTTACTTTGGACCAGTCTTACCAAGGTTTTTATAAAAGCCATAGGGTTTTTTGCATAACAATAAAGAGGTATACCTCGTAACATGGCGAGCCTCGAAATGAAGTGACCATGTACATTTTTTTTAATACTGGATCGGCTCAATCTATTTTGGTTATGGTCATCATAAAAGACTCGCAAGCATTCACTAACATATAAAAATTTATATTGCTGTGATAAACGAACATAAAACCATACTTCTGGAATAAATTTGATATGTTTAGAAACAGGATATAAAAATTCTTTTAATAATTCAGTTTTTAAAATATCGATTCGCTCTTGAACAATACGGCTAGAAAACTCATCAAACCATGAACATATGGCATAATTTTCATCGCTCAAAAAACCTTTATCATAAGATTCTGCTTGGCTAGAACTCTTTGATAGAGCTCTAATTCCAACACAGTCATTATTAGCTTCCAATATAGGTATATACTGATTAAAAAACAATGCTAATGAATCATCAACTAATGCATCATCAGAGTCGACACCAATAAAATACTGACCTTTTGCGTTTAGAACAGCATTATTCCAAGCAGCCTGCTTCCCTGAATTATTTTGATATATGTATCTGATATTGACTCTACCTTCTTCAATAAAAGATTGAATGATACTTTGGGTATCATCTGTAGAACCATCATCAATAATCAACCATTCAAAATCGGTGAATGACTGTTTTTTCAAACTATCGTAACACTTCCTTAGGTAGGAGCCACGATTATAAGTTGGCGTAAAAATAGTTAACATTTAGGTTCCTAAATAAGAAGACATCATTCATTACAAAGCTTTTTGATCAGCTCTATCATATTTTCTGATTTACATTGTCGCGAAAAATGACGATGAGCGTATAAAGAGCTGGATACGCGATATTGCTCTAAGGTATCTAACGATAATAGGCTCTTAGTTAACTCGGTTAACTCATCAACATCCCCATATTCAGCAAGCAAACCATTCACTTTAGGGGAAATTGCATCACTCATTCCTGGTACGGAATAGCCGACAACAGGAATTCCCGAAGCAGATGCTTCCATTACGCATACAGGGAAACCCTCGCGTTTTGATGGAAGAAGCAAAATATGGTCATCGGTGTACCAACGTTGAACACTATGTGTAAAACCCACAAAGTTGATAGCGTTGCCAAACTCAGTTTCAAGCTGTTTAATATCACTATCTGAAAGAGAGGTTGGGTTGTTAGGATAAATATCGCCCACTAAATCTAATACCACTGGTACATTGTCTTGTTTCAATCTTCGTAAAACTTCAATGGCATCAAACACACCTTTATCTTTGATAAGACGTCCCACATAAAGGAGATGATATTTATCCTTTTTCAGCTCAACACTCTCTTTAGCTGGAAAGAGTTCTAAATCCACTCCTATCCCACCGGTCACGACATCACTTTCTTTGCCAATCGCATTCCTTTCATCATGATTGCAAAAAATTACTTGGGCAGAAGATTGTCTCAATAGAAAAGCAAGAGCGCGGCGGATTTTTGAATGGTGAGAAAATAACGACCCCAAGCCTTCAATAGAAACAAGCAACTTATTATTGAAAGGTACCAGTGAGCAAAAGCACATCAGTAACGTTACAATAAAGTGGCACACTATTACTGCCCCAAAAAACCGCTCTTTTAACACAAAAACATTCATTAAAAAGTAACAAATAAGCCTACCAATTAATACCTCAAAATGAGGGATAGGAGCAATATTCACTCCAAGGGATAACAACTCATCCTTTGCATGTACATCATCTATTGGAGCAACGACCGTTACTTTCCCTAACTTCACTAGCTCTTTAATGTACGAATAACGAAACAAGTATACTGTTTTCAATGAATTTTGAACTATGGTGAATCGCTTAGACACAACCGCCTCTTATTAAATTAATAGATCAGAATGAGTACAAACAGAAAGATAAACCGACATCCACTCATTAGATATCACTGCCGATGCAAAGTGATCTTTTATTCTCTCTTTAGAACATTCTCCCATCACAGCACGAGTTTTATCATCAAAACACATCATATCAGATAGCGCTTGACCAAGACGTTCACTATTCTCTTTAGAAACAAGTATTCCATTGCGTTTATTTTCAACCACCTCAGGTACTGCACCTACTTCGGTGGATACTATAGGTAAACCGGCAGCCATAGCTTCAAGAATAGCGATAGGTAACCCTTCATATTTAGAACTTAAAACGAAGCAATCGCTGGATAAGATGACCTTATCTACATCGGTTCTTAACCCGAGAAATTTGACATGAGTATCAATACCAAATTTTTGAACCGCTTTTTTAAGTTCATCCTCCAAGTACCCTTTACCTATCACTAGAACGATGAATGTCTTTTCTTTTATGCTATTTATCGCCTGAAACAAGTTTAAGTGGTCCTTAACTGGTTCTAACCGCCCCACTATAGAAAATACGAAAATATCATCAGCGATCCCCAATTCCTGACGAACATCACTTCTGATTTGGGCTTTGTTTTCTAAATGCTGGTTTAACTCTACAGCATTTCTTACAAACAGTGACTTGTGGGGTTTCACGAGTCCCTTTTCCCTATAACGACTCAAACCTTCCGGACTAACTTGAGTAACCAAATCACAGAGAAAGTCAGTTTTAGAAAACAACAATTCTAGAAACCGCCCACCTTCATATACATTATGTGCCGTGTTGATTAATTTAAATTTGTGGAATACACGTACCATGCGACATAACAAGTTAGCGTGGATCATATGGCTATGAACGACATCTGGACCAAATGAAGAGATAACCTTTTTCAAGCGCCAAATCGCTTGTATGCTAGGTTTTCCGGCGCACATTCCCAAACTAACAATAGGAATGCCCGCAGCCTCAAACTTGGTATGAATATTTTTAGGCTCGGTGAGAGAGACAATCAAGCATTCATGATTCTTACTAATTTCCGTTGCTAAATAAAGCAGCTGAGTTTCAGCACCACCATAATCTAAGCCAGTAATAACATATAATATTTTCAAACTAATACACCTAAAAATTTACTTCCTTTTTTACAGATTCAACTAATCTGTAAAATAAAAGATACCTAAACATATAATATGCTAATGCTTTTTTGTTCCCAGCATAATATGCGACTTTAAACCTAAATATCTTATTTCCATCTCTAAAAAATTTAAGCGCTATTTTTTTATCTTGATGATAAACCCTCGCACATTTTGAAATATGTGAAATATAAATATTTGATATGACTTTAGAATAATACAAATTGTTTGTTTTATGTCTGTATTCTTCTACATACTTATCCAGGCAATAAAAGCTGTCTATAACGTCATCACTGTTCAAAGAATTAGTAATACTATCAGTATTAAATCTATATTTAACCAAAGAATCGTTAGATATTAAAACAGTTTGGCACCTATTAATAAGTTTAGGCAATATAAGCTGATCTTCAAACCGTCTTCCCTCTTCAAAAAAACTACCTTGATATATCTCCCGCTTGAACACCATGCGCCATAAATACCACAGAGATTGTTCAGCCAACGTGATTTTACTTTGTTCTATACTCAAATTATTTGGTAGCGTTGCTATCTTTATCTTTAGATCGTTTTGAGTCCACTCTTTATAATTAAACACTAAACAATCACTATTGTTTTTAGCTGCTTGTTTTATAAGGGCATATGAATTATCTTCCCACACATCATCAGAGTCCAAAAAAGTAATATAATCTCCTCTTGCGACTTTAAGACCTCGATTACGAGTATAAGCAACCCCGCGGTTTTCTTGATTAAGTAGAACAAATGAATATTCTCTATTCATTTGTTCTAAAACATCTAAAGTACTGTCTTTTGAACCATCATTGATAACAATTACTTCAACATTAGTATCTATTTGAGTGAGAATGGATTCCATGCATTCTTGAATATACTTTTCTGCATTGTAGGCTGCGACTATGACAGATAACAACATGAGTTACTCACCATTAACTAAACATTTTTTTAATAGCGACTTCCTGTACATATATAATACAAGAAATAAAAAGCTAATTGCTTCCACTATCGTAATAGACGCAGCTCCACCAATTGCACCAAAATAGTGAGATAGAGCAGCGCACAACGGAATATGTATAATTGCGCATAACGTTGGTAACACCGCATATGCTTTATTATGACCTAGCGGTAGTAATATATAATTACCTAAAACGGTAGATTGAAGAATAAAGAAATAAGCAGGTACAAATATAATCAGTATAGATCCTACTTGAGAAAAACTTTTTCCATAAAAAACATTAGCCAATTCCCCGGAAAATAGTAAGAAAAATAGCAGCATAAATCCACAAAGAACTGTTTGTATACTCAATACAATACGAACTAAATTAAACGCTTCTTTTTCAGATTGAGAAAATAATTTATTCACTCTAGGATAAATTGCATTACCTAAAACAAGAAACACACCTAAAATAGCTCCTCTTATTCTATCTCCAGCAGAAAATAAGCTTACTTGCTCTATAGTGCTTACACTACTCATGATTAATGTAGTACTCGACGTATAGAGACTAATTGTAAGTGTTGCCCAAAATATAGGGGCTGAGTTTTTCAGCTGAGAAGTAATATCAATAACACTTACATGTTCATAACGAATATATGGATAATTCCTTTTTATAATAATTAAAGAAAATATTGCAGATAAAAAGTTAACGCTTGACATAACACCAATTGCTAACCAAACATCATCAGAATTATGAACCAACAAGAAATAAAGAGGAAGTGTAAGAAACTTTGCCAATAAAATAACTTTAGTGAATGATGATAAGTTCTCTATTCCTTGAAAAAACCAGAGCGGAGTGAATACCGAGCCAAGAAACATTATGAGAAGTATTAGCACTTCAAAACTGAAGATATTTAAAATGCATAAAAACGTCAGCACGAAACCAGAAACTAAAAATAACACAATTTTTGTGTGGATAACTTTCCAGAATATCTTGTTTATGGATGAGTTATCTTTAGCCTTTGCTATAGATTTAGTCGCTGATAAGTTAAAACCATAATCAATAAATATTATAAAATATTGAGAAAGAGAAAAAATAGTTGAATACAATCCAAACCCATTAATATCTAGCACTCTCGTTAAATAAGGAAGAGTCATAAGAGGGATTATATAGTTCCCTCCTTGAAATATTAACAGGCTAAATATATTTTTTCTTAATAAATTCATTATATAGCTACTTCGTGTTAGTAATATTCGCAATATTATGTTTAAAAAAATAATATATCTTAGGAAAGACTATAACAAATAAATATAAATATATTGAAAAAGGAATAATACTAGTTAAAGTTGACCTAGGTAAAAATATTAATCTCATAAACAGTGCAACTAATAGTAAGTACCAGAAAGATGATTTTTCAGAGCTGTTTTGTAAAATTGAAAACAAAGCTCCAAAACCTAATGCTACTACACAAAAACCAACAAGATTCATTCCACCAAAAACATAAAAATCGCTGAATAGTGTCCAATCAGTACCAAAACCCGAGTTAAATAATTGTGGGTTTAATTGATGAGCAAGCGCATGAGAAAAACTAGTCTCATAATATTCCACAGGATGAAATAATGACATTATAGCACTAGATCCGGGGATGAAAGATTGAATATATGCTAGGATTGGATAATGTTCTATCTTCATCGACAAATCAAATACCATTAAAGATAAGCCTTGTTGATAAAAAAAACCTGATGCTAATGTCAATAAACTTTGTGTTGAATCACTATAAATCGCTCTTGCTGAGAAATACTTAATAAATAAAATTATGAAAATTAGTATAAATACAAAAAACACTGATGTGAAAAATAATTTCTTACAATTTATTTTTGATTTACCGCAGTCGAAAAGCATCCATATTAAAAACAGTGCAGCAGTTGCTATTGGACCTCTTGCACCAATGTATAAAGATGAAAAAGTCATAAATATAAAAATTACTATAAATGTTTTTCTTTTATACCCAAAGGTGACCGAGTAAGAAAAACAAATATAAAAAATAGTTTTTATCAAACTATCAATATGGATACTATAATCCCCTACCTGCCACAATTTAGTAGATAGATAATCACTTTCACATGCCAAAAATACATTTGATATAACGTCATATAAAATAATTGGTGAAGAAATTAAACATAATTTACATAGCTTTTTCATCCATAGATGATCAATTTCAATTTTTCTAAAATTATAATTTTTTAATTTACCCAACCGATAACCAATATCTAAAAAAGCTATAGCTGTAACCACATATGTCGTTAATTTTAAGGCTCCTTCGTCATTCAATTTATACTTAACAAAAAATGACATTTCGTACAATTTTTCATCAGGACTAAAAACGTATGAAAAAAAACGTCCTAGAATAAAGATACTAACAGAAAAAATAAAGAAAGAGTACGCAGATGTAATATTAATATCTGATTTATAATTTGAAAAAAACAACGAAAAAATCAACAAAACTATCAAGTAGGGCATAAGACCTATATTTGAAACAAAATCATAATTATAATTAATTAAAGCAAATAAAATTATAAGCAGGTTAATTAAAATTTGAAACTTATTAATGTAAGCTACTCTAGAACCTAACCCCATAACTATCACCATGAAAACTAATTAATCCTATCGCCCAGACCATTTCCAAAAATGGTTTTTAAAATATAATAGAAATATTTATTTACATTCAGACTTTCTATCATTTTACTATCCAATTCAGCAAGTAACTTTGGATTAGACATGTCTATCGATTTTATTTGTGCAAAACCGGTAATACCGGGCCTAACCGAGAAAACACACCGCTCTTCCCTCTCTTTTATAACATCTTCCTGGTTATATAAACAAGGACGGGGGCCAACTAAACTCATGTCTCCCTTTATTACGTTGATCAGTTGAGGAAGCTCATCAAGTTTAGTTCGACGTAATATATGGCCAATCTTAGTGACCGAACCAGATCCGACTAAATGCGTAGCTACAGATTTAGTATGCAAAGGCATAGTACGGAACTTAATCAGTATGAATGGCTTTTGATTTTTACCTACCCGCTCTTGAAAAAATAAAGGAGATCCTGTGTCAAATAACCCCAAAACATATAGAAATAAAAATATGGGTAAAAGTAAAATAAAACCCAATAATGCTAACCCCAAATCAATAAACCTAATCATTTTTGTTTATTTTCCTCTTTCTGAACTAGATAATGCTCAACAGTCAATCTTATTCCTTCATGAAACGCATATTTAGGCTTCCAGTCTAAAAGACACTTAGCTTTAGTAACATCTAATTGAAGAGATCCCGTAAGTTTCTTATCTATATGACTCTTACCTAATAGTCTTAATAGAGCAGAAATCCATAATTGAGGAATAGGTATTAACATCGGACACTTGTTCATAGTGATGGCAATTTCCTTGAGTAGCTGAGTTACCGACACATCATGATCATCAGAAACTAAAAACGTTTGATTTGCAGCCTTGGGATCACTAATTGCTTTAAATATGAAATCGACCAGATTATTAACAAATATTAAGCTACGTTGATTTTTTATAGCTCCTAGAGGAAGAGGCTTTTCTTTATAGATCCAATTCATCATAGATAAAAAGTTGGCTTTCACTCCCGGTCCATAAATTAAAGGTGGGCGAATAATCACCACTTCCATAGATGTCTCTTTCGCTAACGCCATCAAGCCTTGCTCAGCCTCATATTTACTGATGCCATATGGATCAGTTGGTTTTGAATCAACATCTTCTACATATGGCTGATTTGGCAATGTGTATTCACCATTCACTTTTATAGAACTAACAAAAACGAACCGTTTAACCCCCACTATTGCAGCTTGTTTTGCAAGATTTAATGTCCCAAACGTATTAACTTCACGATAAAAATTAGAGCCATCCAAATCATTCATCTGATGCACATGCGCCGCACAATGAATAACACAATCAACATGTTCGAGACACTCAGACCAATTGCTATCGCTATTTACAGACATCAATGTTGTTGGAAAATGTTCATGCATTTGGTGAACGGCCTGCCCTGTAACAAATAAACCTCGAAATTGAGCTTCCTCGGCTATTGCCCTACCAACAAAACCGGTCATACCAGTGATAAAAATATTCAAAGAGACTCCTAAACACATCACAATAACAAACTAGATTGATATGGCAGATAAGATATCAACAGATACCCCACTAATTTGACGTAAATACTAGCAAAATCAGGACAAGACCACTACAATCTGATCTTTATAAAATAATGAACTATTATTCAGCGATAGTGCTGAATCTGCATAATAAGCAAGTAATAATGTGGCAATCTATTCAATTTTTTCTTAGCACTAAACGTTCGAATAAGCGCGCTTTTACTATTATCTACGATTGTTGCGCAATCACCTTCGCTCTTTATATTTCTATTGCACTGCGCTTAAATAGCTTAGATTTTGAGTTAGGTCCATCTGAGTTAGGGGCAATACTGCTTACCTTATGTGTCACTCTGTTTTGCTTTGTTCGTTTAGGCATGTACCGCGCAGTACTTCGTTATATGATGCTACCAGCCATAGGGTATATTTTTCTCTCGGTCATCATTTCTTCACTCACATTTTCCCTTAGTGGCTTTTTCTTACACGCTTTTATCCCCCGCAGTGTTCCATTTATCTATGTCGGGTTAGCTACACTCTTTTTAGGCGGCCCGCGTATTTTTATACGAACGATTTATTATCATTACTATAAAAAGCGTAAACCAAACGTCTTCATATATGGCGCAGGAGCAACAGGAAGAGACTTGGCCTATGCCTTGATTCAAGGTGACGAGTACCATCCAGTCATCATGTTGGATGACGATCCTAAAAAAGCAGGTCAAATTATTTTTGGCATTCGTGTGCATCACAGCAGTGAATTCAAAAACCTTCAATCGCTTTATGAACCGGTTAAGCTGCTCTTAGCGATCAACAACATCAATAAAGGAGCTCGCCTACGCCTACTAGACAAATTGTCGTCATGGCCGATTGAATTACAATCTGTACCCAGCGTTGAAGATATCGCAGCAGGAAGAGCCCAAGCAACAGATGTACAAGATCTTGACGTAGCCGACTTACTAGGTCGAGCTCCAGTAGAGCCGAATCAAGACTTATTACAAAAAAATATCGTTGGAAAATCCGTTATGGTGACAGGTGCGGGTGGTTCAATAGGATCAGAGCTATGCCGACAAATCTTTGCTCAGCATCCATCTACATTGGTTCTTTTCGAACTCAATGAATATAACCTTTATGCCATAGACCAAGAAATCCAAGAGCTAAAGAAAAACTTAAAGTCAGACACAAAGATTGTGACTGCTTTAGGATCTGTGCAAAATGAGAACCGTGTTCTCAATCTGGTGACGATGTATAATGTAGAAACTATATATCATGCAGCCGCATACAAGCACGTCCCAATTGTTGAAGATAACATAATTGAAGGATTACGTAACAACGTATTCGGAACCTTAAACTGCGCCAAAGCCGCAATCAATGCCGGTGTAACAAATTTCACATTAATCTCTACTGACAAAGCTGTGCGCCCAACCAATGTTATGGGCACAACCAAGCGTATGGCAGAACTGGTTCTGCAAGCATTAGCAGATAAACAAACAGCAACTACATTTACCATGGTAAGGTTTGGTAACGTACTCGGTTCTTCAGGCTCGGTAGTGCCATTGTTTAAAAAGCAAATTCGACAAGGGGGCCCTGTCACTGTCACACACCCTGATATTATTCGTTATTTTATGCTTATTCCAGAAGCCGCTCAGTTAGTGATTCAAGCTGGAGCGATGGGGATGAATGGGCAGGTTTTCGTATTAGACATGGGTGAACCCGTTAAAATTCTCGATCTAGCGACAAGAATGATTCATCTCATGGGGATGAAAGAATATTATGATGGGAGGAGTGACGATGGTGATATTGAGATTAAATTTACCGGTCTCAGACCTGGAGAAAAACTCTATGAAGAGTTGCTAATTGGAGACAATGTGGAAGGAACCAGCCATAAAAAAATCATGACAGCCTCTGAAGACAAACTAACTTGGGATGAAATGAACGCTCTACTTCTAGAGCTCGATGAATGCTGTCACAACTTCGATGTTAATTGCACGCTTCGCATATTATCAGATGCCCCGACAGGGTATACAGCGAAAAAGAGTATTCAATAATGGCAGTTTTTATATCGGTGGTAAATCATAATCATGATGAGATGATTGTTAGCGACAACACTTTAAAAGAATTATCCAAGCAATACAGTGTTGTTTTAAAATCTAATACCCAACCAACCTTGGAGTTGACCGCGTACTGTAATGATGCAGGAATTCACCTACTCACATCCAATCAGCCAAAAGGATTTGGTGCAAATAATAATGAAATATTTGAGTTTACGAAAAAAAAATTGGACATGAAAACAGAGGATTATTTTCTGGCTCTCAACCCTGATGTCATCATCGATAATCAATCGCTCAACCAGTTGGTGAAACTTGCTGATACACACCAATCTGATATCTCAGCTATCAACTTATATAGAAATAAAGAAAAAACAGAATTTGATAATTCCATTCGACGTCAACATTCTTTACTCAATCCCCTACGAGGATTACTCGGTGTACTAAGAAAAGATATTTATGACAAATCCACAATAAAAGAGCCTGTACGCATAGACTGGGCAGCTGGCTCATTTCTACTGTTTAGAGCAGAAACATATGAAGAACTTGGTGGATTTGATGAACGATATTTCATGTATTTTGAAGATGCCGACATTTGTAAGAGAGCAATACAAAAGGGGAAAAACGTTATGTATTTCCCTCAGATAGAAGCCATTCACTTAGCTCAACATGATAATAGAAAAATTTTCTCTAAAAATTTTTTTTGGTATACTATAAGCTTAATAAAGTTTTATTGTAATCCTTAATCCACCGACTAGATCAGGGCAAACGCATGACCCCCCTTGGTTTTAAAAGCCTGTAGAAAAGGTTATTTTTGAAGAGCTACTCGTTTTACCATATATCGAATAAACCCTAACTCACAATAAGTTAATTGCTCATGATGATCAATTAACTTATTGGTAAGCGCACCATAAACACCACATTCTAATCAGCTTTTGCGCACTCTATGATCACATCTCCAATCCAAAGGAGATGTGATATGTATAAACGACGCACCGACCAAGAATGGCTTTCTCTGATTGAACAATGCCAAGCCAGCTTGCTTACACAACACGCTTTTTGCCAAAACACCGCATTAGCGTATCGACATTCTACGCCAAGCGGCAAAAGCTGAGTGTTAAGCATTCCGCGAATCAGAGTGGTTTCGTTAAGGCCGAAATTATTGAAAAGACTACGTGTCGCAAGTTGACCCAGACGTCGATAGCCAACATGACTTTGATGGTAAGTAACGTCGAATTGAGTATTCCTCAAGGCACGCCACCACACTATCTTGCTGAGTTGATTGGATCCTTATCATGAAACGCATGATGACCGCGCCAGTGGTGTATTTATACCGCGAGTTTGTCGATTTCAGAAAGTCTATCAATGGTCTGGCGCTGTTGATTGAATCCGAAACCGACCTCGAACTGGGTTCGGGGGCATTGTTCCTCTTCACCAATAAACAACGCGATAAAATCAAAGCGTTGTATTGGGACCAAACGGGTTATGCGCTCTGGTATAAACGCCTCGAAAAAGCCAAGTTTAAGTGGCCCACGCAAGAGAAAAATACGGTGTTTACCTTAACGCAATTTGACCTCGATAGACTGCTTTCTGGCTTCACAATAATCGGCCATAAACCGGTGAAAATCGACAGTTTTACAATGGGTTAATGGCAATAACAGTCAGATAAACCAAGCCTTTTTTATCGGTATTAAGTACAATAACTACCATGAAAAAGACGACCCCCGACATCAATCCAGACAGCCAAAACATCGCGGGACTTCAAGCGATGGTGAAGGCGTTGATGTCTGAAAAAAAAGAGTGGTAGCAAGAGCGCCAATCCTTGATTGAGCAGTTCAAACTGGCACTTGACCGTCAGTTCGCCAAACGCTCTGAAGCGTTAAAACCTTATAACGAAGCTCAGGGCGACCAGGTGCCCATCATTAAAGGGCTGCGAGAACCTTCTCTAAATACGCTTCACTCATTCCCGCCATCTTCCTTTTGCGTTTTACTCCACCTTTGAACGTTTTTTCATTCGATATCAGTGATACACACATGTGGCGGATCCTAGCAAAATTTTCTGATCCATCATCTGTTCGTATCCGACTTTGGTCTTCGTTGAAACCCACATCCAACTTGTAATGCAGCTTATTTTCGACATGCCAGTGACTACGGATAGACTCAGCAAATTGCTCTGCACTCAATGTCCTAGAGCTGATGTAATAGCGAATAAATATCTCATCTGCATTCGGTTTTTCTCCAGGCTTACTGCGCATGTACATCGAAATCCCCAATGTCTTCATGCCGCGCCATTCAAAGCCTAAGTCTACAAAGTCATCAAACAACTCACTGGTGATATAAAGCCTCTGCTCTTGCCGTCCGTGCTCGATTTTGTTCGTGGTCACGTAACTGTCTCCGGACCATGTCAAGATTGCTGGCATCGGAAAGTGCTTAATGAACGCCTCTTCCAGTCGACCTTGATTCCCTTTGACCGCCAGAAGATAGTCCGCTCCCGACTCTATAATCTTATTAGCGATTTTAGTTTGACAACCCATTGCATCTAACGTCACCAAACACCCGCTAATATCAAGTAGCTCCAATAACTCCGGAATGGCGGTGATCTCATTCGATTTCTCTTCTGTTTTTACCTGCCCTAACACAATCGAATTTTTCACCGAGAACGCACTGACCATATGAATGGCACTGTGGTCTTTTGAGAAAGAGCGCCTCAATGTCTTACCATCGACGGCAACAATGTCACCGCCCGTTAGCTCATGACACGTTTTCATCCAAGCAATGAAGGCTTGTTGCAACTTTGCCGGATTAATCTTACTCATCACCCGCCGAATGGTATCGCGACTCGGTATGCCTTGCTCAAATTCTCCTCTGGCTCTAAACCAAGACTCGTGAATTTGACCAAAATCTTCTATCTCATCCCAACCATCCGCTCCGCCAATCACAGCACAAACAGTGAGGAACAAAATATCTGTCAATTTATGGTCGACTTTCCAGTCTTGACGAAAATCTCTTACGATAGAAAGGTGCTCAAACAATGATTTTTTATCCATGAGTTAAACTTAGTGATTGATAGTGAGACTATCAGATCACAAAGTCATAATAAGGAACTTGTTGATCATCATGATCAATTAACTTATTGTGAGTTAAAGTTTATTTGATGATGGTAAACCGAGCGGCTCTTCAAAAATAACCTTTTCTACAGGCCTTTAAAATCAAGGGGTTTCATGCGTTTGCCCTAGTGGCGATATAAAGAATTCTGTCCTTAGTTCATCCCTTTAAAATCAAGGATGTTCATGAGGTTTCCCTATTGATGGAATAATTTATATATTATTCTTTTTATGCTCGTTTTTATACAAAAAGAATATTTCATTTCGTCTATTTCAACCCCAAGAATTTTTGCTACTCGAATGTACTCTTTTTTTTGTTCCTCTATTTTTATTATAATAGAGAATGCTTTCCTAGGGTGTAAAATATAATATAATAATTGTCTAAAGCTTCTCCTTGCTCCGACCTGATTTTTTCCATGTTGTCTATACATTATCATTGGTTTATTAATAAAATATACATACCCAAAATATTTTGCTATTAAGGCGATCCACCAATCGTGCATGATTATTTTATTACTATCTGAAATATCATTAATTTCAATAACTTTCTCACATAAACTTCTATTGAGACAGCATGTAGCACCTTGTACGGCATTTTTATAAAAGATCGATTCATCTTTAAAAACATTAGTTGATAATTTTTGATATTTAAAAAAACTATCGTATATAACTTGCCCAAACTCATCAATTAGCTCTGCGTCAGAATACCATAGGGATGGTTTACCACAGTCATTATTTAATATGTTTTCCGTAAATATTTTTATTTTATCTTTATGCCATATATCATCTTGATCAGATAAAAATAAGTAATCAGAATTATTATACTTAATATTTTTAAGGAAATTTAATATAACTCCTTTTTGAGGACCTTTAATATATTTAAAATTAGTAAATTTTCTTTCATTAAAAATTTCCATACATACTTTATAAGTATCGTTTCTTTCACTATCATCAGATATAATAATAGTTTGTGGTTTCTCACACTGCTCTAATATACTCTCTATCTGTTGCCTAATATATGACTCACCATTATATGCACATAATAATACACTATAACTTAATTTTCTCATCTTTATTGTATCTTAGTTTTCGTCAGTTGATACATAGAAACCGCATGAACGCTCCTGTCATTCAAGGCTTCCGAGTACCTTACTTAAGTAATTTTCATCCATCGCGCAACGCATTTTCTTGCGCTGGATACCACCTTTCGCCAGGGCTCACGCATAAGTTAATGTTTTGTTAATTTCCAAATAAAACATACTCTCTAAATTCTGTATTCAGTGCACATTTGAGCTGTCGACGTTTTAATGTTCCTTTCATCTCTACCAACTTGATAAAGTTCATACACATCTGCCTTATCCGTGATAAATTTTCTGCTGCATATGCATAGATTATCTTGCTACCGTCCTCTCGCATCACTGAATCTAACCACCAGTGCATACTTTCCACACCCCAATGCCCTCGGCACAATGCTCCAAAATCCTCACTCGACAGCGCTTTCGAACAGATAAAATAACGTATCCCTAAATGCCCTCCGGCCTCGCCATTCATTTTCTGGTATGTCATTGCTATACATAAGGTTTTTATCTCTTTCCAATCTACTGCAAAGTCACCAAACGTCTCATTAAAAGGCACTGTAATGTAGGTTCTTATCATTTTTCTTCCCCTCAGCCTTACTTCCTCTTCTTCTACTGCATGAGACGAATAGTCTGAGAGTTTTTCAAATGAAAAGTTTGATTGAAATAGCTCATGTAATCGGGGGTGGTTCACACGGAAACCGCATGAACATTCCCGTCATTCAAGGCTTCCGAGAACCTTACTTAGATAGTTTTCATCCATCGCGCAACGCATTCTCTTACGCTGGATACCACCTTTCGCACTCGTTTCTTGCTTCAATAAGTTAAAACAAGCTTGACGGATCCTCGATAATTCCTCGGCTCAATCATCTACTCTGATGCGGCATTTATCTTCTCTAAAACCCACGTCTAATTGCCAGTGTATTGACTCCACTAACCAATGACTTTTGCTCGCATTATGCAGTTCTTCTGCACTCAATTTTTTTGAGCTGATATAGTAGCGGACTGATACCTCTTTCTCTGAAGCGCGCTCGCTTTCTTGTCTTACATTGACCATGATGCCCATGCTCTTCAATTCCGGCCATTCGTACTCAAGGTCACCTAGCACACTCAAGTCTTCATTCACCAGGGCACATCGAGTCTCTAATCGACCATGACTTTTGTCCTGACTTGAGTAGCTATCAGTAGATATCCAGTAGCTATCGCCATCAAACTTCATCAACATCGAAGGCTTGTAGTAGTCGTTAAATGCCTGCTCTAAATTGCCTTGATTTCCCTTCACTGCCAGCAAGTAATCGGCGCTTTTATCCACGATTTTCTGGGCTATTTTTCGTTGGTAACCCATCGCATCGTTCGTGATTAAACGACCAGCAATATCTAACATTTCCAGTAGCTTAGGTATCTCTGTGATCTCGTTGGTTTTCTCGTTCACTTTGGATTGCGCCAAGCAAACACCATTCGCTGTCGCAAACACGTTAACCATATGGATCGCTTGATTACCTTTGGCTTTATTGTAAGACCCTCTCACCGTCTTTCCATCAACCGCGACAACCTCGCCTTTCGTGAGATCATGACAGTCTTTCATCCAATCAATAAAGGCCGATTGGAACTCTTTCGGATTGAGTAAACCCACCACTCTTGCCACGGTATCGGCAGACGGAATACCCGCTGAAAAATCGCCATAATGATTGAGAAAATATCGTCTCATTCCACCAAAATCAACAATGCCTTCCCATGTATCTTGTCCCGATAAAACACCACAAACCGTCAGCAAAATAACGTCTGATAATTTGTGCGTAACTTTGCCTGTTTGCCGGTAATCGGTTAAGGCTGAAAAAATGCATAAATGGGTTCGCTAAATTGGTCATGAAAGGCTCCGTTTTTTAGTACGAAACCATTAGAAAACAATGAGAATGATCTAAAAATCGATCCTTTGTTAATGTAAAAACATGTGAGAAAGGTCAATAAAAATCGTGGCAATATAAAGAATTCTGTCCTTAGTTCATCCCTTTAAAATCAAGGATGTTCATGGGGCTTTCTCTAAAAGTATCGATAATAGACATCGATACTTTTAGTTAGTATATTAATTAACGTAACATGGAATATATATTCTGAATCAAATCCTCTGTCTGTCCCCAACTTAAACATGCATCAGTGATTGACTGTCCAAAATTCATGCTTTGATCATTAATATCTTGCCGGCCTTCCAGCAAGAAACTTTCTAACATTAGCCCAAATATACTCTTACATCCATTATTAATTTGTTGAATAACATCTAAAGCTACTAATTTCTGATTTAAATGATTTTTATTTGAATTACCATGACTACAATCAACCATTATAGATGGATTTAAGCCCATATTAGATATCTGTGACTCGCATATATTTACACTAGCTGAGTCAAAGTTTGGTCTAGAACCTCCACGTAAAATAACATGAGTGTCCGGATTACCGGTTGATTTAATAATATCAACTAAACCAAAATTGTTAATTCCTATAAAATGATGCTGTTGACGTGAAGATATAATTCCATTAATTGCAGATTCGATAGAGCCATTAGTAGAGTTTTTGAAACCAACCGGCATATTTAAAGAGCTAGCCAATTCTCGGTGAATCTGAGATTCAGTAGTTCTTGCACCAATTGCGGCCCATGTAAAAATATCTGAAAAATAAGTTGGAGTCATGGGATCAAGAGCCTCAGTAGCAAGTGGTATTTCCAATTCTGCAACTTTAACTAAAAATTCACGGGCTAACTTTAGTCCTTTTTCAATTTTTAAAGATCCGTCCATATCAGGATCATTAATCAAACCTTTCCAACCTACTGTCGTTCTAGGCTTTTCAAAATATGCTCTCATTACAAAAAAAAGCTTGTCACCGTATTTCTTCGAAAGTAAGCTTAGACGTTTAGCGTACTCATAACCAGCTTCAGGGTCGTGTATCGAACAGGGACCGCAAACAATTAAAATTCTATTATCTTTACCGGAAATAATATTAGCTACAGTCAATTTTGATTTTTTGATAAATAAAGATGAATTTTGGCTAAGTGGATGCAATACTTTTAATTCATTAGGAGTAACCAATCCTTTCGACGAATCACTACCATCCCAAATAACACTTTTCATAAATAACCTCAACAACACAATAAAGCAGGTCAAACTTGACCTTTATTTATTAATTAATTTTTTTTTAATGTAAAATCTAGCCAATTTTAATAAAATAAAAACCAGTTTAAACTTGTCAAAAAAATTAAAAAACTTTAAATTAATACAAATAGTTTTAATTCTATCTTTTAATATTTCAAATTCTTTAACTCTAGAAGTATTTGTTGAATGTAATCGATAAGCACCAACTTTGACATCTATATAACCTAACAAATTCTTAGAGACTAGTTTTAAAGCAAAATCCCAATCTTCTCCAATTAAACTTTCATTATAAATCATATTTTCTTCTGAATATAAAGACCTTTTTGCTAAAAAAGTAGGGCCCGCAATAGCCCAATGAAGAATAACTTGATTCCTTATACCCTGATTTGTAGAATACTGTTCTATATCAACTTTAAAATAATCCCTAAGACAACTTTTATGTATTTCCTTTCCGGTATCATCAATAACGGTACTATCACCAATAACAGCTAATTTATCCTTATTTGAAATAAGGTAATTAATGCGTTCCTGTATGCCATTATCAAATAAAATATCATCGCTAGCTAAACCACAAATATATTCTCCATTAGCAAGCGAAATCAATTCGTTTAAATTCTTTGTTATCCCTCTATTGGTACCCTCTTTGAAAAAAATAGTTATCTCCTCTTTCTTTGAAAATATCCATTCTTTAATTTTCTTAGTAGTACCATCAGTAGACCCATCGTCAATAATTAATAACTCTTTATTTGGATATGAGTCGTAATAGATACTATCTAATGTATCTATTATATATTTTTCATGATTATAAGATGATATAATTATAGAAACCAGCGGACTAGCTGAAGTCATTTAAAACCTCAATAATATAATTTGTATCTTTAATAGTTTGCACACCAGAAATGGGAATACTAACCACTTCATTATGAAGCAACTCACTAACAGGGAATGAAAGTTCATTAAGTTCTTGATAAGCAGCCTGCTTATGAGGTGGAGTAGGGTAATGGATTAACGTTTCGATATCATTACTGTCCATATATGTTACAAATTTCTTTCTATCAGCGACTCTGATAACAAAAAGGTGCCAAACATGGTTATTCATATTTCGACATTTAGGTAAAATAATATTAATATTATTAATATTATTAATATATAATTTCGCAATTTTCCTTCTATTTTCAATTTCATAATCTAAATATTTCAGCTTAACATTTAGCATAGCAGCTTGAATTTCGTCGAGTCTACTATTAGTGCCTTTATATATATGCTGATATTTCATGGTACTGCCATAATTACCAAGACTTCTAATTACATCAGCAAGTTCTCCATTATTTGTTGTTATTGCACCAGCATCGCCCAATGCACCTAAATTTTTCCCTGGGTAAAAGCTAAATCCACTCGCATCTCCCAAATTTCCCGATTTTTTCGTGTCAAACTTTGCTCCATGAGCTTGTGCAGAATCTTCTATTATAAGCAAATTATATTTTCTTGCCAAAATATTAATAGAATCCATATCACATGTTTGACCATATAAATGAACAGCCATAATTGCCTTGGTTTTCTCTGAAATATGGCTTTCAATATGATTATAATCTATTAAATAATCATCTAAGCTTGGTTCGCAGAGTATAGGGGTTAATCCTGCTTTAGTTATAGCTAAAATAGATGCTATATAAGTATTAGCTGGAACGATAACTTCATCCCCTAACTTCAAGTGACCTAAAATTTTATATCCTTCAAGGATCATGGCTAAAGCATCTAATCCATTTGCGACACCAACACAATGACTTACGCCACAATATTTAGCGAAGTTATCCTCAAAGTTGGAACATTCATTACCATTTATATACCAACCGCTGTCGATAACTTTATTACAAGCTATTTTTAACTCACTCTGATACTGTTGATTAATATCATGTAAATTCAAAAAAGAGACCATGTTATAACACCTTATTTATTGACTTCTACCCAAGTATTAGATTCAGATGAGTTTCTCATTGCATCAAGCATATTCAGCCCTTCAATAGCATCATCTATATCAAAAACAAACGGAGAATTTAATCTTTCATCTGATAAAATCAAATCAGCTATATCATAATAATGATTGGCAAATGCTTCAATGAAACCAGCTGGATGACCAGCTTTAAATCGATTATACCTTTCTTCAGAAAGTAAAATGTTATTATTCAAAGCTCTATCGATTATACCTTTCTTCAGAAAGTAAAATGTTATTATTCAAAGCTCTATCAATAATATTTTTTTGTCCATTATTATAGCTAACATTTAATATTTCCGGATTCATTTGTGTCCAGGATGCGGAACCTTTACTACCAAAAACTCTAACCTTTAATCCATTTCTATACCCTATTGCACATTTGCTGAACCATATATTTGAAACTATATTATTAGAATATTTAGCTATGCAAAGAACATTATCAACTACTTGCGGAAATGAACCAAAACTATTTTGTAATGCTACCAATTCGATTGGTTGTTCTTGCGTCAAAAAACGAGTCAAATCGTGAATATGTGTACCTAAATCAAGAGATATTTTTGGAAGATCAATATCGTGAAGCCTCCAGTCTTGTGGTATTAATGCTGAACCAGACTCATCAACTTTCGAATACGATTCTTGTGGCATCTCGATATGGATCTGCTCAATTTTTCCCAAATCTCCACCAAGAATCATATCTCGTAACTCCCTAACTATAGGGTATCCTGTATAGTTATAGGTAACAGCAAGAAAGCCATTATATTCTTCTAGTTTATTTTTTATTTCTAATGCGTCCTGAACTGATTGGCATAAAGCTTTTTCACAAACTACTTTAATACCAGATTCGATACATTTTATAACATCATCTTTATGGTTTGGTGTTGGAGTTAAAATAGAAACTAAATCGATATTGTTTTTTTCAAATTTGATTAACTCATCTAAAGTGGCATAAACTCGACTATCATCAACACCATATATAGCAGCGGATTCTCTATTTATTTGTTCATTTTTACTAAAACATCCTGCAACTAAATCGAATTTTTCATCCATACTAATCGCTATTTTATGCGTTCTCCCAATAGCCGAGTTTACGCCACCACCTAAAAAGGCGATTTTTAATTTCTTTTTCATTTTATTACCAATCTAAATTATACTTATCAATGAGAATATTTTCATTATCGCCAAATTCGTTATTAACTAACTCACCAAATATGATACCGACTTTATCAAAAGGGGCTTTACTTAACTTTAAACCACTATTTTTTAAAGGATAAAATTCAATATTTTTATACGTAGGAATTTGTAAACTTTTAAAATTACAACTAGATACTGAAGATATAGTTTTCCTTACAATATTTTCTGTTCTTAGAGGTTCTATATGTTCATAAGATTTATTGATAAAACTATATGTATAATATTTAACATAATTAAACCCTGTAGATTTCTCTATAAGAACCCCGTACAAATCACCCGGGCAGCGCCTCATGGTTTCTATCAGCCAAAATTTATTTTCATTAACGATAATTTGTGTATGTATTAAACCATCTACTAAACGCAGTTCTTTTATAATAGTTTTAATCTCTGCTCTTATTTTCCTTTTAATATCTTCATTTAGATTATAATTAATATAAGAAAAATCCACTTGATAATCATAAGTATTACAGAACTCATTAACAAAGAAATCTGTCTTTATTTCACCATTTTTTATAAATGCAGAGTGACTTAAAAGTTGTCCCTCTACAAATTCTTCTACTATTGCTGTATTCGTTCTAGAATTTTCTTTTGCAACTTTAAAATCACGCTGAAAGTTATCTAAAGAATCTAGTTTAGTAATTCCTTTACCACTAAAACTATCATTCGGTTTAATTATTACAGGTAACTCTTCTTGTTTAATATCATTTTTGTCATGAAAAACTTTAGGGATAGATAAATTTAGTTTTTCGGTTAACCCCCTAAACCCAGATTTAGTATGTAGAATGTTAGTTGAACGAAACTCGTCAAAACCAACAAACCTCCCTAGAGCGTTAGCAACATAACTGCACGAATTGTAAGAATAATCATTACAACTAGGCACTATATAATCAAAAAAATTATTTTTACATAAATCCAGCAATTTTTCTCTATCTGAATAATCGACATAAAATGACTCATCAGCATATAAATGGCATGGGTCATCAGGATCTACTCCGCATACAGAAATATTAAACTTTTCTTGCTTTAATACTTCAAAAATTGGCATAGCACTAAAACTAGCGCCCACCAATAACACCCTTTTACTTTCCATTTATTAATTCCTTAAATTCATTATAATCTCTAATATAATCAGATTCGTTATAATAATCATCAGCTAGAACAAGGAGAACACAATCATCGGAAAAGGATTTCATTTCTCGCCAGACTATACCATTGACTAATAAGCCTTCATTTGGATTGTCTAAATGTACAATTTTTCTTTCTCGTCCATCATCTACTATAAAATCACATGAACCATTAATAGCTATTACTAGTTGTTGTAAATTGTGGTGTGCGTGAAAACCTCTTTCAACTCCTTTTTTTGTATCAAAAATATAATATACTCTTTTTATATCAAAAGGAATATTATAACCTTGTTCTATTGCGACTAAAGATCCTCTTTCATCGCCTAAAGTTTTAAACTTTATTTTATTCAAAATAATTCTCACATGTTTCTTTTAATAAATTCTCAAAATATTTTACGTTAACACTTGATTCAGAATGAATATTATTTAAATTGGAACTATTACTCATGAAATATTTTAAGTTAACATTAGAAATATCTGCCAAATATTGAAATGAATAAAAAGAAGCTGCAGCAGTTGCTGGGTTTATCATAATAACATTAGCGCCAGAATGCATATAAATAAGGTTAACAAATTCTGCACCAGCCATGCCTACTATAATTTCTGCATTGGCAAATAGTTCTATTTGCTCATCATATGTAAGAGTGAATACATTTATCATTGTGAATTCATATTTATACAATGTGTATATTAGCTCTTCATAATTAGCAATTGAACGATTGTGTGCCCCTAAACCAATAGCTCGATAAATAAATACCCTCTTAGGTTTGTTAACAAAAGTAATATTTCTTTCCGACTCAAGCACCTCTTCTCTTAATGATATAAGAGAACTTCTGTCACTATAAAAGTCCAATTCTGGTCTTGATGTATATTGTCTATTATTTATAATCATATTTAAATTAGAAATATACAAAACATTATTACAACTTAATGCTTGACTATTGTCTAATAATAGCACTTCAAAATTATTTTTGTTGAGAATATCCAAAGACCTTTTAAATTGATTGGGTATTTTGCTATCGACAACTAAAACTATATCATTCTTTTTATAAGGTATATTATTAATACTTTCGTTTAATTTAATCAGTTTTGTTAATATTTCAAAGCTCCAATGCCAATAATTGTAAGAAACTTCTGTCAAGAGACTAACATATAATTTTTGGTTATCTGTGTTACTTTTTATTTTATTTTTAATAACGTAGTTATTATTTTCATCATACTTTTGTATATTATCAGCCTTCATTTCGTGAAATGAATAATGCCTATTTATTTCATGCGAATAAATATAGTTTTTATAAATAAATGCGTCACTATCACATATAATTGTGACATTTTTCAAAAGATAACCAAATGATTCTGCTGTATGTATTACCACACTTTGTGAATTTAGTTGCTTCTTGTTTATATAGTAACTAGATGGTGATATTTTATTAAAAAAATTTTTAGATTTATTAAAAAATAAACATTTATCTATACAATCTAACTTCTCTATGTTATCAACCAATTTATATTTAGTTAAAAAACAACTTTTAATATGTCTATATACCTTACCAGCCCAAAAGATATATAATTCTTTAGTTTGCCAATATTGATCTCTTATAAATTTAGGAAACAGAAGAAAAAAAGCAGTTATAAGAAGATAAATTATTTTTTTTATTTTATTTAAATTCATTTCAGTTATCATTAATATACGAGTTTACAGCTAAGTTAATATCATCTCCAAAATATGCAATTTTGTTATCTTTCACATAAGCTATCTTATTAAAGAATTTCTTTGTATATTCCATGTCATGAGATACGGAAATAAATATTTTTGCTTCATTTTTTATTTTTTCAATCCTATCTGTTGCCTTGTTAATAAAATTAATATCTCCTCCTGCAAATAATTCGTCAACAATTAATATTTCTGGATTAATTGTTGTGGCAGTACTAAAAGATAGACGTCCAATCATACCTGTAGAATAGTATTTTACTGGTACGTCAATAAAATCACCTATATCAGCAAATTCAATAATCTCATTTTCTTTGAGTCGAATTTCTTTTTTAGAAAATCCAGATATCATCCCCATAATATAAATATTCTCTCTTCCAGTTAACTCATGGTCCATTCCTGCTCCTATTTCTATTAGAGAAGAAATTTTTCCATTTATATCAATCTCTCCTTTGGAAGGGAAATATATGCCAGTGAGTAACCTTAATAATGTACTTTTCCCTGCTCCGTTTTTCCCTATAATACAAAGTCTATCACCTTCATTAAGTTCAAAGTTAATATTATTTAAAACTTTATATGGTTCTTCAGTGATTTTTTTTCTTCCTAACTCCTTAATAAAGGATATAAAATTTTCTTTTATTCCACTAGATGCGTTGGTGAACTTTATATATTCAAAACTAACATCTTTAAATTTTATCCAACTTTTCATAATTATAGCCTATGAACTAATTCTTTTTCATTCTTAATAAAGTACACGTAACCCAAACATATTGTTACAAAAGATATAATTAAACCAACAATTAAACTTCGAAAATCCATTATATTCCCTAAAGATACTATATTTCTAAACCATTCAATGAAATACACAATAGGATTATAATCCAGAATAAAGTCTAATAGAGTCAACCTACCATAAATATAGTCTTTCGTATATATTACAGGTGTCATATAGAACATTAGTTGTAATATTATCCCGACTAAATAACCAAAATCTCTATATTTAGTAGTTAATACACTAGTAATGAGAACTAATCCCACTACTGTTAATAAATAAAATATAATCAAAATGGGTAAGATCAATATATAAACAGATATATCATCAGTTACAAAAAAATAAGTTATTATCAAAAATGTTAAAGATAATATAAATTCAATAAAGTTAACTGCAACACTAACTATCGGGAAAATAGCAATATTGATAGGACTTTTTCTAATAAGGTTTTCATTTGAAATTATGGAATTTGCCCCAGAATTTATACAATTTGCAAAGAAAATCCAAGCTAGAAGAGCAGGAAAGAGTTTTATAAGAAATAGTTCAAAATTTTGATGCAATAATGTAGAAAACACAATAGCTATCACTAATACTTGCATTATTGGATTTAAAAGCGACCAAGCAAACCCAAGCATAGTTCTTTTATATTTTACTTTTAAATGATTTACTGTCAATAAAATTATTAATTCTAAAGATTGCCTAGATAAAATTTTCACACTTACCTCAATTACAAAAATAACAAGTTCTCATCTTGAATAAAATAGCCATTATTGTCCTTTTCTGAAATAATTGGTTCAGAGTTTACAATCGGCCATTTAATACCAATAGCTGGGTCATCCCATTTTATACATTGTTCGTGTTGTGGATTATAGTAATCGGTACATTTATATTCAAACTGGGCCTCATCACTTAAGACATAAAATCCATGAGCAAAACCTTCCGGTATCCACATTTGCTTGCGATTATCACATGAAAGATTATGACCGACCCATTGTCCAAATGTCGGTGAGCCTATCCTTACATCAACAGCTACATCGTAAACCTCTCCAATGATTACTCTAACAAGTTTTCCTTGTGTATTTTCTGTCTGATAATGAAGTCCTCGTAACGTTCCTTTTATCGATTTTGAATGGTTATCTTGGAGAAATTTTATTGTTTTTCCAGCGACTAATTTGTCAAATTTATCTTGCTTCCATGTTTCCATAAAAAAGCCTCGTTCATCGCTAAAAATTTCTGGTTCAATAATTTTTACATCAGGAATCTTTGTATCTAATACTTTCATGTCAATCCTTATCGTCCATTTATAATAGTGTTTATACTAAATAGTCATTTAAATGGCATAACGCGGCTTGCCAATCACTAGCTTGAATACCAAATACCTGAGTAATCTTCTGCGTATCTAGACGAGAATTTGCCGGACGCTTGGCGTGGGTTGGATATTCATCTGTAGTAATAGCATTTACATCAGGCTTACTGAGCAAGAGAAATTGCTCTTGAGCTTTATCAAATATTACGTCAGCAAATTGTGCCCAAGTCACATGCGGTAAGCCCGAAAAGTGATAAATACCAAAATCTCTATTACCTTGCTCAATTATTTGAGTCGCAATTTCTATTAAGGCAGTAGCAATATCTGCAGCATAAGTTGGCCCACCAAACTGATCATCTACGACTCGTAAAGAGCTTTTCGTTGGTGCTAATCGAAGCATAGTTTTGACAAAATTATTGCTTCCATACTCTCCAAATACCCAAGCAGTGCGTAAAATAATATGCTTATCGCATTTCGCAGCAACTTCTAATTCCCCCGCTAGCTTACTTTTACCATAAACGGTGTGAGGATCGGTCTCATCTGATTCAAAATAAGTACCCTCTTTGTTTCCTGCAAACACATAATCAGTTGAGATATGTAAAATAACTGCATTCACATCTTGAGCAGCTTGAGCCAAAAATTTCGGGCCTTCACGATTAATAGCAAACGCAAGTTCAATGTCATTTTCCGCTTTATCAACCGCCGTATAGGCTGCTGCATTAATAATAACGTCTGGACGATAGTCACGAACTGCCGCCATTACTTGCCGAGCATCAGTAATATCTAGCGTGTATCGGTCTGAAGCAAACACATCATGTTCAGTATTAGATAGCAGACGGACAAGATTACATCCAACTTGACCGTTACTTCCTGTGATCATAATTTTCATTATTTCGCTCAAAGTTCGCTAATTAAACGGATTAGGTATTTGCCGTAATCATTCTTCATCATTGGAGTTGCCAATTTCTCAATATCCCCTGAAGATAACCACCCATTACGCCATGCAATTTCCTCAAGACACGCCACTTTCAATCCTTGTACTTTTTGGACAGTTTCTACAAAAGACGAGGATTCATGCAAGCTGTCATGTGTGCCTGTATCAAGCCATGCAAACCCACGACCGAGTAATTCAACATTCAACGTGCCGTCATTAAGATACATTTCATTTAACGTTGTAATTTCCAACTCTCCGCGCATAGATGGTTTCACTTGCTTTGCCATCTGCACAACTCGGTTATCATAGAAATACAATCCCGTTACCGCATAGTTTGATTTAGGTCTTTCTGGTTTTTCTTCAATCGATATAGCTCGCATTTCGCTATCAAATTCCACCACACCAAAACGTTCAGGGTCTTTTACTTGATAACCAAATACTGTGGCACCTTCTTCTCGCGAAGATGCACGAAGCAAAGTTTGAGTAAATGACTGACCATAAAAGAGATTATCCCCCAAAACTAAACACACGCTGTCATTACCAATGAAATTTTCACCAATCAAAAAGGCT
The DNA here is from genome assembly GCF_015686695.1 of Vibrio nitrifigilis. NCBI lineage: Bacteria > Pseudomonadati > Pseudomonadota > Gammaproteobacteria > Vibrionales > Vibrionaceae > Vibrio > Vibrio nitrifigilis. Next base: position 2,575,131 of record NZ_JADPMR010000001.1, on the reverse strand, counting down.
TGAGCTAAACCATCGGGGCTGGGTTGAACGGCATAGTTGAGGTTGATCCCGAAATCAGAACCATTACCCAACAAACGTTGAAAGCTTTCATTATCTTCAGGAGTAGTGATAATAAGAATGTCACGAATCCCCGCCAGCATAAGGGTCGATAGCGGATAGTAAATCATAGGTTTATCGTAAACTGGCAACAGTTGCTTAGAAATACCACGAGTAATAGGATAAAGACGAGTGCCTGATCCACCAGCAAGAATAATACCTTTCATATTTTAATTACACCAATCGATGTGAGTTTGAAGAAGTAGAACCTAAACGTTCCATAGCATAAGAACCATCTAATACTCGGCTCCACCATTCTCGATTATTTAAATACCATTCAACGGTTTTACGAATACCAGATTCAAATGTTTCTTCGGGAATCCAGCCTAGTTCGCGACCAATTTTACTTGGGTCAATAGCATAACGAACATCGTGACCAGGACGGTCTGTTACATAAGTAATTAAATCCTGATATTGGGTAATACCTTTTGGCTTAGCAGGAACCAATTCTTCCAAGAGTGAACAAATAGTTTTCACTACTTCAATGTTCGCTTTTTCGTTATGGCCCCCGATGTTGTAGGTCTCGCCGACTTTCCCTTTAGTTACTACTTTATAAAGCGCACGGGCGTGATCTTCTACAAATAACCAGTCGCGGATTTGCATACCGTCACCATAAACAGGCAAAGCCTTACCATCTAATGCGTTTAGAATCGTTAGAGGGATAAGTTTTTCAGGGAAATGGAAAGGACCATAATTGTTTGAACAGTTAGTTACAATCGTTGGTAAACCATAAGTGCGTAGCCATGCGCGAACTAAATGGTCACTTGACGCTTTGGATGCAGAATACGGAGAAGAAGGCTCATATGAGGTTTCTTCAGTGAATAGATCGTCAGTCCCGTCTAAGTCACCATATACTTCATCGGTTGAAATATGATGGAAGCGAAATACCGATTTTTTATCGCTCTTAAGAGAATTCCAATAATTACGTGCAACTTCAAGTAAGGTATAAGTGCCAACAATATTGGTCTCAATAAACGCGGCTGGGCCGTCAATCGAACGATCAACATGAGATTCTGCGGCAAGGTGCATTACTGCATCAGGCTTGTGTTTCGCGAAAATACTCTCCATATCTTCTTTATCACAAATATCAGCATGCTCAAATGTGTACCTTGAACTCGATTCAATTTCAGTTAGTGATTCCAAATTTCCTGCATATGTTAATTTATCCACATTAACCACTTCATCAGGAGTGTGGTTAATAACATGTCTCACAACGGCTGAACCAATGAAGCCAGCACCACCAGTAATCAAAATTTTCATCTAACTGTGATTTCCATTTAAGTAATTGCGTAAGATAACTAGGTACGCCAAGGCTTACGCATGAGTTTAACGTTTTGTTAATTTCCAAATAAAACATATTCTCTAAATTCTGTATTAAGTCAGGGCACGGAAACCGCATGAACATTCCCGTCATTCAAGGCTTCCGAGAACCTTACTTAGATAGTTTTCATCCATCGCGCAACGCATTCTCTTACGCTGGATACCACCTTTCGCACTCGTTTCTTGCTTCAATAAGTTAAAACAAGCTTGACGGTTCCTCGATAATTCCTCGGCTCGATCATCTACTCTGATGCGACATTTATCTTCTCTAAAACCCACGTCTAATTGCCAGTGCATTGACTCCACTAACCAATGACTTTTGCTCGCATTATGCAGTTCTTCTGCACTCAATTTTTTTGAGCTGATGTAGTAGCGAACTGACACCTCTTTCTCTGAAGCGTGCTCGCTTTCTTGTCTTACATTGACCATGATGCCCCATGCTCTTCAATTCCGGCCATTCGTACTCAAGGTCACCTAGCACACTCAAGTCTTCATTCACCAGTGCACATCGAGTCTCTAATCGACCATGACTTTTGTCCTGACTTGAATAGCTATCGCCATCAAACTTCATCAACATCGAAGGCTTGTAGTAGTCGTTAAATGCCTGCTCTAAATTGCCTTGATTTCCCTTCACTGCCAGCAAGTAATCTGCACTTTTATCCACGATTTTCTGGGCTATTTTTCGTTGGCAACCCATCGCATCAATCGTGATTAAACAACCTGCAATATCTAACATTTCCAGTAGCTTGGGTATCTCTGTGATCTCGTTGGTTTTCTCGTTCACTTTGGATTGCGCCAAGCAAACACCATTCGCTGTCGCAAACACGTTAACCATATGGATCGCTTGATTACCTTTGGCTTTATTGTAAGACCCTCTCACCGTCTTTCCATCAACCGCAACAACCTCGCCTTTCGTGAGTTCATGGCAGTCTTTCATCCAATCAATAAAGGCCGATTGGAACTCTTTCGGATTGAGTAACCCCACCACTCTTGCCACGGTATCGGCAGACGGAATACCCGCTGAAAAATCGCCATAATGATTGAGAAAATCTCGTCTCATTTCACCAAAATCAACAATGCCTTCCCATGTATCTTGCCCTGATAAAACGCCACAAACCGTCAGTAAAATGATGTCTGACAATTTGTGGGGGACTTTACCCGTTTGTCGATAATCGGTTAAGGCTGAAAAATGCATAAATGGGTTCGCTAAATTGGTCATGAAAAGGCTCCGTTTTTTAATACGAAACCATTAGAAAACAATGAGAATGATCTACAAATCGATCCTTTGTTAATGTAAAAACATGCGAGAAAGGTCAATAAAAATCGTGTCGATATAAAGAATTCTGTCCTTAGTTCAGCCCTTTAAAATCAAGGATGTTCATGCGGTTTCCCTGCCCTGATGCTTTCCTCTGCATTAAACACGCTACCGCCCTTGGGTCAAGCTCCCAAAAGCGATATTCTGCTCAAAAATCAACATTCATTCAAAATGCGCGTAATCTTATAATAATTTTATTACCAGTTCGACCCAAACCCCTTCTTTCTTATTATTTTGTGATTACATGCTTTTTTCATTTCTATATAATTATTTTAATTCCAATTACGTTGATAGGTTCACTTATGATTATTGTAACAGGCGGCGCTGGTATGATTGGCAGCAACATCATAAAGGCTCTGAATGATTGCGGCATCGAAGATATCTTAGTTGTTGATCACCTCAAAAATGGTCGTAAATTTAAAAATCTCGTCGATTTAAAAATTGCCGACTATATGGATCGTGATGATTTTCTTACACAAATTATGGCAGGTGACGATTTCGGTCCGATCGAGGCCGTATTCCATGAAGGTGCGTGCTCTGCGACCACTGAATGGGATGGAAAATACATGATGCTCAATAACTATGAGTACTCAAAAGAGCTCTTACACTACTGTTTAGATCGCGATATTCCATTTCTCTATGCATCCTCAGCTGCCACTTATGGTGAAACACAAACCTTTATCGAAGAACCCGATTACGAAGGTGCACTCAACGTCTACGGTTATTCCAAACAACAATTTGACAATTATGTCCGTTTACTATGGAAAGATGCTGAGGAACATGGCGAAACGTTATCCCAAATTACCGGATTTCGTTATTTCAATGTTTATGGCCCTCGTGAACAACATAAAGGTTCAATGGCATCCGTTGCATTTCATCTAAACAACCAGATGAATGCTGGTGAAAATCCAAAATTATTTGAAGGCAGTGAACATTTTAGACGTGATTTTGTTTACGTAGGGGATGTAGCTGCGGTGAACTTGTGGTTTATGGAGCATGGTGTATCAGGTATTTATAACTGTGGTACAGGTAATGCAGAGTCTTTCGAAGAAGTTGCAAACGCTGTGATTAAGCACCATGGTCGCGGAACAATTGAAACGATTCCGTTCCCAGAGCATTTAAAAGGGGCATACCAAGAATTTACCCAAGCGGATCTAACTAAGCTGCGCAATGCCGGTTGTGATGTACAATTTAAAACTGTAGCAGAAGGCGTTGCACAATATATGCAGATTATTAACGGCTAGTTAGTACGTTTTAAGATTTATTCATTTTTTATAAGGCTTAAAACTATGAAAATTGCAGTAGCTGGTACGGGTTATGTTGGCCTGTCTAACGCGATGCTTCTCTCACAGCACCATGAAGTGGTAGCTTTAGATATCATTGAAGAAAAAGTGGCGATGCTTAATCAAAAGCAATCCCCCATTGTTGATACTGAAATCGAGCGTTTTTTAGCAACAAAAGAGCTTAATTTCACCGCTACTATGGATAAACATTTGGCTTATGAAGGTGCCGATTTTGTCGTGATAGCCACTCCAACTGATTACGATCCTGAGACTCATTACTTTAATACTTCATCAGTTGAAGCAGTGATCAAAGATGTAATGGCGATTAATCCATCAGCCACTATGATTATCAAATCAACAGTACCTGTTGGTTACACTGCAAAAATTAAAGAAGAGTTCAATTGTGAAAACATCATGTTCTCTCCTGAGTTTTTACGTGAAGGTAAAGCACTGTACGATAACTTGTACCCATCTCGTATCATTTTAGGTGAACAGAGTGACCGTGCTAAACGCTTTGCTGATTTACTCGTTGAAGGCGCTGAGAAAGAAGATATCGCCGTTATCTTTACTAATTCAACAGAAGCAGAAGCAGTTAAACTCTTTTCCAATACTTACCTTGCAATGCGCGTGTCTTACTTTAATGAACTGGATTCTTATGCAGAAGTACACGGCTTAAATGCTCGTCAAATTATTGAAGGGGTTGGCTTAGACCCTCGTATCGGTACTCACTACAATAACCCTTCATTTGGTTACGGCGGTTATTGTCTGCCAAAAGATACTAAGCAGCTATTAGCCAACTACCATGATGTACCGAATAACATCATTAATGCGATTGTTGATGCTAACCGTACTCGTAAGGACTTTATTGCTGACTGTATCTTGAAGCGCAATCCGAAGGTCGTCGGTATTTATCGTTTGATCATGAAATCTGGTTCTGACAATTTCCGAGCATCTTCAATTCAAGGCATTATGAAACGTCTAAAAGCGAAAGGGCTTGAAGTGATTATTTACGAACCTGTACTTAAAGAATCACACTTCTTTAACTCACGTAATGTCACTGATCTGAACGCATTTAAACAAGAAGCTGATGTGATTGTATCTAACCGTATGGCTGAAGAACTTGCCGATGTAAAAGATAAAGTGTACACCCGCGATTTGTTTGGTAATGACTAATCTATATTCGCTCCCTTAGCTAGGGAGCGAATTTTAATTGAAGCTGACTATCATTATCATTTATTAAATGATAATGAACTGATATACAGAAGAATATCCATTCAATTTTATTAAAAATTGCCTCATCTTTAAGTTGCTTCTCTTCCCTCGAAACAGTTCGCTGCTATACTACGCATCTAAATTAGCTGTTTTATTTCCCAAGATTCGAGAATTACATGTCGTCTCCATCTCGCAACGATTACGATCCAAAAGCCTATAATCCGCGCCTCTCTTGGCATTTTTTTACTCCAAAATATTGGGGAACTTGGCTACTTTTACTCGTGTGGATTCCCTTTTCTTTATTACCACACCGATTTCGCTACTGGTTATCGGTTAAAATCGCTAACAGAATGATCAAAAAGCAAAAAGGGACCATGCTCAATGCTCGAGCAAACCTTAAAGCGTGCTTTCCAGAAAAATCTGAGCAAGAGCGTGAAACTATTTTGCATCATACCTTGGTAACCTCCGGTGTTTTCCTGACCGGATTTGGTCTACTTACCTTACGAAATCGACACTGGCTACAACATCAATGTGATATACGTGGGATCGAACATGTCACTCAGCTTCAAGAGCAGGGTAGAAATATTATTCTACTCGTTCCCCACTCCTGGACTATCGATATCCCTGCTATTTTATTGGCCTCAATGAACTTACCTGTCGCGGCAATGGCCAAAAAACAGAAGAACGAAGTGTTAGATTGGTTGATGCACCGACAACGTGTTCAGTATGGCGGTAAAGTGCATGAACGTAGCGATGGTGTGAAGCCGTTTATCAAATCTGTGCGCGATGGATATTTAGGCTATTACCTTCCCGATCAAGATCATGGCGCCGAGGCGAGTGTTTTCGTCGATTTTTTTGCCACGACTAAAGCGACATTAAAAGGACTGGGCAAACTGACCAAAGTATCACGCGCGGCAATTGTGCCTGTTTTCGCTATGATAGATGCCAAAACAGGACGATATACTGTCGATATTTATCCAGCTTTTGAGAATTTCCCTCATGAAACAGAGGAGGAGGATGCACGAGAAATGAACCAATTTATCGAGCGTGCAGTCTCAACTAATCCAGAGCAATATATGTGGACGTTACGTCTGTTAAAAACACAGCCAAATGACGATAACGTTTATAAGCAAGCCAAACGACAACTTGCAGAAAAACAACAAAGCGGTAAGTGAATGAGTAAAGTGTTAGTAATCGGCCCTTCTTGGGTCGGTGATATGGTAATGTCGCAGTCGTTATACCAACGACTAAAGGAACAGGAGCCTGACATTCAGATTGATGTATTAGCTCCCGGCTGGTGTAAACCCATTCTTGAGCGCATGCCTCAGGTTCGCCGCGCCATCGAGATGCCTCTTAGTCATGGTAGTTTTGATTTAAAAACTCGCTTCCGTCTCGGTCGATCTTTAATTTCGGAGCAATACGACCGCGCTTATGTTCTACCTCGTTCTGCGAAATCTGCACTTGTTCCTTTCTTTGCCAAAATTCCTAAACGGGTAGGGTGGAAAGGAGAAATGCGTTATGGTCTTCTCAATGATATTCGCCCTAACCGCAATGACTTCCAGTATATGGTTGAACGTTTAGTCGCTCTTGCTCACCCTAAAAAAGAAATGGTGAATTCTGCCTCATTGGGCGGATTAGATACATTACCAGTGCCTAAATTGGTTGTTGATAAAGTACTGCAGCAAGCCACATTAGAAAAGTTTGACCTGTCATCTGACAAACCTATTTTGGGACTTTGTCCCGGTGCTGAGTTTGGCCCGGCGAAACAGTGGCCAGCGGAGAAATACGCTCAAGTTGCTCAATACGCTGCCGATAATGGATATCAGGTCTGGTTATTCGGTTCAGGAAAAGATAAACCGATTTGCGAAATTATCAAATCTCAAATCCGCGATGAGCAAAAAAAGGAATTACATGTTATAGCCGGTGAAACATCACTGATTGAAGCTGTGGATTTATTGGGGGCTTGTCAAACCGTGGTCAGTAATGATTCTGGACTGATGCACGTTGCAGCAGCTGTGGGTTGTGAAGTGATTGGTATCTACGGTTCAACATCTCCTGATTACACGCCACCGCTTTCAGACAAAGTTCATATTGTACATACGGATATTGAATGTCGTCCTTGTTTTAAACGTGAATGTCCACTTGGGCATTTGAAGTGTCTGAAGGACTTAGAAGCTATTAAAGTAACGCAATTATTATGACCAATATAAAACATATTTTCGAGCATGACCGCTACCACCTAGTTATGCTTTTAGCCGTGTTTGGCTATGCACTGTTTTCCATTCCATTTCCTGCTATAGGTAACTTTTGTCGCGCATTGTTACTAATTGGTTCTTTAGGCATGTTCTTTTTCCATAGAAAGACATTATTTAAGGATCCTATGATCATTGTGTTAGGGCTCTCTATTGGCATTACACTCATCAGCTGGATCAACAGCCAATTCGTTATACCTCACAGTGCTAAGGATTTTCCCGAATTTGATAGATTGGCGAGACTATTTATTTTTCTTCCTATGGCTTACTGGCTGAGAGGAAAACCTAGGGCCATTTTTCTATTATTTGCGCTATTTGCCATCGATTTCATTCTTGGTATGTTTGTAAAATCTAACTTCATCTCTGACTTATTACGTGGTTTAGAGGATGGATATAGACCTGATTTTAACATTAAGAATGCTCAATATACGTCTATGTTTTCGGGCTTTTTCTTTATATTAAGCTTTTTCTTAATCTACAAGCTAATCAACCTATCAAAAGATATAAAATCAAAATCACTATATTTAATAGGCTCTTTTATTATTCTTGCGTTCTTCTTCATCATAACGATGGTTTCTCAATCCAGAATGGTCTTTTTAGGGTTTATAATGATTATTATTACATTCCCTCTGCTACATAAAATAGCCTATGGAAGTACAAGTATCAAAAAGACAATTTTGTTTTATGTCATTGCTTCTCTACTGTTAGTACTACTTGGATTCCTTCTTTATCCTTATTTAGATCAAAGATTTAGCTATGGAGAAACCCATACTATTTACAAAGTGCTTCATTTGGACTTTACCAATATACCGATGTCTAGTGCTGGTATACGAATCAATTCTTGGGTTGAAGCAAGTAAATGGATCGTATTGCATCCATTAATTGGTGTTGGAATACATGGTCCAGGCGAAGTCATCATTAACTCCTATCTTTTCCAAAGCAGAATAGATGAAGACTACGCAACAATATTAGGTCTAAGGCATTTACATAGCTTTTATATGGATACCTTAGTTAGCTACGGTGTTATTGGCTTATTCATACTTTTGAGTATGTATTTTTTTGTTGTTCGTTCTTTATTGAAATTAAAAAATGTCTTGTCAGATTCAAGCTTCATTATTCTTTTAGCATTATGTATTGTGGTTTACTGGCTGACAATTAATGGGTTTGAATCATTCAACTTCCGTACTTACGGTGTGTTAACACATAACGTCTTTATGGCGGGTCTATACTCATTTGCCTTTTCACGCAGACTATTTCCACCTAAAGAAACAGGTGAATTGTCATCATGAAAGTCGCAGTTGTTGTTAATACCTTGAAAGTCGGCGGAATGGAGCGAGTTGCGGTTAATTTGGCAGATGCTTTTCAATCGCAAGGGCATCAGACCGATTTAATCTATTTAAAAAATCGTAAAGTTGAATTAAAACCCAATGATCCAGAGATTCCCGTACATCTGTTTGATCTGAAGAAAGACGTATTCAAAACAGGTGTGGGAGCACTTTGGTTTGGTGCTTGCCGTTTATCTAACGTGCTATTACGTAAAACCTTCCCACTGTTCTTTGCTTATGCTGAAGCGCAGGCCTTCAAAAAAAGATTAACTGCCCTAGAGCAAGAATCAGGTCAGCCGTTTGATCTGATTGTTTTTCGTGGTCATGGTACTTTTGAGCATATTTGGCCTTTGGCGGATCCTCGCTTTGTGTTTGCCTGTGAAAGTGTTCAACCGCAAGAACATTACGGAAAGCTCTCTCGTTGGGCATTTAATCAGTTATATGGTAATCGCCATATGGTGTGTATCTCTAACGGCGTCATGGATAACTTCCAAGAGATGGTGCAGCGTTACGATATTCGACCTAAAGATGCCACTCTGATTAGCAACCCTGTTGAGTTTGACTATATCGCCCAATATCCTGATGCTGGCCGCGATGTATTGCATTCAAAACCTTATATTCTTGGGTTGGGCAGACTCAATCCAGTTAAAAACTTTCCTTTACTTATTCGCGCCTATCACCACTTAGTTAAAACACAGCAAATCGAGCAGGATCTTGTGATTGTTGGGGAAGGGAAAGAACGCTCTTCGCTAGAAGCGCTTGTGCAAGAGCTTGGCTTAACCGAACGAGTCAGTTTTAAAGGGCTACAAACGCCCTCTTATCCTTGGTTTAGGCATGCTGATGTGTTTGTGTTAAGTTCTAAGTCGGAAGGTTTAGGGATGGTGCTAATAGAAGCTCTTGCTTGTGGTGCCCCTATCGCGGCGACCAATTGCCCAGGCGGTGTTCCTCATATTATGTGTGGTGAATTAAGCCATTATTTATCTGACATGACGCCTGAAGCACTAGCAGATAAAATCCTATCAGCGATGAATACGCCAAAAACGGAAAGCTATCAACGTGATGTTGAGCTATCGCTTGCTCAATTTGATGGGAAGAATATTGTTGATACCTTTGTCAAAACGTACGCAGCAAAATAATACTCAGAACGTTTATCAATTCCCTCACCCACGGACTCGCTGATATCCCCCTCCCCAACCCTCCCCAAGGGGAGGGAGCTGGTCCAACGATCGCGAATATTTCAACGTTCAATGAACCAACAGGCCAAACACATCTATAGTGGTCAATAAATTCCAAGCTCGATCTGGTTCAGCGTTCGCTGATAATAAAGTGATTATTTCTGCGTAGTTTGCAGTAATTGCTGCTGGAATTGCAGCCCTTCGACGACAGTAAAGACTTCGGCCGCTTTGATATGTGTTTGAAAATACGTATGGTTTCCGTAATAGCGATACCCATAACCAAACCGTTTTTCCTTCCACCAGCGCTTCAACTTCTTATCAAATTTTAAATTAGCTTTAAGATCGTGCATGGTATCAAACGAAACCACTTTAGCTTTTTGCTCTTCTAACGTGAGTGGATGACTAAACACTTTCACTTGTTTGATCTTTTGATATTCACTAAAGAAAGGCGCTAACGCTGTATTAGTATGTTCGGGACCATAAGGAAAATCTCGAATGCCTCGTAAATGGTTTACATACATCAAGACATGACGTGGATGATACTGGCTTTGCTCCATTGCCATCGCTAATGCGAGTGCCGCAGCACGATGCTCAAAATGAGGGTCAACTTCAGGATCTGTGACTAATACCGTTGCTGGCTGAATTCTGGTCAATAGTTCCGCTAATTCAGATACCATAGCCCGTGGAGAATTCTCACCGACTAAGTCGTTAGATAAACTAATACGGTTCAAACGGCGAAATGCAGTTGGGTTAACATTCTGTCCCACACCATACGTAACCGCTTTTTCTGGCTCATTTAATAAATTCTCAACGGTCACCCCAGTATAACCCAGGTAAACGAGTTGATTCTCAGGTACTCCAGCCAGAAGTGGAGTTGTCATACTATTCCAGTTACGGATTGCAGCTTTACGCTGAATACCAGTTTCCATGTTGTCATCCAACCCTGGGATATATTGCTTATCCAGCTTCTGGAGAGTTTCACCAGCATAGAGCGTCACTATCCAGATATTACGATGCCACTTAGCATAAAGGCCATAAGCGGCTAATTCTGCATCATCCGCATGAGGGGCGATAATCAGTGTTGGCCCTTGTTCAAGTGGCGGATTGGTAAAAAACAACAAATGGGCATCACTATCCACTTGGCAATCTATAGCCTTTAGCTCGACTGATGCCAGATCGGAAAACTGCGATAAATTTAAATAACGACGTCCCTTCTGCCCTGCTTCGTAGTATTGCTGATATTCGCGACCTTCCGGGCTCATATCAGGGTGAGACATTTCGATATGTCCCATTTTCTTTTTACTACTCGCAGTGTAATGAAACTCAAGTAGCACGGTAACATTCGTTAGTTTCGATAGTTCACTCGTATCAAACGATAACATCCCATTTTTATTAATCTGGGTCGGCAGTCGCCAGTCTGGTGTTAAAGGATGTTGGTAATCAAGATTCTTCATGGGGAAATAATCCGGCTAAAGTATTGTTAATTGAGCCTCGGTTACGGTTTACCACCTGCTGCGCTTGGGCACCTTGCTCAGCGATTTTTTCTGGTTCATTAAACAGTGTTATCAACTGTTGGCTAATCGCGTCTGATGAATCGCATACAACAGTTGCTTGGGCTGCTAATAACTGATTCGTAATATCGGTAAAATTAAAATAACTAGGTCCTGTTATGGTTGGTAACCCTAGCGCTGCGGGTTCAAGTAAATTGTGCCCACCTACTTTATCTCCAATTAGGCTTCCCCCCATAAAACAGATATCACAAGCCGCAAGTAATTGCTTCATTTCACCCATGGTGTCTGCTAAGTAGACCTGTATATCATGACCAATTTCTGTTGCTTGCGTTCTTCTTACGGCACGAAGCTTCATTTGCTTAACTAACTCAAATACCGATTGAAAACGCTCCGGGTGGCGAGGAACCAACACTAACAGTGCATCAGGATATTTCTCAAGAAGATATTGATGAGCATTCAATACGATTTCATCTTCTCCTTGGTGGGTACTCGCAGCTATCCATACTTGGCGCTGTTGCCCGATTGTATTTCGCAAAGACGACCCCGCGGCCTTGTCCTCTGGAGATATCGATATATCAAACTTTAACGACCCCGTTACCGATAATTGATCATGGGAAAAACCCAGTTGAGCAAAACGTTGTGCATCATCTTGATGCAAACAGTAAATATGATGAATATGACGCGCTAAAAAGCGGCCAAGTGACGCTAATTTTTGATACCTCTGAGCACTTCGCTCCGAAAGCCGGGCGTTAATAATGGAAATAGGAATCCCTTGCTGATGGGTAACTGCCAACGTATTTGGCCACAATTCTGTTTCCATAATGAGCAATTGGCTAGGGGTAATAGTGCGAATAAAGCGCTTTATCGCCCAAGGAAAGTCTAATGGCATAAAGCGGTGTTCGACCAAATCTCCTAGCTTTTCAGCTTGTTGAGCACCGGTCGTGGTGGTTGTCGTCAAGACTACCGTTTTATTTGGATAACGTTTTTTTAATGTTCGGACAAAATCACTCGCACCTAACACTTCACCGACAGACACGGTATGCAGCCAAATAATTTCATCGGCTTGTTTATGCGTTACTGGTGCACAAAAACCAAAGTACTCTTTCCAGCGTTTCCCAATATGAGGTTTATCCGCATGCTTTTTGAGTAATGAATAAAGGAAAAATGGCGAGACTAACGTGATGAGTAAAGTGTACAGCGCTCGAAACATATCAGTGGGTATCAACCTGGTTGGGAGTTAAGCATTGCCTAAACTCACGGAAATAACGATTGGGGTTATTTTGGTCGAAATTAGAGGAGAAATCACGAATATTTGATGAATAACTTGAGTTTTGACTTATGTAAACGAAGTCTCCAGATCATTTTGTAAAGTATGTCCCCGGTTTGTACAGGGGTTATCCCAGCGATCTCGTGCCTGATTTTATTTAATAAATCGACTGATTTGCTCCAACGCCCCTTTTAAGTACTGGAAGTTGGGTTGTTTATCTTCAATAGGGCGATTGGTTTTATCTAATAACTCATACATTCCTGTTGCGGAGTTCACTTCCAGAATCGTTTTATCCGTAATCACGGCATACCCAGTATATTTTGCCGAAATAACCCATGGACGAGCTTGGATAGGATCCAGCATATCAATCCCCGTCGAGTAATCTGCAATAGGGTTAGTAACGCCTAAATAGTGATGCAATAACGTAGGAGCCACATCCTCATGGCTCGTCACTTTAGTCTCCAGACTATGTTTTAGCCCAGGCGCTAATACGACAAACGGCACATGAGTCTGATACGGAGTAAAGTTACTATTATGTCCCCAATAATTCAGTTTATTATCATTTAGCTCTTGCCCATGATCGCCAGTAATGAAGACCACGGTGTTATCTAACTCACCACTCGCCTTCAATTTATCCAACACCTTACCAGCTAAACTGTCCGTAAAATGCACGGCGGTCTTATAGCGATTCATAAATGGCGTAACGTCAAAATCATTGTTCAGCTTTAAATAATCAACATCTTTTAGGTATGGCTGAAATTTATGGGGGTAATTGTCTGGGAAGTCATACCCATGTGGCGAATCGTAAAAAATAAACGAAAAACTAGGTTTGGATTTATCGCGATGCTCAAACCATTGCATCCAGTCATGATTCACATCCTGATCACGCTCAGAAGGAGAATTACCATCCGAATTTAAACGTAAATGTGGAACATGGCGGAATATCGTTCTATCAAACGGAATACCATCCAATTTTGCAGACGTAAATGCTTCCACGTCATACCCTAACTGCTGCAGTCTATCGATTAAAACAGGTGAACGCTGACTGGCTAAAAAAGCCTGCCAATAAGTCGATGGAATGCCATAAAACAGACCGAAAATACCCGCTCTCGTCGCATTACCTGTAGAGATATGGTTGTCATAAATCCTTCCCTGCTGCGCATACTTCCATAGATTAGGGGCCACATCTTGGGTAAAACTGTCATAACGCCATGAATCAATGACCAAAAATAGAACATTGAGTGGTTTATTAACCCGTTCAGTCTCTAATGGAGATAGTGGATAATTAAGATCACTGCGCTTTTTCTCTTTTAAAGATTTAGCTTCAGCGACGACTTCAGGATTAATCCAGCCCATTTTCTTCATGAGTGAATTGGCGGTTAAAGGATAAAAAAGTGGCAGATAGCGATCGGTCATCAGTACTGATTGACGGCCATTTGCCGATCCCCAAGTATGAATAGCATTTGAAGTGAGTAAGCAGACAAAAATAAACCAGCAAAATGCTTTTCCATAACGAAAGCGCAGTTGCTGCATTCTATTTTCAGCAAAACTGACCAGCCATCGTTCGATGACTAAAATAGCGACGGCACAGCCAACAACTTTTGCCCAAGTGACAACCGCAAAAGACACCACTTGTCCCGACATAATTAACTGCAACACGACAGAGTTAATGTGGAAACGATATTGAGCAAATACGAAGGTATCAATAATCAAGAGTGACAAAGCAAGAGTAGCAATCAGTGCTAACACCCAGCGAACCCATCGAGAAGGTAATATCAGAAATGGTATACCGATAAGGGCAAGGATTCCTGCAAGCAAAGACATTTGGCTTAATACGGATGTCACCAAGAAGGTGAAACCAAGAGAATCTGTGGGAATGATAGGTAAATATTGAAAATATCTGGTTGCAATCACTATCGCAATCAGTGCATTAATCAATGCAAAAAGCCCAAGCGTTTTTAGCTTGCCTTTGAAATCTTTCATAGCAGGAAACCTTTTTTGCAGTACTCCCACTTGAAATGTATTAAAGAAACGGTAAGTGGTCGCAACTGAATGATAAACCTATAATCCATTAACCATAGTTTCACTCTTTACTGTAATAAAGTAAGGATATGAAAAACCATGATTTATAGTGGCTTATCAATTAAAACTGACAGTCCTATTGAAAAGATGAGTCATAGCCATCCATCAGCCATGACCAGCACTCAAGAGACCATGGTTCAAAAAAATGCGGCTGCTCTTTGAGAAAGGAGCGTTGTAGACGTTCGAGGTTTTTTTGTTGCCATTGATCGGATTGAGGAGCAAACCCACATTTATCAAAATCAATAATCCAAACCTTCTGATATTGGTCGATTAAGATATTGTGAATATTAAGATCAGTATGATTCACGCCTGCATTATGCATACGCCGAATCATTTTACCTATCTCTTGATAGATTTCTTTATTAAGAACCCTATTCTGTAAAATGTCCACTAAATCTTGAGCATTGGGCACTTTTTCGCTCAATAAATCAGCACGATATAAAAAACCACATTTTACGGCTCTTGCAGCGATAGGACGAGGAACATTAACATTTGCATTTTGTAAACATTGAAGAAGTTCAAACTCTTGATAGCTACGAGTTTTTTCCCAGCTAGAGAACCAATACTGGTCTTTTACAAACTTACCAAATAAGCCCCCGCGACGATAATGTCTCAATGCAGCTTCAAGATCAGGCAATTGAACAAACCAAGTTGTACCGCGACCTTGAGCAGAACCGGTAACCTTACCTTGTTGCTGCCAGTATTCAGGATCAAAACAACGCGCAGGTCCATCCGATAATAATTGATCGTCATACCAAATGGTTTGATTCCCTTGTTGCAGTACTTGATTCACGCGATTTCCTCACTACTTTGCTGATTTATCATAAGCATAGGTGTCTGATAACCGACGTATTCTAACACAGTTTATAAAATGTATTGCTGAAGTAAACTTATAAGGGTGGCCCAAGTGAGGTTTCACAAAATCAACAATAAAATCATTAATATAAAATGAAAAAACCTCAAGGCAACACCTGGGTTAATGGCATCGTTCGTACGTTATTCGATACATTTCTCCTTTTGAGAGTAGACGCTCAGACTCAGTCACAATAGAATTCAACTTCTATTCCTTGAATATCACAAAACGCAACACTATGGTGACAATTTGAGGAAACAATGACAGGTATAATCCTTCCGGTTATCCTAACTCTGAATTCATATGGAATACGCGGTAAAATAATCCGCTCCCTTGAGGATAATTCCAACGACAAAAGTTCGAAGTGAGTACCTAATGACTTTGTTTACCTCTGCTCCGCAATCGCTGTGTGTGTTGCGGCTTTCTGCCATCGGTGATGTTTGTAATACCGTTGCCGCTATTCAAGCCATTCAACGTACATGGCCGAAAACGAAAATCACTTGGATCACAGGTAAACTTGAAGCGCATTTAATTAGTGATTTACCTGGTATTGAAGTCATCGTTTTTGATAAAAAACAGGGATGGAAAGGATACAAAACCTTATGGGCATCACTTAAAGGTCGAGAATTTGATGCCTTACTTCATATGCAATATGCACTGCGTGCCAGTATTGCCACATTAGGGATCAAAGCTAAATATAAATTGGGATTTGATGCCACTCGTAGTCAGGATTTTCAAACTTGGTTTACCAATGTGAAGGTTCCCTCCCCTGTCACTCCTCATGTCCTCGACGGCTTATTGGCTTTTGGTACGTGCTTAGGGGTGAAGGACATGACACCTAAATGGTCAATCCCTTATCAAAGAGAAGATGCCAACTGGGCTAACCAAGTCATTGATCAGCAGAAAAAAAATGTGGTCATTGTTCCTGGAGCCAGTAAAGCCTACAAAAACTGGACAGCACAGGGTTATGCTCGGGTGATAGAGCATGCTCAGCGTAAAGGTTTTCATGTCATTTTAGCCGGAAGCCCCTCCCCAGTAGAAACACAACTTTGTGCCGAAGTGATAGCCAAGCTTTCATCTCCAGTCACTAATGTTGTCGGCCAAAGCTCTATTAAGCAAATGCTCGCCTTATTGGATAATGCTGATTTAGTTATCGCACCCGATACAGGGCCAGCCCATATGGCTAACGCGATGGGAACGGCCGTGATCGGTTTGTATGCCCATCACAACCCTGAACGTACTGGTCCGTATAATTACCGCGATTACGTTGTTTCTGCTTATGAAGAGGCAATAGCAGAAGAACATCATAAGCCATTAGAGCAACTTGATTGGCGTACCCGAGTTAAAGACGAAACAGCAATGCAACGTATTAAGCCGCAACAAGTGATCACCATGTTTAATAAGGTTATTGGAGACTTATGGCGCTAAAATCGCTAATATTGCTCACTTTCATCGCATTATGAGACAAATATTAGTCATTATGTCGTCTTCAACGCTACGCTGTAGTTTGCCATTTGTTATCACTGCGACGACGAAAATATTGAACATCCATCAGCCTAAAATCACACTTAGGCCTTGAGAGAGAAAAAGAATGATTACAGGTATTGTCATTACATTAAACGAATCCAAAAATATTCGAGAATGCATTCAATCACTGCAGACTGTGTGCTCCGAGGTTATCATAGTCGATTCACTCAGTACCGATGATACTCAAACTATCGCCAAAGAAATGGGAGCGATTGTCGTTGAACAAGCGTATTTAGGGGATGGTTTCCAAAAAAATGTAGGCTTGCCTCATGCCAGTAATGATTGGATTCTCAGCATTGATGCCGATGAGCGTTTGACTGATGAAGCCATAGAGCAAATTAAACAGTTGAACTTAACCGATACCCATCATGATGCGTTTGCATTCCGTCGTCGCAATTACATAGGCAGTCGCTGGATTAAACAATGTGGCTGGTACCCAGACTACTGTATTCGTTTATATAACCGTCAAAAAACCAAGTTCTCTGAAGTTAAACAGCACGCTTCCGTTCAAGCAAATGCTCCTCAACATTTGAATTGCGACCTTATTCACTACTCTTTTGAAAATATTGGTCAGCTGTTTGCTAAGCCTGGACGTAATTTCAGTGGCCGTGCAGCTAAGATTATGTATCAAAAGGGGAAACGCGCTAATTCACTATCTCCTTTTACGCATGGCCTAAGTGCATTCGTTCGTAAATATATTATGCAAAAAGGCTTTCTTGGTGGCGTAGACGGAATGACAGTCGCACTCAGTGCTTCTATTAATAGCTACTTAAAATATGCCAAGTTATTAGAGTATCAACGTGATCCTAAAGTCCTCGAGCAAGAAGACTTTAATAAAGTTTGGTAATGACCATGAAGATTTGCCACATCAATCTTGCTTCTGGGTATCATGGTGGGGAAAACCAAACCCTGCAGTTAATTAAACAGCAAATTGAGCTAGGTTATGAGCTCACTGTGGTTGCCAACCCAAAAAGCCCATTTTCTGACGCGATTAAAAAGCTTAATTGCAAACTGGTTTTGGTTACTCATTATTTACTAGGCCATGCAAAATCGGCCACTGAAGGATGCCAACTAATCCATGTCCACGAAGGAAGAGCAATCTACTGGGCTTGGATTCAATCTAAACTATTTGGTATTCCCTATATTGTCACTCGCCGCATCGATAACCCTTTAAAGAAAAAATGGCTTGCTACTCAAGCCTATTCAGGCGCATCTGCCCTAGTTGGACTAAGTGACGAAATCGTAAGCCGCATCAAGGCGGCTTATCCTAACGCTTCAATTTATAAAATACCGAGCTCCCCTGTCACCTATCCTGTTATCGAACAAGATGTTAAAGCTATCCGTAAACGTTTCGAGCATAAGTTTTTAGTCATACAAGCGGCTAATATGCTTAAGCATAAAGGATTCGACGTTACGATTAATGCAGCAAAACAACTCGAGAATTCTCATCCAGACATTCATTTTGCTCTACTTGGCGATGGCAAGGAACGCTCGGTTTTAGAAGAGCAAGCAGCGTCCATTAGCAACTTATCATTTATGGGAAAACAGAGTAACATGGGGACGTGGTTTGCAGCCGCAGATATGCAAGTGCATCCATCATACTCTGAAGGGCTTGGCTCAGTTATTTTAGAAGGGTTAAATAGCGGACTGGCAGTGGCAGCAACACGTGCTGGCGGTATTCCTGACATCATAGAAGATCATGTTTCAGGACTACTCATTGAACCCGGAAACAGTAACGAGCTAGCAAAAGCCATTGTAGCGATAAAAGAGGATCCTAAATTACGCACCTCATTAATCGCTGGCGCTCGACATAAATTACAAGAATTTAAAATTGAGCATACCGCTCAACTTTATTACAACATATATAAAAATATTAAATAACGTCATGATTAAAAAAGTAATTTATCCAGGGACGTTCGATCCATTAACAAATGGGCATCTTGATATAATTCAGCGCTCTGCGGCTATGTTTGACCACGTTGTAGTGGGTATCGCTGCCAGTCCGTCGAAAAATACGATGTTTACCTTGGACGAACGTGTTGCATTAGCAGGCCAAGCCACACAACACCTAAGTAACGTTAGCGTTCAGGGGTTTTCTGGCTTATTAATTGACTTCGTCAAACAAGAAAAAGTCGATATCTTAATTCGAGGGTTAAGAACGACTATTGATTTTGAATACGAATTTGGCCTTACCAATATGTATCGCCGCTTCGCCCCTAAGTTAGAAAGTATTTTTCTCACCCCAACAGAAGAGTATATGTTCCTTTCTTCTTCTATCGTGCGTGAAGTCGCGATTCATGGTGGGGAAATCTCAGAGTTTGTTCCACCAGCGGTCGCTAAGGCTATCGCTCAAAAGGTGAAGTCGTGATTGATTTATCCAAGGCGAAGTTAATCGGTCAGGGATCTGAGAGGCAATGTTTTCAGCACCCAGAAAAACCCGATCGCTGCATAAAGATTCGCTATAACAAAAAACGTCGTGTAGATGAAAGCATCAGGGAATACCGTTACGCTAAAAAGTATTTGATAGGAAAAGAATTACCCGTAGCACTTCCTCTTTCTTGGGTAGAGACATCTAAAGGCCCCGGATTAGAATGCGAATTGGTTCTTGATAAAAATGGTGAAATTGCTGACACCTTACTCGCGACACTCAATAAAGAAAACAGTGTTGATCTAAATAAACTCAAAGAAGCGGCTTGGGCATTTCGGGACAAACTTTTATCTATCCCCGTTTCCGTAACCGATATGCGCTTGCAAAATATCTGTATTCGAGAGAATAGATCTGGTGGATATGAGTTGATTTTGATTGATGGGATTGGGTTTGCCAATTTTATCAAAGTAGGCAAACTTTTCCCTTCTTACACCTACCGGCAAACGGCAGAAAGAATCGATCGTGCATTTAAACATATTCTGTTTGCGCAGAATGCTTAAATAGCCCCGGGCTTAAGGCAGATAGTTTAAGCGTGCTTAAGCCCTAATCGATGAATCAAATTTGGCCAGTTTTTTCTTAATTTATACCGAGCCATAAAGCCAACCCTAGTATAAATAAAAGATTTCATCCCCAAGCGCCGAGGCCCCACTCCATCGATTATGTAGGGTTTTAGACTCTTGTTTTCTGTTTTGACTAAAATTTGGTCCGGATTGATATCTCCCACCATAATGCCGTATTTCAGCAAATAGTGTTGTAACTCAGCAATGACATGGCTAGCTTGAGCACTGCTAATTTGTTTTTCAGCGAGCATCTTATCAAGCCTTTGCGCAGGTCGGATATCACAATCAACAACACGGTCAAAAACTAACCCCGTGCCGTAGTTGGTTTCAACCACACCATGATATTCCGGTAAGTATGTGAAAGGAACATTTTGCTCTTTCAGGTAATTGAAATACTGTTGCTCAATCACATTCTGCGAGCGATGAAAAACACCAGGTTTCGTTACCTTAATACACAAGAGCTCATTATCAGGATGAATAAAACATAGTCGTTCGTTACCAGCCCCAAGCAGTAAGCTGGTATCGAGGTTGACCTTTTTGTGACAGATTTCCCGCATAGTCTACTCACTTTCAAACACTCGTCTATCCAAACGGCCAGACATATATTCAACTCAATCATCGTGGGTAAGAACTACATACAAAGATTCTTACTGCTAACACGACTAAGGTGTCATGATATATTTCAAGAATACTACAGAAAAATGACACCTGCCAATTGGGAAATATTAGAGAATGTTAAAATAGTGATATTAGTGACAATTCACGTCAAAACTACAAAAATACTTATCCTCACCGACTACTAACGTCTAACTAATCCCCTTATGGATTGCTTATATTGACGTCTTGTCTGCTTGAACCTTTCCTTAATATCGTAAATTTTAATAAAAGGAATAATACTATAAAAAGAGCTATTAGAGACTTTCATATAAGAATGAAGAAACTGAGAGAAAAGTTCTTGATTACCCATCTCTTTACGTATTCTAAAAAATTCCCATCCTCTCATTATCTTAAAATAAAGTGAATTATATCGAGCAATCTTCGCCATACCGAAATCGAATGCATAATAATTGTTTTTTACTTTGACAAAATTATCACATTTAGCATCTATTACTAATACATCATGTTGATGAAGCTCATGAATAGCTTGTGAGATAGGTTTTATAATATTTATTGTGTAAGTTGAGCTCACAGAACCTTGTAATATGCTTTTCAGGTACTTAGCCTTGATCCTTTTGTTGGATTCATTAGTGACAATAGCGATATTATCAGGACATAAGATTGATGTTTTCTTCAAATGCTGAATAATATTGTACTCAACATCCCACACTTTATTCTTTCTCTTATTTTTATAATCAAATTCTTTTAATACATATTTATTATCGATAATTGAAGTTTTTCTCCATGAGTTTGTATACGTTCGATCACTGTATACAATAATATTTTCTGACTGATTAAGTATTTTTCTTATACTTTTTTCATTATTAACTAACACAAACCACCTGACATAAATTTACATTTTTATGTCAGGAATTTTAATATAATTTGACAATCTAATACAATATCGAAGAACAAATAAAATCATTCAAATTATGAAGTCTATGTTATTGATAATATTGCTTATACCAAGCAACAAATTCTTTAACACCTTCTTTAACACCAACTTTAGGCTTATAACCAGTTACTGCGAAGAGTTCTTTTGTATCCGCATACGTCGCATACACATCCCCTGGTTGCATTGGCATAAAGTTTTTCTTTGCTTCAACGCCAAGTGCTTCTTCTAAAGCCTCAATATAGTCCATCAGTTTTACAGGGCTACCATGACCAATATTATAAATACGGTAAGGGGCTGAGCTGGTTGCTGAGGTGCCATCTTCTACGGTCCAATGTGCATCTCGAGTCGGCACAACGTCTTGAATACGCAAAATACCTTCGACGATATCATCTATATAGGTGAAATCTCGCTGCATATCACCATTGTTATACACATCGATGCTGTCACCTTTCATAATGGCATTGGTAAATTTAAATAATGCCATATCTGGTCGGCCCCAAGGACCATACACGGTAAAAAAGCGTAATCCAGTCGTTGGAACATTATAAAGATGAGAATAACTATGAGCCATCATCTCGTTCGATTTTTTAGTTGCCGCATAAAGAGAGACCGGGTGATCGACTGAATCTGAGGTATCAAATGGCATCTTGCGGTTTAGCCCATACACAGAACTTGATGAAGCATAGATGAGATGTTCAACCTTATTATGTCGACATCCCTCTAATACCGCTAGATGACCGATTAAATTACTATCCGCATACGCCATCGGGTTTTCAATTGAGTAACGAACGCCTGCTTGGGCTGCAAGATGGATGACTCGATTAAATTTTTGTTCACTAAATAGATTTGCCATTCCCTCTCGATCAGCTAAATCTAATTCAATAAAACGAAACAATCGATGCTCAATACGTTTTAAACGATCCAGTTTAAGCGATACGGGGTAATAATCATTTAAATTATCAATACCGATAACTTGATGGCCCAAGGCACAAAGACGCTCAACAACTGAGGAACCGATAAAGCCAGCGGCTCCCGTAACAAGATATTTCATTCTCTTTACTCAATCTAAGTTTATTTATTCATCTGTTATAACAATATTTAGTGTTGGCAAATTCTACAAAAAAACGTATTTCTCTGCCCAATTTTTTGCTCTTGTATCAACGCTCCACACACAGGACAAGGCTCTCCACCTTTACCGTAGACTCGCAATTCTTGAGCAAAATAGCCTGGTTTACCGTCTGCTTGAGCAAAATCTTTTAACGTCGTACCGCCTTGTTGAATCGAATAGGCCAAAACGGACTTTATTTCGCTCACCAACATTTGCCACTCTTTAGCAGTGATAGACCCCGCCATTCGAGTCGGTAAGATGCCCGATGTAAACAAAGATTCGTTTGCATAGATATTGCCTACGCCAACGACATGTTTGTTATCCATAATAAATTGTTTAATCGCGACGCGTTTTCCTTGCGCTCGCTCATGCATATATTTAGCAGTGAAACCTTCGCTAAGCGGCTCAGGACCTAAGTTAGCTAACACTTGATGACTGGCCCCTTTTTCACACCAGAGCCAAGCACCAAATCGACGAGGATCGTTATAACGTAAAACTTTACCATTACACATAAACAGATCGACATGATCATGCTTACCGGCTTCAATCGGTGCATCAAGTACTCTCAACGAGCCAGACATCCCCAAATGCACTATTGCAGTGCCAACGTCCGTTTCCAGCAATAAATACTTTGCTCTGCGGCGAATATCACGAATCACTTGCCCTTCTAATTTTTTCAGATCATAAGGGATTTCCCAACGCAATTTCGGCGCCCGAACTTCGATTCGTTTCACTTTTTCGCCCACTAGATGGGGTGAAATACCAAGTCGACTAACCTCTACCTCAGGTAATTCAGGCATAATACTTCCCTTTTGTACTTATTTTTTCGATTAGTCTACCGCTTCACTACTCAGAACGATACCGATTTGGTCAGAGTAGGAATGATGTAGTTTTTATCGACCGAAATAGCCACCCACCGGTTTTGCCATGTTTTGAATACCCAAAACTTTTGGCCTTGGTAGTATGTGATCCTTTGAGGCTCTTCCTGATCGTCGTACCACACTTCAACGGTACCGGGGTTACCTAGGGTATCTTCTATCGAATGAAAGGTCTTTTCATCAATCACAGTGCCGCTAAGTTCCAGCCAATGCTCCACTAATTGATCTGCAGTTATAGGTAGGATCTTGTCTGAATGCCAGTGTTGTGACTTTTTCACTAATGTATAGTGAGTGAAGTTCATCTCTTTTAGTGATTTTGCCGGATTCAAGACATGGGGATATTGGGGTTGTTGGTGACTTTGAGGCTCAATAAGGTAGGTTTTGATTATTGTCGGTAGGTTGAGTAAACCGATAAATACGATAACCAATATGATGAGTATATTATTCCAACGGCGACGACGGGCTGGTGGTACTCGCATATTATCCTCTCTAGGTGGTCAGTCAGTTAACTCTATGAAACTAAGAAATAACTATAACCAAAGCTAGATGATAGGCAATAAAAAACCCAACCTATTGGTTGGGTTTTATTACACTCTGCAAAAAAGCAATCAATTACTTGATTTTCGCTTCTTTGTAAATAACGTGTTGGCGAACTACTGGATCAAATTTTTTGATCTCGAATTTGCCTGGCATGTTACGTTTGTTTTTGTCAGTAGTGTAAAAGTGACCAGTACCTGCAGAAGATACTAGACGAATTTTCTCACGAATGCCTTTAGCCATGGTTCAATTCCTCTTAAACGTTTTCGCCACGTGCACGGATATCAGTAAGAACGGTATCAATACCTTTCTTATCGATGATACGCATGCCTTTAGCAGATAGACGTAGTTTAACAAAACGTTTTTCGCTCTCTACCCAGAAACGATGAGTTTGTAGGTTCGGCAGAAAACGACGCTTAGTAGCATTTCGTGCGTGTGAACGGTTGTTACCCGTTACTGGACGCTTACCAGTTACTTGGCATACTCGGGACATGAATGTCTTCTCCAAATCGTTTCAGCTCGATATCAACCTTGCTTGCTGGCCGAACCTCTATCTCTAAAATTTAAGAAGTTGAGGTTAAAAACCAATATGGAAAATCCATACAAGGCTATCAAAGGTCGCGCATTATACTAACTTGCCATGCATTGCTCAAGACCCGAACAGATCCTTTTTGAAGGATTCCCTGATCTTTTTTTCTCTGGCGAGCTGATTAGTGTTTAAAAATGTTTGCGAATAGTATCAGATTTTAGCTAACTAACAAGGGAAAAAGTCATCGGTTGCCTAATCCTAATCCCATGATGCTCTTTATAAAGTTGGGATTTTTTGACCTAAGCTGTGTAATCATGACAAAGCGCTTTGTTTTTTCATGTTAATTTTTCTCAAAGCGATCATTTCGCCGAAAATTTTTTTTTATTTTATTCAAAAAAATCCATTCAGGCGTCACCACTCATTGCTCTTTTTTTACCCTAACTCATGCATTTTCCATCACTAATCGGCTTATTTTAAATCCAACCTCTTTCAGCAAATGAGATAACTTCACCGTCTCCGACCACAAAATGGTCTAATACTCGAATATCTACCAGCATGAGTGCTTCAACAAGACGTTGAGTAATTCGCCGATCAGACTGGCTAGGTTCAGCCACACCAGATGGGTGGTTATGCGCCAAGATGACAGCCGCCGCATTATGAAACAACGCTCTTTTTAATACTTCTCTCGGATAAACAGACGCAGAATCAATGGTACCCTCAAATAAGATTTCATCTTTTATCACTCGATGCTGATTATCGAGGAATAGCAGGTAGAAGGCTTCTCTTTGGCGATCGCGTAAACGGCTTGATAAATAAAGTTTAGTCTGCTGTGGGCTTGTCAAAGCTTCACCGCGTTGAAGCGTCTCTGACAAATAACGCTGGGTCATCTCGATTACGGCTTGGAGTTGCACATACTTAGCAACGCCCAACCCTTTACGTTGGCAGAACTCTTCTTGGGATGAAGAAAACAGTGCACGTAGTGATCCAAAATCTTTTAACAATTGGTCAGCAAGCACTAAGACATTCATCCCTGTTGTCCCAGTTCGCAGAAATATCGCTAAGAGTTCAGCATCACTGAGCGAATCAGCGCCTCTCTGCAAGAGCTTTTCTCTAGGCAGAGAGTCTGCCGGCAAGTGTTTTAACTTCATCTTATGACTCCAGAGCAACCAGCCCTAATAAAGACAAACACTCATAGCAGACTCAAGATTCCAATTTTTAACCTTCGAGCGACTTCACTAATAAATCATCCCCATACAATTATCTATTTCCAAATTAACGATTACGCGACCTTAAAGTTACTGACCAACTCTCTCATTTCGTCACCAGAAAGCGATAACTGCTGACCAATAGTGACGGACTCTTTCACGCCATCCCCCAATTCATTCACAATCTGCTGAATATGGACGAGGTTTTGGTTAATTTCCTCAGAGACTAAACTTTGCTCTTCGGCAGCAGAAGCGGTTTGGATCCCCATCTCTTGAATCACACTGATGGATTCCGCCATACCCAATAAACTTTGACGGATTCTCTCAGAATCCTGGGAAGTCTTTTCACCTCGATGCTGGCTTAGCTGCATACTTTTTACCGCTTTTTCTACACCTTGATTAAGCTCTTTGAGCATATTATTGATCTCTTGCGTACTGTCTTGAGTACGACTTGCTAAAGAGCGAACTTCATCGGCAACCACAGCAAAGCCTCTTCCTTGTTCACCAGCTCGAGCAGCCTCTATTGCAGCATTGAGCGCCAGTAGATTAGTTTGTTCAGCAATCTCACCAATCACACCCAACACCTTAGTAATACTGGTCGCATGCTGTTGCAGCTCACCTATCGCAGAGGAGGTTACCTCTACTTCGTGGATTAAAGCACTAATGCCTTGTACTGCTTCATCCACTTCAACTTGTGCTTCTGATATTCTCTGATTTGCCGCTTCTATTGAATGCGCGGTGGAATTGGTATTTTGCGCAACTTCGCGCGCAGTAGCACTCATTTCCGTCACTGCAGTAACGACTTTATCTGTTTCCAAACTGTGTTCGCTCATTTGCCTATCTGCAGATTGTGTTTGCTGATTTAATTTCGTCACAGCGATTTCAATACCGGCCTCTGCGCGACTGACGTTCTGCATCATTTTTTGTATTTTAGCGACAAAGGAGTTAAATGCGCGGGCTGCATCACCAATTTCATCTTGGCTTTCAACCGCTAGACGAGCCGTCAAATCACCATCCCCTGACGCCATTCCTTGTAATGATTCCGCAAGATGTTTGATAGGTAATACACCTCGAGAGACTAACACGCTCACAACAATCACAGTAATCAATAATCCACCAAGCGATAAAGCAATAGCAGACCACATTTGAGAAGCGAGTTGCGCTTTTTTCTGGTGCTGATAGTTCGCTATTTGGTTATCAATATCATCAACGTATACACCCGTACCAATTATCCAATCCCATTTAGGTAGGTATTGCTGATAACCAAGCTTGGGTGCAGCATGGTGCAAAGAGGGTTTATTCCAAGAAAATTCTAGATAGCCATCCCCTTCTTTTGCCGAACGAATGATTTCCTGAATAACCGGCAAACCATTTTCATCTTTCATGTTGTACAGGTTCTTTCCAACTAGGCTTTGATTGCTTCCATGAAGCACTGCCACACCTTTTGAGTTATAACCAAAAAAGTAACCATCTGTTGCAAAGCGCATCGCTTCCAAAATCTGCTTTGCCTGGGCTTTGTTTTCTCCATTTTTATCTTGATCATATAAAGGCTTAACTGAAGTCATCGCCAGTTTTATATAGGCTTTTAACTCCGCTTTACGTGTTGATATGAGGTCTGCGCGATAACGAGTCATCTCTTGGTCAAGGCTGCTCACACCATTACGGTAAAACACCGCAGTCACAATAGATGTCACGATAACAAGTGGGAGTACAGTTAATAGCAGCAATTTGGGCTTACTACGTAGTGATATAGACATAAGTACACCTTTTATTTTTATTTATTGACACAACAAACAGGCAGGCAGAAATCTTTGTTGTGTTGGCCATTTTTTCTCTGAAAAACGATTCAACCCAATCACTTCTTAAGCAATAGATTGAATATTTTTTACTGTCTCATATCCGTACAACTGGAAGGGTGACGCGGTCGGTATTTTATTGTGTTAATCCACATTAATTGCATAGATTTCAATTTTCTAAACGGGCGTTAGCCGTACTCTGACATATGAGGGTAGTTGTGCTAGCATAGCGACCAGAATTTTTGAGGAATCCAGAATGCAGACATTAGCAGGAAAAAAAATTCTGCTGGGCATCAGTGGCGGTATCGCAGCGTATAAATGCGCAGAGTTAACCCGTCGTCTGATTGAACGTGGCGCAGAAGTCCGCGTTGTAATGACCAAAGCAGCAGAAGCCTTTATCACCCCACTTACGATGCAAGCAGTATCAGGTAAACCCGTGTCAGATAGCTTGTTTGATCCTGCTGCTGAAGCATCTATGGGACATATTGAATTAGCAAAATGGGCAGACATGGTATTGTTAGCGCCAGCAACTGCTGATTTAATTGGTCGTATCGCCGCAGGTATGGGTAATGATCTTCTGACGACTTTAGTACTCGCAACTGATGCGCCGGTTGTTGTATCTCCTGCGATGAATCAACAAATGTACCGCAATATTGCCACTCAAGAGAATATTGCCACTCTCGAACGTCGTGGTTATACCATTTGGGGGCCCGATGCTGGAGAGCAGGCCTGTGGTGATGTTGGCCCCGGTCGTATGCTCGATCCAATGGAACTGGTCCATCGCTGCGAGGCATTTTTTGGCCCAAAGGCCCTTAATGGAAAACAGATACTAATAACAGCAGGACCAACCAGAGAAGCGCTTGATCCCGTCCGTTATTTAACAAATTACAGCTCTGGTAAAATGGGATTTGCGATTGCAGCTGCTGCGGCTAAATTAGGTGCAACCGTCACTTTAGTGGCTGGGCCTGTAAACCTATCAACTCCCGCAAACGTGAATCGTATTGATGTGATCAGCTCTCTTGATATGTATAACGCAGTGATGTCACAAGCCGCTTCTCATGACGTTTTTATTGCTTGTGCTGCGGTTGCAGATTACCGACCTGACGTGGTAGCGGAGCAAAAAATCAAAAAAACCGATGATAATGATAACCTCATCATTACTATGGTAAAAAATCCTGATATCGTAGCATCAGTCGCCGCGATGACAGAACAACGCCCCTTTACAGTGGGCTTTGCTGCAGAAACACAAGATGTGGAACAATATGCTCGCAGCAAACTACAAAGAAAAAATCTCGATATGATTTGTGCTAACGATGTCTCGGTTGCCGGTCAGGGGTTTAATAGTGATGAGAATGCACTCACTGTATTCTGGAATGAGGGTGAGCAAACTCTGCCTTTAACGAGTAAATCCCAACTTGCTCAATCTTTAATGCTATTAATTAATCGTCAGTTATAAGAAACCAATAACAAATGACGCTTACTGTCACTAAGCGTCTATTTTCATTCAAGTAGTGGTAATCATAAGGAAAATCGGGTTATGGCCGGTACTAAGAAATCGAATCGTCGTGAAGAAATTCTGCAAGCATTAGCGGAAATGCTGGAATCTCATGAAGGAGCTTCTCGTATTACGACCGCCAAATTGGCCAAACAAGTAGGGGTTTCTGAAGCCGCTTTATATCGCCACTTTCCAAGTAAAGCGAGAATGTTTGAGGGGTTAATCGAGTTTATCGAAGAATCACTTATGTCTCGTATTAACCTGATTTTAGACGAAGAAAAAGACACACTGAATCGGATTCGCTTGGTTTTGCAATTGGTTCTCGCGTTCTCAGAACGTAACCCAGGTTTGACACGAATCTTATCCGGGCATGCTCTAATGTTTGAAAATGAACGTTTACGCGATCGTATCAACCAACTTTTTGAACGTATTGAAACTTCATTACGTCAAATCTTGCGTGAACGTAAATTACGTGAAGGAAAATCTTTCCCCGTAGAAGAAAGTATTTTAGCCGCTCAATTGCTCGGCCAAGTAGAAGGTAGTCTTAACCGTTTTGTGCGTTCCAATTTTAAATACCTTCCAACGGAAAACTTTGAGCAATACTGGACACTCTTAAGTGCTCAAATTAAGTAAAACAATACGAGACCACCAGCAATGCTAAAAGTGATCACTGAATTTTTCTCTGCTGCACAGCAACAAGCTCTGCCTTTTGTTTTTATTCGTCCTAAACCAATTCGAGAACCTGATATTTATCAAGGTGACTTTGATCTTTTAGTCAATCCAGAAGCCCTCAACGATCTATTGCGCTTATTCCATCGAATTTGTAGTGCTAATGCGATTAACTTTCGTATCGAACGTGTGAAATATGAAAAAACAACGGTCACTTTATTTACTCATTCACTGGAACACTGCGTTGAATTCGATATCTGGACAGAGCTAGACATTAAAGACCGTTCATTGCCTAAAGGAACCCATATCCCGTGGTATAAACTGGCTGAGCAGCAACAGCTCATCGAAAAAGAAGGGCACTTTACACTGAGTGATAATATTGCAGCACTGTTTTATTTATCCCATATGTACTCTAAAAATAAAAAGTTAGAGAGCGAAGAAGTTCAACATCGGCTCAACTATTATCGCCAACTGCCGAATTTGGATTCTGAGGTGAAATCTCTGTTTGATGATGTATCTAAAGAAAAAATGCGCCTCGCGAATAAACAGTTACAAGATAGAGGATTATTCGCGCAACAATCACAGCATCGTTTAGCTCAAGTGTTCTACCGCTTGAAGAAGAAACTGGCCAAATCCAGTCGAGTTATTGCCGTTGTTGGCCCAGATGGAGTAGGCAAAACCACCGTGATTAAGCAGTTGACGAAACGCTATCGCGCCAAATACTACATGTATAAAAAGACATTTCGTCGTAGTTTTCTCTATTTATTTTTGCGCAAACTCACTTGGAACAAAATTGACCTTCAATATGGTCCATTAGATAAAAATCAGTACGACGATATTCAACATATTAAGCTATTTTGGATTAGCTTAGTGTCTGGTTACTGCAAAGCGTTCTTATGCCGTTTTGGTAAAACCACGATTTTTGATCGCTTTTACATCGATTTGTTGATCACGGGCTCTCGCTCAATGGAAACGCCATTGACCATGTACCCAACCGCTCGCGAACTTATAAAAAAAGCACCAACGCCAAGCTGCATTGTGCAGTTAGATGCTCCAGAGGCGACTATTTTAGGTCGTAAAGAAGAGCTATCAGTGCAACATATTCAGCAATTTCGTGAGATGTATTTTGAATTGAGTATCGCTTCAAATACGCCAACTTATGTCTATATCAATACCTATCATTCGTTAGAAAAAACCTTTGAATTTATTGATAAACTAGACTTAAAGCTTTAATTGAGAGTGAAGCCTCCAGCCAAGGAGTTTTCATGATTGTTTTGTATTTACTCTGTTCCATGCCTAAAAAGAAAACGTTATGACACACCAAGCCAGTTTTGATAAACCAACTTTTTCCTATGCTCTACTCGCTCCCAAGTATTGGGGAGTATGGTTAGGCTTTGGCTTCTTAGCTCTTGTTGTCAATATTTTACCCTACTCAGTCTTGCTTAAAATTGGCCGTGGTTTTGGTAAATTAGCGATGCGATTTAGTAAAGGTCGCGTTCATACTGCTCATCGTAACCTTGAACTCGCTTTCCCAGAAAAAACTCAAGAAGAGATTCGTGCTTTTGTCATAGAAAACTTTAAAAACACTGGGGCTGGTCTGATTGAAACAGGTATTACCTGGTTTTGGCCGACTTGGCGCTTTAAACGCCGCATCGTAGAACACAACGTCCAACCTTTGCGTGACTATGAAAATGAAGGCAAAGGTGTGCTGCTATGCTGTGTTCATGCCCTCAATTTGGAGGTGACTGCTCGAGCTTTCGCCATCATAGGGTTACCTGGATATGGGGTATTTCGCCCGCACAATAACCCGGCTTATAACTTAATCCAGTATTGGGGGCGCTCGCATAATGGCAATTTGATGGTAGATCGTAAAGATTTAAAGAAAATGGTTCGTGTTATGCGTGAAGGCTACCGCTTATTCTATTTACCTGATCACGACTACGGTAGAAAAAATGCAGCTTATGTGCCTCTTTTCGCAGTGGAAGATGCCTGTACCACAACCGGTACCAGTGTGCTCGCTAAACTGAGTAAGTGCGGTATTGTTATTGGCTCTGGCTTTAGAAATCAAGAGGGCAAATACGACATCATTGCAGATAAAATTGTTGGTCACGACTTTCCGAAACGTGATGCCGTTGCCGCGGCAGCCTATATGAATCAATTTGTTGAAGAGTTAATCTTACGTGCACCAGAACAGTGGATGTGGTTACATCGCCGCTTCAAACATGAACCAGATCCAGAGAAGAAAGTCGGTCGTCGCTATCAATAATGCTCGATCTGGTTTCTCCCCAAAGGGAGGGAGTTTGTTCAACGCTCACGGACACTTCAGCTATCACTCAAAAACAAAAAAAGCGCCTTTACGGCGCTTGGTTATTACTGCACTTTATAAAATTTAGATACCATATTGAGCTTGGTATGCTTTAACTGCTTCAAGATGCTCAGCATTACCATCTTGTTGTTCTAGGTAAGAAATCAGATCACTTAAGCTCACAATCGAAATCACTTTACATGCGAAGTCGCGCTCCACTTCTTGAATAGCAGAAAGCTCGCCTTTGCCTTTTTCTTGGCGGTCAATCGCAACCAAAACACCCGCTAAATCAGCACCGTTATTTTGGATGATTTCCATCGATTCGCGAATCGCAGTGCCTGCCGTAATCACATCATCAACAAGCATGATTCGACCTTCCAACGCACTACCAACCAAGTTACCGCCTTCGCCGTGATCTTTCGCTTCTTTACGGTTAAAACAGTATGGCGTATCGATATTATGATGATCTGCTAGAGCAACTGCTGTTGTGGTTGCGATTGGAATCCCTTTATAAGCAGGGCCAAACAACACATCAAAATCGATGCCTGAATCCGCCAACGCCGCTGCATAGAAGCGACCTAAACGGGCCAAGTCAGATCCGGTATTAAACAAACCAGCGTTAAAGAAATATGGGCTTTTACGTCCGGATTTCAGAGTAAACTCACCAAATTTCAGCACTTCTCTCTCAAGGGCAAACTCAATAAACTCACGCTGGTACGCTTTCATAACTCTCTCTCTATGTTTCCCTATAACGGGTTATTTTGACACTCTCACCACCGGGTGGTGTCCAGACCATTTCCCCCGGGTGGTGAGAAAAACACAAAAAAATAGCCCCTTAAATAAGGAGCTATTTTTAAAAACTAGTTAGTAAGTGCTTCTTTCTGCACTTGAACAATATCGGCAATGCCCTTCTTGGCACTTTCCAGTAACGACATCAACTCTTCATGACTGAACGGTTCACCTTCTGCGGTACCCTGAATTTCAATCATCTTACCTTCTTCGGTCATGACCACATTCATATCGGTATCAGCATTGGAATCTTCAACATATTCCAAATCACAAAGTACGTCTTCGCCAAGAATACCAACAGAAACAGCAGCAACATGGCCTTTCATCGGGTTTTTCTTCAACTTGCCAGCTTTAATTAAATGCGCAAAAGCATCGGCCATAGCAACACTTGCACCAGTAATAGAAGCAGTACGAGTGCCCCCGTCGGCTTGAATCACATCACAATCGACGGTAATCATTAGCTCGCCCATCGCTTTCAAATCAACCACAGCACGTAAACTGCGTGCTATAAGACGTTGAATTTCCATCGTACGTCCGCCCTGCTTACCATTTGCAGCTTCGCGGCGAGTACGAGTATGAGTGGCACGAGGAAGCATACCGTATTCCGCAGTCACCCAACCTTTACCTTGGCCTTTTAACCAACGAGGCACACTTTCTTCAACGGTTGCGTTACACAATACTTTCGTATTACCAAATTCAACTAATACAGAACCTTCTGCATAAGCGGTGTAATTCCGAGTAATTTTGATTGGACGCACTTGATCCGCTGCGCGGTTATTTGGACGCATAATTCTCTGCCTTTATTGGGTGAGATGTAATCGATTGGGCGCAGATTATAACGGAAATATTCACAGCTTCCTACCCTGCTATCGCACACGCCGAATGAAATCTGCTTTGTAATTCATCCTAATCTCTTATTGCTCGTACATTGATCCGAATAAATCTATGTTAGTATGATGGTTATTAAAAATACGCCTTAACAGTTTAGGACTAAGGACACACTGATGATTTACAGCATGACCGCGTATTCACGCAAAGAAGTGAAAGGTGACTGGGGCAGTGCCGTTTGGGAAATCCGTTCGGTTAACCAACGTTACTTAGAAACTTACTTCCGTCTACCAGAGCAATTTCGTGGTCTGGAACCTGTGCTTCGCGAGCGTTTTCGTAAACGCCTAGCACGCGGTAAAGTTGAGTGTAGCCTACGCTTTGAAGCAAACCCAGCAGCACAAAGTGAGCTGACCATTAATGAACCACTTGCAGAACAAGTGATTAAAGCAGCCAATCAAATCATGCATATGACGGGTGAACTAAGCCGCATCAATCCATTCCAAGTCATGCAATGGCAAGGTGTTATGGAAACACCTGAACAAGATATCGATGCGATCAATAAAGAGCTATTAAAGGCTTTTGACGAAGGTGTAACCGAGTTTATCGATGCCCGTGGTCGTGAAGGGGAAAACATGAAAGCCCTCATCGAACAGCGCCTAACGGCTATTAGTGAAGAAGTGGCACAGGTACGTACTCGTATGCCAGAAATTATTGAATGGCAACGCGAACGTCTGCAAACCAAATTTGCTGAAGCTCAAGTAGAACTCGACCCCACCCGTATCGAACAAGAAATGATTCTTCTAGCGCAAAAATCAGATGTAGCAGAAGAGCTTGATCGCTTAGACTCTCACGTTAAAGAAGCACGTAACGTACTGAAAAAAGGTGGCTCATGTGGTCGCCGTCTAGATTTTATGATGCAAGAATTCAACCGTGAATCAAACACGCTTGCCTCAAAATCCATCAGTACCGATATCACTGCATCAGGTGTTGAATTAAAAGTGCTTATTGAACAGATGCGCGAACAGATCCAAAACATCGAATAACCACTTATTCATAGAATTAGGGCAGCATTGTGAGTCCATGCTGCCCTTTTTTATCGCTCAAAGTTGGCTTGCTATTTAAGCACAGCGATAGAAATCATTCACTTGCTGAGTGCTCAGTGGGTAAGAACAGTAATTACCTTGCGCATAAACACTGTTAATCTCAGAAAATGTCTTTAATTCAGGTTGATTAACACCACAAAGAACGATCTTTTTCGCATACCCTTTCAACTTGTTAAGAAAGTTAATTTTTACAACTTTACGAGCAAGGTGATGTGAGAAATCCGCATCTAACTTAATCCCATCCCAAATTTTTAATTTGAGATAACGGTTGTGCAGATCTTTACGAGCATCATAATCATTGAGCCAAACTTCAACGCCTTTTGCTCTCAGCAAACGGATATTTTTTATAAAACGCTCCATTTGCTCTGCAAATAAGTCATAACCATTCACTTCTAGAACAAGTCGATCTCGGCAATGAGATGCGATTTTGGCAACAAAGTTAGAATCAGCAATAAAAGCCATATCGATATTGAATGAGACTCGCGTATTTAGCCTATCGACTAATTCAACTGCTTGGTGCCATTGTTGCTCTATAATCGCTTGAAAGCAGGCATCGTCAGCTTGTCGAAAAAAGTTGGTCGAGTCATAGCCTTCCCCCGCATTAAAGTGCATTTCTGGAAGAAACTCGAACGCAAACAGTGAATGGCTATCTTCAGCATAAATTGGTTGATATTTAGCAGCAAAAGCGGCAAGTAATGTTCCCTGCAAATTAAATACTAAGCATTGATCGTCCTGGGTTTCGATAAGTTTTTGCATAGTCTTTTGCTTCACGTTCGTTAGTTTAAAACAATTGAGTTGCGGTTATTTATACCGCTTTTACGTAACATGCCCAAAAATGTTATCTATTTTGTCCATATCACAGACGTTTAATGTTACGTATGCTAAACGGGCAAAGACTTTGTGGAAACGTTTGTCAGAAAAGTTTTTTCAGTTGCTGAATGTAGTTCAAATAATTTGAATAACTGAGTAGTTTGTAAATATATGAAATGATCAAAAAGGGGGACTTCACGTCCCCAGAAAAATAAATATTCGTTTATTGAATAAAGTAGGTTTCAAATTCAGCCACAGTTGGCGTGCCTTTACTCGATAAAATTGTGAAATTCACTTTTTTCAGGCTAACCGCATCAAACGTAATGACACCAGTAGATGTACCTGATGCAATCACCTCATCAGTATCATTATTCGTTAACTGCCAGCTAGTGATATTGCCGCTATAGTCATCTGCTTCACGAATCACAACCGCGTTGATAGTTTGAGCTGTTTTCCATTTGATCGACACCGTACCTGTGCTGCCTTTAGGTGCCCAAAGTGTTGTACTATCGCCATCTCTAACCGAGCCGTAACTTCCCATCCCTTTGCCATCACCGTCTGAGCCTGCACCGATTGATAGATTGGTTTCTCCGCTTACATCAATCGAAGCTGAATCATCGCTACTTGATGTGTCTGATGATGAGTCAGAGGTATCACTATTAGACGATGATGTGTCATCAGCTGTTTCATTACTTTCTTCTGTTCGTGTGCTTGTCGCACATTTACCATCAGAAACAGCGTAATCATTTTGAGTACCAGCGGTTGCAAGCACAATCGATTGAACACAATCAGTCTCATCTAAAGTATATTGATATGGAATAGTAATCGACGTAGTAGAAACAGGATCTGGACCAGCAGGATGGTTAGTTGAATTATCTAACCAAGTGACATCATTAAATTGATTGCCACTGAGATCCCAATAGCCCATGTCATCAGTATAAAATGTGCCAATTGGGTTTTGCACATCGTTGAAGACATTGTTCTCAGCCTTGATTTGACCACCGATACGAGGATTCATACCTGATTTAGATACATGGGCATAGTAGTTATTAAACGCGTGTACTGTACCGTGACGTAAAAGAGGTAAGCGAGAATCAATATTCTCATAACGGTTGTGATGGAATGTTATATACGTATTCTCAGTATCATTATCACTTGAACCAATCAAGCCTCCACGTCCCGAGTGGTGTAGATAGTTATACGAAACAGTGACATATTGAGTTGTTGCTTTCATATCAATCAATGAATCATAACCATCTTTCTCACCACCTGATGCTTCTAATTCATTATGATCAATCCAGATATTATGAACATTTTTCTCTAAACCAATCGCATCACCACCATTAGAAATCGGTGATCCTGATTTTTTCACATTACGTACGTGCACATTACGGATAATGATATTTGATGCATCACGGATATGAATGCCAATTTCATCGAATAAAGCCTCACCTTGGCCAATCAATGAAATATTACTCACTCCCTTAAACTGAATAGCATCACCACGTGTATTACAACTACCAGATGCTTGTTCGGTATTATCGTGGTTAATTGTGCCTGTCACGTAAATGGTTAATGGAGTGTCATCACTCGAGCGATTGCACATAGCTTGGTTAATTTCAGTACCCGTCGTTGCATAAACGACGTCACCACCTTCTCCTCCAGTCGTACCACCATTAAGAGAGGCGTAACCATCAACGCCCGCCCAGGCATTCATTGCACTAAATAGACAAACAGAAAGGGTTGTAAAACGAAAAATAGACGATGTTGTCATTCTTTTTATCTCATTCGAAGCCATCACTATTAATGGCCCAAGAAAGATAAAACATACAAAATATTAATGGTTTTACTGGGTGATTATTTTGAACAAAAATCACAATACAAGTTGCTGTTTTT
Source organism: Vibrio nitrifigilis (assembly GCF_015686695.1). NCBI lineage: Bacteria > Pseudomonadati > Pseudomonadota > Gammaproteobacteria > Vibrionales > Vibrionaceae > Vibrio > Vibrio nitrifigilis. Next base: position 2,537,425 of record NZ_JADPMR010000001.1, on the reverse strand, counting down.
TATTAAAAATCACAATTATTACTTTTATTTACGCTATTTTATGAGATCGTTCCCAATTTTAATCTATTAGATATTTCTATTTTTCATAAATTTGATAAATGAAAAAACCGGCCTTTAAGGCCGGTTTCTATTGTATTTAAGATTTAAGCTTAGAAGTCGTAACTTGCTGATACCACAAAGGTACGAGGTGCGCCTTGTACTAGGTAGTTACTACCAGGGTAACCACCTGTTGAAGCCCAGTAATCTTTATCGGCAACGTTTTCTACTCGTGCACGCAGCGTAAGCGGTTTCTTATCAACCATCATCTTATAGCGAGCACCTAGGTCAAAACGAACCCACGATGGGATTTTATTATCGTTATCTTCGTCGATATATTGTGACCCCGTGTAAACACTGCGGCCTTCAAACGTCAAACCATCAACAAATGGAGTCGCCCACTCTAAGTTTAGGTTAGCGGTAACTTTTGGCACACCGATTGCTGTATTGCCTTCGTCTTCACCATCATCGGTTTTCACTAGCTCTGCATCGATAAGAGTCACACCACCCAAGACTTTCACTTGATCAAGAACCTTACCGAAACCAGATAGTTCAATACCACGGTTGCGTTGTTCACCGTTATCGGTAAAGGTATTATCAGAGGTGTAACGATAACTTGGTTTGCTAATTTGGAACACGCTCACCGTACCACCGAAATGACCATTGTCGTATTTCGCGCCCATCTCATATTGCTTAGAACGCAGCGGAGACATTACCTCACCAGCATTTGTTACCGAGGAACCATTATTGGTCGCAGACGCTGTATCACCGGGTAATAAAGCTTCTGCATAGTTAGCATATAAAGTCCAATCTAGAGTTGGTTGATAAACAACGCCAGTGAATGGTGTTACTGCATTTTTCGCGTAGCGATCGCCATCTTTACCGTCATACCCATAGCTGATCACATCAATACGCTGATAGCGTCCACCTAGAGTCACTTTCACTTGATCCTCAAACATGGATATCGTGTCCGCTAACGCTAAGCTTGAATAGTTATCACGTTCCGTCACCTTAGGATCGTCTAAGTCACCACCGCTATAGGTAATATCCGTATCTTGACCAACTTGGGAGTAATCATAAAGAGTACCTGCATCTGAATACCCTGTCATAGTATAAGCGTTACCAAGAGCAGCATGATAAGCAGAAGCAGAAAGAACGACACTGTGACCGATGCTGCCTGTCTCAAACTCATGACGTACGCCGGTATCTGCTGAAATAATATTATCTTCACGTACGTTCTCATAGGCATAGATAGATAGATTACCATCGCTATCGGAAGATGGGTTTGCTAATAAATTGTGCTCTTTACCATGACGACCACCAACCGCTAACCACGCCGAAGTATCATCAGAAAAATCGTATTCACCACGAACAACACCAAACAGTTGTTTTTCATCAGTGTAAGTCCAATCTTGAGCATAGTTGCTAGAAGCATCAGGAGCAGACGGAGCGCTGCTGCTAGGCGTCACACTTGGGCGAGGGCTATCAATATGATGATCTTGGTAACCTAAATCGGCAGACAAACGTAGCTTATCACCTTGATGATCCCACCCAATGGTCATTGCACCTAATTGAGTATCTTCATTATCAATGCCATCCTCGCCATTACGGCCAACAACATTAATGCGTAAACCATCTGATTGATTATCACCAAAACGGCGACTCCAATCCATTGCGGCATAACCTTGGCCACCAGATTGAGTACCAAGTGTTACACGATTAATCGGTTCACTGCCTGCGCGTTTAGGTACAATATTCACCAAACCACCAATCGCACTGCCACCAGGAGCCGCACCGTTTAGAAACGAGTTCGCACCACGAAAGACTTCCGCACGCTCAATCATTTCTGCAGCAACATACTGTCTAGGCAAGATGCCATAAACACCATTTAGGGTCATATCATCAGAATACACGTTAAATCCGCGAATCATGTAAAGCTCTTGGAAGTTACCAAACCCTTTAGCAACTCGAACTGTTGGATCGTTTTGCAACACATCCGCCACACTTTTCGCTTGCTGATCCGCAATCAGTTTTGAGGTGTAACTGGTTGATGAAAATGGCGCATCCATCATATCTACGTTACCGAGCAAACCCGCTCGGCTAGCACGGGCAACTTGACCACCTTCGTATTCACCACCGAGATCGACTTGAGAGCCATGGACAGTGATCACTTCAGTTTTGTTTGTATCGGCAGATTTCGTTGAATCGGTTGTGGCATCTGCTGACCAAGCGACGGAAGTGGTGCCTAGAGTAAGTGCAGCAAACACACTTAACCCGACACGGGAAAGACGAAACGTAGACATGATAACCCCTGCTATAGAATATGAGTAAATTAATTGTTAATAAGAATTGTTTTTATTAGCACTTATATTATGTTTAATGAAAACTGTTTTCAATAATGAACCTGTTGAATAGGTTAGTAATATCAATAGGATAAAAATGAGAAACACATGAAATACAAGGAGACGCTTAAGCTCTTCTCCTTGTATTTAGGAAGGGAGTCTTAAAAAGCCAACCGCTGCCTAATTCGATTGAAAATAAGCAAACCTAAGAAGTAGATCGCACCAATAATAGCCACTAACGTCCCAGCAGCCACTTGGTTTGGATACAACACTACTTGCCCCAGCCAATCAGACCACAACATAGCCGTGGCACCGATTAATCCTCCAAGTAACAGTTGCGGTTTTGTTTGTTGAGCCCCCAACATCCGTGCCAAGTGTGGCGCAACTAGACCAACAAACGATACAGGCCCCATGGTTGCAGTCACTACCGCACATAATGCAGCAACGAGAGAAAGCAGTAACAACGACATTAATGAGGTATTTAAGCCACGAGCCTGAGCAAACTCACGGCTAATAGATAACAAGGTTAATCCACGTGAAGCGGCTAAACTTGCCAGCAACATTGCAGCGATTAATCCAATTAATAGTAGCGCTTGGTTGCCAGTAACACGATAAGTCGAGCCCGCTAACCACTGCAAAATTTCGTAGCTATCTTGATTCCCTTTTGCCAAACAGAACTGTACAAAAGCCTGCAGCAACGCCGACATCGCTATACCGGTTAAAATCACGCTAGAAGGTGCATATTGATGTCGACGCCCTAATACGAGCAGCACCACCAATACCGCTAAGCTGCCAATCAATGCTGTACCCCATTGCATCGACATTAACGATTGACCAAAGAACAAGCTCGAGACAACCAAAGCAAATGTAGCCCCCGAAGAGACCCCTAAAATATCTGGACTCGCTAACGGGTTATAGATCATACGTTGTAAAACCGTTCCCGCTAGAGCTAATCCAAGCCCAGCACCAATAGCCGTCAGAGCGCGAGGCCAACGCAGAGTCCATTGGTAATGAGAAGGAAGACTCCACTGCCAAGCTTGATCACTCGGCTGCAACATAAAGTAGCAACACAAGCCTAGAATAAACACACCAGCAAACAAACCAACCAAACGCCAACTGACATACTGTAATGACCCGGGCAATTGAACAGCCATCCCATCTTGAGCTTTAAGCTGCCGACGGCTAAACCAAATCAAAGCAGGCGCTCCTATCGCTGCCGCAGTTACACCACTAGGAACGACTTGTCCTAACCACAGGCTGATCAATTGAGCTAAGATATCGGTTATCAAAAGTAGCAGCGCACCAAAAATCAAACTGGCAAACAGTTCCATCTTAGGTGTCCTCGCCCCCATGGCTCGCACAATATTGGGTGTTAACAAACCAATGAAGCCGATCAGGCCAACAGCTGTAATAGCGGCAGAGACTAACCAAATACCAATAATCATTAAAGCAAAAAACGCGGGGATCACAGCCAAACCACGCGCTTCAGCCCCCTGATGGCCTAAACGCAGTAAGGTTAAAATTCTCGGCGCAAAGATAATCAGTAGCAATGTAGGTAATAGTCGTGGCCATAACCATTGAATCCAGTCCCAACCGTTTTGCGCGAGATCACCCGCGCCCCACATAAACACATTTTGCGCATAGTTTTGATGCAACAAAATAATGGCACTAGCAATGGCTCCGAGCAGAATATTGATCACCATGCCAGAGATTACCATTGGCAACCCAGTCATGTTTTCCATACCCGCAATAAGTAGAATCAAACCAAATGCGACTAAAGAACCGACCATAGCGGCCACTGCGTTATAATCTTTAGCAGCATCCGGCCACCAAATATTAATAATAATGAGCGCCAGCCACGCACCAGAAGAAGTGCCGAGAGTCAAAGGAGATGTCAGGGTATTTTGAGTAAGCTGCTGCATCAAGCTGCCAACTAACCCAAGCATGGCGCCAATCAATAACGTAATAACAGCCCGAGGCAATTGGGCATAAACAAAGTTAAAATCGTTAAACGATTCGGCGCCTAGAGGATGAAACACCAAGTGCCATTGGTGGCTTACAGGTAATGCTTGATTAATTTGCAAGCTGGCAAAAATAGCGATAACAACCAGCGCACAACCTACGACTAATGTTTTCCATGTCATGACTGTGGTGCTACCTCTAACAAGCTGTTGGTAAAGGCTTCTGCAGTAAACATCAATGACATGGCGCCACCGTAACTCCATACCGAAGGCACTGAGTGAATATGGTGATTACGCACAAACGGCATTGCACGCCACAAAATAGAGTGTTGCAGCTCTTTTTCTTGAGCAAATGGCAAAATGTACAGCACATAACCTTGCGTAATGTGCTGCAAAGAAGAAATCGGTTTTTGCGTAATACCCCATTGGCTAGGCGGTAGCTCGATGGCCTGTTTTAAACCAAGTTGATGGAGCACATAATCCGCCATAGAATTTTTGGTGTAGATATACGTTGATGTGGTACTCGCAAACCGCATGGTCACAACACTAGGCAATGTTTGCCCAAAATGTTGCTGTAATTTCGCTTTTAATTGAGTAAAACGAGCCTTCATCTGTGCTAATTTTTTCTTGGCAACATCCTCTTTACCAAACACATGTGCCAACTGTTTAAATTCTTGAATAGCCACTTTCCCCTGATTGACGTCTTTTGAGAAGTTGGTGTAATACAGTACTGGCGCAATCTCTTTTAACCTTGGCATTAATGCCTTCTGCGATTTAGTAATTAAGATCACATCGGGTTTTAACGCAGCAATTTTCTCTAAGTTAGGTTCTCCACGTGTTCCTACATTTTGAGTTGACGAAGGAATGGGTGGTTTAACTACCCACTCTTTATAAGAATCTACATCCGTTGCTGTCACTGGTGTCACACCGAGTTCAATCACCTGCTCCAGCAAGTTCCAATCTAACACTGCCGCTCTTTGGGGAATGCTTGCTAAGGTATGTTGGCCTAGACTATCGGTGACCGTAATAGGTTTTGCTAGAGCCGTTGCAGTAAGAAAAAAAGTGCTCAAAAGAAGTATGAAAATTCGAGAGAGAGAAAACATTAAGCGCATACGATAGCCACCTTATTCGTCGTCGAGTCATGATTAGGATGAGGGTGGTCAATCAATTTAATTGGCGTTTGGTAAAGAGAAGATAAGCGCTGCTCATCGTCAAGTTCCGTCGCTGGTCCAGAAAAGGCAATGTGACCTTGTTTAAGAGCAACGATATGAGTGGCATAACGTAACGCAAGATTAAGATCATGCAAAATAACAATCACACCACATCCTTGTTGCTGATTTAATTCCGCTAATAGTGCCATTAGTTGGTATTGATGCTGAATATCAAGTGCAGATGTCGGCTCATCCAAAATTAAAACTGGAGATTCTTGGGCTAATAACATCGCTACCCATGCACGCTGACGCTCACCACCAGATAACTCATCCACCAGCGCATCAGCAAAAGGCGTCACACCGGTTTTTTCCATTGCATCATCAATAATGGTCGCGTCTTCTTTACGCCAGCGGCCTAATGCGCCACGCCACGGGAAGCGACCTAAACGAACCAATTCTCTTACAGTAAGACCAGCACTCGCAGGCAGTTTTTGCGGCAAAAAAGCCACCTGCTTAGCTAACGCTTTGGTATCGAAACGGCTGATATCCTGATCATTTAATTGCACTAGCCCCTTGTCGGGATCTTGTTGACCAGAGAGTAAGCTCATCAACGTCGATTTACCTGAACCATTATGACCGAGTACGATGGTCAACTTATCAGTGGGGATGGTTAATTCATCCACCGACAAAATTGTTCTGCCGCCTCGCACCATTTCTACGTTCGATAACGTAAACATCGATTGCTCCTCTTTGCCCTCATTCACCCACAGGAAGATTGAGAACCATTTTAATTATCATTACTATACGGAATTCGCTATTTTACCGATTATTCTCATTATGGAAAGTCGGCTACCCAATACTTCTCCTGTACTTGATACAGAACAAAGGTCTCACACATGTTCCAATGGTTTGAAAACCTCACCGAGGCATTCCCAAATGAGGATCCTCAAAAGCCGCCACGCACCCTCGTTGGCTTTTGCCGTTACTACACGCGTGGCTTTGAAAAACCACTGTTAATGATGTCAATTCTCAGTGCGTGTGTGGCCATTGCAGAAGTCATGCTGGTTCGCTATATGGGGGATATTGTCGATATTCTTAGCAGTGCCAATCGACAACACTTTTGGGCTGAACATGGTCACCAATTAGGTATGATGGCTCTATTGGTACTAGTGGCGATGCCGATACTCGCATTTTTTCACTCAATGCTATTGCATCAGACCATATTGGGAAATTACCCAATGTCGATTCGCTGGCTTGTTCACCGCTATTTGCTCAAACAAAGTATTGGCTTCTTCCAACGTGATTACGCAGGACGAGTCGCGACAAAAGTCATGCAAAGCGCAAATGCCGTACGAGAGACAGTCATGAAATTAGTCGACCTTTCGGTGTACATCATTGTCTACCTGATTTCGATGCTAGTGATGATTGGTCAAGCAGACAAAGTATTAGTGATTCCAATTTTGGTGTGGATGGTGATTTATGCATTGATTCAAGTTTACTTTTTGCCGCGCCTAAAAGAAATTTCAACCGCTCAAGCCAATGCCCAATCGAATATGACTGGTCGCATTGTCGATACCTACACCAACATCACCACCGTTAAACTGTTTTCTCACGCATCACGCGAAAAAGATTACGCAGAATCTGGCATGAAGCAGTTCTTACAGACGGTATATCGCCAAATGCGTACTTTAACCGCATTGCTATACAGTGTAGATATCATTAACTATCTACTTTTATTTACTGTTGCAGCCTTATCTATCGAGCTGTGGCTGAGCGAATCCGTCACCGTTGGTGTCATCGCAATTGTTATCAGTATTGCGTTGCGCCTACAAGGCATGTCGAAATGGATTATGTGGGAAGTTCGAGCTCTGTTTGAAAGTATCGGGACAGTTATTGATAGCATTAACACCATTGCCAACGATATTGAAATCGTCGACAGTACAGATGCAAAACCTTTGGTTGTAAAACAAGGGGCCATTCATTTTAACCATATCGATTTTCGCTACACGGATAGAAAATCCGTTTTTGAGCAGCTCGATCTGCAATTAAAACCTGGAGAAAAAGTCGGTATTGTTGGCCGTTCAGGTGCAGGTAAATCAACCTTGGTGAATTTACTGCTGCGTTTTTACGACATTCAAGCAGGCAACATTCGTATTGATGACCAAGATATTTCGCAAGTAACGCAAGAGTCACTCCGCCAACAAATTGGCCTCATTACACAAGATACCTCGCTATTGCATCGTTCAATTCGCGACAATATTTTGTATGGCGACCCAACCGCCAGCCAAGAACAAGTGATTGAAGCGGCTAAACAAGCGCAAGCACACCACTTTATCGAAGAGCTAAAAGACGAGATGGGTAATAACGGATATGACGTTCAAGTGGGTGAACGTGGCGTCAAATTATCGGGTGGTCAGCGCCAACGTATCGCAATTGCCCGCGTTCTTTTAAAAAATGCCCCGATACTTATCATGGATGAAGCAACATCCGCACTCGATTCAGAAGTGGAAGCCGCAATTCAAGATAACCTAGAAAAACTGATGGAAAACAAAACCGTTATCGCGATAGCACACCGCCTATCAACCATCGCAGCAATGGATCGATTGATTGTTATGGATGAAGGACAAATTATCGAGCAAGGTTCACACCAAGAACTGCTCGCTAAAAATGGGGCCTATGCTCAGCTATGGAACCATCAAACGGGTGGTTTTATTGGTGATATTTAACGTTTATAACGGGTAAATATTAAAACGCCCCTCCGTTCAAATGAACGGAGGGGCGTTTCTATTTTAGAGCTCATCGATCTATTTTTGGCTAATTTGATACAAGCGATCAGCTTGCTCGCGAGTATCCTGACTCACGCGACGGAACTCATCCGCATCCTTCGCATTTTGATCAGTAATATCACGAATACGGACCGCCATTTCCGCAACATTATCGGTAACACTCACCTGTTCTTCGGTTGCAACTGCGATTTGCGCGCAGCGCTGCTCTATATCAGCAAAAATATCTACCATACGTTCATACTGTTCAAAGGTATGAGAAGCACTGTCATTTACTTTTTGTGAATCAGCTTGGCAAGCAGTTAAAATCGCAACACTCTCTTTTGCCGTATTTTGTAGCTGTGCGATCATTGCTTCAATTTCTGATGCGGATTGTTGTGTACGACTCGCTAGTGTTCTTACTTCATCAGCCACAACTGCAAACCCACGACCACTTTCACCAGCACGAGCCGCCTCAATGGCCGCATTTAATGCCAGTAAGTTCGTTTGTTCGGAGATCCCCATGATGACATCGAGGATCTGCCCAACCTCTTGAGAATTCTTCGACAACTGCTCCACACTGTCAACAGATAGGGTCAGCTTTTCAAACATTTCACTGATCGACTGAGTACTTTGCTCAATCAAGGTGAAACCACTTTGTACCATCGCCGTCGATTCACCAGTGACTTCCGCTACTGCCGTAACGTCTTGAGAAATAGTGGAGGCCGTCGCGGACATTTGGTTGATCGCTGTAGCTAATGCCGTGTTCTCTTCCATCAAACCGCTCGCACGCTGCTGGCTTTCTTGGCTTAACGTATCTAAAGCACTTGAATTTTGTTGAACCACTTTTGCTTCGCGATGTACTTCTTGCAAAATAGCGACGAGATGGTCGCCGTAATCATTAATCGCTTCGCACAGTTCCCCAACTTCATCGCGCGTTGTAATGACCAACTTATCAGTCGTATTGCCGGACGTAATTTGTGTCACTTTTTGGGTAATGAGCTTAATTTGCCCAACTAACTTACTACCAGAAAATAGCAATACGCCGACAAAGACAATCAGCAAGACAATAAAGGCAATATACAGTGTGATTTGCAAACTGTTCACCGCAGCTAGAGCTACACTATCAGGAACAATCACACCCACAACCCATCCCTGTTTAGGGAGCTCACTGTGTACTAATAATGCAGATTCATCAGGAACGACACCTTTCGGTAGCTCTGTTACCGATTGCTGCTTATTCATCAATGCCGCGACTAGAGGTGTAAGGGAGTTATCTTGTTGCTGAATTTGCTGCAACGTTTTCATCACTAAATCGTTTGAACGCAATAACGGCATACCGATTAACTGTTGAGCTTGGTCAACCAATAGCCCATAACTACCATTCTGCTCATGTTCTGTAATTAAACGTTTCTCAATCCCTGAGAGCTCTACGTCTATTGTCGCCACCCCCCAAAAGGCACCATCACGCTCTATTTTTACAGAACAGGTGACCATCTGAACATTGGAAACAGGGTCAACATACACTTCAGACCAAACACACTGCCCTGGCTTAGCCGCTTTTGCCGAGGTATACCATGCTTCTTGCTGATAAGGAGCAGCATCTGCCGCGTTGTAATCATCTAGCAAAGAAAAATCACCGGAACTTGTTTTCGCCCAAAATAGCGAGTCTTTGGCTTTATTGGTATCCAATTTATTTGGTTCAGGCCAGATACCACCACCAGCGATCCCGCTACCACTTTTCACTAACGAGGCAACATGCTGCTCAATCATCTGGCGATCAAGAGGCAAGCTTTGTGCGAGTGCCGCCATGCTACGTGTCAACGTGGCATTTTCCGTGAGGTTCTCAGATAAATTATCAGCAATAACTTGTGCTTGTAGTTGTGCTTTTTGGATGGCTTGCTTTTGAATAAGAGGGGTAACTTGAAAATGCACGACAGCGTATAACACAGCTAATGCTGCAATAAATAAGGTGGCACTGCCCAAATACAACTTTTGACGTATAAGCATGGCATACTCCTTTGCCAAGAAGACAAACTTCTATGAATTTAGATGCTCATTCCACTCAATTAAGTGTGGGATTAGTTCCATTAAACACAATGTGATTAATAAATGTCCATGTTTATTTTAGAATTCGTTAAAGTAATTAAGTCCAAAATTTGAAGAAAATCACGAAAAATGCGAGAAAAAGGAATTTTGTGGAATCGCCATCAATGATTGGAAGTGATTTGAGTAATAAATTGGGTAATGAACTGTAGCTCTTCTTGTCCTTCATGAGCAGATAACGTTTCAAGCCAAACGGCTTCGCTGTAATACTCCGCTTTAAGTAGCAAACGGCAACCTTCAAAGTCAATTAACCAAATATGTAAATCCGCGTGACTCTGTTTTTCAACCACTTGCGCCGATAATATCGAGAGTAATTGTTCCGCAATTGATTCAAAATCATCAAACTCAAATCGTGGCGCGGCTAACACCAGTTTGCCGGAATCGGGTTGATAATCTCTGACACTCCAATTAGCCATGATGAGTCAAATGCTCCTGAATTAAATCAAGGAATGGATCTGCGTATTTGTCCAATTTACGCTGGCCGACGCCATTGACCGCCAGCATTTCACCGTATGACGTTGGCAACATCTCAGCCATTTCAATCAAGGTTGCATCACTAAATACCACATAAGGTGGCAATCCATCTTCATCGGCAATGGCTTTTCTTAGCTTACGTAGCTTAGCAAATAACGGCTTATCGTAATTTTTACTCGATAATTTATCTGCTTTCGCTGATCGAGCGGCAGTATCTAAACGTGGAACAGCCAGTTCAAGTTCCACATCACCACGCAAAACCGGGCGAGCTTCTTCGGTTAGCTGTAATGTTGAGTTCCGAGTAATATTTTGGTGTAGCAAACCTTTATGGATTAACTGGCGAAAAATACTCACCCAATAGTCATGGCTATGATCACGTCCTAACCCATAGGTAGAGATTTTGTCGTGGCCATTTTCACGAATACGGATATTTTGCATACCTCGTAACACTTCAACCACATAGCCGATGCCATAATTCTGGTTCACTCGATATACGCAAGAAAGCGCTTTACGAGCCTCTTCTGTGGCGTTAAAACGCTTGGGTGGGTCTAGGCAAACATCACAGTTACCACACGGCTCTTCGCGGTATTCTCCAAAATAATTCAACAGTACCTGACGACGGCAAGTCTGCGCTTCCGCGAAACTGCTCATCGCATTTAATTTATGAGTTTCAACCTGCTTTTGCGGCCCATCTGGCTTTTCATCTAACATACGACGCAGCCAAGTCATATCTGCTGGATCGTACAGCATAACAGCTTCTGCAGGTAAGCCATCACGCCCAGCGCGGCCTGTTTCTTGGTAATAAGATTCGATGTTACGAGGAATATCAAAGTGTACAACAAAGCGCACATTGGGTTTGTTAATCCCCATACCAAAGGCAACGGTAGCGACAACAACCTGAACATCGTCTCGTTGAAATGCCTCTTGTACCCAGGCACGCTCATCCGTTTCCATCCCAGCATGATACCCAGCGGCACGAATGTGGTTATTGCACAGTTTTTCAGTCAGCATTTCGACTTTCTTGCGACTGCCACAATAAATGATGCCACACTGCCCCTTCTGCGTAGCCAAATAGCGAATCACTTGTGAGACCGGCTTATGCTTTTCCATTAAGGTATAACGGATGTTTGGGCGATCAAAACTGCCCAGATAAACATGAGGGTCGTTCAGGCTTAAACGAGCCAGAATATCACTGCGGGTGGCTTCATCAGCAGTAGCCGTTAATGCCATCACAGGTACATGCGCAAACTGACGCTTTAACTGGCCTAATGCTGCATATTCAGGTCGAAAATCATGTCCCCACTGAGAAATACAGTGGGCTTCATCAACCGCGATCAAAGAGAGATTCATTGTCTCTAAACGCTCAATGAAATCATTGGTCAGAACACGTTCTGGAGACACGTACAATAACTTGAGGTGACCTGCATGAATGCGCTGATAGACTGACATCAGGGCTTCACGAGACATTGTCGAGTTGACACACTCAGCCGCAACGCCATTTGCCTTAAGTTGATCGACTTGGTCTTTCATCAAAGAAATCAGCGGCGAAATAACCAAGGTAATACCATCGTGCACTAACGCTGGAATTTGATAACAGAGAGACTTCCCACCACCCGTGGGCATAATAACTAAACTATCTCGTCCATTTACCGCCGCATCAATCACCTCTGCCTGCCCGTCACGGAAACTTTGATAGCCAAAGACATCACGTAAAACAGAAGCCGGTGTTGGTGAAGAGTCGGATTGTTCGGAGGATAAGGTAGCAGTCATGAAGATCTCTGTTGTAAGCCTAAGGCGTACACACTAATGATAAAAAATAAGACTCGGTATTGTAGTGGGGTTCGATGGTGAATAAAACCGCAAATTCGTCGCGGTTTCGATCTATCCCCCAATAACACCCGTTAATTGTGGTTGGCCACTCCATTTTTTACCATCAATCCCCATGTAAATCTTAATGAATGTATTAGTGCCATCACTCACATTCAGAATAAATATGAACCAGAACGAATAATTATCATTCTGGCTCTAGATCTTTATCTCAGGTGCTGTCACTCTCAAACGTGATTAAAAACAAGGAGATGAATTATATGCAGTGGATGATTAAGTGGCTCGCCCTTTCCGGGCTAGCCCTGACCTCAAGCACTTATGCCGCTGGACAAGCCGCTGATGCATTTGCACCAGAAAAAAGTACCGGAGTTGAAGATAAATCGTTAGTGACATCTCAGCACTGGATGGTTACAGCAGCAAACCCACACGCATCGCAAGTCGGTGCCCAAATATTACGTGAAGGTGGTAATGCCGTAGATGCCATGGTTTCGATGCAATTGATGTTAGGGTTAGTTGAACCTCAGTCATCTGGCATTGGTGGTGGTGCATTCATGGTCTATTGGGATGCAAAACACAAAAAACTCACTTCCTTTGATGGACGAGAAACGGCTCCACTTGATGCTAAACCCACTCTATTTCAAAACGAAAAAGGAGAGCCACTCTCTTTTTATGATGCTGTCGTAGGTGGTCGATCTGTTGGGACTCCTGGTGTCGTAAAACTGCTTTGGACCACCCATGAGAAATACGGAAAACTCCCATGGAAACAATTAGTCGCGCCAGTGATCAAAGTCGCTCAAGAAGGCTTTAAAATCAGTCCTCGCTTAGCCAAACTTATCGCGGGAGATCAAGAAAAGCTGAGTCGCTATCCTGACACCCGCCATTACTTTTTTAATGCTGATGGCTCACCGAAAACCGTCGGTACTTTATTAAAAAACCCAGAGTACGCAGCCACATTAACCGCCATTTCTGAAGGTGGCGCCGATGCGTTTTATCATGGACAAATAGCCAAAGACATTGTTGAACATGTTCAAACTGCTAAGGGAAATCCGGGAGTCTTAAGCCAAAAAGATTTCGATACTTATCAGGTGAAAGAACGCGAGCCCGTCTGTACCGGTTATAACAGCTACGATATCTGTGGCATGGGACCTCCTACTTCAGGTGGCATGACTGTTGGACAAATAGTGGGGATGACTCAATATTTTGATCTGCCCAAATGGGGCCCCAATAGTGCTAAGTCATGGCAAGTCATTGGCGATGCATCACGCCTCGCGTTTGCTGACCGTGGTATGTACATCGCAGATGAAGATTTTGTACCAATGCCAAAACAAGGCTTATTGAATAAGGATTACATTAAACAGCGTGCTGCTCTTATCCATCCAGGCAAACCTCTTAAAGACGCTTCAGCTGGCACACCAATTTGGCAACATGCCCAAGTGCGTAGTCCTGATGAGTCAATAGAACTGCCTTGTACTAGTCATTTCAATATTGTCGACCGCGAAGGTAACGTGATCTCGATGACTACTTCCGTCGAAAATGTATTTGGCTCGCGTCTAATGGTGCATGGCTTTATTTTAAATAATGAACTCACAGACTTCTCATTCCGCTCTCAAGTCGACGGTAAGCCAGTTGCAAACCGAGTTGAGCCAGGTAAACGTCCTCGTTCTTCTATGTCCCCAATGATTGTCTTGCATGATAAACAACCGTACTTGGCGATCGGTTCACCAGGTGGTAGCCGAATTATTGGTTATGTAGCAGAGGCCATCATTGCTCACCTTGCATGGGGAATGGATATTCAACAAGCCGTCAGCTTGCCTCACATTCTCAATCGATTTGGCCCAATGGAGTTAGAGAAAGGCACAGGTGCAGAAACATTGACGACCCGTTTACAGAAAATGGGTTATCAAGTCAAAGTGCAAGATCTTAACTCAGGTTTACACGCAATACGTGTCACTGATCACGGTTTAGAAGGCGCTGCCGATCCTCGCCGTGAAGGGGTTGCGATAGGCGAATAAGCCTTACATGGCAGATCGCCCGATCAATTTGTAAGAGATCTCTCACAAGGACGTGAGGAAAACTCTCTTTTTACGTGGGATTAAATACCATTAAAAATATTAACTTGTTGTTTTTAAATAAAAAAAACATTTGTATTCGATTTCACTAGGGATAATATCTCGATCTGCCATTGCTCGTTAGGGGTAAATCAGTATGATGAATCTTGTCGACAGGATGCTGACACGGATTGGAAAAACCACGGATTTGGTTATCTTCAGGATGAAGAATCGATTACTTAGGATGAGTAATCGGCAAGGATAGCGAAGTGGACATTGAACGGACTCGATTAGTTACTAGGATGGTAGCTACAAGGGAATGACAATGGAAACACCTCTGGATGAGGTAAGGACTTAACATCAGGATGATGTCAGGGACACCGCTCAAGGAACAAGTGATGAGAGCTAACTAGGATAGTTAGTGGACCAGGATAGGTCAAGGACACCGCTAGGAAGGCGACGAACGGATTAAGCTGAAGGATTCAGCACACTTATCAAGGAATAGATGCAGGGAGCACCTATTAGTAGCTGGATTGCTGCGAGTAAGACTATGACCCCGATGGGCTTTTGCCCTCGGGGTTTTTCTTTTTAGTCACGCTATCATTTTCCGTCAGTACTATCCCTGCAATGCACTGACCAAAACGCACAATAATCTGCTTTCCCTCTATAAAATAGTCACCCAATAAAAAACCCCAGTCGCTGATGCATACTGAGGTTTAAGGCGCTCTCTTACTTAAAACGTCTGACTACATTTTTTCTAACTTCGCATAAGCGGTAACTAGCCATTTAATCCCTTCGCCATTAAACGCGACTTGTACTCGGCTCTGAGCACCACTGCCTTCAAAGTTAATGATAGTGCCTTCACCAAACTTAGGATGTTTCACGCGAGCACCTAGAGTAAAGCCTGTCTCGTTAAAACTTTCTTTCACCACCGTTTGACTGAAACGACCACTAGAAGCAGGTCGACTCACCTGTGCTTTCATGCGCACTTCATCTAGGCAGTTCTCTGGCATCTCACGAATAAAGCGCGATGGTTTATGGTATTTGTCTTGCCCGTACAAACGACGCATTTCTGCATACGTGATATAGAGCTTTTCCATCGCCCGAGTCATACCCACATAGCACAAGCGACGTTCTTCTTCTAAACGCCCTGCTTCTTCAGCTGACATTTGACTTGGGAACATGCCTTCTTCAACACCAACCATAAATACAAGCGGGAATTCTAGACCTTTTGCACTGTGCAACGTCATTAATTGCACTGCATCATCAAACTCGTCGGCTTGACCTTCACCGGCCTCTAAAGCTGCATGAGTCAAAAATGCGTTTAACAACGTCATTTCCTCAGCTTCTTCAGGCTTTTCATATTGGCGAGTTGCTGTGACCAACTCTTCTAAGTTTTCTAAACGAGCTTTGGATTTTTCACCTTTCTCTTGCTCATACATAGTGTACAAGCCTGATGCATGAATCACATGGTTGGTTTGTTCGAAAAGTGGTAACTCAGCCGTATCATCTTCCAGCGCATTAATTAGTTCTACGAAACGGCTTAAAGCCGTTGCTGCCCGGCCAGCAAGTACTTTCTCTTCAAGAAGAGCAACACTGGCTTCCCATAAAGTACAACCGCGATCACGAGCCGCAAAACGAATCGTTTCTAAGGTTTTTTCACCCAACCCGCGCGTTGGTGTATTCACCACACGCTCGAACGATGCATCATTGTGACGGTTAGCCATTAAACGGAGATAACACAAGGCATCTTTCACTTCTTGGCGTTCGAAGAATCGCATCCCACCATAAATACGATATGGCAGATTACTTTGTAGCAAGGCTTCTTCCAGCACGCGAGACTGGGCGTTATTACGATACAAAATAGCACTGTCGGTGAGTGCCCCACCTTTGTCTTGCCAATCTTTAATTTTATTGACGACAAAACGCGCTTCATCTAATTCGTTATAAGCTGAATACACCGAAATAGGTTCGCCTTCGCTACCATCAGTCCACAACTCTTTACCCATTCGCTCAGTATTATTTGAGATCAAGGTGTTCGATGCTTCCAAAATCGTTTTTGTTGAACGGTAGTTCTGTTCAAGACGAATAGTATTAACGCTTGGAAACTCTAAGGTGAATTTCTCAATATTTTCAACTTTAGCACCACGCCAACCGTAAATGGATTGGTCATCATCGCCGACAATCATGACATGAGTGTCAGCGCCAGCCATCATACGCAGCCATGCATATTGGATATTGTTGGTATCTTGGAATTCATCGACCAGAATGTGTTTAAAGCGAGCTTGATAATGTTCTCGGATAAACTTGTTATCACGCAGCAGCTCTAATGCACGCAGTAATATTTCGGCAAAATCGACCAAACCTGCACGATCACACGCCTCTTGATAAGCACTATAAATCTGCAAATAGGTTTGCGTCACAGGATCATGGTAAGCATCAATATGAGAAGGACGTAATCCTTCATCTTTTTTACCATTGATCCACCAAGATACCTGACGAGGTTGCCACTGTTTCTCATCTAAGTTCTGCGCTTTAATTAAACGACGCAATAGACGCTGTTGGTCTTCTGAATCAATAATCTGAAAATCTTCAGGTAATTTGGCATCAAGATAATGGGCGCGCAAAATGCGATGGCAAATACCATGGAATGTGCCATTCCACATGCCTGAAGCACTTCCCATCATTAGCTCTTCAATCCGGCCACGCATCTCGGCTGCCGCTTTATTCGTGAAGGTCACCGACATGATGGAAAATGGTGACGCCTGCTCAACAGAGAGTAACCAAGCAATACGGTGCACCAGCACCCGCGTTTTACCACTACCTGCCCCCGCCAGTACGAGAAGGTTTTCGAGTGGAGCGGCTACAGCTTCACGTTGTTTGTCGTTTAAACCGTCGAGTAAAAGAGAGGGATCAATCATGGTTAAGCTACTGGTTATTTATACATAATGGCAAAGAGTATAACCCTAAATGGCACCAAGATGCTCGTGTTGTAGGCAATTTCTTTTTCAAGAGAAGGGAATTTGCGAGAAAGGAAACATTCCACATCAGCGAGAGGGGCTGATGCGGAAAAATTTTTATTCAACTTAAGATGGCAGATCAGTCGGTTGATTGGTTGGCATAACATTACCGAAATGTGGGCCACCATGCATTCCTGGCATTGGAATACAACCAGACATACCTGCAACCACTGCTAGCACAAGCAAACCTTTCATTAAAGTTTTCATATGATGACTCCTAAACAATTCATCTTGCTGAACGATTTTACAGCAAAATTCACGAAGGAAAACCCAGCAAAAACGTGGAGAAAATCGCCTAACAAGTGGTGAAACTGGTGCCAACATTCGAGACAGCCCAGCACCTACCCCTCTGAAATTCATCTTGTGATGTAACAAAATAGCTTTGGTAAACAAAGAATTAAAATAAAATTATTTTGAACAGTGTTTCTTATTTTAAGATGGGAATTTTTCTAAAATTCTCATCGAGTTGAAGGCATTGACGCTAAAAGCTGGCTAATAACATTTACAGAAATTTACTCTGCTTGAATAAAAATCAAGGCTGCAACGCTCCATTTCTTTGCGCCAAAAACAAAACAGCCTCGCAAATGCGAGGCTGATTTAATAAGAATTAGCTTATGCAGCAATTCCAGCATGACGCAGAAGCGCATCAATTTTTGGCTCACGACCTCGGAAGCGTTTGAATAGCTCCATAGGCTCTTCGCTACCACCCATTTCAAGAATGTTATTCAAGAAACTTTGACCAGTTTCTGCATTGAAAATACCGTCTTCTTCAAAGCGTGAATACGCATCCGAAGAAAGAACTTCAGCCCATAAATAGCTGTAGTAACCTGCGCTATAGCCACCAGCAAAGATATGACTAAAGCCATGTGAGAAACGATTCCATTCTAAGCTTGGTAGAACCGCGACTTTCTGTTTCACTTCCGCTAGCGTTTCCAATACACGAGGTCCCACTTCTGGGTCGTAATTGGTGTGCAGAGTGAAATCAAACAAACCAAATTCAAGCTGACGCAAGATAAACATCGCAGACTGGAAGTTTTTCGCAGCGAGCATCTTATCTAACATCTCTTTTGGTAGCGGCTCACCCGTTTCGTAGTGACCAGAAATAAACGCAAGCGCCTCTTCTTCCCAGCACCAGTTTTCTAAGAACTGACTTGGCAGCTCAACCGCATCCCAAGGTACACCATTAATACCCGATACAGAGCCAACGCCAACTTGAGTCAGCATATGGTGAATACCATGCCCCGTCTCATGGAAGAGCGTCACAACTTCATCGTGGGTAAATAACGCAGGCTTATCACCAACAGGACGGTTGAAGTTACACGTTAGGTAAGCAACTGGAGTCTGCAGCTCGCCATCTTTGGTAATGCGTCGCACACGGCATTCATCCATCCATGCGCCACCACGTTTATGTTCACGGGCGTATAAATCAAGATAGAAACTACCGCGCAGTTGCTCGTTGCTATCAAAGATATCGAAGAAACGGACCGATTCATGCCAAGTTTCGACGCCTGTACGCTCAACAACCTTCATACCAAACACGCGGTTTAGGACTTCAAATAGACCATTAACAACTTTGTCTTCAGGGAAGTAAGGACGCAGCTCTTCATCAGAGATTTGGAATAGGTGCTGTTTCTGTTTTTCACTGTAATAAGCGATATCCCATAACTGCAGCTCGGTAACACCAAACTCTTGTTCGGCGAATTGGCGTAGCTCTTCAACTTCGCGTTCACCTTGAGGCTTCACTTTCACCGCTAAGTCGTTAAGGAATTTCAGTACCTGTTCTGGCGATTCGGCCATTTTGGTCGCTAGTGATTTTTCACTATAAGAGTTAAAACCAAGCATACGTGCAATTTCATGACGTAGTTTTAGCTCTTCCGCCATCACTTCGGTGTTATCCCATTTGCCCGCATTCGGGCCACGGTCTGAAGCTCGAGTCACATACGCTTCGTAAAGTTCTTTACGTAGCGCTTGGTTGTCACAATAAGTCATAACAGGTAAATACGAAGGAATATCCAGTGTTAATAGATAACCGTCGATACCTTTTGCTTCAGCTGCAGCCTTCGCCGCTGCTAATGCAGACTCTGGCATACCAGACAGTTCTTTCTCGTCAGTAACCTGTTTGCTCCACCCCATGGTGGCATCCAGTACATTGTTAGAGAATTTCGAACCTAACTCAGAAAGGCGTTTGCTGATTTCACCATAACGTTTTTGCTCTGCAACAGGCAGACCAATACCAGACAGTTCAAAATCACGTAGTGCATTTGTGATGGTTTTCTTTTGTGCCTGAGTGTAGTTGGCGAATTCGTCACTCGCTTTAATCGCTTTATAGGCTTGGAACAGACCTTTGTGTTGACCAACCCAAGTGCCATATTCTGATAATAAAGGTAAACAGCTTTCATAAGCTTCACGCAGCTCTTCGCTATTCATCACTGAGTTCATATGACTCACAGGTGACCAAATACGGCTTAGGCGATCATCCACTTCTTCGATCGGCGCTATCACGTTGTCCCAAGTAGGCTGAGTATTCTCTTTTAGAACAGCTTCAATTTGTGTCCGACAATCTTCAATTGCTTTCTCAACAGCCGGCTTAACATGTTCCGGTTTAATCGCTGAGAACGGTGGCAAATCCGTAAAAGTAAGAAGTGGATTAGACATATGACGTTCCTTTTTCAGTAAAACGGTGGGTCGCTAAATTTCGACCGAGACAATTAGTTAAATATAGGTAGATTAAGTAATTTTCAATAGTGATGCTTACGATAAGTTCACAATTGATACTCGAAGCTCTCCTGCATGACTCTCCAAAAGCCGATCGTTAACGTATATAATCATGTTTATATTTTATCTACTGATGATCGCCCGAACCGGGTTTTGAGAGAATAATTTGCTAAGTTATCGTCACAGCTTCCACGCTGGCAACCATGCCGATGTCGTTAAGCACATCGTACAAAGCTTGATCTTGTCTTCGTTACAACAGAAAGAGAAACCTTTCGTTTATCATGATACGCATTCAGGTGTTGGCCGTTACGATCTCACCCATGAATGGTCAGAAAAAACAGGCGAATACAAACAAGGTATTGCGCGCTTATGGCAGCAAAATAATATTCCAGAAGACATTCAAAGTTACCTCGATGCAATCCGCGAACTCAATAACGATGGCGAACTGCGTTACTACCCAGGCTCTCCTCGCGTAGCACGTGCTCACTTACGTCCACAAGATCGCATGGTGTTAACGGAATTACACCCGAGTGACTACCCACTTTTAGAACAAGAGTTCCATCGCGATCGACAAGTAAAAATCTTTAAAGAAGATGGTTTTGCTCGCTTAAAAGCCAGCTTACCGCCCCAAGAGCGTCGTGGATTAGTTTTAATCGATCCACCTTATGAGTTAGCTCACGAATATCGTGACGTAGTGAATGCTATCGCACAAAGTTACAAACGTTGGGCAACAGGCATTTACGCTATTTGGTATCCTGTGGTCAATCGCTGCGATATCGAAGATATGATCGAAGGATTAGAAGCTTTAGGTATTCGTAAAATTTTACAAATAGAACTGGGTGTATCTCCCGATACCAATGAACGAGGCATGACTGCCTCTGGCATGATCGTGATTAACCCGCCGTGGAAATTAGAGAGCCAGATGAAAGTTGTTCTTCCATTTCTGCAACAAGCGATTGCACCAGCAACAGGCCACTTTAAGGTAGACTGGATTGTTCCTGAATAATCAGGCATAACAAATAGCAGAAACGAAAAAGCGGTAAGAAAACTTGAGTTCGGTAATTCGATCCCAATCTCATTAGGTTAACAATGAAATGGCGCTCACGACATTAAACTCGTTCTCAACCGAGTATCGGAGTGACTAAAAATGGAGAAAGTAATGGCAACGCATTTTGATTATATCTGTATCGGTGGTGGCAGTGGCGGTATCGCTTCAGCTAACCGTGCAGCCATGTACGGCGCCAAAGTCGCGCTGATTGAAACCAAAGATCTTGGCGGCACTTGTGTCAACGTTGGTTGTGTTCCAAAGAAAGTAATGTGGCATGGAGCGCAAGTTGCAGAAGCAATGAACCTCTACGCAGCCGACTACGGCTTTGATGTTGACATCAAAAAATTTGATTGGGGCAAGCTTGTTGAAAGCCGCCAAGCGTATATTGGTCGAATTCACCAATCTTACGACCGCGTATTGGGTAATAACAAAGTGGAAGTTATCCGTGGCTTTGCAAAATTTGTAGATGCCAAAACGGTAGAAGTAAATGGCGAACATTACACCGCAGATCATATTCTTATCGCAGTGGGTGGCCGTCCAACCATTCCAAACATCCCAGGCGCGGAGTACGGCATTGATTCCAATGGCTTCTTCGAACTGAAAGAACAGCCAAAACGTGTTGCTGTTATTGGTGCTGGTTACATCGCTGTAGAAATTGCTGGTGTGCTCAATGCACTTGGTACAGAAACACATCTATTCTGCCGTAAAGAATCCCCACTGCGTTCATTCGATCCTATGGTTATCGAAACCTTGGTTGAAGTCATGGAAGCAGAAGGTCCAAAACTTCATACGCACAGCGTGCCAAAAGAAGTGATCAAAGAAGCCGATGGTAGCCTTACCGTTCACTTTGATAACGGCAACAGCCAAAACGTCGATCAACTAATTTGGGCGATCGGTCGTCACCCAGCAACAGATGCGATCAATTTAGCAGCAACAGGTGTAGCGACTAACGAACGCGGCTACATTAAAGTTGATGAATACCAAACCACTAACGTTGACGGTATTTACTGCGTTGGCGATATCATGGAAGGCGGTATTGAATTGACCCCAGTGGCGGTAAAAGCAGGTCGTCAACTATCAGAACGTCTATTCAATGGTAAGAAAGATGCCAAGATGGACTATGATCTGGTACCAACCGTGGTATTTAGCCACCCTCCAATCGGAACCATTGGTCTAACTGAACCTGAAGCTATCGCTCAATACGGTGAAGAAAACGTTAAAGTGTACAAATCAGGCTTTACCGCCATGTACACCGCAGTGACTCAACACCGCCAACCTTGTAAGATGAAGCTAGTTTGTGCGGGCCCTGAAGAAAAAGTAGTTGGTCTACACGGCATTGGTTTCACTATGGATGAGATGATCCAAGGTTTTGGTGTAGCAATGAAGATGGGCGCAACCAAAGCAGATTTTGATTCTGTAGTAGCAATTCACCCGACAGGTTCGGAAGAATTTGTAACAATGCGTTAGGCACAAAGCTTTACATTTCAAGCATGGCTATCTGGTTAGCCATGCTTTTTCTTATCTCTTTCGTCAATTTATCCTTCCTTGATATTTTCATTCCTTTACGCCTTAAAAATTTCATAAAAGAATCACGTGCTGATATTCAACATATAGCCCACTCATACAGTATAAAATATTCATCACTTTGCTTTATATAAATAAAATTCTGCTATTCATTTCAAAAATCACCTATTTACACAACTAATCTAGTGATTATTTTTTGCGTAAGACCATTGTTTTATGGTGATAAAAGAGGAAGATGAGCATTAACAAAACCTTGCTATCTATACTTAAGCCGTTATGCTGATTTTAAGCGTACGGAATATACACAGCGATCAAGTTTAAAACGGTCAACACGGAGTGTTAACCTTGTATTAACCCTCCCCAGACTAGAATTTTATGATTCTATCCAAATACCATTATTCACCGAACTTAACGTTTATAAAGACTTAGGTGCTTAGTCTGTCATTTTTGCTGTGAAACTATAGGTAATGCAGCACGTCAGTGGTAAGCACAAAATAATTGTTATCAGGAGATAAACTATGACGAAAGTCTTGCCTAGATACCGCAATTCTATGATTGCCATAGGCTTAGCGTTGGCATTGACAGGCTGCCAGAAGGAAGCCTCAGACAACGTCACCAATCAACAACCTCAAGCAGTTGCTGTCGACACGGTTGTTCTTCACTCTCAGCCAATTGAAATTACCGATCAATTACCAGGCCGCACTAGCGCATACCGCGTTGCTGAAGTACGTCCTCAAGTTGAAGGTATTATTATTAAACGTCTGTTTGTTGAAGGTAGTAACGTTGAGAAAGGCGATGTTCTTTACCAAATCGACCCAGCAACTTATGAAGCAAACCTAGAAAGTGCTAAAGCAGATTTAGCCTCTGCTCAAGCCACCTTAGTTAAATCTAAGCTGCAAGCAGATCGTTACGCTGGCTTGGTAAAAAACCGAGCTATCAGTGAACAAGATTATGAAGACGCCATGGCCACTTATCGTGCGGCACAAGCTTCTGTTCTTGCTGCGAAAGCCGCTGTAAAAACAGCACAAATTAATTTGGATTACACCAAAATCAAAGCGCCAATTTCTGGTCGTATCGGTAAATCAACCGTGACAGAAGGTGCCTTGGTAACGGCAAACCAATCTGATTACCTAGCAACCATTAGACAGCTTGACCCACTTTACGTTGATATCTCTCAGCCAAGTAGCACTGTGCTAAAACTTCGCCAACGCGCTAAAGCACAAGGCGGTGATGATGCGAAAAATCCTAAGTTAACAGGTATTACACTAACACTAGATGATGGTAGCAAAGTTGACCAGAAAGCAACCCTACAATTTGCAGATGTTTCTGTTAACGAGTCAACAGGTACTGTAAACCTTCGTGCACTACTTCCAAACCCTGACGACACTCTGTTACCTGGATTATATGTTCGTGCAACTGTTCCAGTAGATTACAAAGCAAAAGCGTTCTTGGTTCCTCAAGCAGCAGTTTCTCGTGACACGCAAGGTCGTGCACACGTCAATATCGTCAACAGCAATAACAAAGTTGAAGACCGTGTTGTCGAAGCTGACCGTGTGATGGGTCAAAACTGGTTAGTAACCAGCGGCCTTAAGGACGGCGACCAAGTCGTTGTTACTGGTTTACAAAAAATCCAGACAGGTAGCTTAGTTGCACCGAAAGAAGTAGACAAAAAATAGGAATTCTGTTTTATGGCTCGTTTTTTCATCGATAGACCCATCTTTGCTTGGGTTGTCGCGATCTTGATTATGCTCGCGGGGATTCTGTCTATTGAAACCCTACCTATTGAGCAATATCCGCAGATCGCTCCACCATCAGTTACCATTTCTGGTACCTATACTGGTGCTTCTGCCAAAACGGTAGAAAGTAGTGTTACTCAGGTTGTCGAACAAAACATGAATGGTATCGATAACCTGTTGTACATGTCTTCTAGCAGTGACTCATCAGGTCAATTCCAAATTCAGTTAACTTTTGCTACAGGTACCGACCCTGATATAGCTCAGGTCCAAGTACAGAACAAACTGAGTGCGGTGGAATCCACCTTACCCGATTCGGTGGTCGACTATGGTATTACTGTAGCGAAATCGACGTCGAGTTTCTTGATGGTGGTCGGCTTCATATCTGACGATAACTCAATGAATAACAATGAATTATCTGATTATGCCGTATCCCACATTAAAGACCCATTAAGCCGCGTACAAGGTGTTGGTGAAGTTCAAGTATTCGGTGCTCAGCACTCAATGCGTATTTGGTTAGATCCAAACAAATTGAACAAATTTAATCTAACACCAAGTGATGTAACTAGCGCCATTTCAAGCCAAAACACGCAAGTGTCTGTCGGCTCTTTAGGTGGTACTCCGGCTGTGAAGGGGCAACAAATAACTGCGACCATTACGGCTCAAGGACGTTTACAAACTGTTGAACAGTTTAAAAATATCCTGCTAAAAGTTCAAAGCGATGGTTCACAGGTACGCGTCCAAGACGTCGCTCGCGTTGAGATTGGTGGTGAAAGCTATACCGCCGTTGCCCGTTATAATGGCAAGTACTCAACCGGTATCGCGATCAAACTTTCCAGTGGTGCTAACGCCCTTGATACCGCTGAGAATGTGAAAGCAAAAATGGCTGAACTTTCACCTTACTTCCCACACGGAATGAAGGTTGTTTACCCATTTGATACCACACCATTCGTTAAAATCTCTATCGAAGAAGTTGTTCACACTCTCGCAGAAGCCGTTGTGTTGGTATTCATCGTGATGTTTGTGTTCTTGCAAAACTTCCGCGCGACATTAATACCAACCATTGCTGTGCCTGTCGTACTGCTTGGTACGTTCGGTATTATGGCTAGCTTTGGCTACTCGATTAACACCTTAACCATGTTTGGTATGGTGCTGGCGATTGGCTTGCTGGTGGATGATGCCATCGTGGTGGTCGAAAACGTGGAACGTGTGATGGAAGAGGATGGCTTATCGCCACTCGAAGCGACACGTAAATCCATGGGTCAGATCACCGGTGCCTTGGTAGGTATCGCTCTGGTATTGAGTGCCGTATTCGTTCCAATGGCTTTCTTTGGTGGCGCATCCGGTGCTATTTACCGTCAGTTCTCACTAACGATCGTATCAGCAATGGTTCTATCTGTTCTGTGTGCGATGATTCTGACACCAGCATTGTGTGCAACGATCTTAAAACCTCGCCGTCAAGGTGAAGTCCACATCACGAAAGGGCCATTTGCTTGGTTTAATAATAGCTTCAATAGTGGTACGGATCGCTACCAACGATTTGTTGCGGGTAGTTTGTCGAAAAAAATCCGCTATGTGGTCGTTTATGTGGTGATCGTCGGTGGTTTACTTGTCTTGTTCCAACGTCTACCGACTTCCTTCTTGCCTGAAGAAGACCAAGGCGTTGTTATGGCAATGATTACCCTTCCAACCGGTGCGACTCAAGAACGTACTATGGCGGTAGGTAAAAAACTGCAAGACTACTTCCTCACCAAAGAAAAAGAGAACGTCGACTCTGTATTTACCATCGCCGGTTTTAGTTTCGCAGGTAGTGGTCAAAACATGGGTATGGCGTTTGTAAAACTGAAAGACTGGGATAAGCGTCCTCGTGAAGATCAATCAGTTAATGCCATTATTGGTCGGGCCTGGGGATTCCTAGCGACGATCAAAGAAGCGCAAGTGTTTGCCTTCAACCTTCCGGCAGTTCCTAGCTTAGGTACATCCAGTGGTTTTGATGCTTACCTTGTTGATAATGGTGGCTTAGGTCATGAGAAGTTATTGCAAGCTCGTAACCAGTTGTTAGGTATGGCAGCACAAGATCCCGTCTTAACGGCTGTGCGTCCTAACGGTATGGAAGATGGTCCTCAGTTCAAAGTCGATATCGACTATGAAAAAGCGATGGCAATGGGTGTATCGGTTAGTGATATTAACTCAATGCTATCTACAGCTTGGGGCTCTAGCTACGTTAATGACTTTGTCGATGGCGGTCGTATCAAAAAAGTATACGTGCAGGCTGACGCACCTTACCGTATGAATCCTAAGGATCTTGAGTTATGGCACGTACGTAACGAAGATGGTGATATGGTCCCATTCGGCGCATTTGCAAGTTACCATTGGGACTACGGTTCACCTCGCCTAGAACGTTTCAACGGTACAGCTTCAATGAATATTCAAGGTGCTGCCGCTGCAGGGCACAGTTCTGGTGAAGCGATGGCAGAAATTGAAAAACTTGTCAAAAAACTGCCAGATGGTATTGGGGTTGACTGGGGTAGTATTTCTTACCAAGAACGCCAATCTTCATCGAACTCTGGCATGCTATATGGTATTTCATTGTTGATCGTATTCTTGTCTCTCGCGGCATTGTACGAAAGCTGGAGCGTACCATTCTCCGTTATCCTTGTTGTACCACTAGGTATTTTAGGGGCGGTATTAGCAGCAACGTTCAAAGGGTTGTCAAACGACGTTTACTTCCAAGTTGGTTTGTTGACGACCATTGGTCTATCGGCAAAAAATGCCATCTTGATTGTAGAATTCGCCAAAGCCTTGTATGACGATGGCATGGGACTGGTTGAGGCTACCGTTGATGCATGTCGTATGCGTTTACGTCCAATCATGATGACCTCTTTCGCCTTCATTCTCGGGGTGTTACCTCTAGCACTAAGTACTGGTGCTGGTGCCGCTAGCCGAAATGCTATCGGTTGGGGTGTGGTTGGCGGTATGTTATCCGCGACTATTCTATCGATATTCTTTGTACCAGTATTCTTTGTCCTTGTGATGAGTTTGTTCAAAACGAAACGTCACAAAATTGGTGAAGACACGGTAGAGGAGAACAGTGATGCAAATTAAACTGTTACCATTAATCGTTGCAGCCGCACTAAGCGGCTGTAGTTTGGCACCAAATTATCAGCAACCATCTTCATCATCGGAGCAACAGGGTTGGTCTGAAACTGCTGGCAAACAAGACATGGAAACTGCGCTGCCAAATTGGCGCAGTTTTATGGCCGATAAACACCTGCAAATGCTGGTTGAAACGGCACTCAAAAACAACAAAGACCTGAAACAAACCATCCTTGATGTAGCATCACTTAAAGCACAATATCGTGTTCAGGATGCCGCACGTTATCCTGGATTAGATGCTTCAGGCAGTTTTGCTCGAACTCGAACATCTGATGCCTATACTGGTGCAGGAAAAGTTTACAGCAATGAAGACTTAGCAACTGTCGGTATTACAAGCTATGAACTCGATCTCTTTGGTCGAGTTAAGAGCTTGAGCGATCAAGCATTAGAGAGCTACTTAGCGTCTGATGAAACTCGCCGTAGTGCCGTGATCAGTTTGGTTGCTCAAGTGGCTTCTGCGTACATGACCTTGATTACTAATCAGGAATTGTTAGAGCTATCGCAAGACACAGTGAAAGCCTATCAAAAAACCTTAAACTTGGTTGAGACTCGCTACAAAGCAGGTTACAGCGATGCATTAACATTGGCACAAAGTAAAACCGCGCTGCATAGTGCGCGTGCTACTGTCGCGCAATATAAACTCGCCGTTGCCCAAGAGAAAAACACCTTACGCCAACTTGTTGGTGCGCCAGTTAAATGGAAAGGTCAAGATCGCCTACCAACAGAAGACGGCAAAATGCTGTCTGAGTTGAAAGTCGGTTCTAACTCTAAGTTGATTTTGCATCGTCCAGATATTTTGGCAGCAGAACACACTCTAAAATCTGAAAACGCGAACATTGGCGCTGCTCGTGCCGCATTCTTCCCAAGCATCAGCTTAACCGCAAATGCAGGGACAATGAGTAGCTCAATGAGCAACTTGTTTAGTTCGGACTCAGGTTACTGGACATTTGCACCATCACTTTCTCTCCCAATCTTTGATTGGGGTAGTAATTCAGCTAACTTGGATGCAGCAAAAATTGAGAAACAATCTTCAATTATTGCTTACCAAGCAGCAATTGAAACTGGCTTCAAAGAGGTGTCTGACGCCTTAGTAGGTCAGGAATACTACATGGAAGAGTGGAAGGCGCAGAAAGCCAACCTACAAGCCAATGAAGACTATTACAAGTTAGCTCAAATGCGTTACCAAAAAGGTAATGATAGCTATATTGATTTATTGGATGCTCAGCGCTCTTTGTTTAGTGCTCGAGAAAGTGAACTTTCTGCTCACTTGAACTTGTTAACCAGCCGTATCGACCTATTCAAAGCATTAGGTGGTGGCTGGACAGCGGCAGACCAAGAGAAATCAACATCAGTAAAAGAAGCGATGAAAACCATCGAAGACTAACTGATAGCCGTTCTTCAATAAAAAACCCCATGCAAATGCATGGGGTTTTCTTTTTAATAATACCGTCTATTTAGAAGTCACACAGAGAACATTAAGTAACGATGTGCCTTTTAAATTATTGGTTTTACCATTCATAAATAGGCCACGATGATTCCAGCCCCAATAAGGTAAATTGATAGGCCAACGCTCTTTTTGCATCACTCCAGATTGCAGCAAATCTCGCCACTCTAACTCAGTAGCAAGGCGCATGTTAATACGGCTACACGTTTTCTCTGCATGATCGTAATCCAAGCGATTCCACGGTAAATCCTGATCCATATAAAATTGAATTTTGTCATCATTAATATAAGGTACCGCAAAGTTTAACTTACCCACTTGAGCTTGGCGGCGAATCTGAATTTTATTCTGTGGCTCTATCGGCTTCGTTACTGGTGCCGTTACTGGAACACGTTTAGCTGGGACTTTTTTCTCAACCGCCATCATTTTAGTCATGGTTTGCGGGGCTTTTTTCACCATGGCAGGAGCTTTCATGGTTTTACCTTTCTGAGAGACTTCGCGAATAAATACTTTTTTGTAGTTAGGCAATGTCCTTACTCGCAACATATCCGCTTTCGCTTTTTTGTAGTCTTCATAAGGGCCGATTAAGCAACGAACTCCGTTGTTTTCAGGCTTTAACCACACATCAGTCGTGATCTTACGATATAACGGTTTTGCTTTTTCTAGCGACAAATGATCACGCATCATGCCGCATTGGATCCAAAACTGAGAGCCTTTATGTTTGGGGGTTCTATCTCCCCATAAACCATCCCCAATCGGGCATGACTTATCGAGCACCGGCAGAGCATTACTGCTGGTTTGTTTCGCATCACAGAGAAAGCTTTGAGCACTGACTAAAGATGAGTACAGCGGAGCGGCAATAACTATCAGGCTCAAAAGTAATGCTTGGGTAACTTTGTGGTGACGTTCCATTCTCATCTCCATCTTATCCCTTGATTTAAAGCGGCAAATGTTCACGATACTTTCAGGGATGCAAAAAAAGAGCCGTAATTAACACTTACGGCTCTTAGTTTAGTTAGATTTAGCTAATAAAATCAATTGAATCCGATCACCCTTTGTACAATTTAGGGTTAAATACATCACGTAACCAGTCACCAAGCAGGTTTATCACTAAAACCAGCACCACCAGCAAGATACCTGGGAAGGCGGTAATCCACCAAGAGCCGGAAAAAATATAAGAAAAACCGATATTAATAAGTGACCCTAATGAAGGTTGATCGACCGGCAAACCTAACCCGAGGAAAGAAAGCGCCGCTTCCGACATAATGGCATTTGCCACCTGAACGGTTGAGATAACCAAAATTGGTGATAAACAGTTCGGTAAAATATGACGAAACATAATGCGGGGAGCTCTAAAGCCCATCACTTTTGCCGCTTCGACATACTCTTTTTTCTTCTCTGCCAATACAGATGCACGAATCGTACGTGCGTACTGTGGCCATTCGGCAAAACCGATAATCAAAACCAACATGGTGACTGCATATTCACTATACAATTCATCCCCGAAGCTGGCTTTAAAAATAGCGGAAACAATAATAGCGACCATCATTGTTGAAAATGAAAGTTGCACATCTGCAACACGCATCAAGAAACTATCAACACGACCGCCAAAGTAACCTGAGCATAAGCCAACAAAAACCCCAATACACAGCTGTACCGCCACAGCGAGAAAGCCAATGGTTAACGATAAACGAGATCCATACAGCATGGTCGATAAAATATCGCGTCCTTGGTCATCCGTTCCCAAAAGGAAATGGGCCTCACCACCACTCATCCAAGATGGAGGCAATTCTGAATCCATAATATCAATCGATGTCAGGTCATAAGGATTCGTCGGTGATATCCATGGAGCTAATAGCGCCAACACAACAAAGACAAGAAAAATAGCAAAGCTGAACATTGCGACTTTGTCGTGTAAGAAATAATAAAGAAAATCCGATTTTTTAAAACGCTCCCAACGAGATGGAGCCACGTAAGTGTTACTCATGATTATGCTCCTTTCCCTGTTAAATTAACGGTTGGGTTAATTAGCCCATATAACAAATCGATAATGGTATTGGTTACCACGAAGATCAGGCCAACAAAAATAACGTAAGCGGTTATCAATGGTGTATCCACGCGGTTAACCGCTTCAAGGAAAAGGAAGCCTGTACCTGGCCATTGGAATACTGTTTCGGTCAAAATGGTATAAGCCACCATCAAACCAAGCTGCACACCACCCACTGTCAGTACCGGAAGAAGCGTATTTTTTAATGCATGTTGATAATGAACTTTATTGGTGGCTAACCCTTTAGCTCGTGCGAATTTGATATATTCGGAACTCAATACTTCCAGCATTTCAGAGCGTACTAAACGAATAAAAAGAGGCAGCATAATAGAAGCGAGTGACACACACGGCAAAATTAAATGCAGCAGCCCATCTTTCGTAAAGTAACCCGATTGCCAACCTAATACATTTACTGTGTCACCTCGCCCATAAGACGGCAACCAGCCAAGTTCAATAGAGAATACATACATCAAGAGAATGGCAGTTAAAAACACAGGAATGGATATCCCGATACTACTTCCTGCCATAATCACTTTCGTCAGCCACCTTTTAGGATGTATTGCTGAATAAACCCCGAGCGGTATCGAGAGCACAATGATAATGATGGAAGCTCCAAACACTAACTCAAGAGTTGCTACCAACTTATCTAAAATGACATCTAACGCAGGGCGTTTATAGAAATAAGAAGTACCTAAATCGCCGTGCAAAGCACCCACGATAAAACGGTGATATTTGGTAATGAATGGATCGTTAAGACCAAGTTCATCGCGCAGAGCCTGCCGTTCGGCATCAGACACCGATTGACCCACTAATTCACGTAGCGGATCCCCCAAGTTATCTTGAATGGCAAACGCCACTATACTGATCACAAACATCACTATCAGTGCCTGAAACAGGCGCTTGACCAGAAACGAAAACATTCCTTGCCCCTTAAACTATCCATGACTTTTGCTGCGCATTGCAGCAAAACAAAGCAATTCAGCCTCAAAAATGGCACTTAGCCCGACTGAAACAAAGCTAAGCACCAAAACCTTACTTGAGCCTATCTAACTTCTTAGACAGGCCCAATGGCTTTCACTAGAAAGCCGTGTAAGCAGTGTTAGACGTTATTTTTCTTTAACGACTAAATCACCGAAGTAAGGGAAGTTCATTGGGTTAACGATAGGTTTAATATCTAATGAAGATTTCGCCGCCCAAGCTAGGTTTTCCCAGTGTAGAGGGATAAATGCTGCATCGTTATAAAGTACAGCTTCCACTTTTTGTAGCATTTTGCCACGTTTCGCAGGATCCGTTTCTACGTTAGCGTCGTTAATCAGCTTATCAACTTCTGGGTTTGAGTAGTGACCACAGTTGTACTGACCTTTACCTGTTTCTTCGTTACGAGTCATGGTCAAGAATTCAGTAAAGTTCGCCGAATCTTCTGTATCTGACATCCAACCAATCATCAGCATATCTGCTGAACATTTATCAAATTCAGGCCAGTATTGCGCTTTAGGCATGGTTTTCAGGTCAACTTTGATGCCAATTTTCGACAACATAGCGGCAGTCGCTTGAGCAATTTTCGCATCGTTAACGTAACGGTTATTTGGTGCGATCATAGAAAGGCTAAAGCCTTTTGCGTAACCCGCTTCTTTCATTAATTCTTTCGCTTTTTTCAGATCATAGCGAGGTTTTAAATCTGGGTTATAACCCGCATAACCTTTCGGGCTTTGTTGTGCAGCAGCGGTACCAAAACCACGCATGATTTTCTTAACAATACCTTCATTATTAATCGCGTAAGCAATTGCTTGGCGAACACGTTTATCTTTCAATGCAGGGTTGGACGCTTCATTCAATTGGAAAGAGATGATACGAGTACCAGACATGGTCACCAAGTTAATACCAGGGGCTGTTTTAACGCGGCGTTGGTCACTAGGAGCAACCGGTGCAATCATGTCTACATCACCAGATAGAAGCGCAGCAACACGAGTCGCATCTTCTTTAATTGGCACCAAAGTCAGATCGTCTACGTTACCCTTGGATTTTTTATCCCAGTAATTATCGAAACGTTTGAATTCAGTTTTAACACCTTGCTCACGGTAAGTAATCTCAAATGGACCAGTACCTGAAACATGAGTTGAAGCAAATGAGTTGCCGTGTTTTACGATTGCACTTTTATCTTTGCCATCTTTAGTTTTGCCACTATAGAACTTGCTGTCCATTGGGAAAATGTAAGTCGCGTTTTGCAGAACTAGAGGGTATGGACCTTTTGTAACGAGATCGACAGTGTAATCATCCACTTTCACCATCTCTTTATATGGGTCAAAGATACCTTTAAAATCTGGTGACGTTTTTAGACGGTTAAATGTCCACACCACATCGTCTGCGGTAAAGTCGTTACCCGAGTGGAATTTTACCCCTTTACGCAAGTGGAAACGCATCGTTGTTTTATTAATACGTTCCCAGCTTGTAGCCAGGCGAGGTTCAAATTGCATATCTTGGGTATAACGAACTAGTGGATCAAATACCATGTGTGAAAGTTGTAACGTACCACCAGATAGCTGCTCTTCAGGGTCAAGAGAAACTGGGTCAGCATCATAAGCAACGGTAATATCTGCGGCTAAAGCAGCAAAACTTAGGCCTGCAGCGACCAGCGCCAAGGCTATCTTGCTTTTCATGGTTTTCATTGCATAACTCCTTATGCGGGATTGTGTCCCTAGTTGTTTGTATTTGCTTTTTTATCTAATAATTTTCTAAGTGTTACACTCACGTGAGTGTCTTAAGACCTCAATTAAGAGGCCTTAACTGATTCTCTTAAACCGGTAAATTCCGGCATCAGAGAGATTAGGTGCTGGCTGTATTCATGCTGTGGATTGGTGAACAACTGCTCTGTTGATGCAGTTTCTAGCAATGTGCCCATTTTCATCACTCCCACTCGATCGCACACCTGGCGAATCACAGGTAAGTCGTGACTAATGAACAACATCGTTAACCCAAGCTCTGATTGTAAGTCTTTCAACAAATTTAAAATTTGCGCTTGCACAGACACATCCAATGCGGAGGTAGGTTCATCACAAATCAATAAACGCGGCCGAGTTGCTAAAGCGCGAGCGATCGAAATACGTTGACGCTGACCACCGGAAAATTCATGGGGATATTTCAAGCCTGCAGCTTTGCCAAGACCAACGTGCTCGAGTAAGTCGTCAACGACGCTGCGAGTTTCTGCTTCATTTTTTGTTAAGCTATGAAAGCGGATCGGTTCAGCCACAATATCAAAGACTTTCATCCGTGGATTCATAGACGTATAAGGGTTTTGAAATACCATCTGCATTGCACGACGTAATGGACGACGTTCTTTTTCAGATTTTAACGCAGTAAGATCAATCCCTTCGAAATGCACTGAACCTGAATTAGGCTGATATAAACCGGCAATAACACGCGCTATTGTCGATTTACCTGAACCGGATTCGCCCACCAAACCGAAGGTTTCACCTTCATAGATTTCAAAGCTCACATTATTCGACGCTTGAATATACTCACGTCGACTTTCAAATAAGGAATCCTTAGTCACAAAACGTAGATTCACGTTTTCTACGTTTAAAAGTGGTCCTGTGTATTCACGATGGACTTCACGCTGACCCAGCCAGTGATTTTTTATATCAATGGCTTGATGTTCTTGAGCTTCTTCTATATAGCTAACAAGAGGGAACCGATCCAGCTTAATATCTGAACGAGGCACAGCTGAAATTAAACTGCGAGTGTAAGGGTGATCAGGATGACCTAGCACCTTCTTAGTTGGACCTATTTCAACTAATTCACCACGGTACATCACAGCAACACGATCGGTGACGTTAGAAACGACACCCATATCATGGGTTACCAACATGCACCCAACGTTATGCTCAATACATAACTCACGAATCAAGTTAAGAATTTGATCTTGTATAGAAACATCAAGTGCTGTTGTAGGTTCATCAGCAATGATCAGATCGGGTTCGCCCGCAAGAGCGATAGCAATAACGACTCTCTGACGCATACCACCCGAAAATTGGTGAGGGTATTGTTTAAGGCGGTTTTCTGGCTGTGGAATACCCACTTGATTCATTAATGAAAGAGCGCGCTCGTAGGCTTCACTATCACTGACTTTCATATTGGCATGAATCGTTTCTTTTAACTGGTGTTCAACAGTGAAAAGTGGATTTAGAGAAGTCATCGGGTCTTGGAAGATAAAGCCTATCTTAGATCCCCGAACCTGGCGCATCTCTTCGTTGCTCAAACCTGATATTTTCTTACCATCAAGGAAGACTTCACCATCAGCTACATGCCCAGGAGGACTAAGTAAATCAATAACAGCATTACCTACTGTTGACTTACCAGCACCAGATTCGCCAACGACGCCAACAATTTCTCCACGTTCGATAGAGAATGAAAGTGACTTGACTGCGGCGAACACACCATGACGCGACGGATATTCTATCCGAAGGTTTTTTACTTCTAAAAGAGACATTGAAACCAGACCTCTACTGCTTCGACAGTTTTCTTGCCCTGTCTGAATACCTGAATGCCTCTAGAGACTCTAAAGTACAGATGTGATCAGGTATATGTGAATCCATTCTTGCCAGTACAATATTCTGGCACTTATTAGCCAAACAATTTGACAAATCTACGTATAAAAAGCAACTCAAATAGTATAAAAATGCGATATATGTGTATTTACAATACATTAATCGCATATTAATTCACTTTATGTAAATAAACAGATAAACACCACCCTTTTATAGCACATGATAAATATGCTACAAATTAGAGGTATAAACCAAAAAAACAAACATGGTCAAAATAAAATAAATTTCATTATGTGCGTAAAATTGCATTAGAGTGGAAACTCTACTCAAATATTAATCAATGATAATAAATAAAATTTATCACCATTAAATGAGATAAAAAACCAACATATTTATAATAATTAGAATTTAAAACCTAAAAATAATCTTTAATTAATATTAAAACCCAATATAAAAACATGCATCATTCGCATAAATACTTAAAATTAAAGCCACACACATCAT
This sequence comes from Vibrio nitrifigilis, assembly GCF_015686695.1. Classification (NCBI taxonomy): domain Bacteria; kingdom Pseudomonadati; phylum Pseudomonadota; class Gammaproteobacteria; order Vibrionales; family Vibrionaceae; genus Vibrio; species Vibrio nitrifigilis. The sequence goes on along the minus strand of NZ_JADPMR010000001.1, from coordinate 2,500,986 downwards.
TACAATGAGCTAGTAATAACAAAGAGATCCAGATCTAAAGTTACCGCTACTATCGGCATTCATTTTGCAATTTTATGCAAAGTTCATCACTTTAATGTGGGCAAATTCTCATTTTGCTCTAAAAATTAATAAGATAGACGAGAAAAATCCATATTTCTTTGGCGACGCCTAATCAGAAAGAGCGTATCTAAGTCTTTGAATGGTAAGTTCGGTGAAGAGGGGTTCAACGCAGCGAGGCTATCGTAATGGCCAATATGTGATGGATAAGCAACACAAGCATCAAAAAATTGCACATACAAAAAAGCCCCAGCATTTCTGCTGAGGCTTCGAATGGTGGTCGGTGAAGAGGGATTCGAACCCCCGACCCTCTGGTCCCAAACCAGATGCGCTACCAAACTGCGCTATTCACCGACAAATGGGGTGGCTAACGGGATTCGAACCCGCGACAACCGGAATCACAATCCGGGACTCTACCAACTGAGCTATAGCCACCATCAATTTGTGTTTTAACCGGCTTTTGCCGAATTAGTCACGCTTAATAAGCCTAACTATAAATAGTGGTCGGTGAAGAGGGATTCGAACCCCCGACCCTCTGGTCCCAAACCAGATGCGCTACCAAACTGCGCTATTCACCGACGAATGGGGTGGCTAACGGGATTCGAACCCGCGACAACCGGAATCACAATCCGGGACTCTACCAACTGAGCTATAGCCACCACTACAAATTTTTACCGACATTCCCTCCGAGAAATGGTACGCCCGAAAGGATTCGAACCTTCGACCTTTGGCTCCGGAGGCCAACGCTCTATCCAGCTGAGCTACGGGCGCATGCCCTATCGGCGGAGTGGAATAATACGGATATCACACTACGGCGTCTAGTACTTTTTCAACTTTTTTTACCGATTGACGGGTTTTTCGTCAAATGGCTGCTAATAATAGCATAAACACCCTCAATCACTGTGTAAAAAATTGGCAACTCATTGATCGGGGCAAAAAAATTGTTAATCAAGTACCTTTGAAATCTGCGCCATGTTAACAAATTTCTATCCAGATCCCCAAAGGAATTTCCAGACAAATACTATTTTTTAAACATAGCGCGGATGTTTGCAATATGAGCCTGACCTTTTTCCATTCGCTCTTGTTGAGAAAGCGGCTTTTTCTTTACTTCCCACTCAACATCATCATATGGAAGTTCATCAAGAAAACGACTCTGAGTAGGCTTAATAAGCTCACCATATTGGCGACGCTCTTTACACATAGTGAACGTTAATTCCCTTTGTGCTCGAGTAATACCCACGTACATTAAGCGCCGTTCTTCTTCGACATTATCTTCATCAATGCTGGTTTGATGGGGCAAAATCCCTTCTTCAGCTCCCATTAGGTAGACGTAAGGAAACTCAAGACCTTTAGAAGCGTGTAGCGTCATTAACTGAACCGCATCACTGTCATCGTTCTCTTCACCTCGTTCCATCATGTCACGTAGAGTAAGACGCTGTACCACTTCCTTGAGCGTTTTTTCTTCCTGATCATAGTTATCGCCTTGTAAATCAGACGTAATCCATGAATAGAGCTCTGAGACGTTTTTCATGCGCATTTCAGCCGCCTTAGGGCTTGATGACGTTTCATGCAGCCAATCTTCATAATGGATATCACGAACCAATGACCGAACGGCTTCCACTGAATCACCACGCTCAGCATTGTCAGCAATCGCGACTAGCCACTGAGTAAAACGACGTAAGTTTTCTAAACCGCGGCCCGAAAGGTGTTGTTCTAAGCCCATTTCAAAACTAGCCGCAAATAGGCTTTTACTCCGCATATTAGCGTAGCTACCCAATTTTTCGAGTGTTGCAGGGCCAATTTCACGCCGAGGAGTATTCACAATACGTAGAAAAGCATTGTCGTCGTCAGGGTTCACTAGCACGCGTAAGTAGGCCATGATGTCTTTAATTTCTGCACGAGCAAAAAATGACGTCCCCCCCGAAATTTTATATGGCACACGGTTTTGCATTAAACTTTTCTCAATCAACCGAGATTGATGGTTACCGCGATAGAGAACCGCATAATCACGATATTCAGTTCGATTTAAGAATTTGTGCGCCACAATTTCCGCGGTAATCTTTTCAGCCTCATGATCTTCATTCTTTGCAGTGATGACTTTAAGCCTTTCACCATCAGGAATTTCTGAAAAGAGCGATTTTTCATATACGTGCGGGTTATTCGCAATCAGTATATTGGCAGAACGTAGTATACGACTGGTAGAACGATAGTTTTGTTCAAGTTTAATAAGGCGTAAGTCGGGGTAGTCCTGACCGAGTAACACTAAGTTTTGCGGCTTAGCGCCACGCCACGAATAGATAGACTGATCGTCATCACCTACAACTGTTAATCGGCCACGTTCTCCGACTAACAGCTTAACCAATTCATATTGACTGGTATTGGTATCTTGGTATTCATCCACAAGGAGATAGCGAATACGATTCTGCCAGCGCTGACGAACCTCTTCATTAGTGCGCAATAACCGAACTGGCATCAAAATGAGGTCATCAAAATCCAAAGCATTATAGGCTTGCATCTGAGTTTGATACATTTCAAAACAGAATGCGAAAAGCTGTTGCTGCTCACCCTGCGCCAAGGCTTTAGCTTGGTCTGGGGTCACCATATCGTTTTTCCAATTGGAGATGGTACTCAGCAACTGTTTCAATAGGTCTTTATCACCATCTAACTGCTTTTCTGTTAATTCTTTTAGCAACGCCATCTGGTCTTGATCATCAAACAGAGAAAAACCAGCTTTCAATCCTAAGTGCTTATATTCACGACGGATAATATTGAGACCTAGTGTATGGAATGTCGACACCATCAAACCACGAGACTCTGCTTTACCTAGTGTTTGTGATACCCGCTCTTTCATTTCACGAGCGGCTTTGTTAGTAAAGGTTACCGCAGCAATATTTCGTGCTTTATAACGACATTTTTGAACCAAATAGGCAATCTTATTGGTAATAACACGAGTTTTACCTGAACCTGCGCCAGCTAGAACCAGGCAAGGACCTGATACGTACTTAACGGCTTCATCTTGTCTAGGGTTTAGCTTCATAGTGCACTCTTTCTCTGTTCTTGAGCCGCTAATAATAATGGCTCATTGTTCATGTTGCCATGAAATCCTATCAATTATCTCTGTCGATAACCGGCAAGCACTAAAGTCTCAAAGGCACTACGATTATCCAATTGGACTGAAAATTATCAGTAATACAGAAAGTCATCTTTTTTTATCCCATAATGACGACTTTCGCCTATGAATTGCATAGAATGCAGAGTAAAGGATAGGAGTAACCCGAATGTTTGATCCAAATAAATTAGAGCAGATTGCAAAGCAAATTCATGACTCGATGCCTCAACCTGTCAAAGAGCTAGGTGCGGATGTTGAACAAAAGGTACGTCAAGTTATTCAAGGTCAATTGAATAAACTTGATGTAGTAAGTCGTGAAGAGTTTGATGTGCAAACACAAGTTCTCTTGCGCACCCGTCAAAAACTGACAGACATGGAAAAGAAACTGGCAGAGATTGAAGAAAAACTAGCGGCAAAAGACGCATAATTTTTACTACATATCCTCTCATTGGATTGAGTAAAGACAAAGAAAAAGGCTTGGTCACGACAGACCAAGCCTTTTGTTTTTTATTGTGTTTGCTTGTTATTTTTTTAAAAAGGTTCGTTGATTATTTTTATGAGTAACGAACCTTTAGACATCAATTAGTCGCCAACAGCGATGCGTTTCATGTCTTTCATGTAACCACGAAGTTTTTCACCAACTTCTTCAACAGGATGCTGACGTAGAACATGGTTCACTTCAATTAAGCGTGTGTTATCAACATGGTTAGATGCATCTGCTAGACCTTTACCAATGAATTCTGCTGAAACGTTAGGCATGAATTTCTCACGAAGCAGAGGAGTAGCAACGTTAGAGAATAGGTAGTTACCATATTCAGCTGTATCTGAGATAACCACGTTCATTTCGTATAGACGTTTACGAGCAATGGTGTTTGCAATCAATGGTAGCTCATGTAGTGATTCGTAGTATGCAGACTCAGCAATGATGCCTGAATCAGTCATTGCTTCGAATGCCAATTCAATCCCTGCACGAACCATCGCAACCATCAAAATACCGTTATCAAAGTATTCTTGCTCAGAAATTTTTGCATCAGACTCAGGGTAGTTTTCAAAGCCTGTTTCTGCAGTTTCTGCACGCCAGCCTAGAAGATTTGCATCATCATTTGCCCAGTCAGCCATCATAGTTGATGAGAAGTGACCGGAGATGATGTCATCCATATGTTTGTAGTACAGAGGTTTCAACAGGCCTTTTAGCTCTTCTGAAAGTTCAAATGCTTTGATTTTCGCTGGGTTAGAAAGACGATCCATCATGTGGCTGATACCACCGAATTTCAGAGCTTCTGTGATAGTTTCCCAACCGTATTGAAGTAGTTTACCTGCGTAACCTGCGTCAACACCTTCTGCAAGCATTTTTTCATAACAAACGATAGAGCCAGCTTGCAACATGCCACATAGGATAGTTTGCTCGCCCATCAAATCTGATTTAACTTCAGCAACAAAAGAAGATTGTAGACAACCAGCACGATGACCACCTGTTGCTGCAGCCCAAGCTTTCGCGATTTCTAAGCCGTCACCATTTGGATCGTTTGCAGGGTGAACAGCAACCAATGTAGGAACACCAAAGCCTCGTTTGTATTCTTCACGAACTTCTGTACCTGGACATTTAGGTGCAACCATCACTACTGTAATGTCTTCGCGGATTTGCATACCTTCTTCAACAATGTTGAAGCCATGAGAGTAGCCTAATGCCGCACCTTTTTTCATTAGTGGCATTACGGTTTCAATCACGTTACTGTGCTGCTTATCTGGAGTAAGGTTCATCACCAAATCAGCTTGAGGAATAAGTTCTTCATAAGTACCAACAACAAAACCGTTATCTTTCGCGTTTTTGAAAGATTGGCGTTTCTCTGTAATCGCAGCAGCACGTAGTGCGTAAGAGATATCTAGACCAGAGTCACGCATATTCAAGCCTTGGTTTAGGCCTTGAGCACCACAACCAACGATGACGACTTTTTTACCTTTGAGATATTCAGCTTCGTTTGCAAATTCATCACGAGCCATAAAGCGGCAACGACCGATCTGGTCTAACTTTTCACGCAAGTTTAAGGTATTAAAATAATTCGCCATAGTAGGATGCTCCTTTGATACTTTCCGTCTAAGCGGTGCTCTTCTGTCATTGGTATGGTGTGGCACCGAATGACTTCATACTAATTCAGGCATTAAATTGCTTAAAGTGATATATTCACAACTAGTTATTGCAAAAAGTGCAACATAGAGAGAATCCCATGAATATCAGAACACTTCGCCTATTTTTGCACTTATGTGAAAGCAAAAATTTCAGCCAAACGGCAGAAGCTATGCATGTAAGTCCATCAGCACTTAGTCGCCAAGTTCAAAAACTTGAACAAGATATTGGTCATGCTCTGTTTGTTAGGGATAACCGCCGAGTAGAACTCACTCCCATCGGAAATCAGTTATTGCCGGTTGCAATGAGAATCGTCAATGAGTGGAAACAATTTCAAGTTGCGATTAATAATGAAGATGCTGAATTAAAAGGGGAGATAAAGCTCTTCTGCTCAGTGACCGCAAGCTATAGTCATTTACCTGAGTTATTGAGCTCCTTTCGTGTTAAACACCCTTATATTGAGTTTAAGCTGTTAACTGGCGATCCTGCACTGGCGATTGATAAAGTACTTAATGATGAAGTCGACATTGCTATTTCGGCCATGCCTGAACAACTTTCGCCACGTGTTGAGTTCGCTACCATCAGTGAAATTCCACTCTCTTTTATTGGACCGGCAGGGATCAGTAGTTTTGTCGAAGAACTGCAAAAAGAATCGCCAGACTGGAATAAGATCCCCTTTATCTTGCCACAAACGGGAACATCTCGAGTTAGGGCAGATAACTGGTTTAAACAAATGAAGATCAAGCCTAATATCTATGCTCAGATAGCAGGTAATGAGGCACTAGTTAGTATGGTATCTCTTGGGTGTGGTGTTGGGATAGCGCCTGATGTTGTAATCAATAACAGTCCGGTCAGAGACAAGGTACAACGGCTATCGACGATTGCTCCAATGAAACCATTTAAACTTGGTGTCTGTTGTAAACGCTCACAGTTAGATAACCCGCTGTTAAAAGCACTGTGGAGTGAGGTAACAGCAAAGAAAAGTATTGTTGATTAAGGTTTGCGATAGAAAATAGTTCAGGAAGCAGACGCTTCCTTTTTCTAGCTATATAGCAAATACGAAAAAGCCCGCTGATTTCTCAGCGGGCTTTTCGAATGTGGCGGAGAGATAGGGATTTGAACCCTAGAACCGCTATTAACGGTTGCCGGTTTTCAAGACCGGTGCTTTCGACCACTCAGCCATCTCTCCACAAATTGTCGATCTACAGTAGTCAAATACTATACATCTATATTTAAAGCCTGGCGATGACCTACTCTCACATGGGGAAGCCCCACACTACCATCGGCGCGATTTCGTTTCACTTCTGAGTTCGGCATGGGATCAGGTGGGTCCAAAATGCTATGGTCGCCAAGCAAATTCTTTGTTGTTACCGCTACGCAGCAACAATTAATTCAGAAAGCTGTCGTTCTCACACAATCCAAGTGTGTCTCTTATATCGAGTCCGATACAAAACCTTTTTGGTGTTGTATGGTTAAGTCTCGCGGGCCATTAGTACAGGTTAGCTCAACGCCTCACAACGCTTACACACCCTGCCTATCAACGTTCTAGTCTCGAACAACCCTTTAGGACGCTTAAAGCGCCAGGGAAGACTCATCTCAGGGCTCGCTTCCCGCTTAGATGCTTTCAGCGGTTATCGATTCCGAACTTAGCTACCGGGCAATGCGTCTGGCGACACAACCCGAACACCAGAGGTTCGTCCACTCCGGTCCTCTCGTACTAGGAGCAGCCCCCTTCAATCTTCCAACGCCCACGGCAGATAGGGACCGAACTGTCTCACGACGTTCTAAACCCAGCTCGCGTACCACTTTAAATGGCGAACAGCCATACCCTTGGGACCGACTTCAGCCCCAGGATGTGATGAGCCGACATCGAGGTGCCAAACACCGCCGTCGATATGAACTCTTGGGCGGTATCAGCCTGTTATCCCCGGAGTACCTTTTATCCGTTGAGCGATGGCCCTTCCATTCAGAACCACCGGATCACTATGACCTGCTTTCGCACCTGCTCGAATTGTCATTCTCGCAGTCAAGCGGGCTTATGCCATTGCACTAACCTCACGATGTCCAACCGTGATTAGCCCACCTTCGTGCTCCTCCGTTACTCTTTGGGAGGAGACCGCCCCAGTCAAACTACCCACCAGGCACTGTCCTCACCCCAGATAATGGGGCCAAGTTAGAACATCAAACATACAAGGGTGGTATTTCAAGGTCGGCTCCACAATCACTAGCGTGACTGCTTCATAGCCTCCCACCTATCCTACACATGTAGGCTCAATGTTCAGTGCCAAGCTGTAGTAAAGGTTCACGGGGTCTTTCCGTCTAGCCGCGGGTACACTGCATCTTCACAGCGATTTCAATTTCACTGAGTCTCGGGTGGAGACAGCGTGGCCATCATTACGCCATTCGTGCAGGTCGGAACTTACCCGACAAGGAATTTCGCTACCTTAGGACCGTTATAGTTACGGCCGCCGTTTACCGGGGCTTCGATCAACCGCTTCGAGTTACCTCTAACAGCATCAATTAACCTTCCGGCACCGGGCAGGCGTCACACCGTATACGTCATCTTACGATTTTGCACAGTGCTGTGTTTTTAATAAACAGTTGCAGCCACCTGGTATCTGCGACTCTCAATAGCTCCAAGAGTAAATCTCTTCACCGTCAAGAGCGTACCTTCTCCCGAAGTTACGGTACCATTTTGCCTAGTTCCTTCACCCGAGTTCTCTCAAGCGCCTTGGTATTCTCTACCCGACCACCTGTGTCGGTTTGGGGTACGATTCCTTACAATCTGAAGCTTAGAGGCTTTTCCTGGAAGCATGGCATCAATGACTTCATCACCTTAGTGACTCGACATCGTGTCTCGGCCTTAAAGGAAACCGGATTTACCTAATTTCCAAGCCTATGCACTTGAACCTGGACGACCGTCGCCAGGCCCACCTAGCCTTCTCCGTCCCCCCATCGCAATTGTAAGAAGTACGGGAATATTAACCCGTTTCCCATCGACTACGCTTTTCAGCCTCGCCTTAGGGGTCGACTTACCCTGCCCCGATTAACGTTGGACAGGAACCCTTGGTCTTCCGGCGTGGAGGTTTTTCACCCCCATTATCGTTACTCATGTCAGCATTCGCACTTCTGATACCTCCAGCAGACTTTACAATCCACCTTCAACGGCTTACAGAACGCTCCCCTACCCAATACCTAAAAGGCATTGCCGCAGCTTCGGTTTACAACTTAGCCCCGTTACATCTTCCGCGCAGGCCGACTCGACTAGTGAGCTATTACGCTTTCTTTAAATGATGGCTGCTTCTAAGCCAACATCCTAGCTGTCTAAGCCTTCCCACATCGTTTCCCACTTAGCTGTAATTTGGGACCTTAGCTGGCGGTCTGGGTTGTTTCCCTCTCCACGACGGACGTTAGCACCCGCCGTGTGTCTCCCGGATAGTACTTACTGGTATTCGGAGTTTGCAAAGGGTTGGTAAGTCGGGATGACCCCCTAGCCTTAACAGTGCTCTACCCCCAGTAGTATTCGTCCGAGGCGCTACCTAAATAGCTTTCGGGGAGAACCAGCTATCTCCGAGTTTGATTGGCCTTTCACCCCTAGCCACAGGTCATCCGCTAATTTTTCAACATTAGTCGGTTCGGTCCTCCAGTTGATGTTACTCAACCTTCAACCTGCCCATGGCTAGATCACTCGGTTTCGGGTCTATATCCAGAGACTGGGCGCCCAGTTAAGACTCGCTTTCGCTACGGCTCCCCTAAACGGTTAACCTTGCCACTGAATATAAGTCGCTGACCCATTATACAAAAGGTACGCAGTCACCCCATAAAGAGGCTCCTACTGCTTGTACGTACACGGTTTCAGGTTCTATTTCACTCCCCTCACAGGGGTTCTTTTCGCCTTTCCCTCACGGTACTGGTTCACTATCGGTCAGTCAGGAGTATTTAGCCTTGGAGGATGGTCCCCCCATATTCAGACAGGATATCACGTGTCCCGCCTTACTCGATTTCACCACAAATACGTTAACGGTTACGGGGCTATCACCCGGTATCGCGTGCCTTTCCAGACACTTCACCTGACGCATAAATGGCTTAAGGGCTAATCCGGTTTCGCTCGCCGCTACTACCAGAATCTCGGTTGATTTCTTTTCCTCGGGGTACTTAGATGTTTCAGTTCTCCCGGTTCGCCTCTTTAACCTATGTATTCAGTTAAAGATAACTGCTTATGCAGTTGGGTTTCCCCATTCGGACATCGTAGACTCAAGTGGCTCTTACTGCCTCATCTACGCTTATCGCAAGTTAGTACGTCCTTCATCGCCTCTGACTGCCAAGGCATCCACCGTGTACGCTTAGTCACTTAACCATACAACCCAAAAAAGTTTTGAGTTGTACTATTTGTCTCCACTTTGAAAAAGTGAAATCAAAGGTTAGTCACCAAGGTTGTCTGCATTTTTATACATGTTGCAGACTCGATATTGCCGGACTCAATTTTGAATACTTACTTAAAAAGTAAGCTTCCCAAGAACACTTGAATGTGTGTTGGTTATTTTCATAAAGAAAATAATTGAGAACTTTTACAAACATTCTAAAAGAATGTTTTGTCAGCTTTCCAAATTATTAAAGAGCAAAAGTACATTTTCAGCACTTTCTAAAGATTTTCAGCGTCACTAATTCCAACCACATACGTGTTACTGAAGTGGTTTGGAATCCGTTTCCAAAAATATTTAGAGAGTGGTGGGCGATACCGGGTTCGAACCAGTGACCCCCTGCTTGTAAGGCAGGTGCTCTCCCAACTGAGCTAATCGCCCACATTATTTGATTTCCTGTGGAAGGAAATGGTGGGTCGTACAGGATTCGAACCTGTGACCAATTGATTAAAAGTCAACTGCTCTACCAACTGAGCTAACGACCCATGGTATCCCGTAGGGGAGTCGAACCCCTGTTACCGCCGTGAAAGGGCGGTGTCCTAGGCCTCTAGACGAACGGGACACTAAGATACTCTTTGCTTTCTAAACCGTATCAATCTGTGTGAACACTCATCGCAATAATCTTATCGTTAAGGAGGTGATCCAGCGCCAGGTTCCCCTAGCGCTACCTTGTTACGACTTCACCCCAGTCATGAACCACAAAGTGGCAAGCGTCCCCCCGAAGGTTAAACTACCTGCTTCTTTTGCAGCCCACTCCCATGGTGTGACGGGCGGTGTGTACAAGGCCCGGGAACGTATTCACCGTAGCATTCTGATCTACGATTACTAGCGATTCCGACTTCATGGAGTCGAGTTGCAGACTCCAATCCGGACTACGACGCACTTTTTGGGATTCGCTCACTTTCGCAAGTTGGCCGCCCTCTGTATGCGCCATTGTAGCACGTGTGTAGCCCTACTCGTAAGGGCCATGATGACTTGACGTCGTCCCCACCTTCCTCCGGTTTATCACCGGCAGTCTCCCTGGAGTTCCCGACATGACTCGCTGGCAAACAAGGATAAGGGTTGCGCTCGTTGCGGGACTTAACCCAACATTTCACAACACGAGCTGACGACAGCCATGCAGCACCTGTCTCAGAGTTCCCGAAGGCACCAATCCATCTCTGGAAAGTTCTCTGGATGTCAAGAGTAGGTAAGGTTCTTCGCGTTGCATCGAATTAAACCACATGCTCCACCGCTTGTGCGGGCCCCCGTCAATTCATTTGAGTTTTAATCTTGCGACCGTACTCCCCAGGCGGTCTACTTAACGCGTTAGCTCCGAAAGCCACGGCTCAAGGCCACAACCTCCAAGTAGACATCGTTTACGGCGTGGACTACCAGGGTATCTAATCCTGTTTGCTCCCCACGCTTTCGCATCTGAGTGTCAGTATCTGTCCAGGGGGCCGCCTTCGCCACTGGTATTCCTTCAGATCTCTACGCATTTCACCGCTACACCTGAAATTCTACCCCCCTCTACAGTACTCTAGCCTGCCAGTTTCAAATGCTATTCCGAGGTTAAGCCCCGGGCTTTCACATCTGACTTAACAGACCACCTGCATGCGCTTTACGCCCAGTAATTCCGATTAACGCTCGCACCCTCCGTATTACCGCGGCTGCTGGCACGGAGTTAGCCGGTGCTTCTTCTGCAGCTAACGTCAAATGATGAGACTATTAATCTCAACACCTTCCTCACTGCTGAAAGTACTTTACAACCCGAAGGCCTTCTTCATACACGCGGCATGGCTGCATCAGGCTTGCGCCCATTGTGCAATATTCCCCACTGCTGCCTCCCGTAGGAGTCTGGACCGTGTCTCAGTTCCAGTGTGGCTGATCATCCTCTCAGACCAGCTAGAGATCGTCGCCTTGGTGAGCTCTTACCTCACCAACTAGCTAATCTCACCTGGGCATATCCTGACGCGAGAGGCCCGAAGGTCCCCCTCTTTGAGCCGAAGCTATTATGCGGTATTAGCCATCGTTTCCAATGGTTATCCCCCACATCAGGGCAATTTCCCAGGCATTACTCACCCGTCCGCCGCTCGACGCCGTTAACGTCCCCCGAAGGTTCAGTTAACTCGTTTCCGCTCGACTTGCATGTGTTAGGCCTGCCGCCAGCGTTCAATCTGAGCCATGATCAAACTCTTCAATTAAAGTTTTTTGTGGCTCAATGAATACTGAATAAATTGACTGTGCCAAGACCGAAGTCTTGATTGGTCACTCAGTTCATTGAAACCAATTGGAAACCGAAGTTTCTCATTTGATTATCATCAACGAGTGCCCACACAGATTGATAGGTTTAAATTGTTAAAGAGCTTTCTTTCTCAGTAACTTAAGTCACGTTGAAAGAGGCGGCTATTTTAGCGAGATAAAATGTCGTGTCAAACACTTTTTTCATTTTATTTTCAGAAGCTTTTCAGCTTGCTAATCTAACCTTGCTTTCCTCAGCAGTGCTTATTGAAGCTTTGCCGTGTCAGCGAGGGGGCATTATAGAGATCGAGCTTACATTGGCAAGTGCTTTTTTAAATTTTTTTTGATTTTTTATTTGTTTGAGTACTTTTCGATCACAACGGTCTATTTATCGCCAAAATAACGCTCTAATATGGAGTATTCGTCATTAAGGAGCCCTTATGAATCCAATCAGAAGCTACAAAGGAATAGCCCCTTCTATTCACGACAGCGTGTATATAGATGAAAGCGCCGTTATTGTTGGTGATGTTCGCATCGAAGAAAACGCTAGTATTTGGCCTCTCGTTGCGGCTCGAGGTGATGTTAATCATATCCAGATTGGAGCCAGAACCAACATCCAAGATGGGACGGTTCTACATGTCACTCATAAAAGCAATGAAAATCCGGGGGGCTACCCTCTTCTCATTGGCGACGATGTCACCATCGGTCATAAGGTCATGTTGCATGGGTGCACGATAAAAGACCGAGTACTCGTTGGGATGGGTGCGATTGTATTAGACAACGTAATAATAGAAAGTGATGTCATGGTGGGAGCGGGAAGTTTAATCCCTCCAGGTAAAACTCTTGAGAGTGGTTACCTATATATGGGCAGCCCTGTCAAAAGGGCCCGCCCATTAACAGACAAAGAGAAGCAATTTCTTCTTAAATCTGCCGCTAATTATGTTGCAACAAAAAATGAGTACATTAATGATGTTAAGCCAGTGAAATCTTAACTTCTATTTCACCAGCTTCGTTATAGCGGTCATCTTCAATAAGCTCCTCTGCTAACTCTTCAATATCAAAACGTAATGAAGAGAATACTTGCAGCGCTTGCTGACCGCTAGTGATGACCATACCACTCAGAGCTTCTAAGCCACCTTTATCAATCCAGCACTCTATTAATGCTCCCGATTGCTGAGCTGTAAAACCAACACTTTGACGCGCCTCATCCCAGTGTTGGATATCCGTAAATAAAATGGATTGATTCATTATAAACCTTCTAGGTTTCTTCTTAATTCGAACAAAACTTGCTTTATACCCGGACGTAGCCCACGCCATAGCATAAAACTCTCAGCAGCCTGACCCACCAGCATACCTAAGCCATCGTAAGCATTGGCACACCCTTGTTCAACTGCCCATTGATTAAAAACCGTGAGCCCTTTGCCATACATCATGTCGTACGAAACAGTTGTAGGAGTAAAAATGGCAGTAGAAATAGAAGGTAATTTTCCATCTAAGCTAGCTGACGTTGAGTTGATAACAAGATCATACCCACTATCAATACTTTCCATCGGTACGGCGCTAACTACCCCATATTCTTTAAATTGCTCTGCCAATTGCTCTGCTTTGGTAAAAGTGCGATTGGTAATCGTAATACTCGCTGGTGAATGATCGAGTAATGGTTTAATCACACCGCGGGCAGCACCACCTGCGCCGATAAGCAAAATACGACGCCCCTCTAACGGCACTTGGTGCACTAATAAATCTTGCACAAGCCCTTCACCATCAGTGTTATCACCAATAATGATGCCATCATCCAGTTTCTTTAATGTATTAACCGCTCCCGCAAGTTGTGCTCTTTCGGTTAAACGATCAGCAAATTTATAGGCTTCTTCTTTAAATGGAACAGTGATATTGCACCCCTTTCCACCATGAGAGAAAAAATCTGTCGCAGCTGCAACGAAACCATCAACGGGTGCAAGTTGAGTACTATATTCCATATGCTGATTGGTTTGGCGCGCAAACAGAGAATGAATTAAAGGGGATTTACTATGTCCGATAGGGTTACCAAATACCACATACCGATCGTTACTATTCGCCATATCCTTGCCTATTAAAAAAGGGTCACTCACTTGACCCTATCACTCTGGCTTATCTCTGTCACCACTCTCGGGGCACAAGATATTCCTGTAGTTTGGCTTCTGCACTGTTCGCTTCTGGTTCATAACCATATTCCCAGCGTGCAAGCGGCGGCATAGACATCAATATTGATTCAGTACGACCACCTGTTTGTAGGCCAAATAAGGTCCCTCGGTCGAACACTAAGTTAAACTCCACATAACGACCACGACGGTACAATTGGAACTGGCGCTCTTTTTCAGCAAACGGAGTATCCTTCCGTTTGTTAATGATAGGTACATAAGCCTTGATGTATCCTTCACCTACCGCCTTAATGTAATCAAAGCACGTCGCAAAATCCCATTGGTTTAGATCATCAAAAAATAATCCACCGATACCGCGCGTTTCTTCACGATGTGGTAAATAGAAATAGTCGTCACACCACTTTTTATGTTCGGCATAAACCTGCTCTCCAAATGGAGCACAAAGATCTTTAGCTTGCTGATGCCAAAATTGACAATCTTCCTCGAATGGATAAAAAGGCGTTAAATCAAATCCACCGCCAAACCACCAAATCGGATCTTCCCCTTCTTTTTCAGCAATAAAGAAACGAACATTAGCGTGAGACGTTGGCACATAAGGATTAGTGGGATGAATAACAAGAGACACTCCCATCGCCTCAAAGTGACGGCCCGCTAATTCAGGACGATGAGCGGTCGCAGAGGCGGGCATTTGTTTTCCGGTAACATGGGAAAAATTAACGCCCCCTTGTTCAATAACGCCCCCTTGTTTCATTACTCTAGAGCGGCCACCGCCCCCTAACCGCTCGCCAGGTTCGCGGTTCCAAGCGTCTTCCACAAATACCGCTTTACCATCAGCCATCTCTAATTGCTGACAAATGTGATCTTGTAAAGACAATAAAAACTGTTTTACTGCCTCTTTATTAATGGCTGTCATGCTTTCTCCTTCATCAGGGCTTCGATTTATTATGTGTGTTGAGCACTAGCCCTTTCTTAGAATAGTGAGTGTCTTTGCATCGCGAATTTCACTCGGTTTTAGTTTTCCACCGGTTTCTCCCGCAAGAATAGCAACAAGTTGGTCCCCTAGCTGCTGTTCCACCTCTTCAGTCGTCATACAAGGTGGCTGACCAGACAAATTGGCACTCGTAGAAGTGATGGGTTTACCGTAGGCTAGGCATAACTCCTTCACTAAGGGATGATCAGTCACTCGAACAGCGATGGTATCAAACTGACCACTGACCCAGTGAGAGACACGCTCACTCGCAGGCATAATCCAAGTGACATGTCCGGGCCAGCTTTCCTTTACACGAGCCAATTGCTCAGCTGTCAGTTGTTCTTCTTTTATATAGGGAATAAGCTGCTGGTATGTTGCTGCAATGAGGATCAAGCCTTTTTCAACAGGGCGCTTCTTCAACGCCAGTAACTTTTCTACGGCACTAATATTATCGGGATCACACCCTACGCCAAAGACCCCTTCTGTCGGATAGGCAAGCACTTCGCCAGCAGTTAATGCTTGCACGGCTTGTTCAACGTTTTTCACTCTCATATCCTAAGCTGCTTAGTATTCTTAGACCATAGTGTACAAATTATCCGTTTGATCACCTAAAGCAAATTACGCCGAATCTCAAATGAACGAGGAAGACGATGGCGCAAACGTTTGCTTGAGATAAAAATCCTCGTATAATGCGCGACGTTCGCTCAGTTATTTTACAAGCTTGAAGGAGTTGGAGATGAAAGTTGGAATTATCATGGGTTCTAAGTCAGATTGGCCGACCATGAAACTCGCAGCAGAAATGCTAGACAAATTTGGTGTTGAGTACGAAACCAAAGTGGTTTCAGCGCACCGTACCCCTCAACTTCTGGCTGACTATGCAACCAGTGCCAAAGAGCGTGGTATTAAAGTGATTATTGCTGGTGCTGGCGGTGCTGCTCACTTACCAGGTATGACAGCCGCATTCACTAGTGTTCCAGTTCTTGGTGTTCCAGTACAGTCTCGTGCACTGAAAGGTATGGATTCTCTGCTTTCTATCGTACAAATGCCCAAAGGTATTGCCGTTGGTACACTAGCCATTGGTGAAGCAGGCGCCGCAAACGCAGGTATTCTTGCCGCACAAATTATCGGTACCCATGATGAAACTGTCATGGCCAAAGTTGAAGCGTTCCGTACCGAACAAACTGAAACCGTACTCGCTAACCCAAACCCTGAAGAGGAATAAGTGATGCACGTTTTGGTACTAGGTTCTGGTCAACTTGCACGTATGATGTCTCTTGCAGGCGCACCACTGAATATTACGTTGTCAGCCTATGATGTCACTACCGATAGAGTAGTACATCCTCTCACTCAAACTCCTATTGAGCAAACTCTGGATCAAGCCATTGCAGATGCTGATGTCATCACCGCAGAATTCGAACATATCCCACACGATATCTTAGCTATCTGTGAGAAAAGCGGTAAATTCTTACCAAGTAGTGAAGCGATCAAAGCAGGTGGTGACCGCCGTATCGAAAAAGCACTCCTTGATACCGCGAACGTAAAAAATGCCAAATACTATGTCATTAATACTCGTGATGATTTTGATGCAGCCATAGAGCACGTGGGTATCCCAATGGTGCTCAAAAGTGCATTAGGTGGTTACGATGGTAAAGGCCAATGGCGCTTAAAAGAGCTCAGCCAAATTGATGAAATCTGGACTGAAATGCAAGAATGCATTGCTGCATCCGATAACCAAGCGATTGTTGCTGAACAATTTATACCTTTTGACCGTGAAGTATCTCTTGTTGGTGCTCGTGGTGTAAATGGCGATGTTGTGGTTTATCCATTGGCAGAAAACATCCATGTTAACGGTGTATTGAGCCTATCAACGGCGATTGATGCGCCTGAATTGCAGCAACAAGCAAAATCGATGTTTACTGCTGTCGCTAACCAGCTCAATTATGTGGGTGTACTTGCGATCGAATTCTTTGATGTGGATGGTCAATTGCTGGTGAATGAGATTGCCCCTCGCGTTCATAATTCAGGTCACTGGACTCAACAAGGCGCTGAAGTTTGCCAATTTGAAAATCATCTTCGTGCGGTATGTGGTATGCCGTTAGGTAGCACCAAGTTGGTACGCGAGACATCGATGATTAATATCCTTGGTGAAGATTCCTTGCCGCAAGAGTTGTTAGCGATGGAAGGCTGCCATATTCACTGGTACGGGAAATCAAAACGCCCTGGCCGTAAAATGGGTCACATCAATATCACTGCAGATTACACAGGCGAACTACAACGTAAACTGTGTGAACTTGCGAAGTTACTAGATAAAGAGGCTTTTCCTGCTGTTCACGAAGTCGCCGAGCACATTAAAGCGTAAATTTATCAGTTTTGTATAACAAAAGACGGCGCTCAATTGAGCGCCGTCTTTTTTGTTATTTATCTGTTACTGCTCGTCAGAGCTTGTCTCTTGCGATTGTATATGACCACATTTGCGATCAGCACATTGGTACTTCACTCCTTGCGCTGTTTTCTTTTCAACCAACAGCGGAAAACCACACTTTTCACACACACCCGCAACAGGGGGCTGATTAACAGCAAACTTGCATTTAGGATATTGGTCACAGGCATAGAACATTTTCCCGAAGCGATTCTTACGCTCAATGAGATGTCCCTTACCACACTCAGGACACACAATATCACTTGCAACTGGCTCTTCGTCTGGACCATCAATTGATTCAATATGATGGCAGTCAGGGTAATTACTGCAGCCAATAAACATACCATAACGACCTTGGCGTAATACCAACTCATGGCCACATTCAGGGCATGGAACCCCTAACTCTTTTACAATATGCCCATCATTATTATGAGATGTTTTGATGTAATCGCAGGTTGGATAGTCACTACAACCTAAGAATGGACCATGTTTACCATGGCGTATAACAAGTGGCTTACCACATTTAGGGCAAGGCTCCTCAGAAGCCTTGCCTGTGGATGAAAATAATTGCTGATCGATTTTACTGCTCATATACCAACGTTGACCTAGTGAAGAATGCCTTGTTCTTTGCTGTACAAAAGCTCTTCCATCAAGGTGTACGCATTTTCGTTACCGGGAACATTGAATAGAACCATTAAGATAATCCATTTCAGGTCATCGAGTTCAAATTCATTGGTTTCCAGCCCCATGACTCGATCGATCACCATTTCACGAGTTTCAGAGGTCAGCACTTTTATCTGCTCAAGAAACAGCAAGAATCCTCGGGATTCGCGATCTAAACGTTCCATTTCTTTTGCAGAAAAAATACGCATGGACGTTGTCGCGCTGGTTGCGATAGCTGAATGTGCATCGGTTTGTTGCAATCCAGCAAGCTCTTCCAACCAGTGAAGGGCTTTATAGATGTCTTTTTGGTGGAACCCTGCACGAAGAAGTTCATCTTCGAGCTCATCTTGATCTACTTGTAACTCTGCATCACTATGGATATAAGTTTCAAACAGATACATTAGAATATCCATCATCATAGCTAGCCCCTCCCCTTACGAATATAGCCACCAGAAACTGCAACCACATGCCCAGAGAGTTCTAACTCTAAAAGCTGCGTCATGACTTCATGCACAGGTATATTGGTCCTGCTTGCAAGAATATCAACTGGTGTGGCTTCTACTCCTACGTTAGCTAACAGCTCGGGAAATGGCAATTGTTCTTCGCTATTTGGGGGTGAAAAAAGTGTAGATTGCTGCATTGTCTGCTGATTAAGCGACCAATTGAGTAATAAATTGAGCTCTTCCACAATTTGCTGAGAGTTTTGCACTAGGCTTGCACCTTGGCGTATGAGTTCATTACTCCCCTGATAATTGGCTTGATAAATAGTACCTGGCAATACAAACACATCTCGGTCTTGCTCAACAGCGTAACGTGCCGTAATCAGCGAACCGCTTTTGACGGCGGCTTCGACCACCAATACACCTAAAGATAAACCACTAACAATTCGATTACGGCGAGGAAAGTGCTCTGCCCTAGGTTTCATGTCTGGTCGAAACTCGGAAACCAACGCCCCTGATTCAACAATTCTTGCGGCTAGTTGACGATGGCGGGCTGGATAAATTTGATTCAAACCTGAGCCCAAAACAGCAATGGTTTCACCTTGTCCACTTAATGCTCCATCATGGGCATAACCATCAATACCTAAAGCAAGACCACTGGTTACGACTATCCCTTGCTCAGCCAACTCTCGTCCAAATTGATGAGCGGCTCGTTGACCTTCTACTGTTGCACCACGACTGCCAACAATCGCAACCTGGGGCTTGTCTAAACAAGAACTGTCTCCCTCTACAAAAAGTACGGGAGGCGCTGAAGAAATTTGTCGTAATAAGGCAGGGTAATGTTCATCAAGTGATGTAATAATCGAACGGTTATCTTTTTGGTTCATCCAGACAAAACACGCATCGACCTCTTTTTTTGCTGCGGAATTAAGATAGTTTATTTGATCGGGTTTTAACCCCAACGCTTGCCATTGCGGGGCAGAGTAGTTCACTAACTTTTCTGGTGCATCCTTACTTAAAAATTTTGCTAACGATTTTGCACCAATACGAGGAGTAAAACTCAGCATTAACCAAGCCGATAACGCATTATCATTTAACACAGTAATGTCTCTCCCAATCAGCGTAGAATAAACCAACCTTTAAGTTTCGACAGGCCATGAGTATCGCCCGGTATAATCTCTTCGTATAAAAAAGCACAAAACCTTACAAAATATAAGGTAAGATAAGCATTCAAATTACCACAAAGAAACACGTAAAATACGTAGATTTTGCGCTTAGATGCTGTCATTTGGGGCTTAAAATGTCTAGAATTGAGCCAATAAGCTTTTAGCTGTTTCGGCACAGTTCAACATTTTGAGTGTATATGTCTGTATTACAAGTATTAACATTTCCCGACGATCGTCTGCGCACTATTGCCAAGCCGGTTGAGAAAGTGACGCCAGAGATTCAAAAAATTGTCGATGACATGATTGAAACCATGTACGACGAGGAAGGTATTGGTCTTGCGGCAACACAAGTCAACGTTCACCAACGTATTGTGGTAATTGATGTTTCTGAAAATCGCGATGAACCAATGGTTTTGATCAATCCTGAAATTATTGAAAAACGCGGTGAAGATGGAATTGAGGAAGGCTGCTTGTCCGTACCAGGGGCTCGTGCTTTAGTTCCTCGAGCAGCAGAAGTTACGGTAAAAGCATTAAACCGTAATGGTGAAGAATATCAATTTGATGCGGATGATTTGCTCGCGATTTGTGTTCAGCACGAACTCGATCACTTGGAAGGTAAATTGTTTGTCGATTACCTATCGCCTTTGAAACGCAAACGTATCAAAGACAAGTTAGAAAAAATCAAACGCGCCAACGAAAAGAATCAAAATTAAGAGTGAGGTCACCTTGAGCCAATCATTACGCATTGTCTTTGCAGGTACTCCGGATTTCGCCGCCCGTCACTTGGCGGCGTTGTTGTCTTCGGAGCATGAAGTTATTGCTGTTTATACCCAACCAGATCGCCCAGCAGGTCGCGGTAAAAAACTAACAGCAAGCCCAGTTAAAAATATCGCTTTAGAAAATAACATTCCTGTTTATCAACCCGTCAATTTTAAATCTGACGAAGCAAAACAAGAATTGGCCGATTTAAATGCTGATCTTATGATCGTGGTGGCTTACGGTCTGTTATTACCGAAGCAAGTGCTTGAGACTCCCAAGCTAGGTTGTATCAACGTCCATGGTTCAATTCTCCCTCGCTGGCGCGGAGCTGCTCCTATTCAACGTTCGATTTGGGCGGGTGATGCAGAAACAGGCGTCACCATCATGCAAATGGATGAAGGGCTCGATACTGGCGACATGCTCAGCATCGCAACCTTACCGATTGAAGCAACAGACACCAGTGCCTCAATGTACGAAAAGCTGGCTGAGCTAGGTCCACAAGCGCTTCTAGACTGTTTAAATGACATCGCAGCTGGCAATGCCGTTGCTGTTAAGCAAGACGATGAACAGGCTAACTACGCGAAGAAACTCAGCAAAGAAGAAGCTCAAATTGATTGGTCCATGGATGCTGCAGCCATTGAACGTTGTGTCCGTGCTTTTAACCCTTGGCCAATGAGTCATTTTTCTATTGAAGACAATCACATCAAAGTGTGGCAAACACGCGTTGAAAAAATGACGACAGATAAACCAGCAGGCACCATCATCAAAGCGGATAAAACTGGTATTTACGTCGTTACAGGCCAAGACGTTCTGGTATTGGAAACGATACAAATTCCAGGTAAACGGGCTATGGCAGTGCAAGACATACTCAACTCTCGTGCTGCTTGGTTTGAAGTTGGCACACAATTGAATTAATCTCGCGACCCTATTCCATAGGGTCGATGTTTTACCAATAGGTTCACCACCATGAATGTTCGCGCCGCGGCTGCTCAAGTGTTATTCCAAGTTGTTGATCAGGGTTACTCTCTATCAGCGGCACTCCCTGCTGCTCAGCAGAAAATCAAACCTCGTGATCACGCACTACTACAAGAAATCTGTTTCGGTGCTCTACGATTTTTACCTCGCTTAGAATCTATCGCAAATGCATTGATGGATAAGCCCTTAAAAGGTAAACAACGTGTATTTCACCATCTGATTCTCGTTGGCATCTATCAACTGAGTTCAATGCGTATTCCAGCTCACGCCGCCGTAGGGGAAACCGTTGAAGCAACAAAGACGCTACGTGGTCCTCGCTTGCGTGGTCTTATTAATGCTGTTTTACGCAACTATCAACGCCAGCAAGAAGAATTGGATGCTAAAGCCATCAGTCATGATGCAGGTAAATATGGTCACCCAAGCTGGCTATTGAAACTGATTAAAAGTAGCTACCCCGAGCAATGGGAGAGCATCGTCGAAGCGAATAATCTTAAGGCACCAATGTGGCTTCGCGTGAACCATAGCCATCATACAGCTCAAGAATACCAAGCAATTCTGGCTGATGAAGGCATAGCGAGCACTCTACATAGCCTAGCGGAAGATGCATTGAAGCTTGAACATCCTTGCGATGTCACCCAACTTCCAGGTTTTGCACAAGGATGGGTATCGGTACAGGATGCGGCAGCACAACTGTCTTATCACTACCTCACACCGAAAAATGGTGAACGTATTCTAGATTGCTGTGCAGCTCCGGGCGGAAAAACTGCCCATATGCTAGAACATATCAAAGCCAAAGAAGTCGTCGCAATCGACAATGATGCCACTCGTTTGAAACGTGTGTATGAAAACCTTGAACGTTTAAATTTAGAAGCAACAGTTATTTGCGGCGATGCACGAAAACCACAAGAATGGTGGCAAGGAGAGCAATTTGACCGTATTCTGCTGGATGCTCCATGTTCAGCAACAGGCGTCATTCGCCGTCACCCAGATATAAAGTGGCTACGCCGCGCTGAAGATATTGAAGTGTTAGCAACACTGCAAAGTGAAATTTTGGATGCAATGTGGCAGCAATTGAAGCCTGGCGGTACGTTAGTTTATGCCACTTGCTCAATTACCCCACAAGAAAATACCTTGCAGGTAAAAGCATTTCTAGAACGAACATCTGATGCTACATTGATAGGTTCTAATCAGGAACATCCTGGCCGTCAAATTCTTCCTGGTGAAGAGGATATGGACGGTTTTTACTATGCCGTTCTAACCAAGCAAGCATAATTGAAAACGGCAAAGGCAGCATTTCGCTGCCTTTGCCATGAATGAAAGAGAACAAGGTATGAAAATCATCATTCTTGGTGCAGGACAAGTTGGCGGCACATTAGCTGAAAACTTAGTCGGTGAAAACAACGACATTACGATCGTCGATAAAAGTAGCGATCGCCTGCGAGAACTACAAGATAAATATGATTTGCGTGTCGTAACAGGTCACGCTAGCCACCCCGATGTACTTCGTGAAGCAGGGGCACAAGATGCCGATATGCTTGTTGCCGTAACGAATACTGATGAAACGAATATGACGGCGTGTCAGGTCGCCTTTTCTCTTTTCAACACCCCAAACCGCGTCGCTCGTATTCGCTCTCCACAATATCTGGCCGAAAAAGAAGCCTTATTCCAATCGGGGGCAGTTCCCGTTGATCACTTAATCGCTCCTGAAGAACTAGTAACGCGTTACATTCGCCGGTTAGTTCAATATCCAGGTGCGCTGCAAGTTGTCAGTTTTGCAGAGGAAAAGGTCAGCTTAGTGGCTGTAAAAGCCTATTATGGTGGCCCACTCGTGGGTAATGCGTTGTCCGCCTTACGTGAACATATGCCGCACATTGATACTCGTGTTGCAGCCATTTTCCGCCAAGGCCGACCGATTCGACCTCAAGGTTCAACCATCATCGAAGCCGACGATGAAGTATTTTTTGTCGCAGCCAGTAATCACATTCGCTCCATCATGAGTGAACTACAACGGTTAGAAAAACCTTACCGTCGTATCATGATCGTAGGTGGTGGTAACATTGGGGCAAGCTTAGCCAGAAAGCTAGAACACAGCTATAGCGTTAAGTTGATTGAACGTAGCTATCAGCGCGCAGAACAGCTATCAGAAGAACTAGAAAACACCATCGTATTCTGTGGTGATGCCGCCGACCAAGAGCTGCTCACTGAAGAAAATATCGATCAAGTGGATGTGTTTATTGCTCTCACTAATGAAGATGAAACCAACATCATGTCAGCCATGTTAGCTAAACGCATGGGGGCCAAGAAAGTGATGGTACTGATTCAGCGCAGCGCTTATGTCGATTTAGTTCAAGGAGGTGTGATTGATGTCGCTATCTCACCACAACAAGCCACAATTTCTGCGCTGTTAACTCACGTACGCCGGGCTGATATTGTTAACGTTTCATCCCTTCGCCGCGGAGCAGCAGAAGCAATCGAAGCCGTTGCCCATGGTGATGAAACAACCTCTAAAGTCGTCGGCAGAGAAATTGGTAAAATTAAATTACCTCCAGGTACAACCATTGGGGCGATTGTTCGTGGCGACGAAGTCCTGATTGCACATGATAATGTTGTGATCCAACAAGACGATCACGTCGTCATGTTCCTCGTGAACAAAAAGTATGTTCCAGATGTGGAAGCACTTTTCCAACCAAGCCCATTCTTCCTATAGGTTATCGGCGTCATGCTAAATTTGCGCCCCATTTTATTTGTACTCGGGTTAGTGTTATCTAAACTAGCCCTTTTTATGTATGTACCGACACTGGTCGCTTTTTTTACTGGGACCGGTGGTTTTATTAGCTTTGCTGAAGCAGTCATTATTACTCATATTGGCTCTTTTATCTTGTTGACACTCGGGAGAACCAAAGACTTTCGCCTCAGTGTGAGAGATATGTTTCTTATTACCAGCTTGGTTTGGACGATAGCCAGTGTCTTCGCAGCACTCCCTTTTATGTTCATCAACCACATTAGCTTTACGGATGCATACTTTGAAACCATGTCAGGTATTACGACTACGGGTTCCACCGTATTAAGTGGCTTAGATAACATGGCACCAAGCATTCTGTTATGGCGTTCTATATTACAGTGGTTAGGTGGCGTTGGATTTATCGTAATGGCGGTGGCAATCTTGCCAATGCTCAACGTAGGTGGGATGAGACTGTTCCAAACGGAATCTTCCGATTGGTCAGATAAAAGTAGCCCGAGAGCAAAAACAGTCGCCAAAAATATCGTTTCTGTTTATTTAATACTCACAGGACTTTGTATTCTCGGTTATGTCGCAACAGGTATGACCGTTTTCGAAGCAATTAATCATGCCTTCACCACACTTTCGACCGGTGGATATTCCACCTCTGATGGTTCAATGAATCATTTTTCTAAAGGCGCTCATTGGGTCGCAATTCTCTTTATGTTCCTCGGCGGTTTACCATTTTTGCTTTTAGTGACATCGGTGAGAAAACGTCGTCCTTTAGAAATTTTTCGTGATGCTCAGGTCCGTGGGTTCTTTTGGCTGTTTATTATTTCCAGTTTAATGGTCGCGTTTTGGCTAAATCTGCACAACAACTACCCATTTATGGATGCTCTGCGGGTTTCGATGTTCAATATCGTCTCTGTCGTGACTACCACTGGTTTTGGTTTGGATGATTTTACCGCATGGGGCGCCCTACCCAGCACCTTGTTCATCTTCTTAATGATGACCGGAGCTTGTTCAGGTTCTACCGCAGGAGGAATTAAAATCTTCCGCTTTCAGATTGCGATGGCACTGCTGAAAAAACAAATGATGAACTTGATTCACCCATCAGGCGTTTTCGTTCAACGCTATAACCAACGCCCAGTCAATGAAGATATCGTTCGTTCTGTTGTCGCCTTTGGGATCACTTTTGGCCTAACGATCATTGTTATTGCTGCGATTTTATCTGCTATGGGTTTAGATCCTTTAACCAGCATTTCAGGCTCGATTACCGCAGTATCCAACGTGGGTCCAGGTATGGGGACTGTTATTGGGCCAACAGGCAATTTTGCTTCTTTACCTGATGCAGCCAAATGGGTGCTGAGCTTTGGTATGTTGATGGGGCGTTTGGAAATTCTGACTATTCTCGTTTTATTCTTCCCTGCCTTTTGGCGTCGTTAAGGAATACTTATGAAAACCTTACTTTCTATTACCTGTCTGGTCTGGACTTCTTTAGCCAGCGCAAGCCAAATAGCCACTTTATCTGATGGCAGGCAGGTTACCTTAAATGATGACTTTACTTGGCAATATGTCGTATCTAAACAGCCGATAAAGTCAGCGAAAACACAGCAGAAATTAATCTCACCAGTCGCGACAATTGCAGCACCAGTAGCCGCTCCCGTCATCCCCCACTCAATGCCGACCTCGGTCATAAACTTAGGGAGTAATAAACCACTATTACAATTAAGTGACTCGGGTGTTGATGTCGTATTGGGAGCAGCAGATTACGATGATGGTGAATTAACTATCCCGACGGTCATCACTAACCAAACACATCAATCAGCCATCCGAATAGATATCGACTGGCAACTGCAAGATGGTCAAGGACACCCATTACAAAGCGGCACTCATACTGTGTGGCAATCCATTAAACGTATGGGTGATACCTACCTGCGACCACAAACATCAGCCGATGGTAAACCTCTCCATATCGAGGTTACCCAGCTCAAGCAATATCAACTAAAAGCCAAAATCACCCAAGTAGAAATGCGTTAAACAGGCTGAATATAGAGATAAATTGCTAAGAAATGGCAGGCGCATCCAGCTAACACGAATCCATGCCATATGGCATGATTAAACGGAATGCGTTTTGCCACATAAAAAATGACGCCAAGCGAATACACCACACCACCTGCCGCTAACAACGTTAAACCGCCAATATCGATATGGATAGCTAGTTGGTATATCACCACCAGCGATAACCACCCCATCAATAAATAGGTAATAAGAGAGGCGCGCTTGAAGCGATAAACAAACGCCACTTTCATGACTATGCCAATCAGAGCAATGGCCCAAATGACGATCATCAGTCCGATCGCTAAAGGCGTTCTTAAACCAACCAATAGAAATGGGGTATAGCTACCAGCGATCAAAAGGTAAATAGCGCAATGATCAAACGTTTTTAACCAACGTTTCGCTTTTTGGTGCGGAATGGCATGGTAGAGCGTTGACGCTAAAAATAGAGCAATCATGCTGCCACCATAAATACTCATACTCGTAATGGTTAATGCATCGGCACTATGATTAATGGCTTTGAGCAGTAATAACACCAAACCGACAATGCCTAGCACCAAACCTAGACCATGGCTCAGCGCGTTAGCTATTTCTTCTTTAAGGCTATAATTAGAACTCGACATAAGCACCTTTTACTTTCTCTCTTACCATTTTTACTTAAGAGTTATTGGGCGTAATGTGAGTATGACACACTCAGCTTACACATGTAAGCTGAGTGTGTTAACAATCCGTGAACTTTAACCGCACTAATCGGCTATTCAACTTCTAGCTCACATTGATCTAATACCGTAAGAATTTGTTGCGCTGCATCTTCAGGCAAAGATGCATTGGAGAAAGTTAGGTGTGTTCGGTAATTTCCCATTTCAACTTCTCGAGCCAGCATCGTCTGCTCTCCTCGTTGTGGGCGATCCACATCTAACCATACTTGTAAGGTATTCTGGTCACGATACGTAATTATCTCTAGTTCTCGAACCAAACCATGGTATGGACCATCGGTGGGAATAAGCTCAAACTCCTGCACAAATGGGAAAGCGATACCATCCATTGCTTCACATTCTGCTTGGCGTAGACGGAGCCCTTTCGCTTCCAAGCGACCAAAAATACCATCTAACAATGAATCTGGCCTAATCGTCACCGCTTGGTTATCTTGAACATCAGACTGTTCAGAGTCACCCAATGATGTCTCTAACCAGACTTTCGCATCGCCAATAGTAACCGGGGTGTTCCACGGCACGGTGATTTGAGCTTGGATATTTTTTTCTTCACCCGAAGACAACATAAAAGGTTCTTGTAATGACCAATTAGCTAAGGTGTAAGTTTCTGTGGAGCGCTGGACAAGAGGAATAACGTCAGCGTCAGTCTCTGATAGGGATTCAGCGATATAACGACAGCGTAATTTTAACTCAATACGCTCGATTTGCTGTTCATGGGCGCCACCATAAACGTGGATATGGATAGCGACAGTTTGCCCCGGATACAACACGTCTTGCTGCAGTATAGGATCTACTTTTGCAGCACCAATTCCAAAGCTTGAGAGGGTCTTTTTCAGTAAGGACATATACACCTCCAATCATTGAGTCAAAATTTATACTACCGATAAAAGCAGGTAAAACTCAATACGAAAGTAACAAACTTGTTATACAAATTATTACCACGCTTCGTAATCAGCAGCTTGCGTAAAAATAAGCTGAATTGCGCAAAACATGAGGCTATACATGACTTGTGTCTACATCTTTAGTCGTATATGTGTCGAAAAAATACTGGTCAAGTATCGACCAATTATGAGCAAGATGATACTCTCGCGTTGATGTGATTTCACATCAAGTCCTAGGGAACTATTAAGGAACGGCACTTGCCAATGAGCTACCCTTCACCACTTCGCAGTATGAAGCTCAACTCGTAGTTATCTAGGGATATTTGCGGCAATGGACGTGCCTGACAGTTAGGTAAAAGAATGCGACCAGCAACCGTCAGGTTTTCTCAACCCAACCGTGGTGCATCGCGTCGTCGTAACGGCTTCGCATACACAACAGTTGTTAAAAAAACCTCACCTGCAGCTACTCCTGTTGAACACAGCGTCTATCACGCTCCAACAGAAACAAAAGTAGTAAAAGCAGCGTAATTGAAAAGCGCAGTGATCCTGCGCTTTTTTATTTATCCCTCATTGGTATTCCCAACACAATTTGATACCTTTAAACAAAATCATTACAAAAATTGTGGAGAAAGCCATGACTTGCCATCGTGTGGAAGAGTTACTCGAATTACTGCAACCCGAATGGGATAAAGACTCTGAAATGAACTTAGTTCAGTTTCTCATCAAACTTGCTGAAGAAGCGGGATTTGAAAAACCATTGGAAGAGCTCACTGACGATATTCTGATTTACCACTTAAAAATGCGAAACAGCGATAAAACTGCAGCAATTCCTGGTCTTCAAAAAGACTACGAAGAAGATTTCAAAACCGCTATTTTACGTGCTCGCGGTCTCATTGATTAATTTCCAGCATCACTCTAAGCAGCTCGATGAGCTGCTTTTCTTTACTAATATCTCAACCCCAACAGCACTTCTTATTTATCACAACCAAAACTTATTAAGCATTATTCATTCAGCATGGTTAGAATAAGGGCAACACTCATGTTTGAATAAAAGCCTTATGACTCAAGCCACATTCAATTTCGATGCACTCACTCCAGACTTCATGTGGTATGCATTAGAAAGTATCGGCATTCGCGCTGAATCCGGACTTCTCGCTCTAAATAGCTATGAGAACCGGGTTTACCAATTTGTCGATGAAGATCGTCACCGCTACGTAGTGAAATTTTATCGTCCGGATCGTTGGAGTGAGGCACAAATTCTCGAAGAACATCAGTTTGCCTGTGAACTAGAAGAGCAAGAGATACCTCTTGCAGCGCCACTAATCTTTCACGGCACAACACTACATGAATATCAAGGCTACCGCTTTGCACTCTTTAATAGCGTCGGCGGGCGCCAATTTGAGGTTGATAATGAAGAACAGCTCGAATGGGTTGGTCGCTTTCTTGGGCGAATTCACAAAGTTGGCTCAACAAGGCCTTTTACTCACCGACCAACCTTGGGCCTAGATGAATACTTATATCAGCCCAAGCAAATTCTGCAAAACGCTGACTTTGTTCCACTACACCTACAAAACTCGTTCTTTAATGATCTCGATATGTTAATAAAAGAGATTGAACAACATTGGAATAATAACTACACGCCTATTCGTTTACATGGCGATTGTCATCCCGGCAATATTTTATGGCGAGATGGGCCAATGTTCGTTGATTTAGACGACGCTCGTAATGGCCCGGCAATACAAGATCTCTGGATGTTACTTAATGGGGAACGTGCAGATAAGCTGGTACAACTTGATATTTTGCTTGAAGGTTATCAAGAGTTTTGCGATTTTAATGTTAATCAATTGAAACTAATCGAGCCACTGCGTGGTCTACGAATGGTGCACTATATGGCTTGGCTAGCAAAACGCTGGAATGATCCTGCTTTTCCTCTTGCCTTTCCATGGTTTAATGATCCGAAATATTGGGAAAGCCAAGTGTTGGCCTTTAAAGAGCAACTTTTTGCACTTGCAGAAGCACCTCTGTCTTTGATGCCTCAATGGTAGCTGCTAGTTAAGAATTAATGGAGTAAATAATGAAAAAGCTGTTTGCACTTGCTGCAACTCTAATGTTAAGCCTATCGGCTCACGCCGCTCAATTTAAAGCAGGGGTGAATTACACTGAACTTGATCAACCCCATTCTGAACAACCTAGTGTGGTAGAATTTTTCTCATTCTACTGCCCACACTGCCACGCTTTTGAGCCAATCATGTCAAAGATTAACAGTCATCTTGGCAAAGGCATCACACTAGAGAAAAGCCATGTATCATTCATGGGTGGCAACATGGGTTTCAATATGAGTAAAGCCTTTTTCACCATGGTTGCTTTAGATGTACAAGATAAAATGATTCCTGTTATGTTTGCGCAAATCCATGACTTACGTAAGCCACCAAAAAATGTTGAAGAACTACGTCAAATATTCGTTGACCACGGTGTAGACGGTAAAAAGTTCGACGATGCTTTCAATAGCTTTGCCGTTGATTCAATGGCTCGTCGTTCAGATAAAAACTTCCAAGACTTTGGCCTACAAGGCGTGCCTTCTGTTGTCGTTAACAACAAATACCTAGTAAAAATGGGCAGTATCAAGTCTATTGATGAATTTTACGACCTTGTGAATTACCTTACTAAACTGTAATTCAGCTTGAATGTTTAAACAAAAAGGGAGCCATTGGCTCCCTTTTTGTTCGATTTATGGTTCAGTCTTTATGAATACGCTTTAACGTTTCATCTTTTCGTTCCCACACTTGGTGTAACCACTGATTAAATTGCCGCTTATAGGGCTTATCATTGAAGTAATCACCAGTTACTCGCTCATCGACTGGCAGCACGTTTACTTTAACCACAATTCTCTTCATTCTTCCCATCAGCATATCGCGAAAAGGTTTATCAAGGTTATCGGGATAGGCAAGAGTGACATCAATAATATTTTCAAACTGATCTCCCATTGCCGCTAATGTATAGGCAATACCACCCGTTTTAGGTTGTAAAAGATGCTGATACGGAGAACGACTGCTTTTACGTTTCATGGGGGTAAAACGAGTGCCTTCCACGTAGTTCACTACCGTAGTTGGGTTATATTTGAATTTTTCACATGAACGACGTGTTGTTTCTAAATCTTGACCACGTTTTTCAGGGTGACGTAATAAATACTCTCGAGAATAACGGCGCATAAATGGCATATCTAAAGCCCAGCAAGCCATTCCAACAAATGGCACATAAAGCAACTGCTGCTTTAGAAAAAACTTTGGCATTGGGACTCGATCTTTGAATACGCTGCACAACACAACGATATCGGTCCAACTTAAGTGATTACTGATCATTAAGTACCAGCCATCTTTCTTTAACACGTCTAACCCATCAATATCCCATTCAACTCGATTAGACATTGCCAAAATACCAGTATTCACTGTTGCCCATAACCACATGGACTTATCTGCCATGCGCGTAGCTGCGCGCTTTAACTTTGCGGTAGGGAGAAATAATTTTACGATCGCAACCAAGCAGATAAATATCGAATTTA